>NZ_AZVB01000001.1 GCF_000513995.1 Pseudoxanthomonas sp. J35
TGTGGAGCTTCAATAGGTTGTTTTGCCCGAGCGGCAGTCGGCTGATGGGCGGCCGGCCGCCGAGGGCGCTATGCGGGCGGTGGCAGTTGTAGTGGTGCAGCCAATCCTGCAAGGCGTGGCGGCGCTGGGCTGACGTCTGATAGGTCGCGGCATACGCCCACTCGCGCAAGGCCGTCTGGATGAAGCGCTCGGCCTTGCCGTTGGTCTGCGGTGTGTATGGCCGGGTGCGCAGGTGGCACACGCCCAGGCGCCGGCAGGCGGCCGCGAAAGCGCGGGACTGGTAGGCCGGCCCGTTGTCGGTCATCACCCGCTGCACGGTGACGCCGCATGCCCGGTAGTACGCCACGACCTGTTCCAGGAATGCGACCGCACTCTCCTTGCGCTCGTCCTCGGCCATCGTTACCAGCGACGTGCGCGAATGGTCGTCGATGGCGATATGGGCGAACTCCCAGCCGATGCCACGAACCCGATCCCGGCGATCGCCCGTCACCCGGTGGCCGGGGCGCTCGATCCGCCCCAGCTTCTTGATGTCGATGTGGACCAGCTCGCCGGGCGCCGCCCGCTCGTAGCGCACCGCCAGCGGCTGCGGCTCCAGTTCGCGCCAGCGGCTCAGGCCGGCCTGGCGCAGCACGCGGGAGACCGTCGCCGCCGACAGACCCGTCTGCTCGGCAATCAGGCGCCCGGTGCGGCGTTGTCGTCGCAGCGCTTCGATCTGCGCCCGCCGCTCGGCCGTGATGGCCTGCGGACTGTGGTGAGGCCGGCTGCTGCGATCAGCCAGGCCTTCGCCCTGGCAGAACCGGCGCCACCACTTGCGCACCGTGGTTTCCGACAGCCCCATCGCCTGCGCCACCTCGGCCACGCGCTGGCCTGACTGAAGGCGATGGACCAAGACCTCTCGACCCTTCGGGGTCAGACGCGCATTCTTGTGCATGGTTGTTCCCTTCGCGGATGGAAACTGGGTGTTTGGCGACATCAGCTTCCACCTCCGGTCAGAGGGGAACAACCTCTTGAAACATCACAGCTAGGGGCCGCCGCCGCGCTGCAGCCAGGAAGCCTGCGCGCGGCCGTGCGGCGCGGCGACCTCGCAGCGGTTGCGGCCGTTGCGCTTGGCCCGGTACAGCGCCTGGTCGGCCGCCTCCAGCAGCACCGCGTAGTCCGGGTGCCCCTGGAACTGGGCCACGCCGATCGACACCGTGATCCGCAGGTCGGCCAGGCCGCGTCCCAGCGTGAACGGCGTCTCCGCGATCCGCAGCCGGATCCGTTCGGCCACCTCGACCGCCCTGGCCAGCGGGGTCTCGACCAGCGCCACCACGAACTCCTCGCAGCCATAGCGGAACACGAAGTCGCTGCTGCGCGTGCACTGCAGGAGCATGTCGGCCACGTGGCGCAGCACCGCGTCGCCGGCCGCATGCCCGCCGTTGTCGTTGACCGACTTGAAGTGGTCCACGTCGATCATGAGCACGCTGAACGGCGCGCCCGTGCGTGCCGCTGCGCCGATTTCCCGGCCGACGATCGTCGACAGGAAGCGGCGGTTGAGCGTGCGCGTCAGCGGGTCGCGACCGCCTTCCATGTTCTCCAGGATGCCGAACATCCCGTCGACCAGGTAGCCGATGTCGCCCAGTGCGCTGTTGAGCTCATGCAGCACGTTGCCGGTGCCCGCCTCGCCGGGGCGCAGCGCCGGCAGCAGCGCGCCGTCGACACGGTCGATGAGCGCGTTGACCTTGGCCATCTTCGCCGAGCCCGCCGAACAGCAGGCTGCCCTTGTGGCGCAGCCACAGCCCGAAGCTCGAATCGGCCAGCCGCCCGCAGGAAGGCTGCAGCCCGCGGCAGATGTCGAACAGCAGGCGCTGGCCCCATTCCAGCAGCGCCGCACGCTGCGTTTCGCGCTCCAGCGCCATGTCCTGGGAAATCGTCATGGCCTGGTAGATGCCGACGTTCTCCGCCGCTTCCTGCATGTCGTCGCCGAAGGCGTGGCTCAGTACCTCCACCGCCAGGTCGACCATCACGTAGCAGTACTGCCGCACCGCCGCCGCGGGCGCCCCGTGCAGCTCCACCTCGCCGTCGGCCCGTCGCGCCAGTTCGCGCTTGAGCAGGCGCGCGCCATGCAGCACCGCGTGCACCGGCACCCGGATCCGCGCGTGCAGCTGGCCGACGCGGATCTGGTCGGCGACCAGCTTCTCCATGTCCGGCGCGTCGGCGGCGAACAGGTCCAGCAGCCAGCAACGCAGCGAGTGGCGCAGCCGGCTGTCGACCATCTCGCTGGAGATCAGTCCGCGGGAATCCGGATGCGCCAGCAACGCCGCGTAGAACACGTCCACGCAATGGCTTGCCGCTTCCTCGACCATGCGTGCCGCCGCCCGGCGGACCTTCGCGTCGACCCCGTCGATGAACCCCTTCCATTCCCCGGCCGTGGCCGCGTAGCCCGCATTGGCCTTTGCTCCGCTGGAGCGCACTTGCATTTCCATGACGTGATTCTATTCGCGGCCGTGCGCGCCGAGGAGACTTGCGCCGCGCTGGCGTCGTGCGCAGGCGGCGGATAAAGTCGAAGCATCCGCAGTCGCAACGCACGACCATGGCCGCCATCGACAGCTTCCCCGCCTTCCGCATCCACAACGACGACGCCGGCTACCGTTCCGGCATCGAGACGCTGGCGCTGGACCAGCTGTCTGCCGGCGAAGTCGTGATCAAGGCCGAATGGTCGTCCGTGAACTACAAGGACGCACTGGCCGGCACCGGCAAGGGCAAGATCCTGCGCCGCTTCCCGCTGGTCGGCGGCATCGACGTGGCCGGCCACGTGGTGGCCTCCACCGACCCGAAGTTCCGCGAAGGCGACCCGGTGCTGGTCACCGGCTGCGGCCTCAGCGAAACCCGCGACGGCGGCTACGCCGCCTATGCGCGACTGCCGGCCGAATGGGTGATCGCCCTGCCCCGCGGCCTGTCGCTGCGCGAATCGATGGTGCTGGGCACTGCCGGCTTCACCGCCGCGCTGGCCCTCTACCGCATGCGCGAGAACCGCCAGCGTCCGGAGCTGGGCCCACTGGCGGTGACCGGCGCCACCGGCGGCGTCGGCTCGATGGCCGTGGCGATCTTCAGCAAGGCCGGCTACGAAGTGCACGCGATCAGCGGCAAGGCAGACCAGGCCGGGTACCTCAAGTCGCTGGGCGCGACGGAAGTGCTCGGCCGCGAAGCGCTGGCCGCGAACCGGCCGCTGGAATCGGTGCGCTTCGGCGGCGGCCTGGACAATGTCGGCGGGCCGATGCTGGTCAGCCTGCTGGCGCAGACGGCGCCCTACGGCAACGTCGCCGCGGCCGGCCTGGCCGCGACCCCGTCGCTGGACGCGCTGACGGTGATGCCCTTCATCCTGCGCGGCGTGTCGCTGCTGGGCATCGGCTCGGCCGGCACCGCCCGCGACATCCGCGACGACATCTGGGCGCTGCTGGCCGGCGAATGGAAGCCGGCGATGCTGGACGCGATCTGCACCCGCGAAGCCACGCTGGAGGACCTGCCGGACGTGTTCGCCACCATGCTGGCCGGCGGCTCGCTGGGCCGCACGGTGGTGCGCCTGCCCTGACCCGGGCGGGCGTCGCCCCTCCGCCGAACGGGCGGGACGGCGCCGTTCCAGGCCTCTCCGCCCCGCCAGGAGGCCCCTGCGGGCCTGGCGCCAGCGTGCCGTTCACCCCGCGCCATCGCCCGCAGGTCCGCCCCGGCACCCCCTCCGCCCTGGGGAAGGCTTCCTGCGGCCGCATCCAGCGTCTACACTCCGGCGCGGGGAAAAAACACCGGGGACGCAGATGGCACGTATCCTGATCGTGGACGATTCGCCCTCCCAGCTGATCGGGATCCAGCGCATCGTGGAAAAGCTGGGTCACGAGACCCTGACCGCCGAGGACGGCGCCGCCGGCGTGGAACTGGCCAAGGCCGAGTTGCCCGACCTGATCCTGATGGACGTGGTGATGCCGAACCTCAACGGGTTCCAGGCCACCCGCCAGCTCAGCCGCGAAGCCAGCACCCGCGACATCCCGGTGGTCCTGGTGACCACCAAGGACCAGGACACCGACCGGATGTGGGGCATGCGCCAGGGCGCGCGCGCCTACCTGACCAAGCCGTTCGCCGAGGCCGACCTGCTCGACGTCATCGGCCGCCTGCTCGGCGGCGGTGGCGAGGCCCCGGCCGCGTCCGAGGCCTGAGCCGCCCTCAGTCGCCGAACGCGCGCGCCAGGTCGCGATAGGCCTGGCGTTGCGCCTCGCTGGCCGGCGCCGGCGCCTGCACTTCCAGTTCCACGATCTGGTCGCCCGGCGGATCGCCGGGCAGGCCGCGGCCGCGCAGGCGCAGCTTGCGCCCGGCATCCGAGCCGGCCGGGATCTTCAGCTCCACCGGCCCGCCCAGGGTGGGCACGCTGACCGTGGTGCCCAGCGCCGCCTGCCAGGCCGGCAGCGGCAGGGTGTAGAGGATGTTGCGCCCGTCCACCTCGAACTGCGGGTGGGCCTTGTACTCGATCTCCAGCAGCAGGTTGCCGCCGCCGGCACCCTGCCCGGCCAGGCGGATCGCCTGGCCGGCGCGGATGCCCTTGGGCACCTTCACGTCCAGCTGGCGCCCGTTGAGGTTGATGCGCACGCTGTCGCCGCGGTAGACCGCCTCCAGCGGCACCGACAGGCGCGCGCGGCTGTCCCCGCGCGGCTGCGGGCCTGCGCCGCGCTGGCGCGCGAACAGGCTCTCGAAGAAGTCGCTGAAGCCGCCGCCACCGCCGCGGCCGCCCAGGTCGCCGAAGATCTCGTCGAAGTCGAAACCGCCGCCGTCGAACCCGCCCGGCGGCGGGTGGAACTCCTGCCCCGGGCGGTAACCGCGCGCACGCAGCTGGTCGTAGGCGGCGCGCTTCTGCGGGTCGCGCAGCGCCTCGTAGGCCTCGCCGACCGCCTTGAAGCGTTCCTCGGCGTCCGGCTCCTTGCTCACGTCGGGGTGGTACTTGCGGGCCAGCCGGCGGTAGGCCGACTTGATCTCGGCCTCGCCGGCACTCGGCTCGACGCCGAGGATCGCGTAGTAATCCTTGAATTCCATCATTCACCCTGCGATGCCGCGCACGCGGACGTTGCGCGGGCCTGGAAACATGAAAGGCCCGTGACGCGGACGCCACGGGCCCATTCTATGCCTGCCGGAGTGAGCGTCCCGCCGATCGCATGCCGGTCGGCTGCGATCGGCGTCCCCCCGGACGGTGTGCGGCGCGGCGTTACTGCACCTGGATGCGGCGCGGGGTCGCCTGCGGGCGCTTGGGGATGTCGATGCGCAGCACGCCGTTGCGGCCGGTGGCGGTGATGCCGTCCGGATCGGCGCTGTCCGGCAGCGCGAAGCGGCGATGGAACGCACCCCAGGCACGCTCGCGGCGCGACCAGCCCTCGCCTTCGGTAGCGCTCTCGTCGGCGCGCTCGCCCTTGATGCTGAGGATGCCCTTGTCCATCTGCACCTCGATGTCCTTCGGATCCACGCCCGGGATGTCGGCGAAGATGACGAAGCGCTCGGCCTCCTCGCGGATGTCCACGCGCGGCGCCCACTGGCTGGTCACCACGTCGGACGGATCGGTCCCGGCGTCGCCGATGAGACGCTCGAACACCTGCCGGAACTCCTCCTGCAGGCTGCGGCCGGGGAAGCTGTTGTAACGGACGATAGCCATGCAATCCTCCTGTGTCGTCGGTCGTCGTGGCCGCGGCTGTGTCCCGCGGCGTTGCCCGGAAAATGGGTGCTGCCGTGCGCGGTTCAAGCACCGCACACCCCGCCGACACGCGCCTGCGGCTAGACTCCGTTCAGCCTCGGCGTCCCGCCGCGCCCCTTCCCCCGGAGTCCGTACATGACCATCCAGATCGGCGACCTCATCCCCGAAGTCGTGCTCAAGCGCATCCGCGACGGCGTGGAGAGCGTCGACACCCCGACCCTGTTCGGGGGCCGCAAGGTGCTGCTGTTCGCCGTGCCCGGCGCGTTCACCCCGACCTGCTCGGAGAAGCACCTGCCCGGCTTCATCAACCGCTTCGACGATTTCCGCAGCCGCGGCATCGACGTGGTGTGCATGGCGGTCAACGACCCGTTCGTGATGCAGGCCTGGGGCCGCACCCTGCAGGCGCCGGAAGGCCTGCAACTGGTTTCCGACGGCAATGCCGACCTGACCCGCGCCCTGGGCCTGGAGATGGATGCCAGCGGTTACGGCATGGGCCTGCGCGCGCGGCGCTTCGCGCTGTATGCCGAGGACGGCGTGGTCCGGCAGCTGTTCGTCGAGGCGCCAGGCGAGTTCAAGGTGTCTTCGGCCGACTACGTGCTCGAGCACCTGGGCTGAGCAGGCTCAGCCGGGAAACGCGCGTTCCAGCCATTCCGGCACCGGCAGGCCCTTGTCGCGCAGGAATCCGGGATTGAACAGCTTGGCCTGGTAGCGCGTGCCGGCATCGGCGATCACGGTGACGATGGTGTGGCCTGGGCCCAGCGCGCGGGCCATTCGCACCGCGCCGGCCACGTTCACCCCGCTGGAACCGCCGGCGTTGATGCCCTCTTCGTGCATCAGCGCATGCACCCACGGCACCGATTCGGTGTCCGGGATCGACCAGGCCAGGTCGACCGGCGCGCCTGCGAAGTTGGCGGTCACCCGGCTGGAGCCGATGCCTTCGCTGATCGAGCCGCCCTCGGCCTTCAGTTCGCCGGTGTTGATGTAGCTGGCCAGCGCCGATCCGGCCGGATCGGCCAGGGCGATGGTCACCGACGGCTTGAACAGCTTCAGCGCGCGCCCCACCCCGGCCAGCGTGCCGCCGGTGCCGGTGGCGCAGACGAAGCCGTCGACGCGGCCATCGGTCTGCTCCCAGATCTCCACGCCAGTGGTGGCCTCGTGGAAGTCGCGGTTGGCGGTGTTGTCGAACTGGTCGGCAAACCAGGCGCTGCCCGGATCGGCGGCGTTCATCGCCTCGGCCAGGCGCCGCGCCTGGTGGGCGTAGTGGTCGGGATTGGCGTACGGCACGGCCGGCACCAGCCGCACCTCGGCGCCGGTGACGCGCAGCGCGTCGATCTTCTCGCGGCTCTGCGTCTGCGGCATGGTGATGATGGTGCGGTAGCCACGGCTGGCGCCAATCAGCGCCAGGCCGATGCCGGTGTTGCCGGCGGTGCCCTCGACGATCGTGCCGCCCGGGCGCAGCGCGCCGCGGCGTTCGGCGTCCAGCAGCAGGCCCAGCGCGGTGCGGTCCTTGATCGAACCGCCGGGATTGGCCGATTCCAGCTTGGCGAGGATCTCGCAGCCGGTCTGTTCCGAGGCCTGGCGCAGGCGCAGCAGCGGCGTATGGCCGATCGCGGCGGCCAGGTCAGTGGCGATCACGGGATAGGCGGTCATCGCAGGCGCCGTGGCTTGGAGGGGCGTACAGGATAGCGGCGTGGCTTCCCGCGGCGCGCGGCCGGGTCAGCGGCCGGCGCCGGCGCGTACGAGCACGCCGCTGCCGCCATCGTCCACGCCGGCGACGCGGAACCGCACCTGCGCCCAGGCGCCGCTGCCGGCCAGCGCGGTCAGCACGTGTTCGCCGCGGCCGGCGCCGGCGTAGTCGTGCTCGAAGCCGGCCACGCCGTCGCCATGCGCCAGCGGGCGGCCGTCCAGCAGCCACTGCACCGGGCCGTTGGCGCCCAGCGCACGGACCCGCACGCGCAGGCCGCGTCCGCTCCCCGGCGCCGGCAGCAACGTCGCGCCGTCGGCGATGCCCTCGATGCGCAGAGCAGCGACCGCATCGCGCCCGTCCGGCGCGCAATCCGGCGCCAGCGGCGGCAGCTGCGCGGCACGGCGCTCGGCCGCCGACAGCCACGGCGACAGCAGCGCCGGCCAGTGCGCGATCTCCGCCGGCCGCGCGGCGTGCGGACGCGCGCAGTCCGCCGACAGCCGCAGGCCGGTATCGGCATCGACCAGGAAGCGTTCGCGGCCGGCGCTCCACAGGCGCGCGCCGCGCTCGGCCAGGGTCGGCGGCATTGCCCCGTCCAGGCGCCAGGCACGCAGGCGCCGCGCGCACAGCCCCGGCGGCGTGTCCCCGGCGGCCAGGCCCAGCGGCCAGCACGCGTCCACCGCGTCGACCGTCGCCGGCCGCGGCAGCGGATCGGTATCGCCACGCTCGCGCGGCAGGCTGTCGATGGTTTCCAGCAGCAGAGGCAGCGCGGTGATCGCGCCGTACTGGCCCGGCAGCGGCGTGCCGTCGGGCCGCCCGACCCAGACGCCGACGGTGTAGCGGCGCGTGCCGCCCACCGCCCAGGCATCGCGGAAGCCGTAGCTGGTGCCGGTCTTCCACGCCACCCGTGGCCGCGTGGCGGTATCGAAGGCCAGCGGCGGCTGGCCCGGCCGCGGGCTGGACTGCAGGATCTCGTGGACGATCCACGCCGCGCCCGGCGACAGCAGCCGGCGCTCGACCAGCGGCTGTTGCGGCGTGTAGCGCACCTGCGCGGCCAGGCCACCGCGCTGGAACGCGGCGAAGGCCCCGACCAGGTCCTCCAGGCGCACGCCGGTGCCGCCCAGGATCAGCGCCAGGTTCGGCTTCGCCCCGCGCGGGAAGCGCAGCGGCAGACCGGCATGGTCCAGGCGCGCGGTGAACCGCGCCGGGCCGATCCGGTCCAGCAGGTCCACCGCCGGCACGTTGAGCGACAGGCGTAGCGCGGTGGCCGCGCCGACCGGGCCGTTGAAGGCCTCGCCGAAGTTGCCCGGGCGGTAGCCGTCGAAATCCTGCGGCGCGTCGACCAGCAGGCTTTCCGAATGGATCAGGCCATCGTCCAGGGCCATGCCGTAGAGGAACGGCTTGAGCGTCGAGCCGGGCGAGCGCCAGGCGCGGACCATGTCAACGTGGCCCTGCCGTTCGCGGTCGCCGAACTCCACCGAACCGACGTAGGCGCGCGCCTGCATGTCGCGGTTGTCGACCACCAGCAACGCCGCCGAGGTACGCGGCGGCAGCGCGGCGAAGTAGCCGGCCACGCGTTCCTCCAGGGCGTGCTGCAGGTCGGCGTCGATGGTGGTGGCGATATGGCGCGCACGCGGCTGCTCCTGGCGCAGGCGCTGGGCCAGCAGCGCGGCATGCACCGGCACGCGCAGGGAACGGGCGACCACCGGCTCGATCCGCGCATCCTCCACGTCCTGCGCGCTCCACGTACCCAGCGTGCGCATCCGCTCCAGCACCTTGTCGCGCGCGGCGCGCGCCGCCCCGGCATGGCGGTCCGGCCGCAGCCGGCTCGGCGCCTGCGGCAGCACCGCCAGCAGCGCCGCCTCGGCATGCGACAGCCGCGACGCCGGCTTGCCCAGGTAGGCCCAGCTGGCCGCCTCCACACCTTCGATGGTGCCGCCGAACGGCGCGCGCTCGAGGTACAGCTGCAGGATCTGGTCCTTGGACAAGCGCGCCTCCAGCTGCAGCGCGCGCGCCATCTGCCGCAGCTTGCCCGACAGGCTGCGGGTATCGCCGCCCTCGAGGATGCGCGCCACCTGCATGGTCAGGGTCGAACCGCCGGAGACGATCCCGCCGCTGCGCAGCCATTGCCAGGCCGCGCGCGCCAGCGCCGCCGGGTTCACCCCCGGATGGTGGCGGAACCAGCGGTCCTCGTAGCCCAGCAGGGCCTGCAGGTACAGCGGCGACACCGATTCCGGCGTGGCCGGGTAGCGCCACACACCTTCCGCATCGGCGAACGCGCGCAGCGGGGTGCCGTCGGCGGCGGTGACCACCGTGGCGCTGCCGGAGGCGCGCGGCAGCGGCGGCGGGAAGGCCAGGTCGAGCACGAGCACCGCCAGCAGCACGGCCACCGTGCCCCAGCGCAGCCACGGCCATGCGTGGCGCATGACCCTGTGCGGTCCGCCCTTGCCTTCCTGCCTCATCGCCATCGCTTCGCTCGCATGCGGCCATTTGAAGCCATCCGCCGCACGCTTGGTAGAGCGGGGCTTGCCCCGCCTCCCCCATCGCTGCCATGGCGCGCCAATGCCCAAAAGGAAACGGGGCCTCGCGGCCCCGTCTCCATCCCCTGCAAAGCCTGCTGCTCAGCGCAGCCCGGTCTCGGCGCGGGCGATCACCATGCGCTGGATCTCCGAGGTGCCCTCGTAGATCTCGGTGATCTTGGCGTCGCGGAAGTAGCGCTCCAGCGGCATCTCCTTCGAGTAGCCCATGCCGCCGTGGATCTGCACCGCCTGGTGGGTGATCCACATCGCCGCCTCGGAGGCGGTCAGCTTGGCGATCGCGGCCTCGGCCGAGAACGGCTTGCCCTGGCCCTTCAGCCACGCCGCGCGCAGGGTCAGCAGCAGCGACGCGTCGAGCTTGCACTTCATGTCGGCGACCTTGGCCTGGGTCATCTGGAAGGTGCCGATCGGCGCGCCGAAGGCCTTGCGCTCGCGCACGTACTCCAGGGTCTTCTCGTAGGCGGCCCGGGCGATGCCGATGGCCTGCGAGGCGATGCCGATGCGGCCGGCGTCGAGCACGCCCATGGCGATCTTGAAGCCCTGGCCTTCCTCGCCGAGCACGTCTTCCGGGCCGACCACGTAGTCGGCGAACTCGATCTCGCAGGTGGCCGAGGCGCGGATGCCGAGCTTCGGCTCGGTCTTGCCGCGGTGGAAGCCCGGCTTGTCGGTGTCGATCATGAACGCGGTGATGCCGCGCGAACCCTTCTCCGGATCGCTCATCGCGAACAGGACGATGTACCTGGCCACCGGGCCGCTGGTGATCCAGCTCTTCTTGCCGTTGATGACGAAGCTGCCGTCGGCCTGCCTGACCGCGCGGCAACGCATGGCGGTGGCGTCGGAACCGGACTGCGGCTCGGTCAGTGCGAAGGCGCCGATCTCGCGGCCCTCGGCGATGGCGCGCACGTACTTCTGCTTCTGCTCCTCGGTGCCGAACTTGAGGATGCCGTTGCAGAACAGCGAGTTGTTGACCGACATGATCGTCGAGTGCGCGGCGTCGCCCGCGGCGATCTCGATCATCGCCAGTACGTAGCTGACCGGGTCCATGCCGGCGCCGCCGTACTCGGTCGGCACCTCGATGCCCATCAGGCCGTTCTCGCCCAGCAGCTGGATGTTGGCCAGCGGGAACTCGCCGGTCTGGTCATGGTGCTCGGCACTCGGCGCGATCACGTCCTGGGCGATGCGGCGCGCCGCGTCCTGCAGCATCAGTTGTTCTTCGGTAAAGCTGAAATCCACGGGGCGACCCCTCTCCGGTCTGGCGATGCTTCCCATTGTAACCACCTCGCCATTCGGCGGCGTATGCCGCTTGACCGCCGACGGGGCCCGGGCAACAATTA
Source organism: Pseudoxanthomonas sp. J35 (assembly GCF_000513995.1). Taxonomy (GTDB): domain Bacteria; phylum Pseudomonadota; class Gammaproteobacteria; order Xanthomonadales; family Xanthomonadaceae; genus Pseudoxanthomonas. The sequence continues at coordinate 11,260 of NZ_AZVB01000001.1, forward strand.
TCGCTATATCGCGATAGGAAGATATTTATGGATCTGGAGGACTGGTCGGTCCGGCTGAAGGTCTTTGCCGATGCCACCCGGGTGCGCCTGCTGGCGCTGCTGGAGCTGGAGGAGCTGACCGTGGCCGAATTGTCCTCGATCACCCGCCTGGCACAACCGCGCGTCTCCACCCACCTGGCCAAGCTCAAGGAAGCCGGCCTGGTGCGCGACCGCCGCGCCGGCGTGTCCGCCTACTACCGCTTCGACGAGGCCGCGCTGGACCCGGCCCAGCGCGCCCTGTGGCAGGCGCTGAGCACCGGCAGCGACGATCCGCTGCTGCGCCAGGACGCCGAGCGCCTGCCCACCGTGCTGGCCGCCCGCGCCGCGGACCAGAACTGGGCCGACAGCGTCGCCGGCGACATGGAACGCCACTATTCCCCCGGCCGCACCTGGGAAGCGCTGGCGCGCAGCGCGCTGCCGCTGCTGCATACCGGCGATGTGCTGGACATCGCCTCCGGCGACGGCGTGCTGGCCGAACTGCTGGCCCCGCATTCGCATCGCTACGTCTGCATCGACACCAGCGCGCGCGTGGTCGCTGCCGCCAGCGAGCGCCTGCGCAGGCTCGAGAACGTCGAGGTCCGCGAGGGCGACATGCACGCCCTGCCCTTCCGCGACGGCAGCTTCGACCTGGTCGTGCTGATGCACGCGCTGACCTATTCGACCAGGCCGGCGCAGGCCGTGTCCGAGGCGGCGCGCGTGCTGCGCAAGGGCGGCCGCCTGCTGCTGAGCAGCCTGGCCCGGCACGAGCACAAGGCGGTGGTGGAGACCTACGGCCACGTCAACCTCGGCTTCGCCGCCAAGGAACTGCGCAGGTTCGCGGACAAGGCCGGGCTGGCGGTGACCAGCCTGGAGACGGTGACCCGCGAGCGCCGGCCACCGCATTTCGAAGTGATCTCGCTGATCGCGCAGAAGCCCTGAGTACCAACCATGACCCGCCCCCTCCCCTGGCTGCATCCCGAACGCGTCGCCCTGCTCGAGCGCGGCCTGCGCGAACGCATCCTGGTCATCGACGGGGCCATGGGCACCATGATCCAGCGCCAGGGCCTGGCCGAGGCCGACTACCGCGGCGAGCGCTTCGCCGAAGGCTACGACGCCCGCCACCACGCGGCCCACGAAGGCCACGGCCCGCAGTGCGGGCACGACCTCAAGGGCAACAACGACCTGCTGCTGCTCACCCGGCCCGGGGTGATCGCCGGGATCCATGCGGCCTACCTCGAGGCCGGCGCGGACTTCGTCGAGACCAACACCTTCAACGCCACCTCGGTCAGCCAGGCCGACTACCACCTCGAGCACCTGGTCTACGAGCTCAACCGGGCCGGGGCGCGCGTCGCCCGCGAGGCCTGCGATGCCGCCGAGGCACGCACGCCGGGCCAACCGCGCTTCGTGATCGGCGTGCTCGGCCCGACCAGCCGCACCGCCTCGATCAGCCCCGACGTCAACGACCCCGGCTTCCGCAACACCAGCTTCGACGAGCTGCGCGCGACCTACCGCGAGGCGGTCGAAGGCCTCATCGACGGCGGCGCCGACACGATCATGGTCGAGACCATCTTCGACACGCTCAACGCCAAGGCCGCGCTGTTCGCCATCGAAGAAGTGTTCGACGCCCGCGGCGCGCGCCTGCCAGTGATGATCTCCGGCACGATCACCGACGCCTCCGGCCGCACCCTGTCCGGGCAGACCGCCGAAGCCTTCCACACCTCGCTCGCGCACGCGCGGCCGCTGTCGATCGGCCTGAACTGCGCGCTCGGCGCGCGCGAGCTGCGCCCGCACGTGGAAGCGCTGGCCGGCGTCTCGCCGTTCCACGTCAGCGCCCACCCCAACGCCGGCCTGCCCAACGCCTTCGGCGGCTACGACGAGACCCCGGAGGAAATGGCCGCCACCCTGCGCGAGTTCGCCGAAGCCGGCCTGCTCAACCTGGTCGGCGGCTGCTGCGGCACCACCCCGGACCACATCCGCGCCATCGCCGAAGCGGTGCGCGGGCTGCCGCCGAGGATCCCGGTGGGCGCACTGGAGCAGGCGGCATGAGCGAGGCGCCCCGCTACACCCGGCTGTCCGGCCTGGAACCGCTGGTCATCACCCCCGAACTGCTGTTCGTCAACATCGGCGAGCGCACCAACGTCACCGGCAGCGCCCAGTTCCGCAAGCTGATCAAGGAGCAGCGCTACGCCGAGGCGGTGGAGGTGGCGCGCCAGCAGGTCGACAACGGCGCGCAGATCCTCGACGTGAACATGGACGAGGGCCTGATCGACTCGGAGAAGGCGATGACCAGGTTCCTCAACCTGATCGCCGCCGAGCCGGACATCGCCCGCATCCCGGTGATGGTCGACAGCTCGAAGTGGGAGGTGATCGAGGCCGGCCTGAAGTGCCTGCAGGGCAAGGGCGTGGTCAACTCGATCTCGCTCAAGGAAGGCAAGGACGTGTTCGTCGAGCACGCGCGCAAGATCCTGCGCTACGGCGCGGCCGCGGTGGTGATGGCCTTCGACGAGCAGGGCCAGGCCGACACCTGCGCGCGCAAGGTCGAGATCTGCACCCGCGCCTACCGCATCCTGGTCGACGAGGTCGGCTTCCCGCCGGAAGACATCATCTTCGACCCGAACATCTTCGCCATCGCCACCGGCATCGAGGAGCACGACAACTACGCGGTGGACTTCATCGAGGCCACCCGGATCATCCGCCAGACCCTGCCGCACTGCCACGTCTCCGGCGGCGTGTCGAACGTGTCGTTCTCCTTCCGCGGCAACGAGACCGTGCGCGGGGCGATCCACTCGGTGTTCCTGTACCACGCCATCCGCGCCGGCATGGACATGGGCATCGTCAACGCCGGCGCGCTGCCGGTCTACGACGAGCTGGACCCGGAACTGCGCGAGCGCGTGGAGGACGTGGTCCTCAACCGCCGCCGCGACGCCACCGAGCGCCTGCTGGAGATCGCCGAGCGCTACAAGGGGAAGAAGGGCGAGAAGAAGGCCGAGGACCTGGCCTGGCGGCAGAAGCCCGTCAGCGAGCGCCTGGCCCACGCCCTGGTCCACGGCATCGACGCCTTCGTCGAAGAGGACACCGAGGAGGCCCGCCAGCAGGCCGCGCGGCCGCTGGACGTGATCGAAGGCCCGCTGATGGATGGCATGAACGTGGTCGGCGACCTGTTCGGCGCCGGCAAGATGTTCCTGCCGCAGGTGGTCAAGTCCGCGCGCGTGATGAAGAAGGCGGTGGCCTACCTGCTGCCGTTCATCGAGGCGGAGAAGCTGCGCACCGGCGACGCCGGCAGGAACAACGGCCGCATCGTCATGGCCACGGTCAAGGGCGACGTGCACGACATCGGCAAGAACATCGTCGGCGTGGTCCTGGCCTGCAACAACTTCGAGGTCATCGACCTGGGGGTGATGGTGCCGGCGCAGAAGATCCTCGACACCGCGCGCGAGGTGAACGCCGACCTGATCGGCCTGTCCGGCCTGATCACCCCGTCGCTGGAGGAAATGAGCCACGTGGCGCGCGAACTGCAGCGCCAGGGTTTCCGCACGCCGCTGATGATCGGCGGGGCCACCACCTCGCGCGCGCATACCGCGCTGAAGATCGACCCGCACTACAAGGCGCCCACCGTCTGGGTGAAGGATGCCTCGCGCGCGGTGGGCGTGGCCCAGTCGCTGGTCAGCCCGGAGCTGCGCGATCGTTTCGTCGCCGCCAACGACGCCGACTACGCCGAGATCCGCGCCCGCCACGCCAACCGCGGCGACGCCAGGCGCCTGGTGTCGCTGGACAAGGCCCGCGGCCAGCGTTTCGACGGCGGCTGGGACAGGTACGTGCCGCCGGCGCCGAACCGGCCGGGCGTGCACGCCTTCGACTGGCCGCTGGGAGACCTGCTGCCGGTGATCGACTGGACGCCGTTCTTCCAGGCCTGGGAACTCGTCGGCAAGTACCCGGCGATCCTCCAGGACGAAGTGGTCGGCCAGCAGGCCAGCGAACTGTACCGCGACGCGCAGGCGATGCTGCGGCGGATCGTCGACGAGCGCTGGCTGGCGGCGCGCGCGGTCTACGGCCTGTGGCCGGCGAACAGCCGCGGCGACGACGTGGTCCTGCAACACGCCGATGGCCAGGCCACCCTGCACTTCCTGCGCCAGCAGGTCGACAAGCCGGTGGAGCGCCCGGACTTCTGCCTGGCCGACTTCATCGCCCCGGAAGGCCGCGGCGTGCAGGACTGGATCGGCGCCTTCGCCGTCACCGCCGGCATCGGCATCGACGGACACGTGGCCCGCTTCGAGGCCGCGCACGACGACTACAACGCGATCCTGCTCAAGTCGCTGGCCGACCGCCTGGCCGAGGCGCTGGCCGAACGCCTGCACCAGCGCGTGCGCACCGGGTTCTGGGGCTACGCGCCGGACGAAGCGCTGGACAACGAGGCGCTGATCGCCGAGCGCTACCGCGGCATCCGCCCCGCGCCCGGCTACCCGGCGTGCCCGGACCACAGCGAGAAGGCCACCCTGTTCCGCCTGCTCGACGCCGAGGCCAACGCCGGCATGTCGCTGACCGAGAGCTTCGCCATGCTGCCGACCGCGGCAGTCTCGGGCTACTACTTCAGCCACCCGGGCAGCCAGTACTTCGTGGTCGGCCGCGTCGGCAAGGACCAGGCGACCGACTACGCGAAGCGCAAGGGCGTGCCGCTGGCGCAGGTCGAGCGCTGGCTGGCGTCGAACCTGGACTATGACCCCGAGTAACCGCCCGCGACGGATGCCATCGGGCTCCACCGCGGGCATCGCGGGAGCCGTGCGGTGAGGGTGCTGGTCACCGGCAGTGCCGGCCGCGTCGGCCGCGCGATCCATGTCGCGCTGGCCCGCGCCGGGCACGAGGTGACCGGCATCGATACCACGCCTTCCTCGACCAGCGACCACGTCGGCGATCTCACCGATCCGGGGGGGCTCGGCCGCGCCCTGGCCGGCATCGAGGCGGTCGTGCATACCGCCGCGCTGCACGCACCGCACGTGCCGTACTTCCCCGAGGCGGCGTTCCGGCGGATCAACGTCGACGGCACGCGCCGCCTGCTCGATACCGCCACCGGCGCCGGCGTGCAGCGCATCGTGTTCACCAGCACCACCGCGCTGTACGGGGCCGCGGCCACGCCGCCCGGGCGCGCCGGCTGGGTCGACGAGGCGCTGGAGCCGCAGCCGCAGACCATCTACCACCGCACCAAGCTGGAAGCGGAGGAACTGCTCGCCGAGGCCGCGGCGCAGGGTGGGCCGCCGCTGCGCATCCTGCGCATGTCGCGCTGTTTCCCGGAACCGGTGCAGGTCATGGCCGCGTTCCGCCTGCACCGCGGCATCGACGTGCGCGACGTGGCCGCGGCGCACCTGGCCGCGCTCGGCCACGAAGGCCCGGCCGTGGCCCGCTTCGTGGTTTCCGGTGCGACTCCGTTCGAGCGCGAGGACGCCGCCGCGCTGCTGGCGGATGCGCCGGCGGTGCTGGCCCGGCGCGCGCCGGCGTTCCTGTCGGCGCTGGCCTTGCGTGGCTGGCTGCCGCCGTCCTCGATCGACCGGGTCTACGACCCCGGCCTGGCGATGCGCACCCTGGGCTGGCGCCCGCGCTTCGGCTTTGACGAGGTCCTCGCCCAGTACGACGCCGGCGTTCCCGAAGTCCTGCCCTGGCGCGAGGCGCCGCCGGTTCCGCGCGACTGAGCCGGGTGGCCCGGGGGGTCGCGGGCCTGGCTCCGGAACCCTGCCCCGCGTGCCGGGCCGCCTGCCCGGTACCGCGGGGCCGCCATCGGCCGGAACCGGGCCGCCGCCGGGCGGCCCCTGCCGCCATCCCGGTGCCTCCGCCTACAATGGCGGCTTCTTTCACCGGAAACCTTTCGATGCAGCCTGATACCGTCCGCGCCGTCGTCACCGGTGGCGTTTCCGGCCTGGGCCTGGCCGTGGCCCGCAGGATCGTCGCCGATGGCGGCAAGGTCGCCCTGCTCGACGTCAACGACGCCAAGGGCGCCGAAGCCGTCGCCCTGCTCGGCGAGGCCAATGCCTGCTACTTCCGCACCGACGTCACCGACGAGGCCGGCGTCGCCGCCAGCCTCGAGGCCGCCCGCCGGTTCCTTGGCGGGCTCAACGTGGCGGTGAACTGCGCCGGCATCCTCGGCGCCGGGCGTGTGCTCGGCAAGGAAGGTCCGATGCCGCTGGACGGCTTCGCCCGCACGGTGATGGTCAACCTGGTCGGCAGCTTCAACGTCGCCAAGGCCGCCGCGTCGCTGATGCAGCACAACGCACCGGGGGAGGACGGCGAGCGCGGCGTGATCGTCAACACCGCCTCGGTCGCCGCCTACGAGGGCCAGATCGGCCAGGCGGCGTACTCGGCCTCGAAGGGCGGCGTGGTCGGCATGACCCTGCCGATGGCGCGCGAACTGGCCCGTTTCGGCATCCGCGTCATGACCGTGGCCCCGGGCGTGTTCTGGACGCCGATGGTCGACGGCATGCCCGAGTCGGTGCAGCAGTCGCTGGCGGCGACCATCCCGTTCCCGGCGCGCCTGGGCCAGCCGGACGAGTTCGCCGACACCGTCGCCTTCATCCTGCGCACCCGCTACCTCAACGGCGAGACCATCCGCCTCGACGGCGCGACGAGGCTGGCGCCGAAGTAAGCCGTGATTGGCAATTCGTGATTGGTGATTGGAAGAAGCAACAACAGCGCCCCTCCAGACCCGTCGCGGATCCCCAGTCACCCGCATCGAATCACTATCTACCAATCACGAATCACGGATTCCCCATGAAAGCCAGCGAAATCAAGAAGGGCAACGTCGTCGAGTACAACAACGGCGTCTACCAGATCCGCGACATCGAGCGCAGCTCGCCGCAGGGCCGCGGCGGCAACGTCCGCTTCCGCTTCATCATGTACTCCGTGCCCGGCGGCACCAAGCTGGACGCCAGCTTCGACGCCGACGACAGCCTGACCGAGGTCGAGCTGCTGCGCCGCCAGGCCACCTTCTCGTACAAGGACGGCGACGCGTTCGTGTTCCTGGACGACGAGGACTACACCCCCTACACCCTCGATCCGGACGCGATCGGCGACGCCGCCGGCTACATCACCGACGGCCTGAGCGGCTGCTACGTGCAGATCATCGACGAGCAGCCGGTGGCCGTGCAGCTGCCGCAGCACGTGACCCTGGAAGTGGTCGACACCCCGCCGGAACTGAAGGGCGGCACCGCGACCAAGCGCCCGAAGCCCGCCAAGCTCAACACCGGCATCGAGATCATGGTCCCGGAGTACATCACCAACGGCGAGAAGATCCTGGTCAACACCACCACCGGCGAGTTCGGCGGCCGCGCCGACTGACCGCCGGCCGCGCGTCGCAGCCCGGCCCGGGTGGCGCAGCGCACCCGGGTCCGATGCGCGACGCGCCACCCGTGCCCGCCGCAACGGCGGGCACGCCCGTCTATGGCGCCGGCCAGCCCGTAGCCCGGGTAAGCGAAGCGCACCCGGGACCAGGATCCAGATGCGGCACCTGTGTGCCTGTCACGACGGCTCCCCGGCCAGCTCGCGCAGCCGCTCCCCCAGCAGTTCGAGGTTGCGCTCGGCGCCTTCCAGCGCCGCACGCCGTTGCGGCGACAGCAGCCCGCGCACGCCCGCTTCCAGCGCCTGCGCCTGCAGCTCGCGCGCCGCCGCATCGGCTGCCGCACGCCGCGCCAGCACCTCGCGTTCCTCCGCCTGCGGCAGGCCGTAACCGGGCACGCCGTCCAGCCACGAAGCCGGCCGGCTGAAGGCTCCGCCCAGGCGCAGGAATTCGCGCAGCGTCTCCGCCATTTCCGCCGCTCCCGCCAGCGCCTGCGGCCCGGCGAGCCAGCGCCGCTTGAGCTCGTCGCGCGCCAGCGCTTCCTGCCTGCGCACGGCCGCCGATTCCAGCACCAGCAAAGCCGCCGCGGCGCGCAGGCCGGCGCGTGGCAGCACCGCGCGACGCGCCGCCGGATCCAGCTCCAGCCAGGCCGCGGCGTCGGCCTGCGGCGTGCCCAGCTCCTCGCGCACCACCGCGTACATCCCGTCGTATGCCGCATTCGCCGGGGCGAAGGAGTAGCCCAGGCGCACCTGCTCCTGCGCATCCGCCGGGATATCCGCCTCGTCCGTCGCACCCGCCCGGCGCAGCCGCGCCAGCAACCCGTTCGGGGTGATGCTTTCCAGCTCCATCGCGGCCAGCCGCGGTACGGCGTCGTGCAGCAGCTTCCAGGTTTCCACCGCGCAATTGTTGCCGATGAAGAAGTAGCGCCCGTCGTAGTTCCAGTGCAGCTGCGCCGCACGCGTGGCCAGCGCCTCGATCTCGTCGCGCTGCAGGTCCAGCGGCACCGAGCGCAGGCCGCGCAGTTCCACCCTGGTGTACTCGTCGACCACCTGCCCCAGCGGCAGGGCGAACAGCCGTGACGGGTAGGAGCCGGTCAGGCCGCGCCAGCTGGAGATCTGCACGTCGTCGACGAAGGCGCGGAACGACAGGACCAGGTGGTGCTGCAGGTCCAGCCGGCAGTCCGGTCCGCGCGGCCGTCCCGGCGCGCACACCACCAGCCGCAGCATGCTGTGGCCCCAGCGGCTCATCGGCCGGTCGTTGCCTTCGGCCAGCAGGTAGTCGACGGCATGGATGCGCTCCGGTTCCACCAGCTCCGGCCCGGCACCGCCGCGCACCGCGTCGCGCACGAACGGCAGGCCCGGCGCGCAGGCCTCACGCGCCGTGGCGGCCCCGAAGTGCGCGTCGAAGTAGGCGGCCAGCGCCGGGCGCCGGCAGGCGTAGCCCGGGTCGAGCAGGTAGTGCTCGAGGTTCACCGCCACGTATTCGCGCGGCGACCGGAGTTCGTAGGGATCGGGGCTGCGGTCGCGGAAGTCATTGCGCCCGAGGCGGCCAGGAGGCAGCGGCGCGACCTGCCAGCCGGCCAGGTCGAGCAGCCGCGGATCGCGCGACAGCCCGCCGGCGCGGCTGCGGTCGTAGAGGTGGGCCAGTTCGTGGATCGCCGCGGCCAGCACGGCGCGCGTGGCCGGATCGGCGGCATCCGCCGCATCGGGCCGCGCCAGCCAGGCCTGGAGCAGGTCGCGGCGCAGGCCGATGCGCCCGTTCCGGGCGCGGCCGTGCACGCCCGCGGGCAGGTCGTCGCGCCAGGCGAACGCGACCGGGCGGCCCAGCGCCTCCGCCCAGGTCGGAGGCAGGCGCGCGACCACCTCGTCGAGCAGCTGCCGCGTGGCCGCCGCTTCCCCCGGCGGCATGCCCTCTTCCAGGCGGAACTGCAGGGCGGCGGCGTGCGCGGCCGGGACCGCGGCCCCGGCCAGCGCCAGCGCGGCGGCCAGGCACCGCCAGCGACGCATGGTTGGCGCGCTCAGTCCTGCGCGAGGATGCGGCGCGCCAGCGCCAGGTCGCTGGCGCGGGCGGCGGCGGGGTCGCGCTCGCGTATCACCCGCAGCGCCGCCTCCAGCCGGGCGCTGCGCAGGCGGCCATCGCTGGCGACGAAACCGGCGGCGTCCTCGCGGGCCTCGCGCACCAGCTTGTCGTCGCCCGACGTGCTGCCGGAGGAAGCCGAGGAACCGGCCGAGGACGCGCCGGCCGAAGTTCCGGCGAAGCTGGCGGCCAGGGCGTGGGAAGCGGCGATGCCGAGCAGGACCAGGGTGGCGGTGAGCAGGTAGTGCTTCATCGTTCTGCAGGCGGATGGGCCGCGGCGCGGCGGAAGCCCAAGACTAACCGGAGCCGCCGCGCGTTTCCGCGCACTCAGTCGAAAAGCTTGCCCGGATTCAGGATCCCGTTGGGATCGAAGACCTGCCTGACCCCGCGCATCAGGGCGATCTCCGCCTCGCTGCGGGTGCTGCCCAGGTACGGCTTCTTGACCAGGCCGATGCCGTGTTCGGCGGAGATGCTGCCGCCATGCTTCTGCAGGGCCTGCGCCAGCAGCCTGGTCACGTGCTCGCACTGGGCGACGAAATCCGCGTCGGTGGTGTCGTCGGGCTTGAGCACGTTGATGTGCAGGTTGCCGTCGCCGATGTGGCCGAACCAGACCACCTCGAAGTGCGGGTAGGCCTCGCCGAGCAGCGCCTGGGTTTCGGCCAGGAACGCCGGCATCGCCGAGATCCGCACCGACACGTCGTTCTTGTACGGCTTGTACCTGGCCACCGCCTCGGTGATGCCCTCGCGCAGGCGCCAGATCTGCTGCGCCTGGGCCTCCGACTGGCTGATCACGCCGTCGGCCACCCAGCCCTGCTCCATGCAGTGCTCGAACGCGGCCATCGCCGCCGCCTCGGTGGCTTCATCGTTGCTGGCGAACTCGGTGACCACGTAGAAGGGGTACTCGTCCTCCAGCGGCTTCTGCGCGCCGTGCGCCAGCACGTGGCGCAACGCGCGGTCGGTGAAGAACTCGAACGCCTCCAGGCGCAGGCGGCCGCGGAACCCGGCGAACACCTGCATCAGCACCTCGAACGAGGGCAGCGCCAGCAGCATGACGTTGGTCGGCGGCGGCGGGTCGGTCAGGCGCAGGGTCGCCTCGACGATGATGCCCAGGGTGCCTTCCGAGCCGATCATCAGCTGGCGGAAATCGTAGCCGCTGGAATTCTTCAGCAGGCCGCGGTTGAGCCGCAGCACCTCGCCGGCGCCGGTGACCACGGTCAGGCCGGCGATCCATTCGCGGGTATTGCCGTAGCGGATCACGCGGATGCCGCCGGCATTGGTGGCGATGTTGCCGCCGATCGAGCACGACCCGCGCGCGGCGAAGTCCACCGGATACACCAGGCCGTGCTCGGCCGCGGCGTTGTGCACGGCCTCCAGCGGCATGCCCGCCTGCACGGTCAGGATGCGGTCGACCGGGTCGAATTCCAGCACCTTGTTCATCCGCTCCAGGCTCAGCACCAGCTCGCCGTTGGCGGCCACCGCGCCGCCGGACAGGCCGGTGCGGCCCCCGGACGGGACGATCGCGACCTTGTGGCGGTTGGCCCAGCGGACCACGGCCTGCACCTCCTCCAGCGAGCCCGGCAGGGCGATCGCCAGCGGCGCCGGGGTCCAGCGCCGGGTCCAGTCGCGGCCGTAGTGCTCGAGGTCGGCCGGGTCGGTCTTCAGGCGCAGGTCGGGCGCCGACTGCTGCAGGTCGGCGAGGCGGGGATCGGTCATGGGAGCGGCAGGACGGGACGTGCGGGAGCCTGCAAGCGTGCCAGTCCCGGGCCGGTCGCGTCCAGCGCGCCGGCGGCCGTGCCGCTGGCGGGGCCCGCCGCGGCCAAACGCCTGTTTCAGCGGCAACTTTCGCCTGCGCGGGTCGTTGCGCGGGCGCCCGCCGCTGTTGCGCGAAACGGCATGATGCGCTGCGGAAAACGGTGGACGCTTCTGGCATAGTTGTGGGCTCCCCGCCCCAGTTTCCCGGAAGCCGCGCGCATGTCGCCCAAGAAGACCTCCTTCCCGAAATCGGACATCCGCGTACTGCTGCTGGAGGGCGTCAGCCAGACCGCGGTGGAGACCTTCCGGGCGGCCGGCTACAGCCAGATCGAGTTCCACGAGAAGTCGCTGCCGGAGGACGAGCTGAAGGCGCGCATCGCCGAGGCCCACATCGTCGGCATCCGCTCGCGCACTCACCTGAGCGCCGACGTGCTGGCCGAGGCCAAGCGCCTGATCGCGGTGGGCTGCTTCTGCATCGGCACCAACCAGGTCGACCTGGAGACCGCCGAGCTGGCCGGCATCCCGGTGTTCAACGCGCCCTACTCCAATACCCGCTCGGTGGCCGAGCTGGTGGTCGCGCAGGCGGTGATGCTGATGCGCGGCATCCCGCAGAAGAACGCCGAATGCCACCGCGGCGGCTGGTCCAAGTCCGCCGCCGGCAGCCACGAGGCGCGCGGCAAGACCCTGGGCATCGTCGGCTACGGCCATATCGGCACCCAGGTCGGCGTGCTCGCCGAGGCGCTGGGCATGAACGTGGTCTTCCACGACATCGAGACCAAGCTGTCGCTGGGCAACGCGCGCGCCGCGCAGAGCCTGGAGGACCTGCTGGCGCACGCGGACGTGGTCACCCTGCACGTGCCGGAGACCCCGGCCACGAAGAACATGTTCGGCGCGACGCAGATCGCGGCGATGAAGCGCGGCGCGCACCTGATCAACGCCTCGCGCGGCACCGTGGTCGACATCGACGCGCTGGCCGCGGCGCTGGAATCGGGCCACCTCGGCGGCGCCGCGGTGGACGTGTTCCCGGTCGAACCGAAGGGCAACAACGATCCCTTCGTCTCGCCGCTGACCCGCTTCGACAACGTGATCCTGACCCCGCACATCGGCGGCAGCACGCTGGAGGCGCAGGAGAACATCGGCGTGGAGGTGGCGGCCAAGCTGGTCCGCTACAGCGACAACGGCAGCACCCTGTCGGCGGTGAACTTCCCCGAGGTCACCCTGCCCGAGCACGAGGGCAGCCTGCGCCTGCTGCACATCCACCGCAACGTGCCGGGCGTGCTGTCGAAGATCAACGAGATCTTCAGCCGCCATGCGCTCAACATCGACGGCCAGTTCCTGCGCACCGACCCGAAGGTCGGCTACGTGGTGATCGACGTGGCCGCCAACGAGGCCCAGGGCGCGCTGCTGCGCGAGGAACTGGCGGCGATCCCGGGCACGCTGCGCACCCGCGTCCTGTACTGACGGCCGCTCAGGGCGCGGCGGATCGCCGCGCCAGCCATTTGCCGGCCAGCCGCCGCATCGAGTCGTCGTCCGACGTGGCGTGGATCGTGGCGACCTCGCGCCAGGCCAGGTCGTACGATTCCTCGCTGACCACGAAGCGCTCGTCCGCGCCGGCGCGGACCACGTAGCGCGCGTCGTAATGCCAGTGGCCCGGGACATCGCCGCGCTGCGGGATCCAGTGCCGGTCCAGGTCGAACAGCTCGCCGTCCTCCAGGTGCAACCCCGGCACGCCGGTTTCCTCCTGCGCCTCGCGCAGCGCCACCTGCGCCAGGTCGACGTCGCCGTCGGCATGCCCGCCCGGCTGCAGCCAGCGGTCCAGCTTGCGGTGGTGGGTCAGCAGCGCGCGCCCGCCGTCGGCGCTGACCACCCAGGCCGAGCCGGTGAAGTGGCCCTCCAGGCGCGCGCGCAGGAACGGGTCTTGCGGATCGTCCAGCAGGGCGGCGAAGGCGTCGACGGTGGCGGCTTCCCCGGGATGGCGCCGGCGGTAGTCGAGCAGTTGCCGGCGGAAATCGCTGAAACGCATCGCGTCCTTCCATGAATGGGCGCGCCCGCCAACCGCCGGGGCAGGCGCCGTTGCGGGAATGCCGCGGCACAGCTTGTGGTCCTCATGCCCCTTTGGCAAGGTACGGCGCTTGAGCTGCGCGCCGGTGGCGTATGCGGCATACCAGACCACAGCCATCCGGACGGCGGCAACAGGGGAACACTACGCAATGTCCAAGGGACTTTTCATCGTCAAACCGGTCGAACCGGCCGGGCATGTCGATGCGGGCGAACCGTTCGAGGGCAGCCTGCATGGGGAATCGGAACTCAAGCGCACGCTGACCGCACGCCACCTGGTGCTGCTGGGCATCGGCGCGGTGATCGGCGCCGGCATCTTCGTGCTCACCGGCCAGGCCGCGGCCAACCACGCCGGCCCGGCGATCATGCTCAGCTTCGTCCTGGCCGGCTTCGCCTGCGCGATGGCGGGCCTGTGCTACGCCGAGTTCGCCTCGATGATGCCGGTTTCCGGCAGCGCCTATTCGTATTCGTACGCGACCCTGGGCGAGGCGGTGGCCTGGTTCATCGGCTGGTGCCTGGTGCTCGAGTACCTGTTCGCGTCATCCACCGTCGCGGTGGGCTGGTCCGGCTACCTGGTCAGCTTCCTGACTTCGACGCTGGGCCTGCCCTTCCCCGCCGAACTGGCCTCGGCGCCGCTGACCTGGAGCGAGGGCCGCTTCGTCGCCACCGAGGGCATCATCAACCTGCCGGCGGTGCTGATCGTCGCCGCGGTCAGCGGCCTGTGCTACGTCGGCATCACCCAGTCGGCCTTCGTCAACGCGATCATCGTCGCCATCAAGGTGGTGGTCATCGCCGCCTTCCTCGGCTTCGGCATCCAGTACGTGGATCCGTCCAACTGGACCCCGTTCATCCCCGAGAACACCGGCCCGGGCCAGTTCGGCCTGGAAGGCGTGTACCGCGCCGCCACCATCGTGTTCTTCGCCTACATCGGCTTCGACGCGGTATCCACCGCCGCCGGCGAGGCCAAGAACCCGCAGCGCGACATGCCGATCGGCATCCTCGGCTCGCTGGCGGTGTGCACCGTCATCTACATCGCCGTGTGCGCGGTGCTGACCGGCATGACCCACTACTCGCTGCTGGGCACCGCCAAGCCGGTGGCCACCGCGCTGGAGGAAGTGCTCAAGGCCGACCCGGGCGCCAGCGTGGGCTGGCTGAAGACCGCCGTGGAGATCGGCGCGATCGCCGGCCTGTCCTCGGTGATCCTGGTAATGCTGATGGCGCAGCCGCGCATCTTCTACTCGATGTCGCGCGACGGCCTGCTGCCGAAGCTGTTCGGCAAGGTCCACCCGAAGTTCCAGACCCCGTACGTGGGCACGATCATCGTCGGCGTGCTGGCCTGCATGCTGGCCGGCTTCATGCCGCTGAGCGTGCTGGGCGAGCTGGTCTCGATGGGCACCCTGCTGGCCTTCGCCACGGTGTGCGTCGGCGTGTTCGTGCTGCGCTTCACCCGCGCCGACCTGCCCCGCCCGTTCCGCGTGCCGATGTTCTGGCTGATCTGCCCGCTCGGCCTGGTCGCCTGCCTGTTCCTGTTCCTGCAGTCGTTCATGGAGCACTGGAAGATCTTCGTGGGCTGGACCGTGCTCGGCCAGGTCATCTACTTCGCCTACGGCTACCGCCACAGCAAGCTGCGCAAGGCCGGCTGACCACGATCCGCACGCGGCCGGCGTCCTGCGCCGGCCGCTTCGTTCCACCCAGGGGAAACGCGCAAAGATGGGCGCAACGTCCGCACGCAAGATCGGTCCGGTGCTGGCGACCTTCGTGGTCGCCAACAACATGATCGGTTCGGGGTTCTTCCTTCTGCCGGCCACGCTGGCCAAGTCCGGCGGCGTCACCGCGCTGGCCTGGCTGGTGTGCACGGCACTGGCGATGATGCTGGGCGGCGCCTTCGCGCGCCTGGCGCGGCACCATCCGGGCCTGGAGTCGCCCGACGACTACGTGCGGCCCTCGCTGGGCCGCGACGTCAGCTTCCTGGCCACGACCATGTACTGGGTGTCGTCGTGGATCGGCAACAACGCCATCGCCGTGGCCGCGTTCGGCTACCTGCTGGTGGTACTGCAGACCTGGCTGCCGATCGGCGACGGGCCGGGCGTGCGCCTGGGCGGCCAGGTGGCGCTGATCTGGCTGATGTTCGCGCTGAACCTGATGGGTCCGCGGCCGATCGCGCGCTTCCAGTCGCTGTGCGTGGTGCTGGGCCTGCTGCCGGTGGCGCTGATCCTCACCGCCGGCTGGGCCTATTTCGATCCGACGGTGTACCGCGACTCCTGGAACGTCTCCGGCCAGTCCGATGTGACCGTGGTGATGCAGTCGCTGGCGCCTATCTTCTGGGCCTTCGTCGGCCTGGAGACCGGCGCGATGATCGCCGGCGTGGTCGACGACCCGGACCGCAACGTGCCGCGCGCCACCCTCGGCGGCATCGCCATCGCCGGCGCGGTGTACCTGGTGTCCTCGGTGCTGATGATGGGCATCGTGCCGGCTGCCGAACTTGCCCAGTCCGGCGCGCCCTTCGCGCTGGTCGCGGGGAACATGTTCGGGCCGTGGGCCATGCCGATCATCGCGGCGGCCGCCGCGGTCAAGGCCACCGGCACCCTTGGCGGCTGGATGCTGGTCACCGGCGAATCCGGCGCGCGTGCGGCGCAGCGCGGCTTCCTGCCATCGGTGTTCGGCCACCTGCGACCGAACGGTTCGGCCGCCACCGGCCTGTTCATCATCTCGCTGTCGATGACCGCACTGGCTTTCCTCACCCTGGCGCCGACCGTGTCCGGCCAGTTCGAGGTGCTGATCGAGATGGTCGTGGTGCTGGTGGTGATGGCCTATGTCGCGGCGGGCCTGTCCCTGCTGCTGGGCACCCGCGGGCGTCCGTCCAGCCACCGCGAGAAGGTGCTGGGCATGGGCGCGCTGGTGGCCTGCGGCCTGCTGGTCTATTCGACGCCGGGCAAGACCCTGGTCGGCGGACTTGTGATCGCGCTGCTGGCGTGGGCGGCCTTCCGCGGTTTCAGCCGGAAGGAAGCCGCGGCGCGTTAAACTGCGCGGCATGAACACCCCCCAGGTTCCCTACGACCCGGCCCGCCTCGGCACGCTGGCCCGGCTGCTGATCGACAACATCCGCGAGCTTGCGCAGCTGGGCTGGACGCCGGCCACGTCCAGCAACTTCTCGCACCGCCTGGACGACCGCCACGCGGCGATCACCGTGTCCGGCCGCGACAAGGGCCGGCTGGTCGAGGACGACATCATGGTCGTCGACTTCGACGGCCAGGCCGTCGGCCGGCCGCTGCGGCCGTCCGCCGAGACCCTGCTGCACACGCGGCTGTACCGGCGCTTCCCCGAGGTCGGCTGCGTGCTGCACACGCACTCGCCGGTGCAGACCGTGGCCTCGCGCCTGTACGCGCGCCAGGGCCACGTGCGCCTGGAAGGCTACGAGCTGCTCAAGGCCTTCCATGGCAACAGCACCCACGAGACCGCGGTGGACGTGCCGGTGTTCGCCAACACCCAGGACATGACCGTGCTGTCGGCGCAGGTGGACGCCCTGCTCGACCGCCAGGCCATGTGGGGCTACCTGATCGACGGCCACGGCCTGTACGCCTGGGGCCGCGACATGGCCGAGGCGCGCCGCCACCTGGAGGCGTTCGAGTTCCTGCTCGGCTGCGAGCTGGAGCTGCGCAAGCTCGGCGCCCGCTGAGCCGCGGCGTTCCAGCGCCGCAGGCCGCCGTTGCGCTGGCGTTGCCGGCGGGCGGCGGCGCAGCTGGTACCCTAGGCGGTCCCCGGCGCCTGGTGCGCCACGCCGCGAGAACGCCCCCATGAGCCGACTGCGCATCTTCGACGAGAACGATCCCGGCCAGCCCCTGTTCGCCAGCCGCGACGGGGAGGCCATTGCCGCCGAGCTGGGGAAGATCGGCGTGACCTTCGAGCGCTGGCAGGCCAGCAAGCCGGTCGAGCCCGGCGCGTCCCCGGAGGAAGTGATGGAGGCCTACCGCGCCGACATCGACCGGCTGGTGGCCGAGCGCGGCTTCCGCACCGTGGACGTGGTCAGCATCGCCCCGGACAACCCGAACCGCGTGGAAATGCGCAGGAAGTTCCTGGACGAGCACTTCCACAAGGAAGACGAGGTCCGCTTCTTCGTCGCCGGCTCCGGCCTGTTCACCCTGCACGTGGATGGCAAGGTCTACGAGGTCGAGTGCGTGAAGGACGACCTGATCGCGGTGCCGGACGGCACGAAGCACTGGTTCGACATGGGCGAGTCGCCGAACTTCGTGGCGATCCGCTTCTTCACCGAGCCGGACGGCTGGGTAGGCCACTTCACCGGCACCGACATCGCCGGCCGCTTCCCGCGCTACGAGCCCGAAGCCGCCTGATCTTCAATCCCCTTCCCGATCCCGCGCCCCTCACTGGAGGGGCGCTCGTTTTGTGACCGACATGACCCGCGCAATCCTCACCGACATCGAAGGCACCACCAGCAGCATCTCGTTCGTGCGCGACGTGCTGTTCCCCTATGCGCGGCGCGCCCTGCCCGGCTTCGTCGAAGCGCACGGGCACGAGCCGGAGGTGCGGCGCTGGCTGGACGTGGTCGCGGTCGAGGCCGGCGGCCTGTGCCAGGACGCGATGATCGTGGAGACGCTGCAGGGCTGGATCGACCAGGACCGCAAGCACACCGCGCTCAAGGCGCTGCAGGGCATGGTCTGGGAAGCCGGCTACCGCAACGCCGACTTCACCGCACCGGTCTACCCGGACGCGGCGCAGACGTTGCGGCGCTGGCACTCGCTCGGCCTGCCGCTGTACGTGTATTCCTCCGGCTCGGTGCCGGCGCAGAAGCTGTTCTTCGGCCACAGCGATGCCGGCGACCTGACCGGGCTGTTCTCCGGCTGGTTCGACACCGAGGTCGGCGGCAAGCGCGAGGCGGCCAGCTACACGCGCATCGCCACGGAGATCGGCGTCGCCCCGCACGACATCCTGTTCCTGTCCGACGTGGTCGAGGAACTGGATGCCGCGCGTGCCGCCGGCCTGCACACCGTGCTGGTCGACCGGCCGGCGGACTACGCCCAGCCGCGTGCCGGCGATGCCGCGCACGGCCACACCCGGGTGTCCAGCTTCCTCGAGGTCGAGCTGCCGTTCTGACCCATGCCGGCGCCGCGGAGGCGCCGAACCGGGAATGGTTCGCGTTTGAACGCGCGCCGCGCCGGCTGGCTAGACTGCGCGCCACGCAACCAGCCGCTTCGCGCGCCAGTCACGCATCCGCCGCCAGCCAGCCTTCGCCAGCCAGCCGCGGGACATCGCACCGGCGCCCTATTCCCCGGCGGCTTCCTGCAGCCGGTATTCCGTCGAGGCCAGCACCTCGCCCTGCCAGCGGTCGAAGGCGCGCACCTCGACCCGGTGCACGCCGGGAGCCAATGCCGTATCCAGCGCGCCGCGCCACAGGTGGGTGGAATCCACCGCCTCGGGGGAACGGTCGAAACCGCGCAACGCCGGCGCCAGGTCGTCGGCCACGTTCTCCACCAGCAGGCGCGGGTCGGCGCGCTCGACGCGCTTCATCGGCTTCCACGCGCCGCCGTCGATGCGGTACTCGACGCGGGTCGAGGCATCGCCCATGAACACGTTGGCGAACACGCCCCAGGCCGGATACGCCCCCTTCCGCAGCACCTTGGGCGTGTGCAGGGCCATGGCCCGGGTGAAGCCCGGATCGTCGTCGCCCACGCGGGCCGGATGGTAGGCCAGCGCGTAGCCGCCGTCGGCATCGATCGAGAGCGTGGCGTAGCCGTTCGGCGTGCCGTCGGCCATGGTCGCGTCGGGAATGCCCTGCGCATCGGCCACGCCCGACCAGAATGCGCCGCAAGTCGCGCCCACGTTGTACTCGTGCAGCGGCGCGGCGCCCTGCCAGCCATCCTTTTCGCCATGCCAGTAGTGCTGCTGCACGTGGCTGTGGCCGCTGAGCAGGAGCACGCGCGGACGGTCGCGCAGCAGGGCGAACAGGCGGGCGCGGTCGGCGGCGCGGAAGGTCTGGCGGCCGCCGGTGTCGAACACCGGGATGTGCATGCCCAGCACCAGCAGGCGTTCGGCCGACAGCCCGGCCAGGTAGGCCTCGAGGAAGCGGAACTGGTCCTCGCGCAGGCCGCCGACGTAGCCGGGGCCGTGGCCCGGCTGCACGACCACGTCGTCCAGGAACACGAAGGCGGCGCTGCCCTCCTCCACCGCGTAGGTGTCCGGGCCGTAGACCGCGTGCCAGCTCGCCAGCGAGGCCGCGTCGTCCTTCGCACCGGGTTCGACGTCATGGTTGCCCGGCACGTGGAACCAGGGCACCTGCAGCCGGGTGGTGACGGCGTTGAGCTCCGCGTACAGCTCCACCTCGTCGTCGACGAGGTCGCCCAGGGTCACGCCCAGCGCAGCCGGGTGGCGGCCGATGATCGGTTCGACGATGTCGCGGCGGTAATGGTCGATGTCGCGCCGGCTCTTCACCTGGCTGTCGGTGAACACCAGCACTTCGGTGCCCGCAGAGGTCGCATCCGCAGCGGGCAGCAGCGCGAAGTCGGCCTGCAGGCGACCCTTCGCCGGCACCGCGCGCCAGAACGCCGGCAGGCCGTCGGCCGCCGGCGCGAAGCGCAGCGTCGCGGGCTTGACCACGAAGACGTGGGCGCCGGGGCGGGCGTCGATGCGGTAACGCCCCTGCGCGTCGGTGCGCACGATGCGCTCGCCGTCGGAGACGGCCACGTCCGCCAGCACGGCATCGCCGGCAGTGCGCCCGGGACGCCCGTCCTGTTCCAGGTAGACCTGGCCGCTTACCGCGACGGTCGTGGCCGCGTATGCCGCGGCCGGCAGGATGGACGCCGCAAGGATCAGGGCAGCGAAGGCGCGCTGGAACATCGCGTCACCAGGGAAAGGAACGGGACCGCGATTGTAGTCGCCCCCGCCGCCGGCGACCGCGGCGCTCAGCCGCGGTGGCGCCGCTCCAGCACCTCGACCGCGTGGGCTAGCGACAGGCCGCGCGAATGCAGCAGCACGGTGAGGTGGTAGACCAGGTCGGCGGCCTCGCCGAGCAGCTGCTCGTCGTTCTGGGCCACGCCGGCCAGCGCGGTCTCCACGCCCTCCTCGCCCACCTTCTGCGCGATCCGGCGCACGCCGGACTCGAACAGGCGCGTGGTGTAGCTGCCCTCGGGCCGCTCGCGCGCGCGCCGCGCGACCAGTGCGTCGAGTTCGCCGAGGAAGGCGACATCGCCCGAGGCTGGCAGCGGTGCCTCGGCCTGGGCCGGCGCGCTGGCGAAGCAGCTGGCCCGCTGCAGGTGGCAGGTCGGCCCGCGCGGGCGCGCCAGCACCAGCAGCGTGTCCGAATCGCAGTCGGTGTCGATCCCGACCAGCTCCAGCACATGGCCGGAGGTCTCGCCCTTCGTCCACAGCCGCTGCTTGCTGCGGCTGTAGAAGGTCACCAGGCGGGTGTCGAGCGTGGCGCGGAAGGCATCGCGGTTCATGTAACCGAGCATCAGCACGCGCAGGCTGTCGGGGTCCTGCACGATCGCCGGCAGCAGGCCGTCGCCCTTGTCCCAGTCGAGGGACTCGCACAGCAGGGTCGGGCCATGCACGCGGGGCGCTACGGAAGCGGGCTCAGACATCTCTCACCTCGATTTCCCGCCGACGCAGGAAACGCTTGAGTTCCGGGATGGCAATGGTGCCACTGTGGAATACGCTGGCGGCAAGCGCGCCGTCGACGTCGGCAAGTTCGAAGGCCTCGGCGAAGTGCTGCATCTCGCCGGCGCCGCCGGAGGCGACCAGCGGCACGTGGCAGGCCGCGCGCGCCTCGCGCAGCTGGACGATGTCATAGCCGCGGCGCACGCCGTCGCTGTCCATGCAGTTGAGCACGATCTCGCCGGCGCCCAGGCGCTGCGCCTCCACGATCCAGTCGAGGGTGCGCACGCCCGGCTCGCGGGTCCGCGAAGGATCGCCGGTATTGGTCCGCACCCGCCACTGGCCGTCGGCCTCGCGGATCGAGTCGATGCCGACCACCACGCACTGCACGCCGAAGGCGTCGGCCAGTTCCGACACCAGCGCCGGCCGCTCCAGCGCCGGCGAGTTGATCGAGATCTTGTCGGCGCCGGCATGCAGCACGCGGCGTGCGGTCTCCACGTCGCGGATGCCGCCGGCCACGCAGAACGGGATGTCGATCAGCCGCGCCACGCGCTCGACCCAGGCATGGTCGACCGAGCGGCCCTGCGGGCTGGCGCTGATGTCGTAGAAAACCAGCTCGTCGGCACCCTCGTCGCGGTAGCGCATCGCCAGGCCGGCGATGTCGCCCATGTCGACGTGGTCGCGGAAGCGCACGCCCTTGACCACGCGGCCGTCGCGCACGTCCAGGCAGGGAATGATGCGGCGGCTCAGCATGCGGACTTCTCCAGCACCAGCGCGTCGGCAAGCGCCAGGCGACCTTCCAGCAGGGCGCGGCCGAGCACCGCTCCGGCGCAGCCGGCCTGGCGCGCGGCGGCGACGTCAGCGGCGTCGCGCACGCCACCCGAGGCCTGCACGGCCACGGCCGGCGCCAGCGCATGCAGGTGCGCGTACAGATCCAGGTTGGGCCCGGACAGCATGCCGTCGCGGGCGATGTCGGTACACAGCAGGTGACGCAGGCCGGCCTCGACGTAGCGCGGCAGCAATGCGTCCAGGCTCGCCCCGGCGTTCTCGGTCCAGCCGTGCACCGGCAGCTGCCAGGTGCCGGCCTCGTCCTGGCGGGTATCCAGGGCCACGGTGATGCGCTCGCCGCCGAACTCGTCCAGCCAGGCCAGCACGGTCTCCGGCTCGCGCACCGACAGCGAGCCGACCACTACCCTCGCGGCACCGGCATCGAGGATCCGCGCGACGTCGTCGCGCGAACGCACGCCGCCGCCGGTCTGCACCTGCAGCCCGGTGTCGCGGCTGATCGCCGCCAGCAGCGGCGCCAGGGTGTAGCCGCCGGCGCGGGCCGCGTCCAGGTCGACCAGGTGCATCCAGCGCGCGCCGGCGGCGGCGAACGCCGCAGCGCGCGGCAGCGGGTCGTCGCCGTACTGCGTCTCGCGCGCGTAATCGCCCTGCGCCAGGCGCACGACCTTGCCGCCACGGATGTCCAGCGCCGGGTAAACGGTGAAGCCCATCAGAAATCCATCTCCAGGAAGTTGCGCAGGATGCGCGCGCCGGTGGCGGCCGAGCGCTCCGGGTGGAACTGCGCGCCGCAATGGCGGCCGCGCTGGACCACCGCGGTGAACAGGCTGCCATGGTCGCTGGCGGCGACCGTGTCCGCGGTGACCGGCGCCGCATAGCTGTGCACGAAATAGGCGCTGGCACCTTCCGGCACGCCGTCCAGCAGCGCCGACGGACGCATGATGCGCAGGCCGTTCCAGCCCATGTGCGGGATGCGGATGCACTGCGCCGGACGCATGTGCCGGACCACGCCCGGCAGCAGGCCCAGGCATTCGACATCGCCCTCTTCCGAGCCTTCGTATAGCAGCTGCATGCCCAGGCAGATGCCCAGCAGCGGCGCCTGCAGCTGGCGCAACGGTTCCACCAGTTCCTGCGCGCGCAACCGGCGCATCGCTTCCGGGGCCGCGCCGACACCGGGCAGGATCACCCGGTCGGCGCCTTCGAGCCCGGCCGCGTCGCGCACCACCCGCGGGCTCACGCCCAGGCGTTCCAGCGCGTAGCAGACCGAGCCGAGGTTGGCCCCGCCGGCATCGATGATGGCGACGTCGCTCACAGCACCCCCTTGGTCGACGGCAGCGCGTCGCCCTCGCGGCGGGTGGCCTGGCGCAGCGCGCGCGCCAGCGCCTTGAAGCTGGCTTCGATCTTGTGGTGGTCGTTGTCGCCGGTAACGGTGATATGCAGGTTCAGGCCCGCCGCGTCGCACAGCGAACGGAAGAAGTGCGGCACCAGCTCGGTGGGCATGTCGCCCACGCGCTCGCGGGCGAAGCTGCCCTGGTAGACCAGGTACGGACGCCCGCTGAAATCCAGCGCCGCGCTGGCGTGGGTCTCGTCCATCGGCAGGGTGAAGCCGTAGCGGCCGATGCCGCGCTTGTCGCCCAGCGCCTCGCGCAGCGCCTGGCCCAGGGCCAGGGCGGTGTCCTCGATGGTGTGGTGCTCGTCGATATGCAGGTCGCCCTCGGCCTCGATCTCCAGGGCGAAGCCGCCGTGCTTGCCGATCTGCTCGAGCATGTGGTCGTAGAACGGCAGGCCGGTGTGGATCCTCGGATCGGCGGCGCGGTCCAGGTCGACGGCGACGCGGATCTTCGTTTCCTTCGTGTTGCGCTGGACCACCGCGCGGCGCGGCGCGTCGGCCAGCTCGTGGGCAATGCCGGCCCAGTCCCACTCGCCGCCGAACTGAGGGGTCTTCAGCTGGAACGCGCGGATGCCCAGGTTGGCGGCGAACTCGTTGTCGGTCGGGCGGTCGCCGACCATGGCCGAGCGCTTCCAGTCGATCGAGCGGTCCTGGATGTACGGCAGCACCAGGCCGATGCCGGGCTTGCGCGTGGGCTTGTTCTCGTGCGGCCAGCTGGTGTCGATCAGCACGTCGCGGAAGGCGATGCCCTGGCTTTCGAACACCTGCATCATCAGGTCGTGCGGGCCCTGGAAGCTCTCCTGCGGGTACTTTTCGGTACCGAGGCCGTCCTGGTTGGACACCATCACGAACTGGTAGCCGGCATCGCGCAGCTTCAGCAGCGCCGGGATCACGCCCTTGACGAAGCGCAGCTTCCCGTAGGCGTCGATCTGGAAATCCTCCGGCTCCTCGATCAGGGTGCCGTCGCGGTCGATGAAAAGGATCGGGGTCATGCTGCTGCTTCCTGTGCGGCCAGCGCGGCCAGCACGCGATCGTTCTGTTCGGGACTGCCGATGGTGATGCGCAGGGCGTCGCCCAGCTGCGGCGCGGCGCGCTGGTCGCGCACGACCACGCCGGCGGCGAGCAGGCCGTCGAACGCGGCCTGCGCATCGGCGAAGCGCACCAGCAGGTAGTTGCCGGAGGACGGATACACCCGGCGCACGCCGGGCACCGTGGCCAGCGCCGTGGCCAGCCGCGTGCGCTCGCTGCGCACCACGGCCACGCGTTCGGCGGTGCGGGCCAGGGCCTCGTCGGACAGGCCGGCGACAGCCAGGTCCGCGCATGGCGTCGGGATCGGGTACGGTGCCTGGCAGGCGCGCAGCACCCGGACCAGGGCCGGATCGGCGATAAGCGTGCCGATCCGCGCTGCGGCCAGGGCGTGGGCCTTGGACAGGGTGCGCAGCACGGCGATGTTGCGGTGCTCGCCCATCAGCGTGGTCGCCGAGGGCTGCTCGGAGAACTCGCCGTAGGCCTCGTCGACCACGACCAGCGCGCGCCCGGCCAGGCGCCGGGCCAGCGCGGCGATCCCGGCCAGCGGCACGTCGGCGCCGGTGGGATTGGACGGGCTGCACAGGAACACCAGCCTGGCGCTGCCCTGCTCCGCCGCCGCGGCCACCGCATAGAGGTCCACGCCGAAGCCGTCCGGGCCGTCGACCAGCGCCACCTCGCGCAGCAGCGCGTCCTGCAGGCGGGCGCTGACCGCGTACATGCCGAAGACCGGCGGCGTGGTCACGATCGCGTCGCGCCGCGGCACGCACAGCGCGCGCACCAGCAGGTCGATGGCCTCGTCGCTGCCGCGGCCGACCAGCAGCTGCTCCTCGCCGACCCCGTACAGGCGCGCCAGCGCCTCGCGCAGCGCCGGCGGCTGCGGTTCCGGATAGCGGCGGCAACGGCTGCCGGCGTCGGCCGGATTGGCCCAGGGACTCTCGTTGGCATTGAGCCAGATCTCGCCGCTGAAGGCGTGGCTGCGCGCGGAGCTGTAGCCGCCGAAGCCGCGCAGGTCCTCGCGGACCAGGCGCAACAGCGCGTCTTCTTCGTTCGGGGGCTGGCCGTTCATGCGCCGGCCGCCTTCAGTCGCAGCGCGACCGCGTTGGCATGTGCATCGAGCCGCTCCGCCCGAGCCAGGGTCACCGCACATCCGCCGATCGCCTGGATGCCCTTGCGGCTGGCCGCCTGCACGCTGACGAAGTTCTGGAAGCTGGCCACGCTCACCCCGCTCCAGGCGCGCGCCGCGCCATTGGTGGGCAGCACATGGTTGGTCCCGCTGCAGTAGTCGCCCAGCGCCTCCGGGGTCCAGTCGCCGAGGAACACCGAGCCGGCGGCCTCGACGCGGTCCAGCCACCGGCGCGGCTCGCGCAGCGCCAGGATGAGGTGCTCGGGCGCGTATTCGTTGCTGATCGCGAAGGCTTCCTCGATCGAGCCGGTCTGGATGAGGCGCGAGGAGGCCAGCGCGCGGCTGGCGATCGCAGCGCGCGGCAGCGCGACCAGCTGCGTCGCCAGTTCGGCTTCGACGCGGTCGATCAGGCCGGCGCTGTCGGACAGCAGCAGCACCTGCGAATCCGGGCCATGCTCGGCCTGCGACAGCAGGTCGGCGGCGACGAAGGCCGGATCGGCGCCGTCGTCGGCGATCACCAGCACCTCGGAGGGGCCGGCCGGCATGTCGATGGCCGCGGCGCCGGACTGCGCGACCTGGCGCTTGGCCTCGTCGACGTAGCTGTTGCCGGGGCCGAAGATCTTGTCGACCTTGGGCACGCTGGCGGTGCCGAAGGCCAGCGCGGCGATCGCCTGGGCGCCGCCCAGCTTGAACACCCGGCCGACGCCGGCCAGGCGCGCGGCCACCAGCACGGCCGGATCGGCGCTGCCGTCGGCGCGCGGCGGCGTGCACAGCACCACCTGCCGGCAACCGGCCAGCGCGGCCGGCACGCACAGCATCAGCGCGGTCGACGGCAGCGGCGCGCTGCCGGCCGGCACGTACAGGCCCACGCGCGGGACCGGGCGGATCATGCGTTCGCAGACCACGCCCGGCGCGGTCTCCACGCTGTAACCCTGGCCCATGCCGGCGCGGTGGAAGGCTTCGATGCGCGAGGCGGCCTCGGCCATCGCCTGGCGCAGTTCCGGCGCCACCGCGGCCTCGGCGGCGGCGAATTCCTCGGCGGTGACCTCGAAGCGTTCGAGTTCGACCTTGTCGAAGCGCGCGGTCAGTTCGCGCAGCGCCTCGTCGCCGCGCGCGCGCACCGCGTCGAGCACGGCGGCCACGGCCTGGCGGGTGGCGTCGGCGACGACCTGCACCGGGCGGGTCAGCGCGCGGCTGCGCGCGGCCGCGTCCAGCCCGGACCATTGCAGGCGGTTCCAGGCCGGCCGCACTGCATTGCTTCCCACGGCGCTCATGCCAGCGACCTCTCCACGCCCAGGACCATCAGCTGGCGCGCACCGGCGCGTTCCAGCTCCTCCAGCCGCTGCCAGCTCACGGTGCCCTCGCCGCACATGGTCTGCAGGGTCAGCACGCCATTGGACGAAGGCAGCTGGACCAGCGGGCCCGCATCGGCCAGCAGCCGTTCCAGCGCCGGCAGCGCCTCGCGCTCGGCGTTGAACATCAGCAGTTTGCGCTCGCGCACCTGCAGCACGCCATCCATGCGCCGCAGCAGCATCTGCGCCAGGTCGGCGCGGGCATCGTCGAAGCTGCCGGCCGGGCCGGCCAGTACCGCCTCGCTCTCCAGCAGGGTCTCCACCGGCTTGAGCTGGTTGGCCCTGAGGGTGGCGCCGCTGGAGACCAGGTCGCAGATCAGGTCGGCGGTGCCCAGCCGCGGCGCGATCTCGACCGAACCGGACAGCTCCACCACCTGCGCGGCGATGCCGCGCGCCTCCAGCCACTCGGTCAGGATCGCCGGGTAGCTGGTGGCGATGCGCGTGCCCTGCAGCTGTTCCGGGCCGGTCCATTCCCATTCGTCCGGCACCGCCAGCATCAGCCGGCACTGGCCGAAGCCGAGGCCGCGCAGCGCGCGGTACGCCGGGGCCAGGCCGATGCGCGCGCGGGCGCCGGCCTGTTCGTCCAGTTCGTTGCGACCGACGATGCCCAGGTCGCAGACGCCGTCGGCGATCAGGCCGGGGATGTCGTCGTCGCGGACCAGCAGCAGGTCGACCGGCAGCGATTCGCCGTAGCAGAACAGCTTGTCGCGGCTCTCGCGCCAGCTCAGTCCGCAGGAAGCCAGCAGGGCGCGGGCCGGCTCGGCCAGGCGGCCGCTCTTCTGGATGGCGATCCGCAGGCGGTCGCGGGTGGCCGATCCCAGGGGGGGAGTCATCGTGTCGTTTCCGCGCTGGAGGTGAGGCTCCGGCCCAGGGCCAGTGCATAGCCGCCGGCACCGCGCTCCAGCGTGCGCGCGACCCGGCCGATGGTGGTGACGCTGACCCCGGTCAGCTCGTAGATCTCGCGATACGGCACGCCCTTCAGCAGCAGTGGCACCACCCCCCAGCGGTCGACCATCGCCTCCAGCTCGGCCGGGGTGCACAGGTCGCGCAGGAAGGCCGCGACCTCCTCGCCGGTCTGCAGCGAGGCGATGGCATCGGCCAGCACCTGCAACGCCTGGTCGGAGGGGCGGGCGGAAGCGGGAGTGGGACGGGGCTTCATGACGTATCAACGTATTAGCGTGCTAATACATTACGCCGCAGCGCAGCATCGGTCAATCGCCGGGGCGGGAACGGAACAGGACCGTTCAGCCTTGCCACGGCACCGGTGCCTCGCCGCCCCTCTTGGCCCTGCTCAGTTGATGGGCTTCGGGTCCCCGTCCAAGCGCGGGAGCGTGGCCCTCGACCGCCCGGACCGGGTGGAATGCGGGGAATGTTTCGCCCCTGCCGGATCCTCGCGGGGAGGGTTCAGAGGCTTTTCACCAGGTCTTCTCGGCTCGATGTACCAACTCGTCGGCCGAGGCGTTGCGGTGCAGGGCTGTCCGCGGACGCCTACACTGCCGGAAGGGTGGACGGGTTCCGGGGGGCGGATGGCGCAACGGAAACACGGCAGGCTCTGGTGCTGGGTGGGCGCGGTGCTGGGACTCGTCCTGGCCGCGCCGGCGCTGGCGCAGGCGCTGCTCGACCGCAACCACGGCCAGCTCGCGCTGGCCCCGCACACCCGTTACCTGCACGACGGGACCGGCACGATGGATGTCGCCGATGCCTGGCGCGAAGTGGACCAGGGCCGCTTCGAGGCCCTGCCCGCCACCGGCGCGGCCTTCGGCTTCCAGCACGGCGCGTTCTGGTTCCACGTCCCGGTGAGCAACCAGGACACGCGCCAGCGGCAGTGGCTGCTGGTGCAGGAATACCCGCTCAGCGACCGCCTGGACCTGTGGGTGCGCCACGCCGACGGCCGGGTCGAACACCATGCCGGCGGTGATCACCTGCCGTTCGACGCGCGCGCCGTGCGCTACCGCTACCCGAACTTCATGCTCGAACTGCCGCCGGGCGAGCGCGCCGACCTGCTGCTGCGGGTGCAGAGCCAGAGCTCGATGCAGGTGCCGCTGACCCTGTACACGCCGGCGACGTTCATCGAGCTGTCGCGCGACGCGCAGTTCGCCATCGGCATCTACTACGGCATCCTGGTCGCGCTTTTCTTCTACAACCTGGTGCTGTGGCTGGCGCTGCGCGACGCCAGCTACTTCTGGTACCTGTTCCACATCGGCGCCTTCGGCCTGGTGCTGCTGACCCTCAACGGCCTGGGCTTCGAGTACCTGTGGCCGGGTTCGCCGTGGCTGGCCGACCTGTCGGTGCCGCTGTCGATCTGCCTGGCGCAGGTGGGCATGCAGCAGTTCGCGCGGGTGTTCCTGCGCCTGCGCACGGCCTGGCCGGCCGGCGACCGGGTGACCATCGGCTGCATCGCCTACTTCATGGCCCTGGGCATCGCCTCGGTCTGGCTGCCCTACCGCATCGCCACGCCACTGGCGTCGGCGTCGGTATTCCTGAGCATCGGCTGGATCCTCACCGTCACCCTGGTGGCGATGCGCCGCGGCGACCGCTCGGCGCGGCTGTTCCTGCTGGCCTGGGCGACGTTCCTGCTGGGCACGGCGATGTTCACCCTGCTGGCCTTCGGCCTGCTGCCGAAGTCGTTCCTGACCGGGTACGGCGTGCAGATCGGCTCGGCCCTGGAAATGCTGCTGCTGTCGGTGGCGCTGAGCTACCGTTACGCCTCGCTGCGCAACGAGAACGAACGCATCGTGCGCCGCGCCAAGCTGCAGCTGGAATCGCAGGTGCTGGAACGCACCGGCGAGCTGCGCAACGCCCTGGCCCAGCTGGAGACCGCGCACGCGCGGCTGCGCGAGGCCAGCCGCCACGACCCGCTCACGGGCCTGTACAACCGCGGCTGGTTCCGCGAGCGATTCGAGTCGCTGCTGGAAGCCGCGCGCCTGCAGGAGCAGCCGCTGTCGCTGCTGATGGTCGACCTGGACCATTTCAAGGCGATCAACGACCGCCACGGCCACCTGGTCGGCGACGACTGCCTGCGCCGCTGCGCACGGATCGTCGAGGCGGTGCTGCGCCCGCACCACGCTCTGGTGGCGCGCTACGGCGGCGAGGAATTCATCGCCGCCCTGCCCGGCATGGACGTGCACCGCGCCCGCGAGCTGGCCGAGGAGATCTGCGAACGCCTGCGCGCCGGACCGATCCGCACGCGCGGACCGGAAGTGATGGTCACCGCCAGCATCGGCGTACACGTGGTCGACACCGCCGACCCCAGCCCCGGCATCGCCAGCGACCTGGCCCTGCAGGTGGTGGACACGGCGCTGTACGCGGCCAAGTCCGCCGGCCGCGACCAGGTCCACGTCGCCGGCGGCTAGCGGCTAGGCGCGGGGCAGCGCTTCCAGCAGCGCGCCGGAGGCGACCAGCCGCACCATCGCCGCGACCTCGCCATCGAGCGCACGGTCGCGCTCGAGGAAGGCCACTTCCTGGCGGATGCGCGCGTGCGCGGCAGCCACCGCGACGCCCGGATGGAAGGCATCGGCCTGGGCCAGCTGCGTGCGCAGCGCCTCGACCTCTTCCAGGAAGCGGCCGCGCGCCGGTGCGTCGGCGGGCGGGCCGCCCTGGACCTTGGCCGCCAGCGCGTCGGCGTCGGCGCGGCGGGCCAGCGCGCGGGCGGCGTTGATCATGTCCCGGCGCAGGTCCAGCGCCTGCGCGGCGGTGTACAGCTCCAGCGCCAGCACCTTGCCCAGGTCCTCGACCATGGCCAGCACGTGGCGCGCCTCGTTGGCACCCATCGACACGTGGTCCTCGGCGTTGGCGCTGGTCGGCACCGAGAACACCGAGGCCGGATGCGCGCGGCTGGCCAGGTCGTTGACGATCGCCGCGGCGGTGTACTGCACGATCATGTGGCCCGACTCGGTGCCGTCCTCGTTGCCGATCAGGAACGCCGGCAGGCCGTCGTTGGTGGCCGGGTCGACCAGCTTGTTGAGCCGGCGCTCGGAGATCGAGGCCAGGGTCGGGATCGCCGCCTTGAGGTAGCTCAGCGCCAGCGCCAGCGGCATGCCGTGGAAGTGGCCGGCGGAGATCACCTGTTCCTCAACATAGGCCGCATCGGTACGGTCGGGGAACACCAGCGGGTTGTCGGTGACCGCGTTGAGCTCGATGTCGAGCACGCGGGCGGCCTGCGCGGCGGCGTCACGCACCGCGCCGTGCACCTGCGGGATGCAGCGCAGCGAATAGCTGTCCTGCGGCTGGTGCTTCTTGCCGCCGCGGAACGGCAGGAAGCGCCGGTAGAACTTCTCGCGGCCATGGCGCTGGTCGGCCGGCACCCAGTCCCAGCCGATGTCGAAGCGCAGCTCGCGCGACTCGTCCGTGTCCCAGCTCGACGGCAGCCACGGCCGGAACTTCGGCACCAGGTGGTACGGGATGTCGGCCAGGGTCGAACCGGACAGCAGGCGGCGCAGGTTCGCCGCCACCTGCACCTGGCCCGGGTGCGGACGCAGCGCGTGTACTTCCCCGGCGAAGGCGCCAAGGCGGCCGGCGAAGGCGTCGATGGTCATCGCCGCGGCCAGGTCGGCCGTGTCGAGCATGAGCTCCAGGCGGTGCAGCGCGAGCACGCCCATCGCCAGCATCTGCGCGGTGCCGTTGTTCAGCGCCAGGCCTTCCTTGTAGGACAGCGACACCGGCTGCAGGCCGGCGCGACGCAGGGCCTCGGCGCCGGGCAGGCGCTCGCCCTCGAAGAAGGCTTCGCCGCCGCCGAGCAGGACGATGGCCAGGTGCGACAGCGGCGCCAGGTCGCCGGAAGCGCCGACCGAGCCCAGCTGCGGCACCACCGGCACGATGCCGGCGTTGAGCATCGCCGCCATCGCCTCCAGGGTCTGCACGCGGATGCCCGAGTGGCCCTTGAGCAGGGTGTTGATGCGGATGCACATCATCGCCCGGACCACGTCGGCGGCCATCGGTTCGCCCACGCACACCGCATGGGTGACGATCAGGTTGTGCTGCAGTTCCTCGTGCAGGGAGCGGCCCGAGGGCCTGGCGCCGGGCAGTTCGTCGCGCAGCGGATGCGCGCCGAGCAGCTTGTCGGCGTTGGAGCCGAAGCCGGTGGAGACGCCGTAGATCGGCTCCTCGCGACGGACCTGCTCGGCGAGGAAGTCGGCGGCGCGGCGCACCGCTTCGAGGGCGCGCGGGTCCAGTTCGACCCTGGCGCCGTGGGCGACCGCGACCAGGCGGTCGCGGGTCAGGCTCTGACCGTCGAGGCGGATGCTCTGCATGCAGGGGTTCCGTGGTGCGGGTGCGGCCGGCTCAGCGGCCGGCCAGGGCGCGGGCCTGTTCCAGTTCGACGCGCAGGGTGCCGGCCAGTTCCTCGCGTGGCACTTCGAACTGCTGCTCGCGGGCCAGGTCCTTGACCGCGACCACGCCGCGGGCGAGCTCGTCCTCGCCGGCCAGGACCACGAAGCGGATGCCGGCGCGCGAGGCGTACTGGAACTGCCTGCCGACCTTGCGCGCTTCCATCTGCACTTCGGTGTTGATGCCGCCGGCGCGCAGGTGGCGGGCGATGTCCAGCGCCTGCGGCAGCTGCGACTCGTCCATCAGCGCGACCATGGCCTGCACGCTGCTCTCGGCGATGCCCTCGATCAGGCCGGCCTCGCGCAGCTGCCAGAACAGGCGGGTCAGGCCGATGGAGATGCCCACGCCCGGCAGCTTGCTCTTGGTGTAGTGGCTGGCGAGGTCCTCGTAGCGGCCGCCGGAGCAGATCGAGCCGATGCCCGGGTGCTCGACCAGCTGGGTCTCGTAGACGGTGCCGGTGTAGTAGTCCAGGCCGCGGGCGATGGAGAAGTTCAGGCAGTAGGTCGACTCGGGCACGCCCATGGCCTTGACCAGGCCGAGCACCTCGCGCAGCTCGCTGGCGCCGGCGCGCAGCACCTCGCTGGCGCCCTCGCCCGCCTCGGCCAGCACCGCGTCGATGCGGGCCAGCGCGTCGGCGTGCGAGGTCGAACGCACCTCGACGAAGGCCAGGATGCGCTCCACGGCCGCGGCCGGCAGGCCGAAATCCGGGCCGGTAAGGGTCTCGCGCACGTAGTCGGCGCCGCGCTTGTCGAGCTTGTCGACCTCGCGCAGGACCAGCGCCTGCTGCTGCGGGTCGGTGACGCCCTGGGCCTCGAAGAAGCCGCGCATCAGCTTGCGGTTGTTGAGCTGGATGCGGAACGCGCCGATCCCCAGCTCGGAGAACACGGCGTGGATCACCGCCAGCACCTCGGCGTCGTAGCGGATCGACAGGGTGTCCTTGCCGATCACGTCGATGTCGCACTGGTAGAACTCGCGGAAGCGGCCGCGCTGGGCGCGCTCGCCGCGGTACACGCGCTGCATCTGGTAGCGGCGGAACGGGAAGCTCAGCTCGTGCTCGTGCTCGGCCACGTAGCGGGCCAGCGGCACGGTCAGGTCGAAGCGCAGGGCCATCTCCGGCAGGCCGGCCGCGGCGCCCTCGGCGGCGGCGTTGGCCAGGGCGCCGGTGGACTGGACGAAGTACACCTGGCGCTCGGTCTCGCCGCCGGACTTGGTCAGCAGCACGTCGGACAGCTCGAAGACCGGGGTCTCCACCGGCAGGAAGCCGAAACACTCGTAGTTCCGGCGTATGACGTCGAGCATGCGCTGGAAGGCGATCTGCTCGCGGGGCAGCAGCTCCATGACGCCGGCGGGGGTGCGGGGCCTGATCAAGCGGGGGACTCCTGGCGGAACATTGCAGGCTGCAATTCTACCTTGGCCGCCCCCGGTACCGGCCCCGGCACCGGTATCATATGCACACCGATTCAGTGGCAATCCGCATGTCCTGGCCTCCGTTCGACAGTCCCTGCCTCACGCCTCCGCCGGAAGAAGCCGGCCCGATCGGATCCTGCCTGCATTGCCAGGTCCGCCACCTGGCGGTCTGCTCGGTGCTCTCGCGCGAGGAGATGCAGGCCCTGGAAGCCGCCGCCAGCGTGCAGGTGCTGGAATCCGGCGCGGTGCTGGCCCGCCAGGGCGAGCCGCGCAAGCACGTCTACACGGTCACCCGCGGCGCGCTGCGCCTGGTGCGCCTGTCCGCCGACGGCCGCCGCCAGGTCGCCGGCTTCGCCATGCCGGGCGACTTCGTCGGCCTCAGCGGCGCCAGCAGCTACCAGCACGACATCGAGGCGCTGGCCGACACCGAGCTGTGCCGGTTCTCGCTGGACGCGATGCAGCGGCTGGGCTCGCGCTATCCGCACCTGCAGGCCAAGCTGCTGGAGCGCGCCTGCGTGGAACTGGACTCGGCGCGCGACCGGATGATGGCGCTGGCGCGCATGAACCCGACCGAGCGCATGGCCGACTTCCTGCTCAAGCTGGCCGCGCAGCAGGCCCGCGCCGGCAACCCCGGCCCGTCGATCTTCCTGCCGATGCCGCGCGCGGACATCGCCGACCACCTCGGCCTCACCGTGGAAACCGTCAGCCGCTGCCTGACCACCCTGCGCACCCGCGGGCTGATCGCTCTGCCCGGCACCTACCGCGTCGAGATCCTCGACATGGCGGGGCTGAAGGCGCTCGAAGCGGCCTGAGCCGCCGGGGACGCTTCCCCGCCTCGCACGACCCCGCTGCCATCCCGGCGAACCGGATCGCCCTGCGGTCTGGCTTCGCGGGAAGCCGCAGCTGCTACCTTCCGGCCACCCGCGCCCTGCCGACCCTCCGGTGAATCTGCCGCATGCCTGACTCCGGGACGGCGCCGTTGAAGGACTCACCGCCCTGTACCTCCCAGCTTCGGCTTCGGCTTGGGCTATGACAGCAACAGCAAAGGCGGTGGGCGCGTCGGCTTCGGACGGAGCCGCGGCAGTGCGAGGGGTATGCCGCATCGCGCGGTTCCGCGTCCGCGCCGGGAATGCGCCTGGGCGCTGGTGACGCCCGGCGCGTCGCCACGCGCCAGCAGCCTGACCGCTCGTACTGCGTTCGCGACCGCGGAACATCCACGCGCCGCTTGCAGCATCCCCCCGCATTGCCGCGCCTTCGGGCGCGTTCGGGTCATGGCTTCGTTCTTGTTCCCCTCTCCTTGGGGCCGGGGGTGAGGGTCGGGGTCCTCGCGGCGCTGGAATGCCCCCGACCCCTCTCCGTGAGCGAGGGGCTAGACGCGTTTCTGGTAGAGCGGGGCTTGCCCCGCTGCCTTTCCCCGGCGTTGGGCCAGCCGGCGTGGGAGTCGGGCAAGCCCGACTCTACAGGGCGGCGCGACTTGCGGGATGACGGGCTCTTCGCGACGTCGAAAGAAGCCATGACCCCAACGCGCCCGAGGACGTCGTCCCACGGGGGTATGGCGCAAGCAGGCCATGGATGGCCTGCGGTCGCGCGTTGGAGCCATGGATGGCGGAACCGCGCGATGCGCCGCACCCCCGTGGGGCGGCGGCCCCGTCCGGAGCCCGTGCCTCCAACGCCTTTGCCTTTGCCTTTGCCGTGGCTGTGGCTGTGGCTGTGGCTGTTTGCTGACGCCACTAGCCTTCAGCATCCGGGGCGGGCATCCGACCGCGCCTCCCCAAAGCGTGGCGAGCGCATCCCCCGGATGCGGCCTGCGGCCTTACCCGGGCTACGACCGGTTTCTCCCCTCTCCCGGGGGAAGGCTCTGGTATCGCGCCGCCAATAGAAGCCCTGGCCTCAACGCGCCCGAGGACGTCGTCCCAAGGGGGTATGGCGCAAGCGGCACATGGATGTGCCGCGGTCGCGCGTTGGAGCAGGACGCGGAACCGCGCGATGCGCCATACCCCCTTGGAGCGGCGGCCCCGTCCGGAGCCCACGCACCCAACGCTGTTGCTGTTGCTGTTGCCGTTGCCGTTGCCGTTGCCGTTGCCGTTGCCGTCGAGCGTGCTCCGCACCGGATGCCCGGACGCTGGCTGGCGCGCAAAAGAAAAGCGGGCCGAAGCCCGCTTTTCCCTGGGTCTGCTGGAACGCCGCGGCTGTCAGCCGGCGACGCCCTCGCCTTCCTGGACGGCCTTGATCGACAGGCGGATGCGGCCCTGCTTGTCGACTTCCAGCACCTTGACCTTGACCAGGTCGCCTTCCTTCAGCTTGTCGGAGACCTTCTCCACGCGCTCGCTGGAGATCTGCGAGACGTGGACCAGGCCGTCCTTGCCCGGCAGGATGGTCACGAACGCGCCGAAGTCCATGATCTTGGCGATCTTGCCCTCGTAGATCCGGCCCGGCTCCACGTCCGAGGTGATCTGCTCGATGCGGGCCTTGGCGGCCTGGGCAGCGGCGGCGTTGACCGAGGCGATGACGATGGTGCCGTCGTCCTGGATGTCGATCTGGGTGCCGGTTTCCTTGGTGATGCCCTGGATCGTGGCGCCGCCCTTGCCGATCACCTCGCGGATCTTGTCCGGGTGGATCTTGATCGTCAGCAGGCGCGGCGCGAACTCGGACAGCTCGGCGCGCGGCTGGGTGATGGCCTTGGCCATCTCGCCGAGGATGTGCAGACGGCCGGCCTTGGCCTGTTCCAGCGCCTGCTTCATGATCTCCTCGGTGATGCCCTCGATCTTGATGTCCATCTGCAGCGCGGACACGCCTTCGGAGGTACCGGCGACCTTGAAGTCCATGTCGCCCAGGTGGTCTTCGTCGCCCAGGATGTCGGACAGGACCACGAAGCGGTCGCCTTCCTTCACCAGGCCCATGGCGATGCCCGCCACCGGGGCCTTAACCGGGACGCCGGCGTCCATCAGCGCCAGCGAGCTGCCGCAGACCGAAGCCATCGACGAGGAGCCGTTGGACTCGGTGATCTCCGAGACCACGCG
Source organism: Pseudoxanthomonas sp. J35 (assembly GCF_000513995.1). Taxonomy (GTDB): domain Bacteria; phylum Pseudomonadota; class Gammaproteobacteria; order Xanthomonadales; family Xanthomonadaceae; genus Pseudoxanthomonas. The sequence continues at coordinate 47,516 of NZ_AZVB01000001.1, forward strand.
GATGGTGTAGGGGAACTCTTCCAGGGTCGGCATCACCGCCAGCACGCCGCGCTTGGCGAGGCGGCCGTGGCCGATCTCGCGGCGCTTCGGCGCGCCGAAGCGGCCGCACTCGCCCACCGAATACGGCGGAAAGTTGTAGTGGAACAGGAAGTTTTCCTTGTACTCGCCGGAGACGGCATCGATGATCTGGCCGTCGCGGGCGGTGCCCAGGGTAGTGACCACGATCGCCTGGGTCTCGCCGCGGGTGAACAGCGCCGAGCCGTGGGTACGCGGCAGCACGCCGGTCTTCACGGTGATCGGGCGCACGGTGTCCAGGGCGCGGCCGTCGATGCGGACCTTGGTCTCCAGGACCGCGTCGCGCATGGTGCGGTATTCCAGCTCGCCGAATTCCTTGGCCAGCTCGGCCGGGTTCCAGCCTTCCTCGGCGACGCGGCCGGCCAGCTGCTCGGTCACGTCCTTCTTGATCGCGGCGATGGCGTCGCGGCGCTGCAGCTTGTCGCGGACCTGGAAGGCCTCGGCCAGGCGGGTGCCGACCGCTTCCTTCAGCGCGGCGATCAGCGCCTCGTTCTTCGGCGGGGCGACCCAGTCGCTCGGCTTGGTGCCGGCTTCGACGGTCAGCTCGTTGATCGCGTTGATGACCTTCTGCATCTCGCGATGGCCGAAGGTGACCGCGCCCAGCATCACTTCCTCGCTCAGCAGCTGGGCCTCGGACTCGACCATCAGCACCGCGTTGGCGGTACCGGCGACGACCAGCTCGAGCTTCGATTCCTTCAGCTCGCTGGTGGTCGGGTTGAGGATGTACTGGCCGTCCTTGTAGCCGACCTTGGCCGCGCCGATCGGGCCCTTGAACGGGGTGCCGGCCAGGGCCAGCGCCGCCGAGGCGCCGATCATCGCCGGGATGTCACCGTCGATTTCCGGGTTCAGCGACATGACGGTCGCGATGATCTGGACCTCGTTCTTGTAGTCCTCCGGGAACAGGGGACGGATCGGACGGTCGATCAGGCGCGAGATCAGCGTTTCCTTCTCGGTCGGACGGCCTTCGCGCTTGAAGAAGCCGCCGGGGATGCGGCCGCCGGCGTAGAACTTCTCCTGGTAGTCCACGGTGAGCGGGAAGAAGTCCTGGCCTTCGCGCGCGCTCTTGGCGGCGACGGCGCTGACCAGCAGTACGGTGTCGTCCATCTTCACGATGACGGCACCGCTGGCCTGGCGGGCGATCTCGCCCGTCTCCAGGGTCACGGTGTGCTTGCCGTACTGGAAGGTTTTGGTGATTTTTGCCACGTCGGTTCCTTGGGGATGCTGTTTCTGCTTGCGATTGACCGCCGGCGACCCTTGCCACAGGCGGGTGGCCGGAGAGCCCGGCCGCGGGTGTTGCGGTGCCGGCGGGGGCCGGCGACGTGCAGCGAATTCGTGTTCCGAAATGCAAACCGCGGCGCATTTCTGCGCCGCGGCGGGGTCTTGCTTCAGCGACGCAGGCCGAGCTTCTCGATCAGGCCCTTGTAGCGCTCGTTGTCCTTGCGCTTCAGGTAGTCCAGCAGGCTGCGGCGGCGGTTGACCAGCTGGAGCAGGCCGCGGCGGCTGTGGTGGTCCTTCTTGTGGGTCTTGAAGTGCTCGGTCAGCTGCTCGATGCGGGCGGTCAGCAGGGCGACCTGGACTTCCGGGGAGCCGGTGTCGTTGGCGCCACGGGCGTGCTCGGCGATGACTTTCTGGGTATCGATGGACATGGTGTTTTCTCTTGATGCGAGGCCTGCAGGAACGCGTGTGCGCACCGCCTGACCCGCCGCTTGCGGAAGGCCGCCCCGCCCCGCGCTGGCGGGGTGATGGACGGAAAGGGTTTGCCCGGAAAAAAGGCGCGCGAATTGTACCCCCCGGGAGAGAGCCGGGACAAGGTTCCGGACCGCCGCCCGGCCTGACCCGGTTCAGGCCGCGGCGGGCACGAACAGGCGCTGCGGCGACAGGCGCCCGCCCTCCCCGACCCGGCCCAGGCCCAGCGGCGCGCCGCCGGGGCCGAACACGGCCACCGGATCGGCCGGGCTCCAGTCGCCGCGCAGGCGCTGGCCCTGGGCGAAACGCACCGCCAAGGCGGCGTCCAGCTCGACCCGGGGGAAACCGGCCAGGCCGGCGGCCAGCGGCAGCAGGCAGGCGTCCAGCGCCGCCTCGTCGCCGGCCAGGGCCTCCAGCTGCTCGAGGGTGTACATGAGCGGTTCGCGGAACGGATCCACCCACAGCCGGCGCAGGCTGGCGATGTGCGCCCCGCAGCCCAGCGCCTCGCCCAGGTCGCGGGCCAGGCTGCGGATGTAGGTGCCGCTGCCGCAGGTTATCCGCAGGCGCAGGCGCCCGCCTTCGTGCCCGAGCAGCTCGATGGCATGGACCACGACCTCGCGCACCGGCGCCTCGATCGCCTCGCCGCGGCGGGCGCGGGCGTACAGCGGCTCGCCGCCCTGCTTGAGCGCCGAAAAGACCGGGGCGCGCTGCTGCAGCACGCCGGTGAAGCCGGCCAGCGCCGCCTCCAGGGTGGCGCAGTCCAGCGCCGGCACCGGCCGCTGGCGCAGGACCTGGCCGTCGGCGTCGTCGGTGTCGGTGGTGGTGCCCAGGACGATGCCGGCCTCGTAGGCCTTGTCCGAGCCCAGCAGCAGGCCGGCCAGCTTGGTCGCCTCGCCGAAGCACAGCGGCAGCAGGCCGGTGGCCAGCGGGTCGAGGCTGCCGGTATGGCCGCCCTTCTCGGCGCGGAACAGGCGGCGCGCCGCCTGCAGGGCGGCGTTGGAGCTCATCCCGCCCGGCTTGTCGAGCAGGAGGATGCCGTCGAGGGGGCGGAAGCGGATCTTCGGTCGCCGGTTCATCGGTCGGGTGGCGGGCCGCGGGCAGGCGGTGGCGCCGGGCGGGCCCGGGCGCCTCAGGCCTCGTCCGGCTCGGTCGGGCCGACCGGGTTCTGGCGCAGCAGCGTATCGATGCGCTCGCCGCGGTCGACCGAATCGTCGTAGTGGAAGTGCAGCTCCGGCACGTGACGCAGCTTCACCCGCCGGGCCAGCTCCATGCGGATGTCGCGGGCCATTTCCTTCAGCGCCTTCACCGCCTCGCCCGAACGCTCCGGCAGCAGCGCGGTGACGAAAACCTTGGCGTGGGCCAGGTCGCGGGTGACTTCCACGTCGGACACGCTCACCGACGGCAGCCCGTGCTCGCGCACGGCCTCGTGGACCAGCGTGCCCAGTTCGCGGCGCAGCTGCGCCGAAACACGGTCGGTGCGATGGAAGGATTTGGTCGGCATGTGCAACTCCTTGCCGGGCCTGTGGCGGCCCGATGGATCGGGTCGCGCCCCGGGCGCCTGCCGGCGCGGGGCCCACCCCGGAAACGGCGGGACGGCCGCGCGGGCCGTCCCGTCAACGCGCCGGCGCCGCCCGCGGGGCGGGCCGGCGCCATGCGCTTACAGCGTGCGCTGGACCTCGATGCGCTCGAAGCACTCGATCTGGTCGCCCGGCTTGACGTCGTTGTACTCCTTGACGCCGATGCCGCACTCGGTGCCGTTGCGCACCTCGTCCACGTTCTCCTTGAAGCGGCGCAGCGATTCCAGCTCGCCCTCGAAGATGACCGTGTTGTCGCGCAGCACGCGGATCGGCTTGTTCCGCTTGACCACGCCCTCGACGACCATGCAGCCGGCGACCGCGCCGAACTTGGAGCTGCGGAAGACCTCGCGCACCTCGGCGATGCCGATGATCTCCTCGCGGATCTCCACGCCCAGCAGGCCGGAAGCCACCTGCTTCACCTGGTCGATCACGTCGTAGATGATCGAGAAGTAGCGCAGGTCGACGCCGTTGGCCTCGATGATCTTGCGGGCCGAGGCGTCGGCGCGCACGTTGAAGCCGATCACGGTGGCCTTGGTGGTCACGGCGATGTTGGCGTCGGACTCGGTGATGCCGCCCACGCCGGAGCTGATCACGTTGATCCGGATCTGGTCGTTGGACAGCGCGGTGAGCGACTGCTTGAGCGCCTCCACCGAGCCCTGCACGTCGGCCTTGACCAGCAGGTTGAGGACCTGCTGGCCCTCGCCCTTGCCCATCTGGGCCATGATGTCTTCCATGCGGTTGCCCGCGGCCTGGACCAGGCGCGACTCGCGGCGCTTGGCGTCGCGCTGCTGCGCCACGTCCTTGGCCAGGCGCTCGTCCTTGACCACGACGAAGTCGTCGCCGGCATCCGGCACGCCGGACAGGCCCAGGACCTGCACCGGGATCGACGGACCGGCCGAGGCCGGCTGGCCGCCGGTCTCGTCGAACAGCGCGCGGACGCGGCCGTACTGCACACCGCAGACCAGGTAGTCGCCCTTCTTCAGCTGGCCCTGCTGGACCAGCACGGTGGCAACCGGGCCGCGGCCCTTGTCCAGCGCCGACTCGATGACCACGCCGCTGGCGTTGCCTTCGGCCACCGCCTTCAGCTCCAGCACTTCGGCCTGGATCGAGATCGCGTCAAGCAGGTCGTCCACGCCCTGGCCGGTCTTGGCCGACAGCTCGACCATCTGGGTGTCGCCGCCGAACTCCTCGGCCACGACCTCCTCGGCCAGCAGCTCGTTCTTCACGCGCAGCGGGTCGGCGTCGGATTTGTCGATCTTGTTGATCGCCACGATGATCGGCACGCCGGCCGCCTTGGCGTGCTGGATGGCTTCCTTGGTCTGCGGCATGACGCCGTCGTCGGCGGCCACGACCAGCACCACGATGTCGGTCAGCTTGGCGCCGCGGGCGCGCATCGAGGTGAACGCGGCGTGGCCCGGGGTATCCAGGAAGCTGATCACGCCCTTGGGCGTTTCCACGTGGTAGGCGCCGATGTGCTGGGTGATGCCGCCGGCCTCGCCGTGGGCGACCTTGGTGCGGCGGATGTAGTCCAGCAGCGAGGTCTTGCCGTGGTCGACGTGGCCCATGATGGTGACCACCGGCGGACGCGGCTTCGCCTCGCCCTTGGCCTGCTCCACGTGCGCCAGCAGTTCGCTCTCGGCGTCGTCGGAATCGGCGCGGACCGGCTTGTGGCCCAGTTCCTCGGTGACCAGCGCGGCGGTGTCGTGGTCGATGGTCTGGGTGATGGTGGCCATCACGCCCATCTTGAACAGCGCCTTGACCACGTCGCCGCCCTTGAGCGCGAGCTTCTGCGCCAGGTCGGCCACGGTGATCGAGTCGCCGATCGCCACTTCGCGCACGATCGGGGCGGTCGGGCGCTCGAAGCCACCGGCGCCGCTGGATCCTCCGCCACGGACTTCCTGGCGGCGCGGCTTGGCCTTGCCGCCCGGACGGGCGCTGGAACGGCGCGCGCGCTCGGCGGCCGACAGGTGCAGCTGGCCGGCGAAGCGGCTGGCCGCGTCGTCGTCCTCGATGCCGGCGACCATCACGTGCGAGCCGCGGGTCTTGTGCTTGTGGCCACGGCCGTCGTCGGCCGCGCGCTCGGGGGCCGGGCGGTGCGGCGGGGCCGGGGCGCGCGCCGGGCGCGCCGCGGCGGCAGGCGCCTCCTCGGTGCGGGCCGGGGCGGCGGCGGCCTTCTGCCGCTCTTCCTCGGCCTTGCGCGCCTCTTCCTCGGCGCGGCGGCGCGCTTCTTCTTCCTGGCGCTTGCGCTCGGCCTCCTCGGCGCGCTGGCGGTCAAGCTCGGCCAGGCGCTGCTGCTCGGCGAGGTTGCGCTGGCGCGATTCCTCGAGCTTGCGCAGCACCTCGGCGCGCTCGTCGTCGACCGGACCCTGCGGGGCCGGCGCCGAAGCCTGGGCCTCGGTGGCCTTGACGTAGGTGCGCTTCTGCCGGACCTCGACCGCGACGGTGGTCTTGCTGCGGCCGCCGCCGACGGTCAGTTCCTGCACCTTGCGACGGGCCAGGGTGATCTTCTTCGGCGCGGCGACGTCCTCGGCCTGGGCCTCGGACTTGCCGTGGGCGCGCTTGAGGAAGCCGAGCAGCTTGAGCTTTTCGGCGCTGGTCACGACCTGGTCGGGGTCGCTGAAGTGCATGCCGGCCTCGGCCAGCTGCTCCAGCAACTTCTCCACCGGCGTGTTGACCAGGTCGGCGAGCTTGCGGATGGTGGTTTGCTGCGACATTCGGATCCTATGCTCTTGTTGGCGCCCCCTCGCCGAGAGCAAGGGAAACGCGGATTCTAAGCCCTGGACGATGCAGGGCGGTGTTCATCGCCGGCTCATTCGCCGCGCTCCAGGCGGGCGATCTCCTCGGCACGGGCGGCCAGGATCAGGGCGGCGGCGCGAGTCTCGTCCAGGCCCTCGATGCCGAACTCGGCCACTTCGTCGGCGGCCAGGTCCGACAGGTCCTCGGCGGTGCGGACGCCATGGCTGGCCAGGGCGAAGGCAGTGTCCTCGTCCATGCCTTCCAGCGCCAGCAGGTCCTCGGCCGGGCCTTCGTCGCCCAGCCGCTCCTCGACCGCCAAGGCCTCGTTGAGCAGGGCGTCGCGGGCGCGGGAGCGCAGTTCCTCGACGATGTCCTCGTCGAAGCCCTCCACCGCCAGCAGCTCGCCGACCGGCACGTAGGCGATTTCCTCGACCGTGCTGAAGCCCTCGGACACCAGGATGCTGGCGATTTCCTCGTCCACCTCCAGCTTGTCCATGAACAGCTGGCGGGCCACGGCCTGCTCGGCCTCGGACTTGGCCGCGACCTGGTCCTGGGTCATGACGTTGAGCTGCCAGCCGGTCAGGCGGCTGGCCAGGCGCACGTTCTGGCCGCCCTTGCCGATCGCCTGGGCCAGGCGGTCCTCGGCCACGGCCAGGTCCATCGAGTGCTTCTCTTCGTCGACGATGATCGCCTGCACCTCGGCCGGCGCCATCGCGTTGATGACGAAGTTGGCCGGGTTCTCGTTCCACAGCACGATGTCCACGCGCTCGCCGTTGAGCTCGTTGGACACCGCCTGCACGCGCGAACCGCGCATGCCGATGCAGGCGCCGATCGGGTCGGTGCGGTTGTCGTGGGCCACGACGGCGATCTTGGCGCGGTCGCCCGGGTCGCGGGCGCAGGCCTTGATCTCGACCAGGCCCTGGCCGACTTCCGGCACCTCGAGCTTGAACAGCTCGATCATGAATTCGGGGGCGGCACGGCTCATGAACAGCTGCGGGCCGCGGGGCTCGCTGCGGACCTCGTACAGGTAGCCGCGCACGCGGTCGCCGGTGCGCAGCACGTCGCGCGGGATGCCCTTGTCCTTCGGGATGAAGGCCTCGGCGTTGCCGCCCAGGTCCACGTAGACGTTGCCGCGCTCGACGCGCTTGACCACGCCGGTGACCAGCTCGCCGACGCGGTCCTTCCACGCGTCCACGACCTGCTGGCGCTCGGCCTCGCGCACGCGCTGGACGATCACCTGCTTGGCGGCCTGGGCGGCGATGCGGCCGAACTCGGGGTTCTCGATCTGCTCCTCGATCCAGTCGCCGACCTCGACGCCGTCGGCCTCCTCGATGGCGTCCATCAGGCGGATCTGGCGGTCGGGCGATTCCATGACCACGTCGTCGGCCACCACTTCCCAGCGGCGGAAGGTCTCGTAGCTGCCGTCCTTGCGGTCGATCGCGACGCGGGTGACGACGTCCTGGTCGACGTAGCGCTTCTTGGCGGCCGAAGCCAGCGCGGCTTCGAGCGCCTCGAAGATCACGTCACGCGGCACGCCCTTCTCGTTGGCGACCGCGTCCACTACCAGAAGAAGTTCCTTGCTCATCTCTTCGTTACTCCGCGTGCGGCTTGCCGGCCGCCGGCTTGTTGGAGGGGTGCTTGGGAGTCGTGCCGTTGCCGGGCTTCGGCGCGGGCTTGCCCTTGTTGGCGGGCGCGTACTTGTTCGGGGCCAGGCCCAGCGCGGCCCAGTCGGGGACCAGGCGCGCCTTGTCGATGTTGTCCGCGGCGACCGGGAATTCGGCGCCGTCGAGCTCGAACACCACGGTGCCGGCCTCGACCCGCAGGATCTGGCCCTGCAGGCGGCGGCGGCCTTCCTGCGGCAGCTTCAGCGCCACCTTGGCCTGTTCGCCGGCGAAGCGGGCGAACTGCGCGGCGGTGAACAGCGGCCGGTCCAGGCCCGGCGACGACACCTCGAGGGTGTAGTTGCCCGGGATCGGGTCGGCCACGTCCAGCTGCGCGGAAACCTCGCGGCTGACCGCCTCGCAGTCCTCGATGGTCACGGTGCGCGATTCCTCGCCGGCCGGGACGTCGATGTAAAGGCGCAGCGTGGCACCACCCGGCGCGGGCAGGTATTCGATGCCCAGCAGCTCCAGGCCCAGCGACTCGACGGTCGGGCCCAGCAGCTCGGCGATTTCGCTGTGCTTCTCGCTCATTGCGGCGGGTACTCGAAAGCAGGAAACGGGAAGACGGGAATTTCCGGCCCCCGGAAACGACAAAGGGCCCGTTCGGGCCCCGTGTCCGACGGGTGGCCCTCCCGGGCTTCCCGTCCAATGATGCTGGAATCGGCGCAACGGCGGGAACATGCGCCGTTGCTGGCCCAGGCTTTGCGGTTGCGGATACCCCGGCGGAACCGGGACATCCGAACCACGAAACGTGGTAGCGGGGGCAGGATTTGAACCTGCGACCTTCGGGTTATGAGCCCGACGAGCTGCCAGACTGCTCCACCCCGCAGCAGAGGCGGAATTATGGCGATCGGCGCGGATCTTTGCAAGCCCTCGATGCAAATCCCGCTGAACGATATGCAGCGTATACCGCCGCCACGGAAAGCCTGCACCCGTTCCATGCGGTGCCGCGTGCTTCGCCCGTTGCACGCGACCGGCCGCACGGCGCCGCGCCCCCCTGCCCGCCGGGCGCCGCCCGAAGAAGAGAAGCCCCCGGCAAGCGGGGGCTTCCATGCGACCGGTGGCCGGCGCGGCCTTACATGAAGGCCTGCTGGCACCACTCGAGCAGGCGGTTCAGGCCCAGCGGCAGGACCAGCAGGGCCAGCGAGTTGACGCCCAGCACGATGCCCAGCACGCGGTCGTTGTGCGCCGGCAGCGGGCCGCCGACCGGCTCGTCGAAGTACATGACCTTGATCACGCGCAGGTAGTAGAACGCGCCGATCACCGCGCAGACCACGCCCAGCAGGGCCAGCCACAGCATCCCGCCCTGCACCGCCGCGGCCAGCACCGCCAGCTTGGTCCAGAAGCCCAGGAACGGCGGCACGCCGGCCAGCGAGGCCATGATGCACAGCACCAGGCCAGCCATCCACGGGTTGCGCGCGTTCAGGCCCTTGAAGTCGTCGATGTTCTCGGCCTCGAAGCCCTGGCGCGACAGCGCGATGATCGCGCCGAAGGCCGCGGTCGACATCAGTGCGTAGGCGATGGCGTAGAACAGCGCCGCCGCGTAGCCGCGCTCGTCGCCGCCGGCCAGGCCCATCAGCAGGAAGCCGATGTGCGAGACGGTCGAGTACGCCAGCATGCGCTTGATGTTCGACTGGGCGACCGCCATCAGGTTGCCGATCACCAGCGACACCGCGGCCAGGCCGGCCAGCAGCCACTTCCACTCCTCGGCCAGCGGACCCACGCCCACCTCGAGCAGGCGCCAGGCCATGCCGAAGGCGGCCAGTTTGGGCGCGGAGCTGACGAACAGCGCGATCGGCGCGGTGGCGCCCTGGTACACGTCCGGCAGCCACATGTGGAACGGCGCGGCGCCGAGCTTGAAGGCCACGCCGGCGACCATGAACACGGTGCCGGTCAGCAGCAGGGTGCGCTCGTGGGTGGTGGCGATGGCGGCGTTTATGCCGTCCAGCTGCAGGGTACCGGTGGCGCCGTAGACCAGCGACATGCCGTACAGCAGCAGGCCCGAAGCCAGCGAGCCGAGCACGATGTACTTCATCGCCGCCTCGGTGGCGCGGCCGTTGTCGCGGTCCAGCGCGACCAGCGCGTACGAGCTCAGCGCCAGCAGCTCCAGCCCCAGGTAGACCATGACCAGGCTGCCGGCCGAGACCAGCATCATCATGCCGGCGGTGGCGAACAGCACCAGCACCGGTACCTCGCCCTGGAACAGGTTGCGCTCGCGCAGGTAGCTCCAGCCGTAGACCAGGGTCAGGCCGCTCATCAGCACGATCGCCATCTTCATGACGTCGGCGGCGGCGTCGCGGACGAACATGCCGTTCATCACCGTGCCCTGCCCGCCCGTGCCGGTGGCCAGCATCGCCAGCACCACGGCCAGCAGCAGCACCGACAGGAAGTGGGTGAAGACCTTGTGCCGGGCGGAGATGAAGAGATCGACGATCAGCAGGGCGAAGGCGCCACCGATCAGCACCAGCTCCGGCAGCAGCGGCAGCAGTTCGGCGGCGGACGGCATCGCGAGGGACGTGGTCATCTTCGGTAGATCCTTACAGCTTGCTGGTGGCGATCTGGGTCGCCAGTTGCGCGATCGACGGTTCCATCAGGTCGGTCAGCGGCTTGGGCCAGACGCCGAGCAGCAGGACGCCGGCGGCGAACACGCCCAGCACCAGCGCCTCGCGCCCGTTGATGTCCTTCATCTCCGCGACGTGGGCGTTGCCGACCTCGCCGAAGAAGATGCGCTTGTAGAGCCACAGCGTGTACGCCGCGGTGATCACCAGGGTGGTCGCCGCCAGGGCCGCGATCACCGGGTGCTTCTGGAAGCTGGCCAGGATGACCATGAACTCGCCGACGAAGCCGCTGGTGCCCGGCAGGCCCGAGTTGGCCATGAAGAACAGCATCGCGAACGCGGCGAACCGCGGCATCACGTTGGCCACGCCGCCGTAGTCGGAGATGCGGCGGGTGTGCATGCGGTCGTACAGCACGCCGATGCAGGAGAACATCGCGCCGGAGACGAAACCGTGCGAGACCATCTGCACCATCGCGCCCTGCAGGCCCAGGCGCGCGGCGTCGATCGAGCCGAAGTCGCGGACCAGGGTGAACACGATGAAGGTGCCCAGGGTGACGAAGCCCATGTGCGCGACCGAGGAGTACGCGACCAGCTTCTTCATGTCGTCCTGGACCAGGGCGACCAGGCCGACGTAGATCACCGCGACCAGCGACAGCGCGATCACCAGCCACGCCCATTCCTGGCCGGCGTCCGGGGTGATCGGCAGGTTGAAGCGCAGGAAGCCGTAGCCGCCGATCTTCAGCGCGATCGCCGCCAGGATCACCGAACCGGCGGTCGGCGCCTCGACGTGCGCGTCCGGCAGCCAGGTGTGCACCGGGAACATCGGCACCTTGACCGCGAAGGCGACCAGGAAGGCGAAGAAGATCCAGGTCTGCTCCCTGGCGGTCAGCGGCAGCGCGTACAGGTCGGCCAGCTGGAAGCTGCCGCCCTTCAGGTACAGGTAGACCAGCGCCACCAGCATCAGCACCGAGCCGAGGAAGGTGTACAGGAAGAACTTCATCGCGGCATAGATGCGCCGCGGGCCGCCCCAGACGCCGATGATCAGGAACATCGGGATCAGCATGGCCTCGAAGAACACGTAGAACAGGATCGCGTCGGTGGCGGCGAAGATGCCGACCGTCACGCCCTGCAGGATCAGGAACGAGGCCACGTACTGGTGCACGCGCTTGTTGACCACGCCCCAGGCGCCGGCCAGGGCCAGCACGCCGACCAGGGTGGTCAGCAGGATCAGCGCGATCGCGATGCCATCCACGCCCAGGTTGTAATGGATGCCCCAGGCCGGGATCCAGGCGTGCTGCTCGACGAACTGCATGCCCGGGTTGGAGTAGTCGAACCCGGTCAGCAGGCGCAGGCTCCACAGGAAGGTGGCCACGGCCACCGCCATCGAAAGCCAGCGCGCCGCCGCCGCCCGGGCGCTGCCCAGGGCGAGGATCAGCGCGCCGCCGATAACCGGCAGCCAGATCAGGACACTCAGCAGGTGCGTGTTTGCCACGTCTCGTTCTTCCGTACGGTCAGCGCCAGAACCGGATGATGACGGCCAGAAGTGCGATCAGGCCGATGATCATCGCGAAGGCGTAGTGGTAGAGGTAACCGGATTGCGTGCGCCGCAGCAGGGCCGCGCCCAGGTCGACCAGGCGGGCGCTGCCGTTGACGACGACGCCGTCGATCAGGTTGGTGTCGATCCAGCGCGAGATGCGGCCGAGGATCACGCCACCGCCGGCGAAGCCCTTGATCCACAGGTGGTCGAAGCCGAACTTCTCCTCCAGCACGCGCACCACCGGGCGGAAGATGCGACGGGCCGAGGCGGCCAGCTCGGGCTTCCACAGGTAGAGGGCGGCGGCCAGCAGGAAGCCGGCGACGGTGAGCCAGAACGCCGGCATGGTCATGCCATGCATCGCATACTCGACCGGGCCGTGCCAGAACTCGGCGCCGACCTGGGCGATGGTGTCGCGCGCCGGGTCCGCGAAGTCGATCGCGCCGGTGAAGAAGGTGACCTGCTGCCCCGGCACGAAGGCCTCCAGGTGGTGGCCCTTCCAGTCGGTCCCGAACAGCATCGGGCCGGCGGTGAAGAAGCCGATCAGCACCGACGGGATCGCCAGCAGGACCAGCGGCACGGTCACCACCCACGGCGACTCGTGCGGCTCGTGGGTCCCGTGGTGGCCATGGTCGTCGCCATGCGCGTGGTCGCCGTGCGCGGCGTCGTGGCCGTGGCCATGGCCGGCATGGGCGTCGCGGAAGCGCTCCTTGCCGTGGAACGTCATGAACAGCAGGCGGAAGCTGTAGAAGCTGGTCACGATCACGCCGCCGAGCACCGCCCAGTACGCGTAGGTCGCGATCCAGTGGTGGCTGTGGTGGGCGTTGTGCGCGGCCGCCTCGATGATGGTGTCCTTCGAGTAGAAGCCCGAGAAGAACGGGGTGCCGACCAGGGCCAGGGTGCCGATGACGCTGGTCCAGTAGGTGACCGGCATGTACTTGCGCAGGCCGCCCATCTTGCGCATGTCCTGCTCGTGGTGCATGCCGATGATCACCGAGCCGGCGGCCAGGAACAGCAGCGCCTTGAAGAAGGCGTGGGTCATCAGGTGGTAGACCGCGCCGGAGTAGGCCGAGACGCCCAGCGCCACGGTCATGTAGCCCAGCTGCGACAGGGTCGAGTACGCGACCACGCGCTTGATGTCGTTCTGCACGATGCCGATCAGGCCCATGAAGAACGCGGTGGTGGCGCCGATGAACAGCACGAAGTTCAGCGCGGTCTCCGACAGCTCGAACAGCGGCGACATGCGCGCGACCATGAAGATGCCGGCGGTCACCATCGTCGCGGCGTGGATCAGCGCCGAGATCGGGGTCGGGCCTTCCATCGAGTCGGGCAGCCACACGTGCAGCGGGACCTGCGCCGACTTGCCCATCGCGCCGATGAACAGGCAGATGCAGATGATGGTGGCGATCTGCCAGGAATGGCCGGCGAAGATCTGCACTTCCTGGCCCTGCAGCAGCGGGGCGTTTGCGAACACGGTGGCGTAGTCCAGGGTGCCGAACCACAGCAGCACGCCGGCGATGCCCAGCAGGAAGCCGAAGTCGCCCACGCGGTTGACCAGGAACGCCTTCATGTTGGCGAACACCGCGCTCGGCCGCTTGAACCAGAAGCCGATCAGCAGGTACGAAACCAGGCCCACCGCTTCCCAGCCGAAGAACAGCTGCAGGAAGTTGTTGCTCATGACCAGCATGAGCATCGAGAAGGTGAACAGCGAGATGTAGCTGAAGAAGCGCTGGTAGCCCGGGTCGTCGGCCATGTAGCCGATGCTGTAGACGTGGACCAGCAGCGAGACGAAGGTGACGACCACCATCATCATCGCGGTCAGGCGGTCGACCATGAAGCCGACGTGGGCCGCGTAGTTGCCCACCTCGAAGAAGGTGTAGACGTTCTGGTTGAACGGAGAGGCGCCGCCGGCGACCAGCTGGTACAGCACGTTGACCGACAGCGCGCAGCTGACCGCCACGCCGAGGATGGTGGCGTACTGCGCGCCCTTGCGGCCGACCTGGCGCCCGAACAGACCCGCGATGATGCTGCCCAGCAGGGGTGCCAGGACGATCAGCAGCAGGTGGGTTTTGGAGATGATCATGGTTGCCGTCTAGTTCCAGTTCGTGCCGTGGAGCCGGCGGTCCCGCCACCGGCCGCGCATGCCGCCACTTCCAAGTTGCTCCCGGCCGGGCCGGGTGGCATCGCCGCGGCCGTGCCGGTGGTGGTGCCATCGATTGTCGCCGCGCCGTCGCCGGCGCCCTTACCTTCGCCCCCCTGCCCCGGGGCCGGCCTGGGGGCCGGCATCGGTTGGCGGGGCGCGCCCTCGGGCATCAGCCCTTGAGCGAATCCAGCTCGCCGACGTTGATCGTGCCGCGGCTGCGGAACAGCGCGACCAGGATCGCCAGGCCGATGGCCGCCTCCGCGGCCGCCACCGTCAGGATGAAGAACACGAAGATCTGGCCGGCCGCATCGCCCAGTTCGCGCGAGAACGCGATGAAGTTGATGTTGACCGACAGCAGCATCAGTTCGATCGACATCAGCAGGACGATGACGTTCTTCCGGTTGAGGAAGATGCCGGCCATGCTGATGCAGAACAGCACCGCGCCGAGCGCGAGCAGATGACCGAGGGCAATCATGCCTGGCCCTCCCCTTCAGCCTGGGCAACGGGCGCCGGCTTCTCCGCCGGCATGCTCACCATCCGCAGGCGGTCGCCGGCCTTGACCCGCGACTGCTCGGAGGCATTCTGGGTCTTGATGCCGGTGCGCTTGCGCAGGGTCAGCATCACCGCCGCGATCACCGCCACGGTCAGGATCACCGCGGCGAACTCGAACGGCAGGATGAAGCCGGTGAACAGGTGCTCTGCCAGCCACTTCGTGTTGGACGCGTCGGCGGCCGCGGCGGCGGCGTTGTCGGGGAACGGCGCGGCGGTGCGGCCCTTCACCCCGATCAGCACCAGGATCTGCACCAGCATCGCCACCGCGACCACCACGCCGACGGGCAGGAACTTCACCCAGCCCTCGCGCAGCGCGGCCACGTCGATGTCAAGCATCATCACCACGAACAGGAACAGCACCATCACCGCGCCCACGTACACCAGGACCAGGGCCACGCCGAGGAACTCGGCGCCGACCAGCAGCCAGGTGCAGGCCACGGAGAAGAAGGTCAGGATCAGGCACAGCACGGCGTTGACCGGGTTGCGCACGCTGATCACTGCGCCGGCCGAGGCGACGGCCACGGCGGCGAAGGCGTAGAAGGCGATCTTGATCCAGTCCATCTCGGCCTCAGCGGTAGGCGGCGTCGGCGGCGCGGCGCTCGGCGATCTCCGCCTCGAGGCGGTCGCCGATGGCCAGCAGCTGCGGCTTGGTGACGATGTTCTCGCCGCGCTTCTCGAAGTGGTACTCCAGCACGTGTGTCTCCACGATCGAATCCACCGGGCAGCTCTCCTCGCAGAAGCCGCAGTAAATGCACTTGAACAGGTCGATGTCGTAGCGCGTGGTGCGGCGGGTGCCGTCCTCGCGACGGGTCGAGTCGATGGTGATCGCCAGCGCCGGGCACACGGCCTCGCACAGCTTGCAGGCGATGCAGCGCTCCTCGCCGTTGGGGTAGCGGCGCAGCGCGTGCAGGCCGCGGAAGCGCGGCGACTGCGGGAACTTCTCCATCGGGTACATCAGCGTGTACTTGGGACGGAACAGGTACCGCAGGGTCAGCCCCAGCCCCTGGATCAGCTCCAGCAGCATCAGGCTCTTGAAGTAGTGGACGACTTTGTTCATCGGATCAGGCGCCCTTCTCGAACACGCCAAAGAACACCAGCAGCGCCGTCACCGCGATCCAGAAGATCGTGAGCGGGATGAAGACCTTCCAGCCCAGGCGCATGATCTGGTCGTAGCGGTAGCGCGGGAAGCTGGCGCGGAACCAGATGTACGCGCTGGCGAAGAAGAACACCTTCGCGAGCAGCCAGGGCCAGCCGCCCTTCCAGATCCAGTCGACCCACGGCGAGACGTCCGCCGTGACCCAGCCCTGGATCGGGCTCAGCCAGCCGCCGAGGAAGAAGATCGAGATCAGGAAGCTGACCAGGATCATGTTGGCGTACTCGGCCAGGAAGAACAGCGCGAACGCCGAACCGGAGTACTCCACCATGTGGCCGGCCACGATCTCCGACTCGCCTTCCACCACGTCGAACGGCGCGCGGTTGGTCTCGGCCACGCCGGACACCCAGTACACGACGAACAGCGGCAGCAGCGGCAGCCAGAACCACTCGAAGAAGCCGGCGTTGCCCGCCTGCGCCATGACGATGTCGGTCAGGTTGAGGCTGCCGGCGGCGATCAGCACGCCGACCAGGGCGAAGCCCATGGCGATCTCGTAGCTGACCACCTGCGCGGCCGAACGCATCGCGCCCAGGAACGCGTACTTCGAGTTGGAGGCCCAGCCGGCGATGATGATGCCGTACACGCCCAGCGAGGTCATCGCCAGCAGGTACAGCAGGCCGGCGTTGGCGTTGGACAGCACCAGCTGGTAGTCGAACGGCACCACCGCCCAGGCGGCGAAGGCCGGCGCCAGCACGATCAGCGGCGCCAGGATGTACATCACCTTGTGCGCGTTGGCCGGGCGGATGACTTCCTTGAACAGCAGCTTGAAGACGTCGGCGAACGCCTGGAAGATGCCCATGCCCACGTACATCGGCCCGTGGCGCACGTGCATCCAGCCGATGAGCTTGCGCTCCCAGACCACGTAGAACGCGACCGAGACGATCACCGGCACGGCGATCAGCAGGATCTTGAGCACGATCCACAGCGCCGGGCCCAGTTCGCCCAGCCCGTAGAACCATTCGCGCAGCGGGCCGACCGCGTTGATCAGCAGTTCGTTCATGCCTTCACCACCTCGACCCGGCCCGCGCCCAGCGGCGCGGTGGCGCCGTGGCCCCCCTCGATCCATGCGACGCCCGCGGCCACGCGCGCGTCAGCCACCAGCGGCAGGGTCGCGGTGCCGGCGGCACCCTTGACCTTGGCCACCCCACCCTCGCCCAGCGCCGCGACGTCGGCCGGGTTCAGCACGATCCGCGCACCGGTGTTGAGCGGATGCGCCTGCAGCGCGGCGGCGCGGCGGACCACCGCGTCGGTACGGTAGATCGCCGGGACCAGCGCCACTTCCAGGCCGCCCTGGCCCACGTCGCCGGCCTTGCCGGCCTTGACCTCGACCTTGCGGCCGCCTTCCAGCTGCGCGCGCGCGCCGGCCAGGTCGGTGAACTCGAAGCCCGCCAGGCCCAGTTCGCCGCCCAGGGCGCGCAGCACGCGCCAGCCCTCGCGGGCCTGGCCCGGCAGCTTGCCGCCGGCGTGCGCCTGCTGCTCGATGCCGTCCAGGTTGGTCAGCGTGGCCTCGATCTCCGGCAGCGCGCCGATCGGCAGGATCACGTCGGCGACCGCGCGGGTCGACTCGCAGGCGAAGTGGCTGAACGCCACGACCTTCGCCGCGTTCAGCGCCTTCAGCGCGGCGGCGGTGTCGGCGAAGTCCAGGCCCGGCTCGATGCCGTACAGCACGTAGGCGCCGCGCGGCTCGGCGAACATGCCGGCCACGTCGCGCGCCGAGGGCAGCACGCCGGCGCGGGCCAGGCCCACGGCGTTGGCACCCTGCGGGATGCGGCACAGCGCGGCGCCGGTGGCGGCGGCGAAGTCGCGCGCGGCGGCGCGGATCGCGGCAGCCTGCGGATGGTTCTCGGCGATCGCGCCGACGACCACCGCCGCGCGGGTCGCGCCCTTGGCGGCCTCGCGCAGGGCGGCGTCGCCCAGCGCCTCGGCGAAGCGCGACGGCGGCACGATCTGCTTGCCGGCCACGGCGAAGGTGAAGTCGAAGTCGACCGGGTTGACCACGTGGATGCGGGCGTTGCGCTTGACCTGCGCCTGGCGCAGCCGCGCGTGCAGCAGCGGCAGCTCGTGGCGCAGGTTGGTGCCGACCAGCACGACCACATCGGCCTGGCCGACCTCGGCCAGCGGCATGGCGAACGGCTCGGCCACCGCCGCGTCGGAGAAGTCGCGGTTGGCGATGCGGTGGTCGATGTTGCCGGTGCCCAGTTCGGCGGCCAGGGTGGCCAGCAGGCCGCCCTCCTCGTTCGAGGTGGCCGGGTGCGCGAGCACGCCCAGCGCATCACCCCTGTTCTCGCGCAGGATCGCGGCGGCGGCGGCCAGGCCCTCGGCCCAGCTCACTTCCTGCCACTGCCCGTCCACCTTGCGCAGCGGCACGGTGGCGCGGTCGGCGGCGTACAGGCCCTGGTGCGAGTAGCGGTCGCGGTCCGACAGCCAGCACTCGTTCACCGCCTCGTTGTCGCGCGGCACGGTGCGCAGCACTTCGCCGCGGCGCACGTGCAGGAACAGGTTCGAGCCCATGGCGTCGTGGTAGCCCAGCGATTCCTCCGCCATCAGCTCCCACGGACGGGCGCGGAACTGGAACACCTTGTTGGTCAGCGCGCCCACCGGGCACACGTCGATGACGTTGCCGGACAGCTCGGTGGTCAGCGGCTTGCCGTCGTAGGTGCCGATCTGCAGGTTCTCGCCGCGGTACATGCCGCCCAGCTCGTAGGTGCCGGCGATCTCCGCGGTGAAGCGCACGCAGCGCGTGCACTGGATGCAGCGGGTCATCTCGGTGGCGACCAGCGGACCGATGTCCTCGTCCGGCACCGCGCGCTTGCGTTCCTGGTAGCGGCTGACCGAGCGGCCGTAGCCCATCGACAGGTCCTGCAGCTCGCACTCGCCGCCCTGGTCGCAGATCGGGCAGTCGAGCGGATGGTTGATCAGCAGGAACTCCATGACGTTCCGCTGTGCCTTCAGGGCCTTCTCATTGCGGGTGAAGACCTTCAGGCCGTCCATCACCGGCGTGGCGCAGGCCGGCGACGGCTTCGGCGCCGAGCGGCCGCCCACTTCGGTGTCGACCAGGCACATGCGGCAGTTCGCCGCCACGGCCAGCTTGTCGTGGTAGCAGAAGCGCGGAATCGGGATGCCGGCCTTGTCGGCGGCCTGGATGATCATCGAGCCCTTGGGCGCGGCCAGCTCGACCCCGTCGATGAAGATGGTGACGTGGTCGGGCGGCAGGTTCGGATTGACGGGCTGCGCACTCACGCGGCCACCTCCAGGTTGGAGCGCACCACCGTGCCGTTGCGCTCGTCGTCGACGAGGAAGCGCTTGTTCACGATCGCGTATTCGAATTCATGCCAGAAGTGGCGCAGGAAACCCTGCACCGGCCAGGCGGCGGCTTCGCCGAAGGCGCAGATGGTGTGGCCTTCGATCTGGCCGGCGGCGGCCTTCAGGGTATGCAGGTCTTCCATCGTGGCCTTGTGCTCGGCCACGCGGGTCAGCATGCGGTACATCCAGCCGGTGCCCTCGCGGCACGGCGTGCACTGGCCGCAGCTTTCCTTGAAGTAAAAGCGGGCGATGCGCTGGCAGGCGCGGACCATGCAGGTGGTGTGGTCCATGACGATGACCGCGCCCGAGCCCAGGCCAGAGCCGGCCTTCTGGATCGAGTCGTAGTCCATGGTCAGGCCCATCATCACCTCGCCCGGCAGCACCGGCATCGAGGAGCCACCCGGGATCACCGCCTTGATGCGGTTGCCGTTGCGGATGCCGCCGGCCATTTCCAGCAGCTCGGCAAACGGGGTGCCCAGGCGGATCTCGTAGTTGCCGGGGCGCGCGACGTGGCCGGAGACCGAGAAGATCTTGCAGCCGCCGTTGTTGGGCTTGCCCAGGTTCATGAACCACTCGGGGCCGTTGCGCACGATCGCCGGCACCGAGGCGTAGGTCTCGGTGTTGTTGATCGTGGTCGGCTTGCCGTAGAGGCCGAAGTTGGCCGGGAACGGCGGCTTGAAGCGCGGCTGGCCCTTCTTGCCTTCCAGCGACTCCATCAGCGCGGTTTCCTCGCCGCAGATGTAGGCGCCGGCGCCGAGGGCGTTGTAGATGTCGATGTCCACGCCCGAGCCGAGGATGTTCTTGCCCAGCCAGCCGTGCTTGTAGGCCTCGGCCAGGGCTTCCTCGAGGTGCTCGAAGGGCTCGTGGTGGAACTCGCCGCGCAGGTAGTTGTAGCCCACGGTCGAACCGGTGGCGTAGCAGGCGATGGCCATGCCCTCGATCACCGCGTGCGGGTTGTAGCGCAGGATGTCGCGGTCCTTGGCGGTACCGGGCTCGGACTCGTCCGAATTGCAGAGGATGTACTTCTGCATGTCGCCCTTGGGCATGAAGCTCCACTTCAGGCCGGTCGGGAAGCCCGCGCCGCCGCGGCCGCGCAGGCCGGACTGCTTGACCATCTCGATGATGTCGGCCGGCGGGATCTTCTCGGTGAGGATCTTGCGCAGCGCCTGGTAACCGCCGGTCTTGAGGTAGTTCTCGTACGACCAGGGCTTGTCGAAGTGCAGGGTCGTGTAGACGGCCTGGTGCTCCTTCGGAGCCGGGCCGACGGGGCCGTAGCCTTCGGAAACCTTCGGGTGGTGTGCCATCTGCGCCGCCCTCACTTCAATCCGTCGAGCAGCTCGTCCACCTTCTCGGGGGTGAGCTTCTCGTGGTAATGGCCGTTGATCACGACCACCGGGGCGCCGCAGCACGCGGCCACGCACTCTTCCTCGCGCTTGAGGTAGACGCGGCCGTCGGCGGTCGATTCGCCCAGCTTGCAGCCCAGCTTCTTCTCGGCGTGCTCGACCAGCTCCTGCGCACCGTTGAGCCAGCAGCTGATGTTGGTGCAGAACGCGACGTTGTTGCGGCCCACCGGCCGGGTCTCGAACATCGAGTAGAAGGTGGCGACCTCGTAGGCCCACACCGGCGGGATGTCCAGGTACCTGGCCACGGCCGCGATCAGCTCGTCGGACAGCCAGCCGCCGTTCTGTTCCTGGGCCGCGTGCAGGCCCTGCAGCACCGCCGAACGCTTGCGGTCCGGCGGGAACTTGGTCAGCCAGTGGTCGATGTGCGCGCGGGTCGCGTCGCTCAGCACGACCATCGGGTCGACGTTGCGCGCGTTCTCGAAGTTACCGGTGGCCTTCATCGATCCACCTCACCAAACACAAGATCATAGGTACCGATCATGGCCACGACGTCGGCCAGCATGTGGCCGCGCACGATCTCGTCCATCGAGGACAGGTGCGCGAAACCGGGGGCGCGCAGGTGCACGCGGAACGGCTTGTTGGCGCCGTCGGAGACCAGGTAGCAGCCGAACTCGCCCTTGGGCGCCTCGACCGCGGCGTAGGTCTCGCCGGCCGGCACGCAGTAGCCTTCGGAGAACAGCTTGAAGTGGTGGATCAGGGCTTCCATGTCGTCCTTCATTTCCTCCCGCCTGGGAGGGGCGACCTTGAAGTTCCTGACCATGACCGGGCCCGGGTTTTCCTTCAGCCACTTCACGCACTGGGCGATGATGCGGTTGGACTGGCGCATCTCGGCGACGCGCACCAGGTAACGGTCGTAGCAGTCGCCGTTGACGCCCACCGGGATGTCGAAGTCGACCTCGGCGTACTTGGCGTACGGCTGCTTCTTGCGCAGGTCCCAGGCAAGGCCCGAGCCGCGGACCATCGGGCCGGTCATGCCCCAGGCCATCGCCTGCTCCGGCGTGACCACGCCGATGCCGACGGTGCGCTGCTTCCAGATGCGGTTGTCGGTCAGCAGCGTCTCGTACTCGTCGACGCGCTTGGGGAACTCGCGGGTGAAGTGCTCGATGTAGTCCAGGAGCGAGCCCTCGCGCGCCTCGTTGAAGCGCTTGAGCTTGGCGCCCTTGTGCCAGGGCGACTCCTTGTACTTCGGCATGCGGTCCGGCAGGTCGCGGTAGACGCCGCCGGGGCGGTAGTAGGCCGCGTGCATGCGCGCGCCGCTGACCGCCTCGTAGACGTCCATCAGCTCCTCGCGCTCGCGGAACGCGTACAGGAACACCGCCATCGCGCCCAGGTCCAGCGCGTTCGAACCGACCCACATCAGGTGGTTCAGGATGCGGGTGATCTCGTCGAACATCGTGCGGATGTACTGGGCGCGCTCCGGCGCCTCGATCCCCAGCAGGGTCTCGATCGCGCGCACGTAGGCGTGCTCGTTGCACATCATCGACACGTAGTCGAGGCGGTCCATGTAGCCGATCGACTGGTTGAACGGCTTGGACTCGGCCAGCTTCTCGGTGCCGCGGTGGAGCAGGCCCACGTGCGGGTCGGCGCGGACGATGGTCTCGCCATCCATTTCCAGGATCAGGCGCAGCACGCCATGCGCGGCCGGGTGCTGCGGGCCGAAGTTCATGGTGTAGTTGCGGATCTCCTGCCGGCTGGCGGGAGCGCCGGCGCCCTGGCCGGCCTGGATGCTGCTATCGGACATCTGTGCGCTCACTTGGCGGCCTCCCGCTGCGCGGCTTCGCCGGCGGCGGTCTCGTAGCGGGCGTCGTGGCGGATCACCCGCGGCACGTTGACGCGCGGCTCGACCGAGGTCACCGGCTCGTACACGACGCGCTTGCGCTCCTCGTCGTAGCGCACCTCGACGTTGCCGATCAGCGGGAAGTCCTTGCGGAACGGGTGGCCGACGAAACCGTAGTCGGTCAGGATCCGGCGCAGGTCCGGATGGCCTTCGAAGACGATGCCGTACAGGTCGAACGCCTCGCGCTCGAACCAGTTGGCGCCCGCCCAGATGCCGGTCACCGAGGGCACTACCGGCAGCACGTCGTCGGGGGCGAAGCAGCGCACGCGCAGGCGGCGGTTGCCCGAGTACGACAGCAGGTGCAGCACGGCGGCGAAGCGGCGCTCCGGCGCGACGATCGGCTCGATGCGGTCGCGGCCCTGCTGGCTGGGCTTCTCGCCCCAGCCGAAGCGGCCGGTGCCCTTGCCTTCGACGCCGCGGCTGAAGCCGCTGGAGGACACGTCCTCGGTGTCCCACTCGTCGCTGCCGTAACCGAGGTAGTCGATGCCGCTCACCGCGGTGAGCTGCTCGAACCCGAGCTCGTCGCGCAGCGCCTGGCAGGTCGCCAGCAGGTCGGAGGCGGCAACCTCGAGGGTGGTCTCGCCTCGGGGCTCGACCACGGTCACCGTCGCGGCCGGGAAACGGTCGCGCAGTCGTTGGGCGAAGGAAGCAGCTGGCTCGGCCATGGGGCTTGGCGTGGTTCCGGAAAGAGGGGGTTCAGCGGTCGATCTTGTTGGTTTTGGCCACGGTCTGCGTGCGCCAGATCTTCTTCTGCAGCTGCAGGATGCCGTAGACCAGGGCCTCGGCCGTCGGCGGGCAGCCCGGCACGTAGACGTCGACCGGGACGATGCGGTCGCAGCCGCGTACCACCGAGTACGAGTAGTGGTAGTAGCCGCCGCCGTTGGCGCAGCTGCCCATGGAGATGACCCACTTCGGGTCGGGCATCTGGTCGTAGACCTTGCGCAGCGCCGGGGCCATCTTGTTGACCAGGGTACCGGCCACGATCATCACGTCGGACTGGCGCGGCGACGGGCGGAACACCACGCCGTAGCGGTCCAGGTCCAGGCGCGCGGCGCCGGCGTGCATCATCTCCACCGCGCAGCAGGCCAGGCCGAAGGTCATCGGCCACATCGAGCCGGTGCGGGCCCAGTTGACCAGGGCGTCGACGCTGGTGGTGACGTAGCCCTTCTCCAGCAGCGGGTTCTCGCCTTCGGGACGAAGGATGTCGTCCACCCGCCCTTCCGGGATCGGGTTGGTCATCAGGCGATCGATGGTTTGGATCACTCCCATTCGAGCGCTCCCTTCTTCCAGACGTAGACGAAGCCGAGGAACAGCATCCCGACGAACAGGCCCATGGTGACCAGCGCGCGGGCGCCCAGATCCTGGAACACCAGGGTCCACGGCACGATGAAGATGATTTCCAGGTCGAAGACGATGAACTGGATGGCGATGAGGTAGTAGCGCACGTCGAACCTCATGCGCGCGTCCTCGAACGCCTCGAAGCCGCACTCGTAGGGCGACAGCTTCTCCAGGTCGGGGCGGCGTGGTCCCAGCAGGTTGCCGATGACGATCAGCGCGACGCCGATGCCGGTGGCCACGATCAGGAACAACAGGGTCGGCAGGTATTGGGCCAGCACTCGTGGTTCTCTCTTGCCTCTGCCCGGGGACCGGGCCTGGGTCGAATCCGCGTTGGTCGCGGAGCGCCTGTAGCGTCCTCGCTGCCGCGCCGCCACCGGCGACCGGCAATGCCGCGGACGTGGCGCCAGTGCCGGTGTCCGCTGCGATTGTGCACAGCAGCGGAATTGTAGCGGTTGCGCGGTTCGGGAGTAAACGCTTGCGCGCCCGCCACGACGCCGCATCTCCAAGAAAAAAAGCCCGCGTGACGCGGGCTTTCTCCCTTGCGGCCGACCCTTCAGCCGGCCTGCCTGGCGCTCCGGTTTCCCGGTCCGCCGGCGATATGGTGCCCAAGAGGGGACTCGAACCCCTACGACTCTCGTCGCTACCACCTCAAGGTAGTGCGTCTACCAATTCCGCCACCTGGGCTTGAAACTCGTGCGCCGCGGCGCGGCGGCGCGCATTGTACCGCTTACTGCGCCGGCGGCGCAGCCTCCTTCGCGGATTCCTGCTCCGGAGCCGGCACCGCGGCGGCGTCGGCGGCCGGCGCCGCGGCGGGCACCTCGGCCGACGGGGCCGGCGGCAGGGCCGGCAGCTCGCCCGGGGCGACGGAAGGCGCGGCCGCCGGGGCGGCGACCTCGCCCATCAGGCCCAGACCCTGCTCGGCGACCGGGCGGGCGCTGTGGGTGGCATACCAGGCCATGAACAGGCTGATGCCGAAGAACACCACGGCCAGCCACTTGGTGCTCTTGGACAGGAAGTTGGACGCGCCGCGCGCGCCGAACACCGTGCCCGAGGCGCCGGCACCGAAACCGGAGCCCGCGGCCGCGCCGGCGCCGCGCTGCAGCAGGATCAGCGCGATCATCGCGATCGCCACCAGCACGTACACCACGTTGAGAATCAGCATCAGCATCTGTGTCTTCTCGACTTGCTATTCCGCCCCGGAAGCCGGCGAGGCCGCCCGGGCGATGGCCAGGAAGTCCGCAGCCACCAGCGAGGCGCCACCGATCAGCCCGCCATCCACGTCCGGCTGCGCAAACAGGGCGCCGGCGTTGTCGGGCTTCACGCTGCCGCCGTAAAGGATAGGCAGGGAATCGGCGATTCTAGCATCGTGCTGGCCGATATGGCGACGGATGAAGGCATGGACCGCCTGGGCCTGCTCCGGGGTGGCGGTGCGGCCGGTGCCGATCGCCCAGACCGGCTCGTAGGCCACGATGGCCTTTTCGAAGCCGGCGGCGCCCACCAGGGCCAGGACCGGGTCCAGCTGGGAGGCGATGACCTCCTCGGCCCGGCCGGCGTCGCGCTCCTCCAGGCTTTCGCCCACGCAGAGGATCGGCCGCAGGCCCGCGTTCAGGGCGGCCAGGACCTTGCGCGCCACCAGCTCGCTGCTTTCGTGGTGGTACTGGCGGCGTTCGGAATGGCCGCACAGGCCGTAGCTCGCCCCGACGTCGACCAGCATCGCCGCCGAGACCTCGCCGGTGTAGGCGCCTTTCTCGTTGTGGCTGACGTCCTGGGCACCGAAGGCCAGGTCCCGACCCTCGAAGTCCTCGATCAGGTCGCCCAGGTAGGGCAGCGGCGGCAGCACCACGACCTCCACGCCCGGTACCGGGACGTGGTCGGCGATCCCGGCCACCAGCGCGGTGGCGAAATCACGGGTGCCATGGAGTTTCCAGTTGCCCGCCACGATCCTACGACGCATTGCCGACCCCTCCCCCTGCATAGCTGGTATAGCGTTACAGGATACCGCGTCGCGCGGGTCTTCCGCTCGCCGTGAAGCAGCAAGGGGAGCAGGCATCGCGCCCGCTCCCCTGATCCCCGCTTACTTCAGCTTGATCTCGCGCAGGCGTTCCTCGAGGTAGCCCTGGGCGGTGATCGGCTCCGGATAGCGGCTCGGGTTATCCGGGGTGATGCACGACGGCAGCACGTCGATCAGGAAGTCGGGGTTCGGGTGCAGGAAGAACGGCACCGAGTAGCGCGGCTGGCGGGCCAGCTCGCCCGGGGGGTTGACCACGCGGTGGATGGTCGACGGGTACACGTGGTTGGTCAGGCGCTGCAGCATGTCGCCGATGTTGACCACGATGGTGTCCTCGTCGGCGGTGAACGGCACCCACTCGCCCTCGTGCGAACGCACCTCCAGGCCGGCGGCGCTGGCGCCGACCAGCAGGGTGATCAGGTTGATGTCGCCGTGCGCGCCGGCGCGGACGTTGGGGATGTCGTCGGCGGTGATCGGCGGGTAGTGGATCGGGCGCAGGATCGAGTTGCCGAAGTTGGTCTTGTCGGCGAAGTAGTCCTCCGGCAGGCCGATGTGCAGGGCCAGCGCCGCCAGCACGCGCGAACCGAGCGCGTCGAGCTTCTGGTACAGGCCGTAGCCGTACTCGCGGAATTCCGGCACTTCCTCCGGCCACAGGTTCGGCGGCATCACCTCGCGGTACTTCGAGTCGTCCGGGATCTCGCGGCCGATGTGCCAGAACTCCTTCAGGTCGAAGTGCTTGGAGTCCTTGGCGGTCTCCACGCCGAACGGGGTGTAGCCGCGCGCGCCGCCGCCGCCGGGCACGTGGTACTTCCTCTTCGTCTCCTCCGGCAGGGCGAAGAAGCGCTTGAACGCGTCGTAGGCCTTGTCGATGTAGTCCTGCGGGATGCCGTGGTTGCGGATGCCCGCGAAGCCCCATTCGCGGTAGGCCGCGCCGAGGTCGGCGACGAACCCTTCGCGGTCGGTCTCGAAGCGGGTGATGTCGAGGGTGGGAATGCGTGCTGCCATGGGGTTCTGCTCCGGGTATTTCGGCTTGCGTGGCGGGCGGCGTGGTTCCCGCCACGCCGTGCGCCGGTGTTCTTGGAAACGGGCTCAGGCCGCGGCGTGGCGGACGGCGTCGGCCAGGCGCTCGAGGGTGTCGTGCATGAGCGCGGCGTCGTCGGCCTCGACCGTGACCCGCACCACCGGCTCGGTGCCGGACGGGCGCAGGAACGCGCGCCCCCTGCCCTGCACGGCGGCCTGCGCGCCCTGCAGCGCGGCGCGCACGCTGTCGGCGTCGACCACGGCCTTGGCCGAGGCCCCGTCCAGGCGCACGTTGACGGTCTTCTGCGGGAGCATCTGCAGGCCCTGCACGGCTTCGCGCAGGCTGCGCCCGGTACGCCGCAGCACGTCCAGCACCTGCAGCGCGCTGACGATGGCGTCGCCGGTGGTGGCGCGGTCCAGGCACAGCAGGTGGCCGGAGGCCTCGCCGCCGAGCACGCCGCCGCCCTCGACCAGGGCCTGGTGCACGTAGCGGTCGCCGACCTTGGCCCGCTGGAACGGGATGCCGGCCTCGGCCAGCGCCTTTTCCAGGCCGTAGTTGGTCATCAGCGTGCCGACCACCGGCCCGCGCAGGCGGCCGCTGGCCTGCCAGTCGCGGGCCAGCACGTAGAGCAGGCCGTCGCCGTCGACCGGCACGCCATGCCCGTCGACCATCAGCACGCGGTCGCCGTCGCCATCGAAGGCGATGCCCAGGTCGGCGCCGACCTCGCGCACCTTCGCGGCCAGGTTGTCGGTGTGCATCGAGCCGACGCCGGCGTTGATGTTCAGCCCGTCCGGCGCGGCGCCGATGGCCACCACCTCGGCGCCCAGCTCGCGGAACAGCAGCGGGGCGATGTGGTAGTTGGCGCCGTGCGCGCAGTCCAGGACCAGCTTCATGCCGCGCAGGTCGAAGCCGCGCGGGACGGTGTACTTGCAGAACTCGATGTAGCGGCCGACCGCGTCGCGGGCGCGCACGGCCTTGCCCAGCTGGCCGGATTCGACCGTGGCGAACTCGCCTTCCAGCGCCGCCTCGATCGCCAGCTCGGTGGCGTCGTCGAGCTTCTCGCCTTCGGCGGAGAAGAACTTGATGCCGTTGTCGTGGTGCGGGTTGTGCGAGGCGCTGATCACGATGCCGGCGTCCGCACCCAGGGTGCGGGTGAGGAACGCCACCGCCGGGGTCGGCATCGGCCCCAGCAGCTGCACGTCGGTCCCGGCGGCGACCAGCCCGGCTTCCAGCGCCGCCTCGAACATGTAGCCGGAGATGCGGGTGTCCTTGCCGATCACCACCGAGCGCCGGCCCGGCTTCTGCCCGGCCAGGACCCGGCCCAGGGCGTTGCCCAGGCGCAGCACGAAGTCGGCCGAGATCGGCCCCTGCCCGACCCGCCCGCGGATGCCGTCGGTGCCGAACCAGCGCCGGGCTGCAGTCATGCCGCCTCCACCGCGTCGCCGTCCTTCGCCGGCGGCTGGCGCATCATCAGCGCCAGCAGGTCGGCCAGGCGGTCGCGCAGCTGGCGGCGGTCGCAGATCTGGTCGATGGCGCCGTGCTCGAGCAGGAACTCCGAGCGCTGGAAGCCCTCGGGCAGCTTCTCGCGCACGGTCTGCTCGATCACGCGCGGACCGGCGAAACCGATCAGCGCCTCCGGCTCGGCGATGTTGAGGTCGCCCAGCATCGCGAAGGAGGCCGACACGCCGCCGGTGGTCGGGTGCGTCAGCACCGAGATGTACGGCAGCCCGGCCGCGCGCAGCCGGCCCAGCGCCGCGGAGGTCTTGGCCATCTGCATCAGCGAGAACAGGCTTTCCTGCATGCGCGCGCCGCCACTGGCGGAGAAGTTCACGAACGGGCAGCCGATCTCCAGCGCGCGCTCGGCGGCCAGGGTGAACTTCTCGCCCACCACCGAGCCCATCGAGCCGCCCATGTAGGCGAAGTCGAAGGAGCTGGCGACCAGCGGACGGCCCTTCAGCCGGCCTTCCATCGCCACCAGCGCGTCGTACTCGCCGGTGGCCTTCTGGGTGGCCTTGATCCGGTCGGAATAGCGCTTGGAATCCTTGAAGCGCAGCACGTCGGTCGGCGCCAGGGTGGCGGCGATCTCGGTGGTGCTGCCCGGGTCGAACAGCGAGGCCAGGCGGGCGCGGGCGCGGATCGGCATGTGGAAGTCGCACTTCGGGCAGACCTCCAGGTTTTCCTCCAGCTCCGGGCGGTACAGGACCGCGCCGCAGCGGTCGCATTTCTCCCACAGGCCCTCGGGGACGCTGCGCTTGCGGTTGGCGGCGTTGTCGGTGCGGATGCCGGAGGGCATCAGTTTGCTGAGCCAGCTCATTCGGGAAGGTCGGTTCCGTTCAGGGGCCAGGCGGCCGGAAAAGGTCGACAGTCTAGCTCAGCGCCCTGCCCGGCCGCGCCGCGCCCACTTTTCCGTACCAGCACGTATGGTAGGCTCTCCTGCCCCCGTTGAATCCTGCCCGTCCAAGCAGATGAAGCCTTCCGTCCTGCGCCACGGCATGAACCTGTGGCCGCCGTTCCTGTTTGCCGGCATTCATGTGGCGGACATCGCCCCGGACTGGAGCCATGCCCGGGTCGAGCTGCGCATGCGCCCGTGGAACCGCAACTACGTCGGCACCCACTTCGGCGGCAGCCTGTTCTCGATGAGCGACCCGTTCTGGATGCTGCTGCTGATGCAGCAGCTGGGCCGCGACTACTACGTCTGGGACCAGAGCGGCTCGATCGACTTCCTCAAGCCCGGCCGCGGCACGGTCTGGACCCGCTTCGACGTCGGCCCGGACACCCTGGCCGAGGTCCGCGCCGCCACCGCCGGCGGCGCCAAGTACCTGCACTGGTTCGAGAACGAGATCTTCGACGCCGCCGGCGACGTGGTCGCGCGGGTGCGCAAGCAGGTCTACGTGCGGCGCAAGCCGGACCGCCGCCCTGCTCAGGGCGAGGGCGCGGCCGGCTGAAGCCGGCTGGCCGGCAGCGGCACCGGCCAGGTGCCGTTGGCGCCGGCCCCCTTCGCCCAGAACACTTCCGTGCCGAGCGTGCCGGCTTCCGGGTCCAGCTGGAACGGGCGCGCCGGGCTGCGAAGCGCCACCGGCACCCGCTCCAGCGCCGCCGCGTCGATCGGCCCGTCCTGGTCGCGCAGCCACAGCAGAGCGGCCACGGTGCGCAGCCGGGCGTCGGCGTCCTGCATGCGCATGCCGTAGTCGGCGTAGGCCGGCGACGCGATGTCGGCCAGGACACAGCCGATCGCGTTGGACAGGCAGCGGAACGAGCGGTGCGAGCGATTCGCCGGCGGCGCGCGCAGCAGCTGGTCCTGCGCCAGCTGCCCGCGCGCCTCCTCGCCGCAGTACCAGGCGAAGGTCGGCGCCATCCGCGCGGCGGTACGTTCCGGATCGAACAGCAGCCGCAGCGCCCACGCCGGGACCTCGCGCTCCACCGCGCTGGCGGCGACTTCGGCGTTGATCTGGGTGCGCAGGCCGCCGGCCACGAAGCGGCCCTCGCTGAGCATGGTCCGGCACACGCCCTGCTCCAGCGCGACCGGCCGCCCGAAGGCCTGCCGGCACTGCTCCGGCAGCGCATGTTCGCGCGGCAGTTCGGCCAGCATCTGCGCCAGCAGCTGCGCGTTGCCCTGGACCATGGCCGCGCCGATCATGCTGCCGATCAGCGAGTCGCCGCTTTCGATGAGCTGGCGGCCCATGGCCACGTCGCGGCAGGCATCGGCCAGCGCCAGGTCGGCCTGCCCTTCGGCGAAACGCCAGGCGGTGCGCGTCATCAGCCGGGTGAGGACCTGGAAGCCCGGCAAGGGCATGTCCAGTCGCGGCGGAAAGGGATTGGGGAAGCCGTCGTACCCGTGCAGGGCCCCGGCGCGTTCGAGGGCGCGGGCGTTGCGCTCGAGCAGGCCGGCGTAGGCATCACGGGCCCCGCGGACCTGCTCCAGGCAGTCGGCACTGCGCAGGTTGCACCAGGCCGGGTCGCCGTCGCGCGCCACGACCAGCGACGGCCGCTCCTGCAGCAGGCTGCTCCAGTCGCTGCTGCCATCGCGGCCCAGCGGGGTAGCCTTGAAGCGGCGCACTTCCTCGGCCACCAGGCTGGCCTGCCCGGCCTCGGGGATGTCGTGGGACGCGGTGTACAGCGCCGCGAAACCGTCCCGCTCCGGCGGCGCCGGCGGTTCGTCCAGCAGGGCCAGCGCCTCGCGCTCGGCCGCCAAGGCCCCCAGGACCCGCGACAGCACGTACGCCCCGACCACGCACAGCACCAGCACCACGGCTGCGCCGAGCAGCCACTTCAGGAAACGGAGCATGCATCCCCCAGTCGGCCCCCCTTGCCGGCCGGCAGCATAACAGCCGCCGGCGCTACAATCCCGGCATGTCCCCCGACCCCTCCGCGCCGCAGCGCGCCTCGCTGCAACGCCTGTTCCTCACCGGCCTGCTGACCCTGCTGCCGATCTGGCTGACCTGGGTCGTGATCAAGTTCGTGTTCGTGCTGCTGTCGAGCATCAGCGCGCCGTGGGTGGTGCCGCTGTCCGAACGCATCGCCGAGTCGTTCCCCGCCTACGCCCACTGGGGCAAGGCGCTGTGGGTGCAGAACACGATCGCCATGCTGGCGACGGTGCTGGTCATCCTCGGCGTGGGCATGCTGGCCCGGCGCGTGATCGGCCAGCACCTGCTGCGCTGGTTCGAGGCCCTGATCGCCCGCGTGCCGCTGGCCAACACCATCTACACCAGCTCCCGCAAGCTGCTGGACATCCTGCAGACCAAGCCCGGCAGCACCCAGCGCGTGGTCCTGATCGACTTCCCGCACCGGGAGATGAAGTCCATCGGCCTGGTCACCCGCGTGCTGAAGGAGGAAGGCAGCGGCCGCGAGCTGGCGGCGGTGTACGTGCCGACCACGCCCAATCCCACCTCCGGTTACCTCGAGGTGGTGCCCGTGGAGCTGCTGACCCCGACCGACTGGACCGTCGACCAGGCCATGGGCTTCATCATTTCCGGCGGCGCGGTCGCCCCGGAGAGCATGCCCTTCACCCGCGCGGGCGAGCGGTAGAGCGGGGCTCGCCCCGCTGCCCCGGCCATGAAGCCCACAGCCGACCCCGTGCAGGAGGCCGCGTCCACCACGCCCGCCGCGCGCCTGCTCGACGATCGCGCGGTACGGCTGTACATCGGCCTGGGCGCCTTCTTCTGCGTCAACGCGGTGCTGGCCGAGTTCATCGGGGTCAAGATCTTCGCCCTGGAGGACAGCCTCGGCATCGCGCCGCTGGAATGGAACCTGTTCGGCCAGACCGGGTCGCTGAACTTCACCGCCGGCACGCTGCTGTGGCCGGTGGTGTTCATCATGACCGACACCATCAACGAGTTCTTCGGCCGCCGCGGGGTGAAGTTCATCTCCTGGCTGGCGGTGGGGCTGATCGTGTACGGCTTCCTGTTCGCCTTCGCCGCGATCGAGCTGGCCCCGGCCGGCTGGTGGCGCGACGCCGCGGTGGCGCAGGGCGTGCCGGACTACCAGGCCGCGTTCGCGGTGGTGTTCGGCCAGGGTCTGTGGACCATCACCGGTTCGATGGTGGCCTTCCTGGTCGGCCAGCTGATCGACGTGGCGGTGTTCCACCGCATCCGCCGCGCCACAGGCGAGCGCTGGGTGTGGCTGCGCGCCACCGGTTCCACCGCGGTCTCGCAGCTGGTCGACAGCTTCGTGGTGATCTGGATCGCCTTCGTGCTCGGCCCGCAGAAGTGGCCGGTGTCGCTGTTCCTGGCGGTGAGCACGCTCAACTACGCGTGGAAGATGCTGGCGGCGATCGCGCTGATCCCGCTGCTGTACCTGATGCGCCACCTGATCACCGCCTACCTGGGCGCCGGGCGCGCACGCGAGCTGCGCCAGCAGGCCGCAAGCTGACCGGCAGGTGAGCGGGCGCGCTGGCCTGCGCCGGCGCGATGCGGCACTCTGCCGGGCTTCGCGTTGCAACGGAAGCCCTGCATGACCCCGTCCCGCGCCTTCTGCCTCGCCCTGCCCGTCGCCCTGGCCCTGCTGGCCCCGGCGCAGGCCGATGCGGCGAAAAAGAAGAAGGCGTCACGCCCGGCCGCCACCCAGGCCGCGCCCGCGAAGACCGAGGACAAGGCCGCGAAGCTGCAGCGCCTGTACCAGGGCTACTGGGAGGAATCGCTGAAGCTGAACCCGCTGCAGGCCACCTTCCAGGGCGATCCCCGCGGCAACCACCAGCTGCCGAACTACCTGTCGCCGGAGTTCCGCCAGCGCAGTCACGAGTTCACCGCATCGTGGCTGGCCAGGGTGGAGGCGGTCGGCGAGGAGGGACTGCAGGGCCAGGACCTGCTCAGCTACCGCATCTTCGTGCGCAATGCCCGCGACGCGCTGGAAGGCGAGCGCTTCCCCGGCTGGATGCTGCCGCTGAATCCGTTCAACAATCCGGCCACGCTGGTGGCGATGCTCGGCTCCGGCGCCAGCGTGCAGCCGTTCCGCACGGTGCAGGACTACGACAACTGGCTGGCACGCGCCGGCCAGGTGCCGGCGCTGTTCCGCCAGGCCATCGCCAACATGGAACAGGGCATGGCCGCCGGCGTGGTGCAGCCGCGGCCGCTGATGGAGAAGGTCCTGCCGCAGCTGGATGCGGTGATCCGCCCCAGCGCCGAGGAAAGCATCTTCTGGAACCCGGTGCGCAACATGCCCGGCGACTTCAGCGAGGCCGACCGCGCACGCCTGACCGAGGCCTACCGGCGCACCATCGAACAGCAGCTGCTGCCGGCCTACCGCATGCTGCGCGGCTTCGTCGCCACCCGCTACCTGCCGGCCACGCGCAGCACCGCCGGCCTCGGCGCCCTGCCCGACGGCGCGGCCTGGTACGCGTGGAACGCGCGGCAGAGCACCACCACCACGCTGCCGCCGGAGCAGCTGCACCAGGCCGGACTGGACGAGGTGGCGCGGCTGCAGGCGGAAATCCGCCAGGTGATGAAGGAGGCGAAGTTCCGCGGCAACCTGCAGAAGTTTCTCCGCTACATGCAGGAGGACCGCCGCTTCGGATTCGCCGATGAGGAGGCGCTGCTCGGCTTCCATCGCGGGCTGCAGGCGAAGGTCATGGCCAGGGTGCCGCAGCAGTTCTCGCTGCTGCCGAAGGCCGGGCTGGAGATCCGCCCGGTCGAGGCCTACCGCGCGCGTTCGGCCGCCGCCGGTTCCTACCTGCGCCCGGCCGCGCCCGGCGCTCCCGGCGTGTTCTACGTCAACACCTCCGACCTGCCCTCGCGCCGGACCTGGAGCGCCGAGGCGCTGTTCCTGCACGAGGCCATCCCTGGCCACCACGTCCAGCTGGCCCTGCAGCAGGAACTCGAAGGGCTGCCGGCGTTCCGCAGCGCCGGTGGCGAGGCCGCGTTCACCGAGGGCTGGGGCCTGTACGCCGAATCGCTCGGCCGCGACCTGGGCCTGTACCAGGATCCATGGTCGCGCTTCGGCTACCTGCACGGCGGGTTGTGGCGGACCGCCCGCCTGGTGGTGGACACCGGCATCCACGCCGCGGGCTGGAGCCGCGAGCAGGCGATCGGTTACCTGGTCGAGAACCTCGGCGCCAGCCGCGCCGAGGCCGAGGCCGAAACCGATCGCGCCATCGCCATGCCCGGCCAGGCGCTGGCGCACAAGACCGGCGAACTGAAGATCCTGGAACTGCGCCGTCGCGCCGAGGCTGCGCTGGGCCCGCGTTTCGACGTGCGCGAATTCCACGCGGAAGTGCTGCGCGACGGTTCGGTGCCGCTGGACGTGCTGGAAGCGCGGATCGACGCCTGGATCGCGACACGGCAGGCGCCGGCGGGTTAACCTCGGGCGGCGACGCCGGAGGGAGTCCGGCCAAGGGGAACCGCGTGACCGGCCTGTTGCCACTGCTCGCCCTGGCGGCGATGTCCGCCGCATCGGTCCAGCCGCCGTCCGTCGACCCGGGCGCGGTCGACGCGCTCATGCGCGACTACGCCGGCGACGTTCCCGGCGCGGCGGTACTGGTGCTGCGCGATGGCGAGCCGGTGCTGCGCCGCGGCTACGGCCTGGCCGCCCTCGACGAAGCGACGCCCGTCGGCCCGCGGACGAACTTCCGCCTGGCCTCGGTCACCAAGCAGTTCACCGCCGCCTCGATCCTGCTGCTGGCCGAGGACGGCAGGCTGACGCTCGACGATCCGGTGAAGCGCTGGCTGCCCTCGCTGCCACCGGCGGCCGACGCGGTGACCCTGCGCCACCTGCTGAGCCACACCTCCGGCCTGGTCGACTACGAGGACCACCTGCCCGAAGGGCTGCAGGGCCAGGTCCACGACATCGACGTGCTGCGCATCCTCGAAGGCCAGGACCGCACCTACTTCCCGCCGGGCAGCGCCTACCGCTACAGCAACAGCGGCTACGCGCTGCTGGCGCTGGTGGTCGGCGAGGCCTCCGGCAGCGACTTCGCCAGCTTCCTGCGCCAGCGCATCTTCGAACCGCTGGGCATGGCCGGCAGCGTCGCCCACCAGGACGGCGTGGACACGGTGGCGGACCGCGCGTACGGCCACAGCCTGGTCGACGGCCGCTGGGTCCGCACCGACCAGAGCCCGACCAGCGCCGTGCTTGGCGACGGCGGCATCTATTCCTCGATCGACGACCTGGCGCGCTGGGACGCGGCCCTCTACGACGACCGCCTGCTGCGCCCGGAATCCCTGCGCCTGATGTTCGCGCCCGCCACCACCACGCCCACCGGCGAGGACGACGTGGCCCACTACGGCCTCGGCTGGCGCCTGCAGGGCGAGCGCGTCTGGCACAGCGGCGAGAGCATCGGCTTCCGCAACGTGATCGTGCGCTGGCCGCGGCAGCGCCTGACCGTGGTCGTGCTTACCAACCGCAACGGCCCGGAACCGTATCCACTGGCCCTGGAGATCGCCCGGATATACGCTCCGGCCGCGACGCCCTGAGCGGCGTGCGGGGAATATTCCTACACCGCTCCCGCCCTCCGGCCGATGGCGGGACGGCGCTGCAGGTCCCAGGATCGGCCGGCGACGTCACTGGAGGATGTGCCGAATGCTCGAGATCCGCTCGCTGTCCAAGACCTACGCCAATGGCGTGCAGGCGCTGAAGGACGTCACCCTCGACATCCCGCGCGGCATGTTCGGCCTGCTCGGCCCCAACATCGACTAGGTGTTCTACGTGACCGCGCACGAGGCCGCGCACCAGTGGTGGGCGCACCAGGGGGTCGGCGCCAACGTGCAGGGCGCGACAATGCTGTCCGAGTCGCTGGCGCAGTGTTCGGTGCTGATGGTGATGGAACAGGAGTACGGGCCGCGGCAGATGCGCCGCTTCCTCAAGTACGAGCTGGACAGCTACCTGTCCAGCCGGGCCGCCGAACGCGTGCAGGAACTGCCGCTGGCGCTAAACGAGAACCAGCAGGCCATCCACTACCGCAAGGGTTCGGTGGTGTTCTACGCCCTGCGCGACGCCATCGGCGAGGAGAAGCTCAACGCGGTCCTGGCCGAATTCCTCCAGCAGTGGGCGTTCAAGGGCCCGCCCTACCCCACCACCCGCGACTTCCTCGACCTGCTGTACGCGCGCACCGACGCGCAGCACCATCCGTTCATCCGCGACCTGTTCGAGCGCATCGTGTTCTGGAACCACCGCGTCACCACGGCCGAAGTGCGCAAGCGCGACGACGGCAGGTACGCGGTCACCCTCAAGGTCCACGCCGAGAAGGTCTCCACCGACGGCAAGGGCAAGGAGACGGAGGAACCGGTCGACGTGCTGGTCGACATCGGCGTGTTCGCGCGGCCGCCGGGCGGCAAGGAAGCGGACGAGAAGGTGCTCTACCTCTCGAAGCACCGTATCAACCAGGCCGAGACCACCCTGGAGCTGGTGGTCGACGAACTGCCCTACGAGGCCGGCATCGACCCGTACAACAAGCTCATCGACCGCGACTCCGGCGACAACCGCAAGAAGGTGACGGTGCTGCAGTAATGCCGGCCCGCGGCCCTGCCCCGGCAGGGCCGCCGGACTTCAGGCTGGCCTTCGCTGGCCACCACGCGGCGATCACCGCCGCCGGCCTCAGCGCAGGTCCCCGATCACCACCTGCGCCGCGTTATGCCCCGGCGCGCCGGTGACGCCGCCGCCGGGATGGGTGCCCGAGCCGCACAGGTACAGCCCCGGGATCGCGCCGCGGTAACCGGCCTGGCCCAGCATCGGCCGCGCCGAGAACAGCTGGTTGAGGCTCAGCGCACCGTGGAAGATGTCGCCGCCGACCAGGCCGAACTCGCGCTCCAGGTCCAGCGGCGACAGCACCTGCCGCCCGAGCACCGATGCGGCGAAGCCGGGCGCGAAACGGTCGACGGTGGCGACCATCAGGTCGGCCACCTCCTCGCGGTGCTCGTCCCAGCTGCGCCCGCCCGGCAGCTCCGGCGCCACGTGCTGGCAGAACAGGCTGGCCACGTGCATGCCCGGCGGTGCCAGCGAATCGTCCAGGGTCGAGGGCACCAGCATCTCCACGATCGGCTCGCACGACCAGCCGTGCTCGCGCGCATCGCGCCAGGCGCGGTCCATGTAGTCCAGCGACGGCGCCAGGATGATGCCGGCGGTCAGGTGGTCGCCCGGCCCCGGCAGCGCGCTGAAGTCCGGCAGCCTCGACAGCGCCACGTTCATGCGGAAGGTGCCGGAACCGCAGCGCCAGTTGCGCATGCGTTCGGCCGTGGCCGGCGGCACCGCGTCGGCCGGCAGCAGCCGCTGGTAGAGCAGTTTCGGGTTCACGTTGGCGACCACCACCCGCGCCCGCAGCGTCTCCCCCTGCGCGGTGACCACGCCGGTGGCGCGTCCGCCTTCGACCAGGATCCGCTCCACCCCGGCGCCGGTACGGATCTCCACGCCGGCCGCGCCCGCGGCGCGTGCCATCGCCTGGGTGATCGCGCCCATGCCGCCGATCGCATGGCCCCAGGCGCCCTTGACCCCGTTGGCTTGGCCGAACACGTGGTGCAGCAGCACGTAGGCGGTGCCCGGCGCATACGGGCTGGCGAAGTTGCCGACGATGCCGTCGAACCCGAACAGGGCCTTGATCGGCCCGCTCTCGAACCAGCGGTCCAGGTATTCGGCCGCGGAGATCGTGAACAGGTCGAGCAGTTCCTGGCGCAGGGCCTCGTCCAGCGCATGCAGCTGGCGCCCGAGCCGCGCGGTGCGCAGCAGTTCCGGCATCGCCTTCCACCAGCCGCCGTCGGTGACGTTCGGCGGCGGCTGCAGGGCCAGCGCGCGCAGCACGTCGGCGATGGCGTCCAGGCGCGTCTCGTAGGCCGGCAGCATTTCCGCGTCGCGCCGCGAGAACTTCGCCACCTCCTCCGCGGTGCGGCCGGCGCCGGTGAGCAGGTAGCCGCCGTCGGGCAGCGGCAGGAAATTGTTGTGCTTGCGCAGCACCACGCGCAGCCCGTGGCCGTGCAGGTCGAGGTCCTCGATCACCTTCGGCTGCAGCAGCGACACCGTGTACGACGCCACCGAGTTGCGGAACCCCGGATGGAACTCCTCGGTGACCGCCGCCCCGCCCACCACGCCGCGGCGCTCGAGCACGGTCACCGACAGGCCGGCCCGGGCCAGGTAGGCCGCGCAGACCAGGCCGTTGTGGCCGCCGCCGACGATCAGTACATCGATCCGTTTGTGTGACTTCGTCATCTGTACAGGTATACCACTGCGCCTATACTGCCCGCGCAGGGGGGCCAGCGACGGGGGACACGCATGGCCGCGACGCAGTGCATTGGCTCCACCCACGCGCGGGACCGGCTGCCCGCCGTCCTCGCCGTTTGCGTGCGCGGCGGCCGGCCATGAGTCCGCTGGTCGCCGGTCCGCTCGTCCGACGCGTCGTCCCCGCCCTGGTCGCCGGCACGGCGGCCGCGCTGATCGGCTGGCTCGCCCTGGCTTCACCGCTGGACGACCTGATCCACCATGCATTGCAGCCACCATCCACGCGCGCGCCGGCCGTGGTCGTGCTCGGCATCGACGATTCGGCGTCGTGGCCGAACGCGCGCCTCGCCGCCCTGATCGACCGCCTGCGCCTGGCCGGCGTCCGCGGCCTCGCGGTGGATCTTCCGCTGGCCGCCGGCGCCGACGGCGAGGCCGCCGGCGATGCGCAGCTGGCGCGCGCCCTGCTCGACAGCCGGGTGGTGGTCGGCGTGCCGCTGCGCGCGCGCGGCGAGGAGCCGCCGGAGGCGCTGCTGCCGCCGGTCGACTTCGCCGACGGCGCACGCCTGGGCCACCTCGAACTGCAGCGCGACCGCGACGGCCGCATCCGCCGGCACCTGCCGCACATGCTGACCATGGATGGCATCCGCTGGGCTTCGCTGCCGCTGGCCCTGGTCCAGCCTGGCACCAGCACGGATGCCGGCCGCTGGGAAACCGGCGAACGCTGGCTGGTCCCGTATCCACGTCCAGGTCCACCGACCTGGCGCGCCGTCGACGTGCTGGACGAGCGCATCGGCGCGGATCGCCTGCGCGGCAAGTGGGTCCTGCTGGGCCTCACCGATCCTGCCCGGCAGGCACGCGTGCCGGGACCGCACGGCAGCGGGGCGCTGTATCCGGTCGAACACCAGGCCCGGACGGTGGCGATGCTGCTGCAGGGCGCCGCGCCGCGCGAGGCGCCCGCCCTGGTGCAGGCGCTGCTGGCGATGCTCGTGGCCGCCGGCACGGTGTTCGTCGGCCTGGGAAGGCGCGAGCCCGGCTGGCGCCTGCCGGCCGCGGTGCTGGTGGGCATGGCGGTCAGCCTGGCCGCCTGCGGCTGGTTGTTCGAGCGCCAGTACTGGTTCGCGCCGGGCGGCACGCTGGTCGTGCTCGGCCTCGCCCTGCTGGCCTGGGCCGCGGTCCAGGCGCGGCGGCAGTGGAACACGCGCCGGCGCATGCCCGGACTGGCCACCCGGCGCTCGCTGCACGCCGCGCTGCAGGCGAGCCGGACCAGCGGCATGCCGCACGCCTTGCTGCTGGTCGAAGCGCGGGTGCCGGCCGGCGGCGACGCCGAGGCGCTGGCGACCCGGCTGGCCGGCCTGCTGCGCGCCCGCGCGCGGCGGCCCGGCGACGTCGCCGCCTACCTGGGCGACGGCCGCTTCGCGCTGCTGCTGCCGGGCACTTCGGCCGCGGCGGCCGAGCGCATCCTCGACGCCATCCGCGACGAGGCCGACACGCAGGCGCTGCCGCTGCCGCTGCTGGGCAGCGTCCACGCCTGCGGCAGCGGCGCCTGCGACTGCCTGTGGCGGCTGGCCCTGCGCGCGCAGCCGGTGCAGCCGGCGCAGCAGCCGCTCACACCGCCAGGCGCATCCCCGGCCGCGCCAGGATCACCTGCCCGGCGCCGCGCTCGCTGAGCTCCCCGGCGAGGGCCTCGCGGGCGCGGTCCTCGCCGTGGACCAGCGCCAGCCGCGGGCGACCGCTGAAGTGCCCGTACCACTCGATCAGGCCGCCCTGGTCGGTGTGCGCCGACAGGCCGCCGACGGTGTGGATCTGCGCCTGCACGCGATAGTCCCGGCCGTGGATGCGCACCCACGGCGCGCGCTCGACCAGGCGCCGGCCCAGCGTGCCCTCGGCCTGGAAGCCGACGAACACCACGTGGGTTTCGCGGCGGCCGAGGCGGTGGCGCAGGTGGTGCAGGATGCGGCCGCCGTTGGCCATGCCGGAGCCGGCGATGACGATGGCGCCGTTGCCGACCTGGTTGATCGCCATCGACTCCTGCGTGCTGGCGGTGAAGTGCAGGTTGGGCAGGCGGAACGGCGAAGGCTTGCGCGACCACACTTCCCGGGACTGCTCGTCGAACAGCTCCTGGTGGCGCTCGTAGATCGCCACCACCTTCCCGGCCATCGGGCTGTCGAGGAAGATCCGCCAGCGCTCCAGCCCCCACTCCTTCCAGTGGCGCGCGAACCAGTACAGCAGTTCCTGGCTGCGGCCGACGGCGAAGGCCGGGATCAGCACGTTGCCGCGCTCGCGCCAGGCATGCTCGAACACCTCGCCCAGTTCGGCGACGGTGGCCTGGCGTTCGCGGTGGTTGCGGTCGCCATAGGTCGATTCCATCAGCACCAGGTCGGCCTCGGCCACCGCTTCGGGGTCGCGCAGGATCGGCGTGCCACGCGGGCCGAGGTCGCCGGAGAACACCAGCTTGCGGCCGTCGCCCCACAGCTCGACGATGCTCGAGCCGAGGATGTGGCCGGCGTCGCGCAGGCAGATGTCCACGCCCGGCGCCACCGTGGTGCGCACGCCATAGTCCAGCGGCCGCAGCAGCGGCAGCACATCGGCCACGTCCTCGCGGGTGAACAGCGGCGGCTGCAGCGGCTCTTCCGGGTCGCGGTGGCGGTTGGCACGCTCGGCGTCGGACTCGGCCAGCGAGGCGGCATCGGCCAGCATCACCGGCAGCAGGTCGGCGCCGGCGCGCTGCATGTACACCGGGCCGCGGAAGCCGCGGGCGACCAGCAGCGGGACCCGGCCGATGTGGTCGATGTGGGCGTGGCTGAGGACCAGCGCATCCAGCCCGGCCGGGTCGAACGGGAACGGGTCGAAGTTGTGCGCCTCCAGCTCGCGCCGCCCCTGCAGCATCCCGCAGTCCAGCAGGATCCGCCGCCCGGCCGCCTCGACCAGGTGCATGGAACCGGTGACCTCGCCCGCCGCGCCGTGGAATTCGACCTGCATCCGGCCCTCCCGCCTTTGCGGCAAGCCTAGCGCCAACCGCGCCCCGGCGCCCGCGACCGGACCTCCCGGCCTTGCCCCGCATGGCGCCCCGCCATGACCTCCGGCAGTCCTCCGCTCAGGTCGCCGGGCGTAAAGTCGGCCCACTACCCCGTCCCTCCGGGGTCGTCCCACCATGCCCGCGCGCCGGGCCGGAGAAACCGCAACGTGAACATCCGCAAGTCCCAGACCCTGCTGCTGCCGCTGGCGATCGCCGTGGCACTGGCCGCCTGCTCGAAGAAGGAAGAGGCCGCCACCGCCGAGACCGCCGCCGCGCCGGAATACACCCTGGACGAAGCCAGCCTGCCCGGCGTGAACCGCTTCAGCGTGGCCGACCTGGACACCACCAAGGACGCCTGCACCGACTTCGCCGCCTACGCCAACGGCACCTGGCTGGCCGCCAACCCGGTCCCGGGCGACCGCACCAGCTGGGGCGCGTTCGAGATGCTCGACGAGCGTTCCAACGCCGTGCAGCGCCAGCTGGCCGAGCAGGCCGGCGCCGATGCCAACGCCACCGGCGTGAAGAAGATCGTCGGCGACCTGTGGGCCACCGGCATGGATGAGGCGAAGATCAACGCCCAGGGCATCGAGCCGCTGGCCGGCCACCTGGCCGCGATCGACGCGCTGGCCGACGGCGCGGCCGTGGCCGAATACCTGCGCACCAGCGCCGCCAAGGGCCAGGGCTTGGTGTTCGACTTCGGCGCCGAAGCCGACTTCCAGAACCCGGACATGAACATCGCCTACGCGATGCAGGGCGGCCTGGGCCTGCCGGACAGCAAGTACTACACCGACGCCGACAAGGCCGGCATCCGCGAGGCCTACGTCGCCCACATCGCCAGGGTGCTGGAGCTGTCGGGCATCGCCGCCGACGAGGCCAAGAAGCAGGCCGCCGAGGTGATGGCCTTCGAGACCCGACTGGCCAAGGCCTCGAAGTCCCGCGAGGATCTGTCGCGCGACGTGTCGCTGTACTACAACCCGCTGTCGCTGGCCGACGCCGACAAGCTGACCCCGAACTTCCCGTGGTCGAAGTTCTTCGAGTCGCAGGGCGTGGCCGCGCCGGAGATGTTCTCGCTGGCCATCCCGGCGTTCCACCAGGAAGTGAGCAAGGCCCTCGGCGACACCGACGTGGCGACCTGGAAGGCGTACCTGCGCTTCCACACTGTCGACGGCGCCGCGCCGTACCTGAGCGACGATTTCGCCCAGGAGAGCTTCAACTTCTACAACAAGACCCTCAGCGGCCAGAAGGAAATGAAGCCGCGCTGGAAGCGCGTGCTGGCCACGGTCAACAGCCAGGCCGGCGAGGCGCTGGGCCAGATGTACGTCCAGGTCGCCTTCCCGGCCGAATCCAAGGCCAAGATGGAGGCGCTGGTCGCCACCCTCGGCACCGCGCTGAAGGCCCGCATCGAGAACCTGGAGTGGATGAGCGAGGAGACCAAGGCCAAGGCCCTGGTGAAGCAGGCCGCGTTCACCACCAAGATCGGCTACCCGGACAAGTGGCGCGAGTGGGACGGCCTGCAGACCAGCCGCGACAGCTACATCGGCAACGTGCTGGCCGCGCAGGAGTTCAACTACCGCTGGAACCTGTCCAAGATCGGCAAGCCGGTGGACAAGACCGAGTGGGGCATGAGCCCGCAGACGGTCAACGCCTACTACAACCCGCTGCAGAACGAGATCGTGTTCCCGGCCGCCATCCTGCAGCCGCCGTTCTTCGACCCGAACGCCCCCGACGAGGTCAACTACGGCGGCATCGGCGCGGTGATCGGCCACGAGATGACCCACGGCTACGACGACCAGGGCAGCCGCTTCGGTGCCACCGGCAAGTTCGAGAACTGGTGGACCCCGGCCGACGCCGAGGGCTTCGCCGCGCGCACCGGCAAGCTGGTCGCGCAGTTCGACGGCTACACCACCGCCGACGGCCAGAAGCTCAACGGGCGCCACACCCTGGGCGAGAACATCGCCGACCTGGGCGGCCTGGCCACGGCCTATGACGCGATGAAGGCCGCCGTGGGCGACACCCCGGACCCGATGACCGACGGCCTGACCCGCGACCAGCGCTTCTTCCTCAACTGGGCCACCGTGTGGCGCCGCAACTTCACCCCCGAGGAGCAGACGAAGCGCATCGCCACCGACGAGCATGCGCTGGCGCAGTTCCGCGCCATCGGTGCGCCGTCGAACCTGCCGGCCTTCGCCGCTGCGTTCAAGTGCGAGCCGGGCAAGCCCATGGTCCGCCAGGGCGACAACCAGGTCGTGATCTGGTAAGCAGGTCCGACGAGGTGCAGTACACAGGAGGCCCGGCAAGTCCGGGCCTCCTGCTTTTTCCGGGGTATCCGTTACGGAGCCAGCGCGATTCGCCTTGCTACACTGCCGCCCCCCTGGACCCCGAGGCTGCAGCCCCGATGATGCATTTCCCCCGTCCGCTCGCCCTCGCCCTTGGCCTCGGCCTGCTCACCCTGGCCGCCGGCGACGCCGAAGCCCAGCGCAAGAAGACCAAGGCACCGGCCGTCAGTGCGCGGTGCAGCGCGTTCTACCCGCAGGCCAACGCCGCCTGGCTGGCCGCCAACCCGCAGCCGGGCGAGGCCGGTGCGACCAGCGCCCTGGCCCAGCTGTCCGAGCTGGCGTTGCAGCAGCAGCGCGAGCTGCTCGATGCGGCGATGCGTTCGCCGCAGAACGAAGTCCAGTCCCGCCTCGGCGACTTCTGGGCCAGCGGTCTGGACGAGGCCGCGGTCGAGGCCGACGGTTCGAAGCCGATCGCGCCGCTGCTGACCCGCATCAACGCGATCAAGAAGGCCAAGGACGTGCCGGCGGCGTTCGCCGCGTTGCACCAGGTCGGCATCCCGGTGGC
Organism: Pseudoxanthomonas sp. J35; assembly: GCF_000513995.1. Classification (GTDB taxonomy): domain Bacteria; phylum Pseudomonadota; class Gammaproteobacteria; order Xanthomonadales; family Xanthomonadaceae; genus Pseudoxanthomonas. The sequence goes on from NZ_AZVB01000001.1 coordinate 91,591, forward strand.
GTTCAACTTCGCCCCGGACGTGGACCTGAAGGCGCTGGACCGCCACATCGGCTACTTCATGCAGGGCGGCATGGGCCTGCCCGACCCGGCCTTCTACACCCGCACCGACGCCGACACCCAGGCGGTGATGCAGCGCTACCGCGACTACGTCCGCCAGATCCTCTCGCTCACCGGCACCGCCAGGGAGCGCCTGGACGCCGAGGCCGACGCGGTGCTCGCGGTGGAGACGGCGATCGCGCGCAAGGCGCAGTCGCTGGTCGACCTCAACAACCCGTTCCGCAACTACGCCCCCGTGGCGGTGGCGGACGTAACGAAGCGTTACCCGAACCTGCAGCTGGGCAAGTTCCTCGAGGCGCAGGGCGTGAAGGACGACCTGGTCTCGCTGTCCGACCCGGCCCTGTTCGCCGAACTGGACGCGATGGTCAACCGGATCAGGCCCGAGCAGTGGCGCGCCTACCTGCGCTGGCGCGTGGGCGACGCGATGGCGCCGTACCTGTCGCGCAGCTTCCGCGACGCCAGCTTCGCCTTCCGCGGCCAGGTGCTGTCCGGCCAGGCGGCGCAGGCGCCGCGCTGGCGCCAGGTGCTCGACGCGATCAACACCGCCGCCGGCCCGATGCTCGGCCACGAATACGCCAACCGCTACCTCACCTCCGAGGAACGCCGCCGCGCCGGCGCGATCGCCGACGAGGTCCGCGACGCCCTACTGGCCGCGGTCGAGCGCAACACCTGGCTCAGCGACGCGGCCAAGGCCGAGGCGGCGAAGAAGCTCAAGGCGATCAACATCGAGGTCGGTACCCCGCGCCGCAACCTCGACTACACCGTGCAGCCGATGGGCCGTGGCAGCTTCGGCGGCAACATGCTGATCGCCTCGACCTGGCGCCACCGCGAGGAAATGAAGCGGATCGGCAAGGGCAACGCCGACCGCCGCTGGGACGTGCTGCCGCAGCAGCCGGCGCTGGCCTACGACATCGCCCAGAACCGCCTGATCGTCACCGCCGCGGTGCTGCAGCCGCCGGTGTTCGACGTCGACCGCCCGGCCGCCACCTACGGCGCCTACGGTGCCCTGGTCGGCACCCAGGTCAACCGCGCGATCGACGCCCGGGGCGCCCAGGTCAACGCTTCCGGCGAACTGGGCAACTGGTGGACCCCGGCCGACACCAACGCCTGGACGGCGCTGGGCGCCCGCGTCGCCGCGCAGTACGCAGCGCAGGCCTATCCAGGCGTCAGGAACGGCCGGGTCAACGGCGCGCTGGTGCGCGACGTGGCGCTGGCCGACCAGGCCGGCATCGAGCTGGCGTGGGAGGCCTACGCCAAGGCCCAGCCGACGGCCAGCGAGGCCGACCGCCAGGCCTTCTTCGGCGCCTGGTCGGGGCTGTGGGCGCAGCAGGTCGCGGAGAACGTCGCCACCGAGCGCATGGCCAGCGACATCCACGCGCCCGGCCCGCTGCGCAGCGACGTGCCGCTGTCCAACCTGCCGGCGTTCGGCGCCGCCTTCGGCTGCAAGGCCGGCCAGCCGATGCAGCGCGCGGATGCGGAACAGGTGCGGATCTGGCGCTGAGGGCGCGTTCCGGAGCAGCACGAAAAAGGCGCGGATTCCCGCGCCTTTTTCTTTGCCTGCGCTATTTCACCCGGCGCAGGTGCGACGGCCCGCGCGGCGGGCGCCGGCCGCCGAACGGCGGCTGCCCGCGCCAGTAGCGGATCACCAGCCAGCCGAACAGCATGCCGCCCAGGTGCGCGAAGTGGGCCACGCCCGGCTGCCATCCGGTGAAGCCCAGCACCAGCTCGGCCACGCCGTACAGGATCACGAAGGTGCGCGCGCGCATCGGGATCGGCGGGAACAGCAGCATCAGCCGCTGGTTCGGGAACAGCATGCCGTAGGCCAGCAGCAGGCCGAATACGCCGCCGGACGCGCCGACCGTGGGATAGGCCGGGCCGCCGCTGCTCACCGACCACCAGCCCACCGCCAGCTGGCACAGGCCGGCGCCGGCGACGCAGACCAGGAAATAGGCCAGGAACCGGCGCGGGCCCCAGGTCAGTTCCAGCGGCGCGCCGAACATGAACACCGCGAGCATGTTGAACAGCAGGTGGCTCAGGTTCCCGTGCAGGAAACCGTAGGTCAGCAGCTGCCAGGGCTGGAAGTTCTGGCCGGGCGAGAACGGATCGAACCCGGCCGGCGGCCACAGCATGAAGGCTTCGAAGGTGCCGGTGCCGAGCAGCCACTGCAGCAGGAACACCGCGCAGTTGGCGATGAGCAGGGCCTGGGTAACGGGGGGCAGGCGCGAGAACATGCGTCGCGGTTCCGGATGGGACAGGCTGGCATGATAACGGCCCGCGCCGTAGGCGCCTGCATCCGCGCCCGCAGCCGGAGCGGATGGCGATCGCTGCGCCCGTCTGGCGCGCGCCCTCAGCGGCTGCGCGTGCGACGCGACGGCGGCGGCGCCCACAGCGCCGCGTCGATGTCCTCGGTTTCGGGGCTGCGCCTGACCCGGCCACCTTCCACCCGCACGCCTTCGGCGCGCAGGCGCTGGCACTGCTCGCGCCAGCCGCTCGAACCCTCGGGGAAGGCGATGCGTCCGTCCGCGCGCAGCACGCGATGCCAGGGAAGCTGCGGATCGGTGTTGCCGGACAGCACGCGCGCGGCCAGGCGCGCGCGCCCGGGCAGGCCCGCGCGGCGGGCCACTTCGCCGTAGCCGGCCACCTGCCCCGGCGGGATCGCGCGCACCGCGGCGAGGATGCGCTCGACGGGATCGTCCTTCGGGTTGCGAGACGCGGCGGCCATCAGCGGCTAGCATACCCCGGGGGATCGCGAGGGAGTGCCATGCGCAATTTCGAACAGATCCGCAGCCACCTGCTCAGCGCCGGTTTCCGCCTGACCATGCAGGAACCCTACGTGGCCTGCGTCGAGCTGTCGCTGGAGGGCGGCAGCCGCCACCAGTCGATCTTCGTCTCCGAACTGGACGGCGACGACGGCCGCCCGCTGCTGCGGGTGAGCACGGTGATCGCGCCCACCACCGGGATCGATGCGCGCCGCGCACTGGTGTTCAACTGGCAGAGCAGCGTCGGCTACCTGGCGATCGGCGAGCTGGACGGCGTGCCCTACCTGCAGCTGTGCGAGAACCGTCCCTACGATGGCCTCACCCCTGCCGAGGTCGAACGCCTGGTGCTGGAGATCGGCGGCCTGGGCGACAGCATGGAACGCGCCCTCTCGGCCGAGGGCGACCTGCTCTGAAGCGTCTCCCGCCGCTGCCCTGCCCCGTTCCCGACGTCGCCCCCGACGGCCATCCGCCCCCGTAGAGCGGGGCTTGCCCCGCTGCTCCCTGCCGCGTGCGTCGGATCGCGGGCGGGGGAGTCGGGCCAGCCCGACTCTACCGGACTGGCCGGCGGCCCCTGTAGAGCGGGGCTTGCCCCGCTGCTTTTGCACGGTGGTCGCTTCGCCGAGGGGTAGCAGCGGGGCAAGCCCCGCTCTACAGGATCCGTCGCAGCAGCAGGGATCCGTCGCAGCAGCAGGATCCGTCGCAGCAGCAGGAACCGTCGCAGGCGCGGGGATCCCTCGCGGACCCGGGGTCCGTCGAGGCATCAGGCCCCATCTGGAGCCCGGGGCCCCGGCCGGAATCAGGCCCAGCCCAGCGAGGCCAGGCCCTTGAAGATCAGCCAGGCCATGCCGGCCGCGGCCGGGATGGTCAGGATCCAGGCCCAGAGGATCCGCTCGATGACGCCGAACTTCAGGGCGCGGGGATTCTTGGCGAAGCCCACGCCCATGATCGCGGTGGAGATGCTGTGGGTGGTCGACACCGGCATGCCGAAGTGTGCGGCCAGGGTCAGCACCGTCGCCGAACTGGTCTCGGCGGCGAAGCCGTGGATCGGATGCAGCTTGACCATCTTGTGGCCCAGCGTCTTGATGATGCGCCAGCCGCCCGAGGCCGTGCCCAGCGCCATCACGATGGCGCAGGTGACCACGATCCAGTTGGCGATGTCCTGCTCGCCGCCGCCGGGGTGCAGGAACGCCAGCCAGCCCGGCAGCGCGTCCAGGGTGCCGGCCGATTCGGCCGCGAACAGGGTCAGGGCGATGATGCCCATGGTCTTCTGCGCGTCGTTGTGGCCGTGGGCGAAGCCCATGTACGCGGCCGAGAGGATCTGCGCCTTGCCGAAGAAGGCGTTGACCCAGCGCGGCCGCGCCAGCCGGCGCAGGATGCCGCCGGCGCGGACCATCGCGGCGATGATCCCCCACAGGCCCATCATCACCAGCACGCCCAGCAGGAAGCCGGTCAGCGGCGAAGTGATCATGGGCAGGAACACCTTCCACAGCAGGCCCTGGTTCTTGGTCCAGTCGCCCACGTCCTGCGACCAGATCAGCGCGCTCCAGTCGTTGTGGGCGGCGGCCAGGGCCGCGCCGCACAGGCCGCCGATCAGCGCATGCGAGGACGAGGACGGCAGGCCGAACCACCAGGTGATCAGGTTCCAGGCGATGCCGCCCAGCAGCGCGCACAGGATCACCTGCGAGGTGACTTCGACCACGCTCACGTCCACCAGGCCCGAGGCGATGGTCTTGGCCACCGCGGTGCCTGCAAGCGCGCCGATCAGGTTCATCACCGCGGCCAGCATCACCGCGTGGCCCGGCGACAGCACCTTGGTGGCCACCACGGTGGCGATGGAGTTGGCGGTGTCGTGGAAGCCGTTGATGAACTCGAAGACGAGCGCAGCCAGGATCACGACCAGCACGAGGGTCAGCATGGTGGCGGCCCGTCAGCTGTTCTTGAGCACGATCTGGTAGGCGACGACGCCGGCCTCGCGGCAGCGGTCGATGGCCTTCTCCAGGATCTCGAAGAATTCCTTGAGCAGGAACATCTGCAGGTGGTCCAGGCGGCCTGAGTAGATGTCGCGGTACAGCTCGAGCATCAGCCGGTCGGCCTCGTTCTCGATCGCGCGCAGCTTCTCGTTGAGCGCGGTCATCCGGTCCAGGTTCATGCTGCGCAGCTCGCGCACCATCTCCACCACCACGCCGGCGGCCTGCTCCAGCATCGCCGCGCGCGGCGCGAAGTCGATGTGGGCCAGGTGCTGGGTCGCCAGCGAATAGCGGTCGGCGAACTTCTCGATCTGCTTGGGGATCTTGTACAGGGCCGAGCCCAGGGCCTCGATGTCCTCGCGCTCCAGCGGGGTCATGAAGCTCTCGACCAGTTCCTTGCTGATCTTCTCCGAGGCGGTGCGCTCGCGCTGGCGGGCCAGCTTGAAGGCGTCCAGCGCCGGCTGGCGGTCGGAGGCCTTCATCATCTGGTAGAGGGCCTTGGCGCTGTCGTGCGCGGCCTCGGCGGCCTCGTCCAGCAGGACGAAGAACTGCTTGCCGGAGCCGAAAATGGTCTGCAGGGAAAACATGGGCGGGGTCCCGCCGCCTCGGGAGGGGCGGCAAATGCGGGCGGAATTATGACAGGCCGCACATGGCCCCGTAACCCTGCCCCTGCCCCCGCGCGGCCCGTGACGCGGCCTGCACGGGGCGGCTTTGCTAAGATGCGCCCGTGCCGCCGGCACGACCTATGGACGAAGACCCACATTCCCCGACCTGCCGCGCCCGCGCCCAGCGCCGCCGCGGCCTCCTGATCCTGTCGCCAGCCTGCGGGGCCACGCCCCATGGCTGAGCTGCTGATCGTCCTTGCCCTGATCCTGCTCAACGGCTTCTTCGCGATGTCGGAGATGTCGGTGATGACCTCGCGCAAGAGCCGGCTGAAGCAGCTGGCCCAGGCGAGCAGGCGCGCGGCCCGGGCCCTGGCCCTGGCCGAGCGGCCGGAGAACTTCCTGTCCACGGTGCAGATCGGGATCACCCTGATCGGCATCCTCACCGGCCTGTTCGGCGGCGAGGCCATCGGCCTGACCATCGGCGGCTGGCTGGCCCGCGTGTTCCCCTCGCTGGGAGACGCCGCCGCGACGCTCGGCAAGTTCCTGGCGGTGGGCCTGATCACCTACCTGACGCTGATCTTCGGCGAGCTGGTGCCCAAGCGCCTGGCGATCACCGCGCCGGAGAAGATCGCCGGCGTCGTCGCCGTGCCAATGGGCTGGCTGGCCACGATCGCCTTCCCCTTCGTCTGGCTGCTGTCGCACAGCACCCGCCTGGTCCTGCGCATGCTCGGCCTGGGCAAGGACCAGGCCAGCGCCATCAGCGAGGAGGAGATCCGCATGCTGGTGGCCGAGAGCCACGAGCAGGGCGTGATCGACGTCCACGAGCGCGACATGGTCAACCGCGTGATCCGGCTGGGCGACCGCACCGCCGACAGCCTGATGACGCCGCGCAACCGCATCGCCTGGCTCGACGCCAGCGCCCCGGTCGAAGAGAGCCTGAAGGTGATGCGGGAGCAGCAGTTCTCCCGCTACCCGGTCTACCGCGGCAGCGACCAGGACGTGGCCGGCATCCTCGAGGTCAAGTCGCTGATCCACACCATCGGCGGCGACCTGGCCGAGCGCCTGTACCACGACCTGCGCCCGGCCCTGTTCGTGTCCGAGTCCACCCACGCGATGAAGCTGCTGGAGATCTTCCGCGAGGAGCAGCAGTCGATGGCGCTGGTGGTGGACGAGTACGGCGAGATCCAGGGACTGGTCACCGTCTCCGACCTGATGGGCGCCATCGTCGGCCGCCTGCAGTCGGTGGAGAACAACGACGAGGACGCGCTGGTCATGCACCGCGACGACGGCTCCCTGCTGGTCGACGGCACCCTGCCGACCGAGGACCTGCGCGAGCTGATGGACGGCGCCGCCCTGCCCGACGCCGACGAAGGCGACTACCACACCCTGGCCGGCATGTGCATCGCGCACTTCGGCCGGATCCCCAACGTCGGCGAGCATTTCGACTGGGCCGGCTGGCGCATCGAGGTGGTCGACCTGGACGGCGCGCGCGTCGACAAGCTGCTGCTGCGCCGCCTTCCGCAGGACGGCGACGATGCGGCGGCGGACTGACCGGCCAGGCGATCCGGGGGCGGCGGCCGGCAACGGCATCGCCCGCCTGCTGCAGTCGTTCTCCGCCGGCGACGCGGAACAGGTGCTGGCCCTGCACGGCCTGCTGCAGGGCCTGGGCCGTTCGGCCTTCGGCATGTTCCTGTTCGTCTCGATCCTGCCGGGTTTCATCCCGATCCCGGGCTTCGCCGGGGTGATCAGCGGCCCGCTGGTGGTGCTGATCGGGCTGCAGCTGCTGGTCGGGCTGCGCGAGCCGTGGCTGCCCGGCTTCATCGGCCGGCGCGGGCCGAAGCGCAGCACCATGGTCCGCTTCTGCAACCGGATCGCGCCGTGGATGGCGCGGCTCGAGCACCTGGTGCGCCCGCGCCTGAAGCTGCTGGCCGAAAGCCGCCTGGCCAATGCTTTCACCGGCGTGCTGCTGGTCGGCCTGGGCGCGCTGCTGGCGCTGCCCCTGCCGATGACCAACTACGTGTTCGCCGGCACCCTGCTGCTGTTCGCGCTGGCGCTGCTGGAACGCGACGGTGCCCTGCTGCTGGCGCTGTGGGTGGTGGCCGGCGGCGGCCTGGTGGCGATGGGCCTGCTGTCGGAGGAACTGGCCACCCTGGTCCACGGCTGGCTGGCGCGGGACTGAGCCGCGCCGCGACGCTCCGCGTCAGCGGCCGCGCCGCGCCAGCAGGTGGGCGAACTCGGTGGCGCTGACCGGGTGGCTGAGCCAGTAGCCCTGGACCAGGTCGCAGCCGCGCTCGGCCAGCAGGTTGTACTGCGCTTCCTTCTCCACGCCCTCGGCCACCACGGTGATACCCAGCGAATGGGCCATGGCGATGATCGCGGTGGTCAGGGCCAGGTCGTCCGGATCGCGCTGCAGGTCGGCGACGAAGCTGCGGTCGATCTTGACCCCGTCCACCGGCACGCGGCGCAGGTGGCTGAGCCCGGAGAAGCCGGTGCCGAAGTCGTCCAGCCACACCTTCACCCCGGTGCTGTGCAGGCGCGCCAGCATCGCCGCGGCCTGCAGCTCGTCGCTGATCACCGCCGTCTCGGTCAGCTCCAGGTGCAGGCACGAGGCCGGCAGCCCGGTCTCGCGCAGGCACTCGGCGACGATGTCCGGCAGGTCGCCCTTGCGCAGCTGGCGCGGCGACACGTTGACCGACACGAACAGGCGCTCGTTGCCCTCGCCCATGCTGGCCCAGCGCATCGCTTCGGTGCAGGCCGCGCGCAGCACGCGCGGGCCGATGCCCTCGATCAGCCCGCTCTGCTCGGCCACGTCGATGAACACCGACGGGGCGATCATGCCCAGCATCGGGTGTTGCCAGCGCAGCAGCGCCTCGGCGCCGACCACGCGGCCGTCGCTGGTCCGGCACACCGGCTGGTAGACCACGCTCAGTTCGCCGCGCTCCCAGGCGCCGCGCAGCTCCTGTTCCATGTGCACGCGGCGCTCGACCGCGTGGTCCATCGCCCGGCTGTAGAAGCGGAAGCCGTTCTTGCCGGCGACCTTGGCCTGGTACATGGCGATGTCGCCGTTCTTCATCAGCGCGCTGGCGCTGGAGGCGTCCTCGGGGAACAGGGTGATGCCGATCGAGGTGCCGAGGAACACCTGGCGGTCCTGGATGTCCAGCGGCCGGCGCAGCTCGGCCACCAGCACCTCGGCCAGGCGCGTGGCGGCGGCGCGCACGTCGCCTTCCTGGATCAGGATCACGAACTCGTCGCCGCCGAAGCGGGCCAGCAGCGCGTCGTCGCCGCCGTACTTGTCCACCGCCTCGCGGATGCGGTTGGCGAACTGCAGCAGCGCCTCGTCGCCGGCCTCGTGGCCGAGGGTGTCGTTGACCCGCTTGAAGTCGTCGATGTCGGCGAACAGCAGGGCCAGCTGGCGGCCGGAGCCGCGCAGCAGCATCAGCCGGTGGTCCAGGCTCTCGCGGAAGGCCAGGCGATTGGTCAGGCCGGTCAGCGCGTCGGTGTAGGCCATGCGCCGCACCTCGCGGTCGTGGCGGGCCACGCTCTCGCTCATCCGGCCGAAGGCGCGGATCAGGTCGCCGACCTCGTCGGTGCGCCGGCTGTCCACGCGCTCGACGCTGTAGTCGCCGGCCTCGATCCGCCGCGCCGCGTCGGCGAGGCTGCGGATCGGCCTGACCAGGGTGCGCTGCACGTACCAGGCGACCAGGAAGCAGACCAGGCCCAGCAGGGCCATCGGCAGCGCAAGCCAGCGCAGGTGGCGCCCGGCGAGGGCGTCCATGCGCTCGCGCAGTTCGGCGAAGTTGCGCTGCACGTAGCCGTCGGCGAAGTCCAGGTCCAGGGCCACGCGCACCCCGCCGATCCGCTCGCTGCCGACCATGACCGGCGCCGAGCCGGCCAGCAGTCCCGGCGCGGCCTGCACGCTCACGCCGGTGTTGGCGACCGCCTCGGCCGCCAGCGGGTCGGTCATCGGCTGGCCGAAGCCGGCGATCTCCACCGAGCCGTCGTGGACCAGCCGCCCTTCCAGGTCGTAGACGCGGATCCACTTGACCAGTTCGTCGCGCGCGTTATCGCGCAGCACCGTGCCGATCGCGTCCAGGTCCCGGTAGTACATCGGGTTGGCCAGGTTCTCGGCCAGCTGCACGGCCAGCGAACGGGCGTGGTCGCGCAGGTAGGTGTCGATCAGGCTGCGCACGCCCTCGCGGCCGATCGTCTCGGTCTCGTCCCGCATCCGCTGCTGGCGCTCCATCAGCACCACCAGCACCAGCAGCACGACGCCGAGCATCATCGCCATCGCCGCCAGCGAGCGGGCCTGGAGGCCGAAACGCAGTCTCACTCGACCTCCGAGCGCACGCGCTGCACCCCGGCGCGCAACACGTCCAGCGCGCGCTCGGACGCCGGGTCCAGCGGCAGGAAGCGCGAGGTGTTGAAGAACAGCCGCATCGCCTGGCGCGCCTCCGGGTCGTCGGCCGCCTGCAGCAGGACCTCGCGCAGCCGCTGCTCGACCTTCGGGTCCAGGCTGCTGCGCACCAGCTCCAGCGCGCGCGGGTACGGGTGGGTTTCGTGGATGACGCGGAAGTCGCCGCGGAAGGCGTCCGGCAGCCGCGACGGGTCGTTCCAGTCCAGGTTGCTCAGCGTGCCGGCGTCGAGCAGGCGCTTGTGCACCCAGGAGGCGATGTTGAGCTCCGAGCGCGCGAACACGTAGCCGACCCGGTCCGGCGCCGGCATGTCCGAGGGCGCCAGCAGGATCTCCGGCGACAGGCCCGCCTCCAGCAGCTCGGTCATCGGCACCATGTAGGCGCTGGTCGAGGCAATGCTCTGCAGGGCGACGGTGTGCCCCGGCAGGTCGCGCAGGCTGCGGATCGGGCTGTCCTTGCGGACGAAGAACACGGAGTGGTAATGGCTGACGCCGTTGCGCTCGGTCAGCAGGATCGGCCGCGCCGCGGCGCGCTGCTGCAGCTGGACGGCGGTGCTGGCGGTCTCGGTGACCCAGTCGACGCGGTTGCGGCGCAGGTAGCTGGCCATCTGCTGCGCGTCGCGCGCCATCAGGATCCGGCCCTCGGTGATCCCGACGTCGCGCATGCGCGGGACCACGTAGTCGAGCAGCGGCTTGAGCTGGTCGTAGTGTTCGTTGGGGTCGTCACTGATGCGGCCGAGCACCAGCACGTGCGCGTCCTCGGCGGCATGCGCCGGCAAGACGATGGCCAGGAGGGCGGCCACCCAGGCCGCCTGGATCCATCTACGCACTGTGGACAACGCAGACTCCCCCTTCTCGGTGCCCAAAGCCTAGCCGGAAACCGCTCAGGGCGACAGACGCCCCGTGGCGATGCGGGCCATGCGCTGGGCGTCGGCCAGGATGCCCCGCAGCAGCCGCACCTCGTTGACCGTCAGTTCGCTGCGCAGGAACAGCCGCCGCAGCTTGCGCATCGCCGAATCCGGGGCCCGGCCCTTGTGGAAGTCGATCTCCTCCAGGGTCTCGGCCAGCTGGGCGAAGAAGCCCTCGACCTGCTCGTGGGTGGCCGGCAGCTCGTCCGGGCGCGGCGCGGCCGGGGCGGCCGGGGCGGCCGCCAGCATGGCCAGGCGCACCTCGTAGGCCAGCACCTGCACCGCCGCGGCCAGGTTGAGCGAGCTGAAGGCCGGGTCGGAGGGGATGTGCACGGAGGCGTGGCACAGCTGCAGCTCCTCGTTGGTCAGGCCGGTGCGCTCGCGGCCGAAGACCAGCGCCACCGGGCCTTCCGGCGCGGCGGCCAGGAGGCGCTGCGCGGCCTGGTCCGGTTCCAGCTGCTCCAGCTGGACGCGGCGGCTGCGCGCGGTGCAGCCCAGCACCAGCCGGCAGTCGGCCACCGCCTCGGCGAGGGTCGCGTGGATCGGGGCGGCGTCGAGCACGTCCTCGGCGCCGGCCGAGCGCCGGTAGGCGTCGTCGTCCAGCGGCTTCTCAGGCGCGACCAGGACCAGCTGCGACAGTCCCATGGTCTTCAGCGCGCGGGCCGCCGCGCCGATGTTGCCGGGGTGCTGGGTGCCGACGAGGATGATGCGGACGCGGGCCGCCAGGCCCGGGTCTGCCGGCGCGGGGGTTTCGTTCAGGGGATCGGACATGCTGCAGATGTTAAACTGCGCGGCCCGGCGTCGAGCGCCGGAATGTTCTTTTCCTTCGTCCGCCCAGATCCAGCCCTTACGGGAGCCTTCGCCATGCAAACCCCCGCCGTCAACGTCATGGTCAAGGCCGCCCGCCTCGGCGGCAACGTCCTGCTGCGCAACATCAACCGCCTGGACGCCCTGAACGTGGTCCAGAAGCAGCGCATGGACTACGCCAGCGAGGTGGACGCCGACGCGGAGAAGGTCATCGTCAAGGAACTGCGCCGGGCCTACCCGGACTACGGCGTGCTGGGCGAGGAAAGCGGCCACACCGCCGGCCGCAACGGCCGCTTCCAGTGGGTGATCGACCCGCTCGACGGCACCAGCAACTACCTGCGTGGCTTCCCGCACTACTGCGTCTCCATCGCCCTGGTCGACAACGGCGAGCCGATCGACGCGGTGATCTTCGACCCGCTGCGCAACGAGCTGTTCACCGCCAGCCGCGGCGCCGGCGCGGTGCTCAACGACAAGAAGATCCGCGTGGCCGACCGCAAGGACCTGGCCGGCACGGTGGTCGCCACCGGCTTCCCGCCGCGCGAGCGCGCCCGCGCCAGCGCCCAGCTCAAGTGCGTGGACTCGCTGCTGGTCCAGGCCGAGGACGTGCGCCGCACCGGCTCGGCCGCGCTGGACCTGGCGTACGTCGCCTGCGGCCGCCTGGACGCCTACTTCGAGGCCGGGGTGAAGGCCTGGGACATCGCCGCCGGCGTGCTGCTGGTGCGCGAGGCCGGCGGCAAGGTCTGCGATTTCCGTGGCGCCGCCACTCCGCGTATGGACGAGCGCGGCCCGGAAGCGCGCCAGATCATCGCGGCCAACGTGAAGGTCGCCGAGGAGCTGCAGAAGCTGGTGGTCAACACGGGGTACGCGGCGGCGTTCAACTGACGCCCTGCCCTGCCGACGTGGCATGAGCGAAGAGCCGCCCCTGGGCGGCTCTTTCCATTTTGGGCGGCTGGTTGTCGGTGCCGGCGGGAGGCCAGGACCTGGAGGCGTCAGCAAACGCGGCGGCGGCGGCGGCAGCGGCAGCGGCGACGGCGGCCGCAACGGCAACGGCGTCGAGTGGACGGGCTCCGGATGGGGCCGCCGCCCCAAGGGGGTGTGGCGCATCGCGCGGTTCCGCCATCCGTGGCTCCAACGCGCGAGCGCAGGCCATCCATGGCCTGCTTGCGCCAGACCCCCTTGGGACGACGTCCTTCGACACGTCCAGACCGGGGCTTCTATCGACCGCACGTAAAGCCCACCCCCGTCTCCCGACGGGACGGGGCGGGAGAGGGCCTGCAGCCCCCGTAGAGTCGGGCTTGCCCGACTCCCACGCCTGAAGTCCCAACGCCGGCGAAAAGCAGCGGGGCAAGCCCCGCTCTACAAGAGCGACGCGGCCGATAGGCCCTCCCGCCGGAAGAGGGAAACATCGAACGAAGCCACGACCGGAACGCGCCTGAAGACGCGGTAGCGCGGGGGGAGTCAGAAGCGTCTCGCTGGTGATGCGGTTGGAAAGCTTGCGCGTGGCGACGCGTTACACGGCGCCAGTGCCCTGGTGCATTCCAGGCGCGGACGCGGAACCGCGCGATGCACCATGCCCCGCGCTGCGCGGCTCCGTAAGCCAGCCATGGAATGCCAGGAATCGAGGCGCCGCGCGGCAAGCACCTGGCGTGCCGACGCGCCGGGCGCCCCCGGCACCGCAGCATTCCCAGCCCTGAAAAAGGAAACGCGCGCCACCACGAGGCGACGCGCGTTCCGGTTTCCGGCAATCGGGCGCACGCCGGCGCCCCGGGGATGCTTACGGCCGGCGGGCCAGCTCGGCCTCGTCGCGGGCCTTGGGCAGCAGGTCCTGCTTGGTGACCTTGAGCGGGCCGAAGGTCAGCATCGGGCAGGCGATCAGGATCGAGGACAGCGTACCGATCACCGCACCGATCATCTGGCTCAGCGCCAGGCCTTCCAGCGAACCGCCGCCGTACAGGTACAGCGCCAGCACCGACAGGAAGAACACCAGCGAGGTGATGATCGTGCGCGACAGCGTCTGGTTGATCGAGCGGTTCATGACCTCCAGCGGCTCCACGCGCAGGCTGCGGAAGTTCTCGCGGACGCGGTCGAACACCACGATCGTGTCGTTGATCGAGAAGCCCATCACCGACAGCAGGCCGGCCAGCACGGTCAGGTCGAACTCGCGGCCGGTCCAGGAGAAGAACGCCGCCGTGATCAGCACGTCGAACAGCGTCGTCACCGTGGCGACCACCGCGAACTTCCACTCGAAGCGCACGCCGATGTAGATCAGGAAGCCCACGACCACGAACAGCGCCGCGTACACGCCGTTGCGGGCCAGCTCGGCGCCGACCTGCGGGCCGACGAACTCGGTGCGCAGCAGGTGCGCCTTGTTGTCCGGAAGCGACACCGCTTCCAGCACTTCCTGCGCCGTGCGGTTGTTGGCGTCGGTGGTGGTCTGCCCGTCGCGGGGCTGCAGGCGGACCAGCACGTCGCTGCCGCTGCCGAAGCTCTGCACCTGCGCGCCTTCGTAGCCGGCCGCCGCCAGGCGTTCGCGCACCGCGTCCACCGGCACGCTGCGGTCGAAGCGCACCTCGACCACGGTGCCGCCGGTGAAGTCCAGGGCGTAGTTGAAACCCTTGGTGACGATGGTGCCGACCGCGGCGACGAACAGCACGGCCGCGGCGATGAGCGCCACCCACCGCATCTTCATGAAGTCGATGCGGGTGTCGTGGGGGATGAGGGTCAACGGGAAGATCTTCATGCGTGTATTCCTCCCGTCAGATGGCCAGGGACTTGAGCTTCTTGCGGCGGGCGTACACCAGGGTGACGATCGCGCGCGAGACGGTGATGGCGGTGAACATGGATGCCAGGATGCCGATCATCAGGGTCACGGCGAAGCCCTTCAGCGGGCCGGTGCCGAAGGCGTAGAGGGCCACGCCGGCGATGATCGCGGTCAGGTTGGCGTCGAGGATGGTGCCGCCGGCCTTGTCGTAGCCGGCCACGATCGCCGCCTTCGGCGGCACGCCGGCGCGCAGTTCCTCGCGGATGCGCTCGTTGATCAGCACGTTGGCGTCCACCGACAGGCCGATCGACAGCGCCAGGCCGGCGAAGCCCGGCAGGGTCATGGTCGCGCCGAACAGCGACATCACCGCGACCACGATCAGCAGGTTGAACAGCAGCGCGATGCCGGTGATCACGCCGAACATGCGGTAGTACACCGCGAAGAACACCAGGGTGAACACGAACGCGTAGAGCACCGCGGTGACGCCGCGCTCCACGTTCTCCTTGCCCAGGCTCGGGCCGACGATGCGCTCCTCGACGAAGTCCATCGGCGCGGCCAGCGAACCGGCGCGCAGCAGCTTGGCCAGTTCGTCGGCCTCGGCCTTCTCCAGGCCGGTGGTCTGGAAGTTCTTGCCGAACACGCCCTGGATGTTGGCGACGGAGATGACCTCCTCCTTCACCCGGAAGCTGCGCACTTCCTCGCCGTTGACCAGGGTCACCTGCGGGATGCGCTCGGTGTACACCACCGCCATCGGCTTGCCGACGTTGGCGCTGGTGAACTCGAACATGCGGTCGCCGCCGACGTTGTTCAGGGTCACGCTGACCGCCGGCTGGCCGTTCTGGTCGATGGTCGACTGCGCCGCCACCATCTGGTCGCCGGTGACGATGACGCGCTTGCTCAGCAGCTCGGGGCGGCCGTCGCGGCGATAGAACACCTTGGCTTCCGGCGGCACGCGGCCGGTGGCCACCGCGTCGGCGGCGTTTCCGTCGATCACTGCGCGGTACTCGAGGGTGGCGGTGGCGCCGATCATGCGCTTGGCCGCCGCGGTGTCCTGCACGCCCGGCAGCTGGACCACGATGCGGTCGTTGCCCTGGCGCTGGATGATCGGTTCGGCCACGCCCAGCTCGTTGACGCGGTTGCGCAGGGTGGCGATGTTCTGCTCGATCGCCGAGCCGGCGATCTGGTTCAGCTCGGCCTCGGGGATGCGCACCACCAGGCGGTTGCCATCGCCTTCGATGGCCATGGTCGGCATGACCTTGGCCAGCTGCTCGCGGGCCCGCGCCGTGTCGGCGTCGGAGGCCAGGGTCACGGCGATGCTGTGGTCGGCGCGGCGGTCGACCGCGGTGTAGCGGATGCGGTTGTCGCGCAGGGTGACGCGCACGTCCTCGACGTAGGCGTCGATGCGCTTCTCCAGCGCCGCCTTCTGGTCGACCTGCAGCACGAAGTGCACGCCGCCCTGCAGGTCCAGTCCCAGCACCATCGGCCGGGCGCCCAGGCGCTCCAGCCAGTCCGGCACGTTGGAGGCCAGGTTCAGTGCCACGGTGTAGTTCTCGCCGAGCTGGCCGCGCAGGGTGTCGGCGGCCAGGGTCTGGGCGTCGGCGTCGGCGACGCGGACCAGCAGGCTGTCGTTCTCCACCGCCACCGAGCGCGGCTGCACGCCGGCTTCCTGCAGGTAGCCGCTGACCCGCGCCTTGAGCGCGTCGTCCAGCGGGGCGCCGCGGTTGCCGGTGATCTGCACGGCGTAGTCGCTCTGGAACACGTTGGGCAGCGCATAAAGCGTGCTCAACACCAGCACGGCCAGGATGACGAGGTATTTCCAGCGGGGAAATTCGAGCATTGCGGGACCCCGCGCGGCCCCGGCCCCGGGACCACGCTCAGCGGTGGGACGAAGGATCAGGCGGACTTCAGGGTGCCCTTCGGCAGGACGTTGCCGATGGCAGCCTTCTGCACGCGGATGCGGACGTTCTCGGCCACCTCGAGGGTCACGAAGTTGTCGCCGATGTCGGTGACCGTGCCGGCCACGCCGCCGGTGGTGATGACCTCGTCGCCGCGCGACAGCTTGCCGAGCATGGCCTGGTGCTCCTTCTGCCGCTTCATCTGGGGGCGGATCATCAGGAAGTACATGATCGCGATCAGGATGATCGGGAACAGCAGCATGCCGAGGCCGCCGCCCTGGGGCTGGCCGCCGGCGGCCTGGGCGTGGGCGGTCGGGATCAGGAATTCGAAGAAGCTCATCGGTCTGTGTCCAAGTGTGCGGAAAATAGCCGCGGATTATGCCATAGGGGCGGACCGCCCCTTTCCAAGGACCTCGGACCCCTGACCACGCCCCCGGGTTCCCCCCGGAGCGGCTGCCCGGACGGGGACTGCGACCGGGTTCAGCCGGCCGCCTGCCCCGGGTCGGCCGGCGGCTGCGCGCCGCGGGCGGCGTAGAACCCGCGGCGGAACTCGGCGAAGCGGCCGGCGGCGATGGCCTCGCGCATCCCGGCCATCAGCTTCTGGTAGTACCAGAGGTTGTGCAGGGTGCCGAGGATCGGTCCGAGCATCTCGTTGCAGCGGTCCAGGTGGCGCAGGTAGCTGCGGGTGTAGCCGCCGGCACAGGCCACGCAGCCGCAGCCGGGCTCGATCGGGTCCAGGTCCTTCTCGTACTTCGCGTTGCGGATCCGGACCGTGCCGAAGGAGGTGAAGTAGTGGCCGTTGCGCGCGTTGCGGGTGGGCATCACGCAGTCGAACATGTCCACGCCGCGGGCCACGCCCTCGACCAGGTCCTCCGGCCGGCCCACGCCCATCAGGTAGCGCGGGCGGTCGGCCGGCAGGCGCGGGTGCAGGTGCTCGAGCATGGCGTTGCGCTCGTGCTCCGGCTCGCCCACCGCCAGGCCGCCGATGGCGTAGCCGTCGAAGCCGATGGCCTGCAGCCCGTCCAGCGAGCGGCTGCGCAGGTCGTGGTAGACGCTGCCCTGGACGATGCCGAACAGCGCCGCATCGTTGCCCAGCCCGTCGTGGGCGTCGCGCGAGCGTCGCGCCCAGCGCAGGCTCAGCTCCATCGAGTGCCGGGCCACGTCCTCGCTGGCCGGGTACGGGGTGCACTCGTCGAAGATCATGACGATGTCCGAGTCGAGCACCTTCTGGATCTGCATGCTCTCCTCCGGCCCCAGGAACACCCGGGCGCCGTCGGTCGGCGAGGCGAAGGTCACGCCCTGCTCGGTGATCTTGCGGCGGTGGGCCAGCGAGAACACCTGGAAGCCGCCGGAGTCGGTGAGGATCGGCCCGTCCCAGCGGGCGAAGCCGTACAGCCCCCCGTGTGCGCCGATGACCTCCAGGCCCGGGCGCAGGTACAGGTGGAAGGTGTTGCCGAGGATGATTTCGGCGCCCAGGTCGCGGACCTGGCCAGGCAGCACGCCCTTGACCGAGCCATAGGTGCCGACCGGCATGAACGCCGGTGTCTCCACCGTCCCGCGCGGGAACGAGAGGCGGCCGCGGCGCGCGGCGCCATCGGTGGTGATCAGCTGGAACTGCAGTCGGGACATGGAGCTGGACGGGGCGAAGGGCCGCGTATTGTCGCCGATACCGCGCGGCGGCGCCTCGCGCCGGCCTCCACCGGACTCAGCCCGGGTTGCCCCACAGCAGCATGGCGTCGCCGTAGGAGAAGAAGCGGTAGCGCTGCTCCACCGCGTGGTGGTAGGCGGCGAAGATCCGGTCCTTGCCGGCGAAGGCCGAGACCAGCATCAGCAGGGTGCTTTCCGGCAGGTGGAAATTGGTCAGCAGCGCGTCGACGCTGCGGATCCGGTAGCCGGGGAAGATGAAGATCCGGGTCTCGCCGGAGAACGGCTGCAGTTCGCCGTCGCGCATCGCGCTCTCCAGCGCGCGGACCACGGTGGTGCCCACCGCGATGACCCGGCCGCCGGCAGCGCGGGTGCGCCGCACCTGCGCGACCAGCTCGGCGCCGACGTTGAGCCATTCGCTGTGCATGGTGTGCTCGCGCACGTCCTCCACCCGCACCGGCTGGAAGGTGCCGGCGCCCACGTGCAGGGTGACGTGGCCGAACTGCACGCCGCGCCCGCGCAGCTTTTCCAGCAGCGGCTCGTCGAAGTGCAGGCCGGCGGTCGGCGCGGCCACTGCGCCGACGTTGCGCGCGAACACGGTCTGGTAGCGCTCGGCATCGTCCTGGCCCGGTTCGCGGCGGATGTACGGCGGCAGCGGCAGGCGCCCGACCTTCAGCAGCCACGATTCCAGCCCGCCCGGCACGGCGAAGCGCAGGCGGAAGAACTCGCCGTCGCGGCCCAGCACCTCGGCCTCGCCGCCGCCGTCGAGGACGATCCGGCTGCCCTCCTTCGGCGACTTGCTCGCCCGCACCTGGGCGCGGGCCTGCCCGTCCGCCAGCAGGCGTTCGATGAGGATCTCGACCCGCCCGCCGCTTTCCTTCTGCCCGAACAGCCGCGCCGGGATCACCCGGGTGTCGTTGAACACCAGCAGATCGCCCGGCTGCAGCAGGTCCGGCAGGTCGCGCACGTGCAGGTCCGAGAACGCGCCGTCGCCCGGCGGCACCAGCAGCATGCGGCTGGCCGAACGCTCGGGCAGGGGCGCCTGGGCAATCAGCTCGGCCGGCAGTTCGTAGTGGAAATCGGACTTCTTCAAGGCGGCGCGCGCGGGATGCGGAGCCGGCCATTGTACCGGGCCCGGCGTCGCGGCCGGGCGCGGCCGTTCAGCGCTCGAACTTGGTCGACAGCACGATCGCGGTGGAGGTGCGCTCCACGCCGTCGAGGGCGCCGATGCGGTCGGTGAGCACGTCCATCTGGTTCACGTCGCCGACCACGCCCAGCGCGACCAGGTCGTGGCTGCCGCTGACCGAGTGCAGCGAGCGCACCTCGGGGATCGCGTGCAGCTCCTTCACCACCGCGGCCATCTTCTTCGGCGAGACGGTGATCATGATGTGGGCGCGGATCCGCGCCTGCTCCACCGCGTCGTCGATGCGCACCGTGTAGCCGCGGATCACCCCGGCCTGTTCGAGGCGGTCGATCCGGCTCTGCACCGTGGTCCGCGACAGCCCCAGCCGGCGCGCGATCTGCGCGGTGGAAGCGCGCGCATCCTCGCGCAGCAGGGACAGCAGCTGTTCGTCCGCGTCGGTGATCTTCATGCGCCTGCCGGTTTTTTCGTCGAATCGACGATATTCATTGGATTCCTGCACGGATCATAGCTGCCAAACGACGATCCCTTCCACATAATAGACAAACCGGCGCCCGACCGAGGTGCCAGACGTCCGGGAGAATCCATGTCCGTGCTTGCCCCCCTCGCCCCCCTGCGCGCCCACGCCGGCCAGCGCCTGACCCAGGGCCTGGACGACGCCACCGTCGTCCGCCTCGCCGCCACCCACCCGGACCTGGGTGCGGCGATCGAGGCCGCCGCCGCCGAGTACGCGCGCCAGCGCGAGGACGCCGCCGACCTGCTCGACCTCGACGAGGCCGAGCAGATCCGGGTGCTGCAGGGCGGCTTCGTGAACTTCTACGCCGACGACAGCGTGAACCCGTACGTGGCCCTGGCCGCGCGCGGCCCGTGGGTGGTCACCCTCAAGGGCGCGGTGCTGTACGACGCCGGCGGCTACGGCATGCTCGGCTTCGGCCACACCCCGCCGGCGGTGCTGGAAGCGCTGGCCCGTCCGCAGGTGATGGCCAACATCATGACCCCGAGCCTGTCGCAGGGCCGCTTCACCGCTGCGCTGCGCCGCGAGATCGGCCACAGCCGCGGCGGCTGCCCGTTCGAGCGCTTCATGTGCCTCAACTCCGGCTCCGAAGCCGTTGGCCTGGCCGCGCGCATCGTCGACATCAACGCCAAGCTGCAGACCGACCCCGGCGCGCCGCACGCCGGCGCCGCGATCAAGCGCGTGGTGGTCAAGGGCAGCTTCCACGGCCGTACCGACCGCCCGGCGCTGTACTCCGATTCCACCCGCCGCACCTACCAGCAGTACCTGGCCAGCTACCGCGGCGAGGACTCGGTGATCGCAATCCCGCCGTACGACGTGGCCGCGCTGCGTCGCGCCTTCGCCGACGCCCGGGCCAACAACTGGTTCATCGAGGCGGTCTTCCTCGAGCCGGTGATGGGCGAAGGCGACCCGGGCCGCTCGGTGCCGGTGGAGTTCTACAACGCCGCCCGCGAACTGACCCGCGAGCACGGCAGCCTGCTGCTGGTCGACTCGATCCAGGCCGGCCTGCGCGTGCATGGCACGCTGTCGCTGGTCGACTACCCGGGGTTCGAAGGCGTCGACCCGCCGGACATGGAGACCTATTCCAAGGCGCTCAACGCCGCGCAGTTCCCGCTGTCGGTACTGGCGCTGGACGCGCGCACCGCCGGCCTGTACCGCAAGGGCGTGTACGGCAACACCATGACCGCCAACCCGCGCGGCCTGGACGTGGCCTGCGCCACCCTCGAGCAGCTCACCCCGCAGGTCCGCGCCAACATCCGCGAGCGCGGCGCGCAGGCGATCGCCCGCCTCGAACAGCTGCGCGGCGAACTGGGCGGAATGATCACCAAGGTCCAGGGCACCGGCCTGCTGTTCTCCTGCGAACTGGCCCCGCAGTTCAAGTGCTACGGCGCCGGCTCCACCGAGGAATGGCTGCGCATGCACGGCGTCAACGTGATCCATGGCGGCGAGAACTCGCTGCGCTTCACCCCGCACTTCGCCATGGACGAGGAAGAGCTCGACCTGCTGGTCACGATGGTCGCGCGCGCCCTGCGCGAAGGCCCGCGCCGCGAGCAGGCCTCGGTGGCCTGATCCCGCCCGCAGTGCCACGAAGGAAGCCGGCGCAAGCCGGCTTCTTTCTTTCCGCGGCGGCCTGATTGCTGCAGACTTTCCACTCCGCCCCGGAAAACCACAGGCCCGCCATGCCCGCCGTCGAAGTCCGCCACCCGCTCGTCCAGCACAAGATCGGCCTGCTGCGCTCGGCGGACCTGAGCACCAAGGGTTTCCGCGAGCTGGTGACCGAGCTGGGCACCCTGCTCGCCTACGAGGCCACCGCGGACCTGGCCACCGAGGAAACCACGGTGCAGGGCTGGGCCGGACCGGTGCAGGTCAAGCGCATCGCCGGCGCCAAGATCACCCTGGTGCCGATCCTGCGCGCCGGCCTGGGCATGCTGCCCGGCGTGCTGGCGCTGATCCCGGCGGCGAAGGTGAGCGTGGTCGGCCTGCAGCGCGACGAGACCACCTTGCAGCCGGTGCCCTACTTCGAACGCCTGACCGGCCGCCTGGACGAGCGCGATGCGCTGATCCTGGACCCGATGCTGGCCACCGGCGGCTCGCTGGTCGCGACCATCGCCATGCTCAAGCGCGCCGGTGCGCGCCGGATCAAGGGCATCTTCCTGGTCGCCGCGCCGGAAGGCCTGGCCACGGTCGAGGCCGCGCATCCGGACGTGCAGATCTACACCGCCGCGATCGACGAGCGCCTCAACGACAAGGGCTACATCCTGCCCGGCCTGGGCGACGCCGGCGACCGCATTTTCGGCACGCGGGTCGACTGACGCACGGCCCCTGCCCCGCCGCGCAGCGGCGGCGTGGACGGCTTGCTCATTTCCTTCCGGCGTCCTGCACCGGCGGCGCCAGCGCCTGGATCGCCGCGCTCACGTAGACCAGCGGCGCGTTCCAGTTGATCGCGATCTCGTTGCTGGCGTAGCTGCAGTCGTGGTCGATCCACGACAGCGCCGGCAGCGACGAGGGATAAGGCACGCCCTTGCAGTCGACCAGGTCCTGCTGGCGCGGATTCGGTCCGCCCGACAGCAGGCCCGGCACGGGCGCCTCGACGCCGTCGGCCTGCGACGGGCGATGGTGGATGTGCATCGGCGTGCGCAACCCGTGCCCGGTGACGAAGGAGATGCCCAGCGGATTGCGGCCGAGCACGTAATCCAGCTGCGACTGCGCCGCATCCAGGTATTCGCGCCGGCCGTCGATGCGGTATCCCTGCAGCATCACCAGCGCCTGGTTCAGCGCCACCGCGCTGCTGCCCCAGACGAAATCCCAGGCTTCCATCGAGACCCGCCAGGGCGACTGCTGCGAACGCGCGACCAGGCGGTCGGCCGCCTCCTGCACCTTCCGCACGACCTTCCTGCGTTCGGCTTCCGGCAGGCGCGCGCGGTGCTGAGCCAGCGAGATCCAGCCCAGGCTGCCGACGTCGTTCCAGTCCGGGATGGCCAGGTCGCCGGCATGCTTGCGGAACGCGTCGAGGTACGAGGCCTCGCCAGTGGTGACGTAGAGCTCGGCCGCCGCCCAGGCGAATTCGTCGTCGAGCTTGCCGTCGCCATAGGCGCCGGTGCTGACATCATCCGGCTGCCGGTAGACCACATCCGGATTGGCCTGTGCCCAACGCCACGCCGCTTCGGCCGCCTCGCGCATACGCCCCGGCAGGCCCGGGAACTGCGCCTCGTACGGCGCGTAGATGCGGCTGGCGGTGGCCATCACCGCGGCGAAATCCAGCGCCGCGGCGGTGGAGCGGCCGACCATGTAGCGGCGTTCGCGCGCCTGGTCGGGCATCACCACCGGATCGAACGCGAGGTTGGTGAGCTTGTGGTAGACGCCGCCGTCGGCCGGGTCCTGCATCGCCAGCATCCAGCGCAGGTTCCACCACGCTTCGTCGAGGATGTCGGGCACGCCGTTGCCGCTTTCCGGGATGCCCAGTTCGCGCCCGCCGAAGAACTCCGGGAAATGCTCGTAGGCGGCCAGCAGGGTCCAGGTGGTGATGCCGGAGTTGACCACGTACTTGTTGTAGTCGCCGGCGTCGTACCAGCCGCCCGGCGCGGAGACGACGGTGCCGGCCGGGCGCGCCGCCGTGGCGGCGGAGGGATGGATCTCCACCTCGGTGTCCGGATGGCCGGCCGCGCGCGCGTAGGCTCCGGCATGCGCGGCATCGAGCGCGGTGCCGGAGCGCATCAGGTAGAACGCCTTGAGCGAGGCGTCGGCCAGCGCCGAGTAGGCCTGCGCATCGACCGGGAACGGATCGGAGGGCGGCAGCCCCTGCGCGCGGATGCGGTAGCGGCCGGGCACGGCCAGCGCGCTGAAGTCGGCGATCGCCGCGTGGCGCCCGGCCGGTACCCACACGCCGGGGTCGCCGGTTTCGCCGCGCAGCACCACCTCGCCGTCGGCCTCGCGGACGACCTCGAAACTGCGCGGCCGCCCGCTCTCCAGCACGGCGAGCTTCTGCGCGCCGGGCAGGAAGCCAATCTGGTTCAGCCGCACCTGCCCGCCGTCCGCCGCCGGCGACTCCGGCAGGCCGCAGGCGATGCCGAGGCAGGCCAGCGCCAGCGGCAGCACCGGCAGGATGCGGTCGCGCGCGCTCACAGGCTGGCCTGCGCGACGAAGCGCCACAGCCCCAGCAGGGCCATGCCCGCGAGCACCAGCAGGGTCAGAGCCGCGCCACCGGCGCGGCCGGCGGAATAGCCGGACGAACCGCCCAGCCCGGCCGCGTGCATCAGCCGCGCGCCCAGCAGGGCGAGGCCGAAGGTCCACAGGACTTCGGCGCGGGTGCCGGCCAGCTCGAGCAGGGCCAGCACCAGCAGGCCCAGCGGCACGTACTCGGCGAAATTGGCGTGGACGCGGATCCGGCGTTGCAGCTCGGGATCGCCACCGGCACCGATGCCGATGCGCTGCGCCCGGCGCTGCAGCATCACGCGCAGCGACAGGTACAGGAAGAGAAGCAGGTGGAGCGATGCGACCAGCAGGCTGATGCGCGGCGTTGCGGCCATGCGACTTATCCCCAGGACGTGCCCGGGGGGGGGATTGTGCCAGCCTCAGGCCGCCAGCGGGCGGGCCTGCAGTTCGGCCAGCTCCTGGGTGGTGCCGAAGCGGCCCTTTTCGTCGCGGACGACCCGCGCCAGGGCGCATTGCGGGTCGTGGGTGAAGAACAGGCGCACGTCGCGGGCCAGCTTGTCCTCGAGGAAGCTGCGCTTCTCGTCGATCAGCAGCTCGGCATTGCGGTCGTAGCCCATGGTGATCGGCAGGTGCACCCAGGAACGGCCGGGAATCAGGTCGGCGCAGAACACCACGCCGCCGTGCGGCTGCCCGTCGACGCCGGCCGGGCCGACGATCTCGGCCAGCATCAGCCCCGGGGTATGGCCGTCGCTGAAGCTGAAGCGCACCGCCTGGCCGAGGCTGCGCGAATACGGCCCGTCGACGATCTCCAGGCGGCCGCTGGCCTCGAGCAGGCCCGGCAGCTCCGGAATGAAGCTGGCGCGGTCGCGCGGATGCGGATGCCGCGCGCGTTCCCAGTGCGCGGCGCCGACCAGGTAGGTCGCGTTGGGGAACAGCAGTTCCGGCGCGCGTCCTTCGGCCCAGGGTGCCAGCAGGCCGCCGGCGTGGTCGAAGTGCAGGTGGCTGAGCACCACCACGTCGATGTCCTCGTGCTCGAAGCCGGCCGCGCGCAGCGAGTCGACCAGCACGTGCCGGTCCTCCTGCACGCCGTAGCGCTCGCGCAGCTTCGGCTCGAAGAACGCGCCGATGCCGGTCTCGAACAGCACGGTCCTGCCGTTGAGCGGGCTGGCCAGCAGCGCGCGGCAGGCAAGGTCGATGCGGTTGTGCTCGTCCGGCGGCGCCCACTTTTCCCACATCGCCTTCGGCGCGTTGCCGAACATGGAGCCGCCGTCGAGCTTCTGCGTGTTGCCGCGGATGGACCAGAGTTTCATGGGGCGAATGCTAGCGGCCGGCCGGTTAAGAATCCGGAATCCGGCCGCGTCCCTCAGGGCCTGGCCGCGGCGGTTTCGCGCTCCGCGCCGACGCGGGCGCTGCCGACGTCGTTGCGCGGATCGGTGCCGCCTTCGAGCCGGTTGTCCACCCGGTCCCAGACCACGGTCTGCATGTTGCCCCAGACGTGGCTGGAGGCGCGGCCGCTGACGGTGTCCTCGGGCAGCTTCACCGTGTGGCCCATCGCCCGCAGCTTCGCCGCCGTGGCGGCGTCGAAGGCGCCGCTTTCGGCGTCGATCAGGTCGGGCCACCACTGGTGGTGGTAGCGCGGCAGCGCGGCCACCTCCTGCGCGCCCAGGCCATCGGCCACGCCCAGCGCGCCGAGCAGGACCATGGTGATGATGCGGGTGCCGCCCGGCGTGCCGATCACCGCGATCTTCTCCGGCGAGACCATGAAGGTCGGGGTCATCGAGCTCAGCGGCCGCTTGCCCGGCTGCGGCGCGTTGGCCTCGTAGCCCATCACGCCGAAGGCGTTGGGCTGGCCCGGGACCAGGGCGAAGTCGTCCATCTCGTTGTTGAGCAGCACGCCGGTGCCCGGCGGCACCAGGCCCGAGCCGAACAGCAGGTTCACCGTCTGGGTGACCGCGGCGCGGTTGCCGTCGGCGTCGACGATCGAGAAGTGGGTGGTCTCCTCGTCCTCCAGCGGGGTCGGCAGGCCGGAGAACGAATCGCTCGGCGTGGCCTTCTCCGGATTGATCGTGGCGCGCAGGCCGGCGGCGTAGTACGGGTTGGTCAGCACGTCGACCGGCACGTCGACGAAGTCCGGATCGCCCAGGTAGAAGGTGCGGTCGCGGAAGGCGCGGCGCATCGATTCCACGGTCAGGTGGACGCGCTGCGCCGGGTCCAGCTTCGCCAGGTCCCAGCCGGCCAGGATCTGCAGCATCTGCGCCAGCGCCACGCCGCCGGAAGACGGCGGCGGCGCGGTCACCACCTCCCAGCCGCGGTAGCCGAAACGCAGGGGTTCGCGCTCCTTGACCCGGTAGGCGGCCAGCTCCTCGGCGGTCCACTGGCCGCCCTCGGCGCGCACGCCGGCGACCAGCTTCTTCGCCACCGGGCCGCGATAGAAACCGTCGAAGCCGTTCTTCGCCAGCAGTTCCAGGGTGCGCGCCAGGTCCGGCTGCTTTAGCACCTGGCCGACCTTCGGCGGCTGCCCGTCGATCAGGAACACGGCGCGGGTGCCGGGGAAGCGCTCCATCACCTCGCGGCGCGCGGCGTAACCGCGCTCGAGCCGGCGGTAGACCGGGAAGCCGTCGCGGGCCAGGCGGATCGCCGGGGCCAGGCTTTCGGACAGCGGCAGGCGGCCGTACTTCTCCGCGACGTGGACCAGCGCGGCCGGCAGGCCGGGGATGGCCGCGGCCCAGGGGCCGTCCTCGGCCAGCGAGGAATCCAGCTTGCCGTCGGCGGTGCGGTAGCGCTCGGTGGTGGCGGCGGCCGGCGCGGCCTCGCGCGCGTCGATGAACACGTCGCGGCCGCTGTCGGCCTGGTGCAGCAGGAAGAAGCCGCCGCCGCCCAGGCCCGAGCTGATCGGCTCCACCACCGACAGCGCCGCCGAGACCGCGACCGCGGCGTCGAAGGCGTTGCCGCCGCGCTCCAGCACCTCGAAGCCGGCATCGGTGGCCAGGTGGTGGGCGCTGGCGATGGCGGCCTGGCCGGGCGCCCTCGCGGCCGCGGCGAGCGCTTCGGGGACGCGGCCGGTGTCGGCGGCGAGGGCCGGCAGGGCCAGGCCGGGCAGCAGCAGGAACAGCGCCAGCAGCAGGCGCGGCAGCGGACGGGTCATCGTGCCTCCGGGAGGTAGAGCTCGGGATGTTCTTCCTGGAGCCGGCGCAGCTTGGCCAGCAGCGCCTCGTGGCTCTCGGGACGTTCGGGATCCGGGTCGATGCATTCGACCGGGCAGACCACCACGCACTGCGGCTCGTCGAAATGGCCGACGCATTCGGTGCAGCGGGCCGGATCGATCACGTAGATCGTCTCGCCCATCGAGATGGCCTGGTTGGGGCAGGCCGGCTCGCAGACGTCGCAGTTGACGCAGAGTTCGTTGATCTTCAGGGACATGCTTTCACGGGGCCCGGCGCACCGGGGTGCGTACGCGCTGCGCGACGGACGCGCGCCTGCGCGGGAACCCGGCCCCGCATGCGCCCGGCCGCTGACGGCCGGGCGCGGGGGCGCTTACTTGGCTTCGACGAAGACGTAGTCGGCACCGGTCGGCTGCAGGGCGACCTGCACGCGCGGATTGTCGGCCGCGTCGCCGATGAACAGGATGCGCACGCCCTTCATGGTGTCCGGCGGCACGTCCTTGAACGCGATCTCGATCAGGTCGGCCATCTTCGCCGAGGCCGGCGAACCGAAGGCCAGCAGGTTGCCCTTCTGCACGCCGCGGGCCATCGCGGTCTTGGCCGCTTCCACCTGGCGCTCGTACTTGGCCTCGAACTCCGGATCGGATTCCGGCGGCAGGTAGTACAGGAACGGGTTGGTGGTGATGTTGCCCATGTTTTCCTGCACCACGGCCGGCAGGTACGCCTTCCAGCCGGCGTCGTCGTCCTTGGCGGGCGCGGCCAGCACCTTGGCCTCCGCGGCCTCGTTGGACACCGGCGCCTCCTTCTTGCAGGCAGTCAGCGCCAGCGGCGAAACCAGCAGGCTTGCGAGCAGAAGCGCGCGCGTCGTCTTGTTCATCAGGAACCTCCCGTCGTTGCTAATGTGAAGTTACTCGTTTGTTGCCCGTGCCGCCGTCGGTCACGCACCGCCGCGCCTGGCATCCCGCAGGGCCGAAGCCACCTCCGGGGTCACGAAGCCGGACACGTCGCCCCCCAGGCGCGCGATCTCGCGCACCAGCGAAGAGGAAATGAAGCTGTACTGCTCGGCCGGGGTGAGGAACAGCGTCTCCACCTCCGGGATCAGGTGGCGGTTCATGCTCGCCATCTGGAACTCGTATTCGAAGTCCGACACCGCGCGCAGGCCGCGCAGCAGCACGCCGGCACCGACGTCGCGGACGAAGTGGGCCAGCAGCGAATCGAAGCCGCGCACCTCGACGTTGTCGTGCGCCGACAGCGCGGTGCGGGCCAGGCCCACGCGCAGGTCCAGCGGCAGGGTCGGGCCCTTGGCCTGGCTGGCGGCCACGCCGACGATCACCTTCTCGAACAGCGGGGCGGCGCGCGCGACCAGGTCGATGTGGCCGTTGGTGATCGGGTCGAAGGTGCCGGGATATACGGCGATGCGGCGATGGGCCACGGTTCGGGTCTTTCAGGTCGCCGGATTGGCACCGGCAAGTGTATCAGCGCCTTCAGGCGAGGGTGTATCGCCCTCCGCGGCCTCCGCCGGGCCGCGGTAGAGCGCCGCGCGTGCCTGCGCGGTGCGCAGCTCGCGGTGCAGCGTCCAGCCCGGCGGCAGCGACGGCGCCTGCGCCGCCGGCGATTCGACGTAGAGCCAGCCGCCGGGCGCGATACGCGGCAGCAGCGCCACCAGCGCCGGCTCCCACAGGTTGCCGGCGAACGGCGGATCGACGAAGGCCAGGTCGAAGCGCGGCTGCGGGCCGGCTTGCGCCAGCCAGCGCAACGCATCGTCCTGTACGACCTGCACCTTCGCCGCGGCGTCCAGCTTGCGGACGATCGCGCGCAGCCCCTCGGCCTGCGCCGGGTCGCGCTCGACCAGCACCGCGCTGGCCGCGCCGCGCGATACCGCCTCCAGGCCCAGTGCGCCGCTGCCGGCGAACAGGTCCAGCACCGCCGCGCCCGGGGTCACCGCCTGCAGCCAGTTGAACAGGGTCTCGCGGACCCGGTCGGAGGTCGGGCGCAGGCCGTCGATGTCCGGCACCGGCAGCCGGGTCCCGCGCCAGCGGCCGCCGACGATGCGCACGCTGCCGGCGCCGCGCGCGGGCGCGGCCGGGCGTTGCGCGGGACGGCGCGGAGGCAACCTGTTCATCGGGGGAATGCGGGGCGCGGTGCTAGCATGACGCGCATTCTCCGACATCCGCAGGCAATGGTCAGTTTCTTCCGCCGCAAGAAGCCGCAGGACACCCCGTCCAGCACCCAGGGCAACCGGTTCACGGCCGAGGAGCTGGCCGCGGCATTCCCGCAGGCGCCCTCCGCTCCCGCCGTCCCGTCCGCACCCGAAGAGTCCGCCGCCGCGCCGGTGGAGCCGGCCGCGGGCGCGACCGCCGTCGAGCCGGTGGTGGTCGAGCAGGCCCCGGTGGAGGAAACCGCGACCGTGGTGGTCGAAACGGAGGCCGGCAACATCGCCGACGCGGAAGCCGCGATCGCGCCGCCCGCCCCCGCCGGCAAACCCGGCTGGCGCGAGCGCCTGCGCAACAGCGTGTTCGCGCGCAGCTTCGGCGGCCTGTTCTCGCGCAACCCGAAGCTCGACGACGACCTGCTGGACGAGATCGAGACCGCCCTGCTAACCGCCGACGTCGGCGTCACCGCCACCACCGCGCTGGTCGAAAGCCTGCGCAAGCGGATGAAGGCGCGCGAGTTCGCCGACGCCAACGCGCTGCTGGCCGCGCTGCGCGCCGAGCTGGTGGCGATGCTCAAGTCGGTGGCGGTGCCGCTGGCCATCGACCGCGGCGCCAGGCCCTTCGTGCTGCTGACCGTGGGCGTCAACGGCGTCGGCAAGACCACGACCATCGGCAAGCTGGCGCGCCGCTTCAAGGACGAGGGCCGCGGCCTGATGCTGGCCGCCGGCGACACCTTCCGCGCCGCCGCCGTGGCCCAGCTGCAGGCGTGGGGCGAACGCAACGGCGTCAGCGTGATCGCGCAGGGCCAGAACGCCGACGCCGCCTCGGTCGCCTACGACGCCCTGCAGGCGGCGAAGGCGCGCGGCACCGAAGTACTGATCGCCGACACCGCCGGCCGCCTGCACACCCAGGTCGGCCTGATGAACGAGCTGGGCAAGATCAAGCGCGTACTGCAGAAGCTGGACCCGGCCGCGCCGCACGAGGTGCTGATGGTGATCGACGGCACCACCGGCCAGAACGCGCTCAACCAGCTGCGCCAGTTCAACGCCGCCGTCGGCGTCACCGGCCTGGTGGTGACCAAGCTCGACGGCACCGCCAAGGGCGGCGTGGTCTTCGCCCTGGCCCGCGAGTTCGGCATCCCGATCCGCTTCGCCGGCATCGGCGAGCGGCCGGAGGACCTGCGCGTGTTCGACGCCGAAGCCTTCGTCGACGCGCTGCTGCCGGAAGCGCTGGGCGGCAACTGAGGATGGACGCGACCCGGCGTGGCGCGCGCCGCGCGCGCGGCGCGGCGCAGGCAGTGGCAACCGATCCTCCGCCGTGGATCGACGGCGACCGCTTCGCGCGCCCGCTGCTGGCCTGGTTCGACCGGCACGGCCGCCACGACCTGCCCTGGCAGCATCCGCGGACGCCGTACCGGGTATGGCTGTCGGAGATCATGCTGCAGCAGACCCAGGTCGCCACGGTTATTCCCTATTTCCTGCGCTTCGTCGGGCGCTTCCCCACCCTGCCCGACCTGGCCGCCGCTTCCACCGACGAGGTGATGGCGCACTGGGCTGGCCTCGGCTACTACGCCCGCGCCCGCAACCTGCACGCGGCCGCGCGCCGCTGCGTCGAGCTGCACGCTGGCGACCTGCCACGCGATTTCGACGCCCTGCGGGCGCTGCCCGGCATCGGCCGCAGCACCGCCGCGGCGATCCTCTCGCAGGCGTGGGGCGACCGTTTCGCCATCCTCGACGGCAACGTCAAGCGCGTACTCGCCCGCTGGCATGGCGTGCACGGCTGGCCGGGCACGCCGGCGGTGGAGAAGCAGCTGTGGGCGCTGGCCGAAGCGCACGTCGCCACCGTTCCCGAAGGGCGGCTCGCCGACTACACCCAGGCGCAGATGGATTTCGGCGCCACGCTGTGCCGGCGCGCGCGCCCGGCCTGTGGCGAATGCCCGGTGTCTTCCGGCTGCACCGCGCTGCGCGAAGGCCTGGTCGAAGCGCTGCCGACGCCGCGCCCCGGCAAGGCCCTGCCCGAGCGCGAGGCAGTGGCACTGCTGCTGGAGAACGCGCGCGGCGAACTGCTCCTGCAGCGTCGTCCGCCAACCGGCATCTGGGCCTCGCTGTGGACCCTGCCGCAGGCCGACACCGAAACCGAGCTGCGCGCGTGGTTCGAACGCCAGATCGAAGGCGACTACGACGCCGCCGACGACCTGCCGCTGATCGTCCACACCTTCAGCCACTACCGCCTGCACCTGCAGCCCCGCCGCCTGCGCCGCGCCACGCCGCGACCCGGCGTGGGCGACAATGGCGACCAGCGCTGGGTATCGCGCACCGACCTGGCCTCGCTGGGCCTGCCCGCGCCGATCCGCCGCCTGCTCGACAGCCTCTGACCACGGAAACCGCCATGACCCGCACCGTCTTCTGCCAGTACGAACAACGCGAGACCGAAGGCCTGGACTTCGCGCCCTGGCCCGGCGAGCTGGGCCGGCGCATCCACGACAGCATCGGCAAGGCCGCATGGGCCAGGTGGCTGGCGCACCAGACCATGCTGATCAACGAGAACCGGCTGTCGCCGCGCGACCCGCAGCACCGCGCCTTCCTGCAGGCGGAAATGGAGAAGTTCCTGTTCGGCGGCGGCGCGGAGAAGCCGGCCGGCTACGTGCCGCCGGAAGAGTGATCGCGCGCGGCGCGGCATCGCCGCGCCATCGCCCGCCTCCCGCGACGGAGCGGCAACGGACAGGCAGAAAGAAAGGCGCCATCGGCGCCTTTTCTCGCTACCACCTGTTGTAAATGGTGGCCGGGGAGGGAATCGAACCCCCGACACGGGGATTTTCAATCCCCTGCTCTACCAACTGAGCTACCCGGCCATGCGCGGCATGACCGCGGCGAGGTGCGGAATCATACCGGGGCGAAAAGCGAACGACAAGCGTGTCGTGCATCGGTCACCCCGATCCGCTTCCACGCACCTTCTATTGGCATCCCCCACGGCCGGGCGCATCATCCCCGACGGGGAACCCACCGCAGGGAGGAAACCATGAAGAGGATCCTGACGCTGATGGTGCTGTCGATTGCCGTGGTCGCGGGCCTGGCGGGATGCAGGAGCACGCCGCGGGCCACGGATGCGGAACGGCTGGCGTTCTACGAGGCACATGCCGGCGAACCGGTGCGCAACTTCCGCCTGTTCGGCCGGCTTACCGGGTGGACTCCCCTGGGCAATTCGGCGCTGCTGGTCTGGCCCCGGCCGAACCAGGCGTACCTCCTGGACGTGACCACCTGCCAGGACCTGCCGTTCGCCTCCGCGATCTCGCTGTCGCACTTCGCCAGCACGGTCACCGCCCGCTTCGATACGGTGACCCCGCATGGCGCAGGGCTGACCGCGCCCGGGCGCATCCCGTGCCGGATCACCCAGATCCGGCCGATTGACACCCAGGCCGTCAGGGATACCCGCGAGGAGATGCGGCAGGCCGAGGCCGAAGCGCGCTCCGAGGCGCCGCCGGCCGAGGAACCGCCGTCCAACTGAGCGCCGCCGAAGGAACGGGCACGGTCCACCCGTGCCCGTTCCTTCGCCTGATGACGAAGATCGCCAGCCACGCGCCGCAAGGCGCGGGGAACGGCTTCGTCC
The DNA here is from genome assembly GCF_000513995.1 of Pseudoxanthomonas sp. J35. Taxonomy (GTDB): domain Bacteria; phylum Pseudomonadota; class Gammaproteobacteria; order Xanthomonadales; family Xanthomonadaceae; genus Pseudoxanthomonas. The sequence goes on from NZ_AZVB01000001.1 coordinate 124,132, forward strand.
GCGGCGTGGCGGGACGGATTCGGAGCTTTCCTACAGCAGCTTCCATGGAAGCCTGATTCCAGCAGCGGCGCGGCGCGTTCAAGACTAGGCCGGTCCGGCATGCCACCGCGCGCCGGCAAGCCGGGGAACCGACATGGACCAGCGACAGCTCGTCGTACGCAGGGACCTCCGCGGCTGCACGCTGCTGGACGGCGGCAGGCCACTGGCGTGGTACCCCCAGCTCGGCCAGGCCCTGGCGATGGCAGGACTGCTGGCCGAGGCCAATGCCCTGCGCTTCGGCGCGCCGGCGCGGGTGGAACTGTGCGAGCGCGGCCAGGCACCCCGGCACCTCTACTGGCGCGCATGAGCAGCGGGGCGCGGTAGCGGCAACCCGTCCGGCCTCCCGGCGGCCATCCTGGCGGCCATCCTGGCGGCCGATGCTAGGATCGCCCGGTCGATCCGTGGAGGCTCCATGCGCGCCCCGACCACGCTGCTCCTGGCCTGCGCCGCCGCGCTGGCCGCGCCCTTCGCGCTCACGGCCCGGGCCGCCGAACCGGTGGTGTCCGTGCCGGAGATGGACCTGACCCGCTACGCCGGGCACTGGTACGAGATCGCCCACCTGCCGGTCTCGTTCCAGCGCAAGTGCGCCGCCGACATCACCACCAGCTACGCCCTGCGCGCCGACGGCCGCATCGAGGTGCGCAACGCCTGCCGCACGGCCGATGGCGAGCAGCTCCAGGTCCACGGCACCGCCCGCACCGTGCCCGGCCACCCCGGGCGGCTGCAGGTGCGCTTCGCCCCGGCGTGGATGTCGTGGCTGCCATGGACCTGGGCGGACTACTGGGTGATCGAGCTGGATCCTGACTACCGGTGGGCGATGGTCGGCGACCCGGACCGCGAATACCTGTGGATCCTCGCGCGCGAACCGGCGATGGACGCGGCCCTGTTCGCCCGCCTGCAGGCCCGGGCCAGGGCCATGGGTTACGACCTGGCGCCGCTGGTGGTGGCCGCCCCGCTGCGCTGAATGCCCCGCGCCGGCTAACATCGCCCGACCTGTGATTCCGGAGCCGGCATGAAGTCGACCCTCAAGCTGTTCGTGGCCCTCTGCGCCCTGCTGGTCCTCGCCTCGTGCGGGGGCAACGTCCGTCGCGTCTCGCCGCCGGCGGCGGCGATCCAGCAGCTGACCGTGCAGGCCAACGGCGACTGGCGGGTCGACCTGCGCCTGCACAACTACAGCAGCATCTCCATGCGCTTCGACAGCGTGCGCCTGGAACTGAGCGTGGACGAACACGCCGCCGGCACCGTGCATGCCACGCCGGCGATGTCGATCGGCCCGACCTCCGCCGACGTGGTCCAGGTGACGCTGAAGCCGTCGGCAATGGCGAAGATCGCGGTGGCCGACGCCCTGGCCACGCGCCGCTCGCTGTCGTACCGGCTGGAAGGCAAGGTCAGCGCCACGCCGGACGAGGCGAGCAAGCCGCGCGAGTTCGAGGTCGACGGCCGCAGCGCGCTCAATCCCGCTCCTGGCCTGGACGGCGTGCTGCGCTGACCGGGCAGCCGCCTACCCAAGTCCGCGCCATTCGGGTATAAGCTGTGTCCCCGATGGAGACGGACACAGCGCAAGCAGGTCTGGTCTGCACCGGGGCCCCGGCTCCGGTTGCCGCCCCTCCCCCGCGGGAGCATGCCCCGGCGGTGAGGGTACTGTCGCTGGACGCCCATGGCCGCGCCATGGACTGGATCGGATGGCAGGACGCCACCTGCCTCTATGCACGCGATGCCGTCGCCTGGACACTTGGCGATCCCTGCCTGCGCATCCGCGGCGGCGTGTGCCGGCTGACCGGCGCGCGCAGCATCATCGAGCTGCACCCGATCATCGCCACCCGCGGCCAGGCCCATGCGCGCGCCCTGGACCCGACCCCGAGCCTCACCAACACCGCGCTGTTCGCCCGCGACTCGCACCTGTGCCTGTACTGCGGCCAGCAGTTCCCGCGCCCGCACCTGACCCGCGACCACGTCGTGCCCCTGTCCAAGGGCGGCCGCGACGCCTGGGAGAACGTGGTCACCGCCTGCTTCCACTGCAACTCGCGCAAGGGCAACCGCACCCCGCAGCAGGCGCACATGCCGCTGCTGGCCGTGCCCTACCGGCCCAGCTGGATCGAGCATCTGATCCTGTCCAACCGCAACATCCTGGCCGACCAGATGGCCTTCCTGCGGGCCCAGCTGCCCAGGCGCTCCAAGCTCGCCGCCTGACCCCTCCCCGGCCGCTGAACGGCCTTGCTTGCCCCGTCACGCCCGCGGGGAGGAAAATGGGCACCCGTATGGTGCCTGCCCGATGAGTATCGACGCCTCCCGTTACCCGCGCCTGTCGCGCATCGATTCGCCCGCCGACCTGCGCCGGTTCGACGAGGCCGAGCTGCCGGCGATCGCCGCGGAGCTGCGCGCCTACCTGATCGAATCGGTCGGCCGCAGCGGCGGCCACTTCGGCGCCGGCCTGGGCGTGGTCGAACTGACCGTCGCCCTGCACTGGCTCTACGAGACCCCGGTCGACCAGCTGGTGTGGGACGTGGGCCACCAGACCTACCCGCACAAGATCCTCACCGGCCGCCGCGACCGCATCCACACGGTCAAGCAGAAGGACGGCGTGGCGCCGTTCCCGAAGCGCGAGGAAAGCGAGTACGACACCTTCGGCGTCGGCCATTCCTCGACCTCGATCTCCGCCGCGCTGGGCATGGCCATCGCCCTGCAGCAGGCCGGCGACGACCGCAAGGTGGTCGCGGTGATCGGCGACGGCGCGATGACGGCCGGCATGGCCTACGAGGCGCTCAACCATGCAGGCGGCATGGACGAGGAGCCGAACCTGCTGGTCATTCTCAACGACAACCGCATGTCGATCTCCGAGGCGGTCGGCGGGCTGACCAAGATGCTCGGGCGCATGTCCGGCAGCGCGACGCTCAACAAGCTGCGCGAGGGCGGCAAGAAGCTGCTGGGCGACAAGAACAAGCCGCCAGCGCGTTTCGTGCGCCGCTGGGAAGAACACTGGAAGGGCATGTTCGTGCCGTCCACGCTGTTCGAGGAAATGGGCTTCCACTACACCGGCCCGATCGACGGCCACGACCTGCCCGCGCTGGTCGGCGCGCTGCGCACGCTCAAGACCCTCAAGGGGCCGCAGCTGCTGCACGTGATCACCACCAAGGGCAAGGGCTACGAGCTGGCCGAAGGCGACCAGATCGGCTACCACGCGGTGGGCCCGTTCGACCCGGCCAAGGGCCTGGTCGCCAAGCCCGGCGCGAAGAAGCCGACCTACACCGACGTCTTCAGCGACTGGCTGTGCGACGCCGCCGCGGCCGAGCCGAAGCTGCTGGCGATCACCCCGGCGATGCGCGAAGGCTCGGGCCTGGTGCGCTTCAGCAAGGAATACCCGCAGCGCTACTTCGACGTGGCCATCGCCGAGCAGCACGCGGTGACGCTGGCCGCAGGCATGGCCACCCAGGGCGCCAAGCCGGTCGTGGCGATCTACTCGACCTTCCTGCAGCGCGGCTACGACCAGCTGGTCCACGACGTGGCCACCCAGCATCTGGACGTGCTGTTCGCGATCGACCGCGGCGGCGTGGTCGGCCCGGACGGCGCCACCCACGCCGGCAACCTCGACCTGAGCTTCCTGCGCTGCGTGCCGGGCATGGTGGTGATGGCCCCGGCCGACGAGAACGAGTGCCGGCAGATGCTCAGCACCGGCCTGGCCCACGAAGGCCCGGCGGCGGTGCGCTATCCGCGCGGCACCGGCCCCGGCGTGGCCGTGCAGCCGACCCTGGACACCCTGCCGATCGGCAAGGCGCAGCTGCGCCGCAGCGGTTCGCGCGTGGCCCTGCTCGCATTCGGCGCGACCGTGCCGGCCGCCGAGGCGGTGGGCGACGAGCTGGGCCTGACCGTGGTCAACATGCGCTTCATCAAGCCGCTCGACCGCGCCTTGCTGCTGGAACTGGCACGCACCCACGCAGGCTTCGTGACCATCGAGGACAACGTGGTCGCCGGCGGCGCCGGTTCGGCGGTATCCGAGCTGCTCAACGCCGAGGGCGTGACCATGCCGCTGCTGCAGCTGGGCCTGCCGGACGCGTTCCAGCACCACGCCAGCCGCGAGGAACTGCTGGCCGAGGCCGGCATCGACGCGGCCGGCATCCGTGCGTCCGTGATCAAGCGCTGGCCGCAGCTGGCCGCGGGCGAAGGCCACCTGCCGCTGGCCGCCGGCGCCTAAACCCACCACCGGCCCGCCGGCCGCCGACGCCCCGTAGAGCCGGGCTTGCCCGGCTCCCACGCCTGATGTGCCGGCGCCCCGCGAAAGAGCAGCGGGGCAAGCCCCGCTCTACGGAGGCGATGAGGAGCCGCGGGGCAATGCGCTGTCAGAGAGCCGTCGCCGGCGCCACGTCTTCCACCTGCGTCGCCGGCGCCGGCGGCGCATCCGGCTCCCCATCGGCCTGACCTGCTTCGTCCGCCGCTTCCAGCTCGTCCGGCGCCTGGATCCGGTAGCCCTTGGCGGCCAGCGCGGCAAGGTAGCCTTCGCGGTCGTACAGCAACGTGTCGATGGACATCGTCGCGAACGAGACCCGGTGTTCGGCCAGCGCCTTCTCGGCGGCGGCCAGCCAGCGTTCGCGGATCCTGGCGTCGATGCCGGTGAAGCCGCGCTTGCGCGCCGCTTCGGTCTGCATCCATGCGTCCATGCAGTCGGCCAGCTGCTGGCGGTTCTGCGGCATCGCGCGCAGCGCGGCGACGTCGCCCACCGCCCAGGCATTGGCGCGCGCGGCGATCCGCGGCAGGTCCTGCTCGACCACGTCCAAGGTCCCGGCAAAGCACTCCAGGTCCTGCGGCTTGAGCCGCTCGCCCCGGAAGTCCGCGATCGCCTGCCGCGGGTCCTCGATCTTCAGCTCCAGCACGGTCGGAGTGGACTTGAGGCCACGCGCCTTCATCGCCTTCGCCAGCACCGGGCCGACAATGCCGCCCTGGCGCAGCCGGTTGCGCTCCAGCGCGGCCTTGTAGAGTTCGTAGACGGCGATCAGCGGACGCTTCTTCTCCACCCCGCGGTCGCGTCCCATGTAGTAGGCCTTGAGCGCCGACCAGCGCGCGTACAGCTCAGGCGGCAACACGTGCTCGAGGGTCGCGCCATCGGGATTGCGCATCGCCTTCAGCGCGGCCGGCGCCAGCGTCAGTCCGCGGAAGAAGCCGATGTCCGCGCCCACCGATATCCCGGGCGAACCGAGCACCGCGCCGGCCTCGGCCAGCACCTGCCGCACCTCGCGCGCATCCCAGTCCATGTCGCGCGGCAGCGGCGACTGGGTGCCGAGGATGTAGAGGACGTGGTCGCCCTTGCTCACCCGCCACAGGCCGGGACCGGGCTGCACGCCACTGACCACGACCGCGTCCATGTCGACGACCGGCGGCCCGGCCTCCTGCGCCCCGAGCGGGGCGGCGACCGCCAATGCAAAACCGAAGACCAGCGCCAACGTCCGTGCCGACATCCCTGCCCTCGCCCCGACGGAAGATCGCCGGAGCATAAGCAGTGCGGGGCCGCGATTGGCAGACAGCTGGCGGGGGCGTTCAGCTTCCGCCGGCGCCCGCCCCTCGGCGCCCGCGCAGGCTACCGGGTCCGGCGCCGCCACGAGGGTGGACACTGGCGGGCTTCCGGGCGCGGATGACAAGTCTCGCCGCGCCGCCGGACGCGGCGATGCTCGCCGAAGCAGGCGCGGCATGCAACGCATGCGGCGGGAACACCGGGCAACAAAAAAGCCCCGGTTCCCCGGGGCCTCTTCGGGATCCTTGGCGGATCCGTGTCGCTGGATTTGGTCGGGGTAGCCGGATTCGAACCGACGACCACTTGTCCCCCAGACAAGTGCGCTACCAGGCTGCGCTATACCCCGGGAAGCATTCCCGCCGAGGCGGGGCGGCGATTATACCGGTTTGGCGCCCGCCGGCGCGAGCCGGCCGTTATAAATCGCGCTCAGCGCCGCAGCAGCTGCAGCACTTCCTCCAGCTCCATGCGCACCTGGCGCACGATCTGGCTGCTCAGCGCCGATTCCTGCTTCGCACCCTCGCCTTCCAGGCGCAGGCGCGCGCCGCCGATGGTGTAGCCCTGTTCGTACAGCAGGCCGCGGATCTGCCGGACCATCAGCACGTCGTGGCGCTGGTAGTAACGGCGGTTGCCGCGGCGCTTGACCGGGCTGAGGCTGGGGAACTCGGTTTCCCAGTAGCGCAGCACGTGCGGCTTCACGTCGCACAGCTCGCTGACCTCGCCGATGGTGAAGTAGCGCTTGGCCGGGATCGGCGGAAGCTCGCGGTTGCTGCCGGGATCAAGCATGCGGCTCGGCTCCCGAATAGGCTTCCACGCGTTCCTTCAGCTTCTGGCCGGGGCGGAAGGTGACCACGGTGCGGGCCGAGATCGGGATTTCCTCGCCGGTCTTGGGGTTGCGGCCGGGACGCTGGTTCTTGCGGCGCAGGTCGAAGTTGCCGAAGCCCGACAGCTTCACCTGGCGGCCGTCCTGCAGCGCTTCGCGCAGCACGTCGAAGAAGGCGTCGACGAATTCCTTCGCCTCGCGCTTGTTCAGGCCCACTTCGTCGAAGAGACGTTCGGCCATCTCAGCCTTGGTCAATGCCATTCCCTGTCCCCTGTATCAGCCGCGGATCCGGGCGCCGTGGTCGCGGCCAAGGCCGGCCACTACCCGCTCCACGACCGCATCCGCGTCCTGGTCGGTCAGAGTGCGCGTGTTGTCCTGCAAAATCAAGCCCATAGCCAGACTCTTGCATCCGGATTCAACCCCGGGGCCCTGGTAGCGGTCGAACAGCAGCAGGTCGCGCAGGACCGGCCCGGCGGCCTCGCGCACGCTGGCGGCCAGCGCCGACCAGGCCACCTGCTCGGCGACCACGAAGGCCAGGTCGCGACGCACGGCCGGGAAGCGCGACAGCGCTTCGGCGCGCGGCAGGGCGCGCGGCTGCAGCGGCTCCAGGTCCAGCTCGAAGCCGACCACCTCCACGTCCAGGTCCAGCGCCCTGGCCAGGCGCGGGTGCAGCTGGCCGATCCAGCCCAGGCGGACCTCGCCGCCTTCCAGGTCGGTGCGGAACACGTCGGCGCTGCGGCCCGGGTGGCCGAACGGCTCGGCCGACGGGCGGAACTCCAGCTTCGCGCCGGCGACGGCGGCCAGCGATTCCAGGTCGCCCTTCAGGTCGTGGAAATCGACCTTGCGCGCGGCCAGGCCCCACTGCTCGGCGGCGGCATCGCCACAGGCGACGGCGGCGATGCGGCGGGTCTCCAGCGGCGCCGTCTCGCCCGCGGCGGGCGCGGCGAACACGCGGCCAAGCTCGAACAGGCGCACGCGGCCGGCCTGGCGCGCGGCATTGCGCGCCAGCGCGTCGACCAGGCCCGGCAGCAGGCGCGGGCGCATCACCGCCAGCTCGGCGCTGAGCGGGTTGGCCAGCGGCACGGTACCGGCGCTGCTGTGCCACTTCTCCAGCAGCGCGGCCTCGACGAAGGCGAAGCTCACCGCCTCCAGGTAGTCGCGGGCAACCATCTGCCGGCGCAGGTCGGACTCGGCCACGCGCGACTCGCTGGGCGCGGCGATGCGCGCCGGGCCGCCGGGGACGGTGGCCGGGATGCGGTCGTAGCCGTGGATGCGCGCCAGCTCCTCGATCAGGTCTTCCTCGATGGCGATGTCGAAGCGACGGCTCGGCGCGGTGACCTGCCAGCCGTCGGCAGTGGCGACGACCTCCATGCCCAGCGCACGCAGGATGCGCTCGACCTCGGCGTCGGCGATCGCGACGCCCAGCACGCGAGCGATGCGCGCGCGCCGCAGCAGGATCGTCGCCGGCTGCGGCAGGTGCTCCGGCAGCACCGCCTCGGTGACCGGGCCCGGCGTGCCGCCGGCCAGCTGCATCACCAGGCGGGTGGCGTACTCGATGGCCACGCGCGGCAGCTCCGGGTCGACACCACGCTCGAAGCGGTGGCTGGCGTCGGTGTGCAGGCCCAGGCGGCGACTGCGGCCCATGATCGCGGCCGGGGCGAAATGCGCGGCCTCGAGGAAGACATTCCGGGTGGCGTCGCCGACCTTGGTGGACTCGCCCCCCATGATGCCGGCCAGGCCGATGGCGCGGTCGCCGCCCTGCCCGTCGCAGATCACCAGAAAAGCACCGTCGTCCAGTTTCGCTTCCTGGCCGTTGAGCAGGGGCAGCGTCTCGCCGGCGCGCGAATGGCGCACGCCGATCGCGCCGTCCAGCTTGTCCAGGTCGTAGGCGTGCATCGGCTGGCCCAGTTCCAGCATTACGTACTGGGTGATGTCGACCAGCAGCGACACCGGGCGCACGCCGGCGCGGCGCAGGCGCTCGGCCATCCACACCGGGGTCTTTGCCGTCGGATCCACGCCCTCGACCACGCGGCCGACGAAGCGCGGCGCGTCGGCGCCGGCCTGCAACTTCACCTCCAGCGCGCGCGCGGTCGCGGCCGGCACCTCGGCCACGTCCAGCGGCAGCACCTCGCTGGCCAGCGCGGCGGCCACGTCGTAGGCGATGCCGCGCACGCTGAAGCAGTCGGCGCGGTTCGGGGTCAGCTTGATCTCGATGCTGGCGTCCGGCAGGCCCAGGTACTCGACCAGCGGCGTGCCGACCGGCGCGTCGTCCGGCAGCTCCAGCAGGCCGGAAGCGTCGGCGTCCAGGCCCAGTTCCCTGGCCGAGCAGAGCATGCCGTTGGACTCGACGCCGCGCAGCTTGGCCGCTTTGATCGCGATGCCGCCGATGTTCGAACCCACGGTGGCCAGCGGTGCGACCAGGCCGGCGCGCGCGTTCGGCGCACCGCACACGATCTGCAGGGGTTCGCCCCGCCCGATGTCGACCTTGCACACCTGCAGTCGGTCGGCCTCGGGATGCTTCACCGCTTCCACGATGCGCGCCACCACCACGCCGGCCAGGCCGTCGCCCAGCGCGGTGACGTCCTCGACTTCCAGGCCGATCGCGGTCAGCGTCGCGGCCAGGTCGTCGCGGCTGGCGGAGGTGGGCACGTGGCTGCGCAGCCAGTTCTCGGAGAATTTCATCGGGGGGCCGTGATTGGTGATTCGTGATTGGAAATGCGGTAGCCGTGGAATGGTGCTGGTACTGGTCAGGCACGGGCGACTCGCCCGCACGATTCTCGAATCACCAATTACCAATCACCAATCAGGTTCCTCAAGCGAACTGCCTGAGGAACCGCACATCGTTCTCGAAGAACGCGCGCAGGTCGTTGACCCCGTAGCGCAGCATGGCGAAGCGCTCCACGCCCAGGCCGAAGGCGAAGCCGGTGTAGCGCTCCGGGTCGATGCCGCAGTTGCGCAGCACGTTCGGGTGGACCATGCCGCAGCCGAGGACCTCCAGCCAGCGCACGCTGCCGTCGGGCTGCTGCCAGGCGATGTCGACCTCGGCGCCCGGCTCCACGAACGGGAAGTAGCTGGGGCGGAAGCGCATCTCGAAGTCGCGCTCGAAGAAGGCGCGCACGAACTCGCTGAGCGTGCCCTTGAGGTCGGCGAAGGTGGAATGCTCGTCGACCAGCAGGCCTTCGACCTGGTGGAACATCGGCGAATGGGTCTGGTCGGAGTCCGAGCGGTAGACCTTGCCGGCGGCGATCATGCGCAGCGGCGGCGCGTGATCATCCATGTAGCGCACCTGCACGCCGGAGGTGTGGGTGCGCAGCAGGCGCGCCACGCCGCTGGCGTCCGGCGGGAAGTAGAAGGTGTCGTGCATGGCGCGCGCCGGGTGGTGCGGCGGGAAGTTCAGCGCCTCGAAGTTGTGCCAGTCGTCCTCGATCTCCGGGCCGTCGGCCAGCTCGTAGCCGAGGCGGCCGAAGATCTCGGCGATGCGTTCCAGGGTGCGCGAAACCGGGTGGATGCCGCCGCGCGCGGCGCCACGGCCCGGCAGGGTCACGTCGACCGCCTCGCCGGCCAGGCGCGCGTCCAGCGCGGCCTCCTCCAGTACCGCCTTGCGCGCGGCGAGGGCCTGGCCCACCGCGTCGCGGGCGCGGTTGATCGCCTCGCCGGCGGCCTTGCGCTGCTCCGGCGGCAGCGCGCCCAGCTGCTTGAGCTGCGCGGTGATGCTGCCCTGCTTGCCGAGCAGGCCGACACGCAGCGCTTCCACCGCCTCGGGGGTCTGCGCCGCGGCGATGTCGGCCAGCGCCTGCGCCAACAGGGATTCGATTTCGCTCATGGAGTTTCGCCTTCCGGAAAAACAAATGGGGAAGGACTCGCGCCCTTCCCCATGCTCAGTCGTGTCCTCGGACAGGGGCCCGCGCACGGATGCGCGGGCGCCTGCGAGGGACTCGCACTTATGCCGCCAGGGCGCTCTTCGCCTTCTCCGCCAGCGCCGTAAACCCGGCCGCGTCGTGCACGGCGATGTCCGCCAGCACCTTGCGGTCGAGGGTGATGCCGGCCTTCAGCAGGCCGTTCATGAAGCGGCTGTAGCTCAGGCCGTTGCTGCGGGCAGCCGCGTTGATGCGGGTAATCCACAGCGAGCGGAAGTTGCGCTTCTTCTGCTTGCGGCCGATGTAGGCGTACTGCTGCGCCTTGATGACCGCCTGCTTGGCGACGCGGAAGACCTTGCGGCGGGCGTTGTAGTAGCCCTTGGCGAGGTTGAGGACCTTCTTGTGACGGCGGCGCGCCTGGACGCCACGCTTGACTCGTGCCATTGGTCAGTCCTCCTCAGAGATACGGCAGCATGCGGTCCAGACGGCCCGCGTCCTCGGCACGAACGTGGTTCGTCTGCCGCAGGTTGCGCTTCCGCTTGGTCGCCTTCTTGGTGAGGATGTGGCTACGGTTGGCGTGGCCGGCCTTGAACTTGCCGGAGGCGGTCTTGCGGAAACGCTTGGCCGCCGCCCGGTTGGTCTTGATCTTGGGCATTGCTATGTCCTTGATGGGATCTGTCACTGGTGCGGGCGGCGGGTTTCCCCACGCTTTCCATCCTTGCCCATACCGGTCTGTAAGCCTTTGATTCCACTGGAGAATCTCGGCAGGTCCTGTGGCTGTTGCCAGCCCCTCCGGCGAACCGGAGCCGCGCATTATGGCAGCCGGTGGATTCCCATGCAAATCATGGGGTTCCGGGGGGGCCGGGACACCCGCATCGGGCGGCGACCTGAAACCCGCGCACCCAGAAGCAGGAGCGCGGGCTCCGGACGGGGCCGCCGCACCCTGGTGGCTCCAGGCCGCGGCTTCGTTCCAATTGGGTCGCGGCAAGCAGTCGTAGCCCGGATAAGGCCGCAGGCCGCATCCGGGAATGTCCGCCCGCCACCACCACCCGATCACGGCGCACCCGCCCCTGCCCCGGATGCGCTTCGCTTATCCGGGCTACGCGGTCGATAGCCCCTCTCCCGGAGGGAGAGGGGAGCAAAGAACGAAGCCACGACCTGAAAGCGCCCGAAGACGCGGTAGTGCGGGGGTATGGCGCAAGCAGGCCATGGATGGCCTGCGTTCGCGCTTCGGAGCCATGGATGGCGGAGGGCGCGATGCCATACCCCCCCCCGCACTGCCGCGGCTCCGTCCGAAGCCGACCACGCCTTCCCGCTTTGGCCTTTGGCCTTTGGCCTTTGGCCTTTGGCTTTCGGCTTTGGCTGGCCCCGCCAAGAGCCCCCGGCCTCAAAAGCAAAGGGCGCCCCCGAGGGACGCCCTTCGCTCGCGACCCGGCACGAGGCCGGGTCTCCGCAGCGGGTGCCGTTACTTCTTCTTCGGCGCGATCATCATGACCATCTGCCGGCCTTCAAGGCGCGGACGCGACTCGATCACGATGTCCTCGCCCAGGTCGGCCTCGATCCGCGCCGCCATCTGCCGGCCGAGCTCCTGGTGGCTCATCTCGCGGCCACGGAAGCGGATGTTGACCTTGACCTTGTCGCCCTCTTCCAGGAAGCGGCGCATGTTGCGCAGCTTGATCTGGTAGTCGCCCTCGTCGGTGACCGGGCGGAACTTGAGTTCCTTGATCTCGACCTGCTTGGACTTCTTCTTGGCCTCGTTGGCCCGCTTCTGCTGCTCGAAGCGGAACTTGCCGAAATCCATGATCTTGCAGACCGGCGGGTCCGCATTCGGCTGGATCTCGACCAGGTCGAGGCCTTCGTCCTCGGCCATGCGCAGGGCTTCGTCGCGCGACAGGACGCCGATCATCTCGCCATCGGATCCGATCACGCGCACGCGCGGGACGCGGATCTCGTGGTTCTTTCGGTTTAGCTTCTCGGGGGTGCTGATTGTTCAGTCTCCGGGGGTGGTCTGGACGGCGCGCCGGCCGGGCCGGCGGCGCCTCTGTGTCTTACGCCAACTGCTGCGAACGCAGCGTCTCGGCGAAGGCGGACACCGACATTGTGCCCAAATCTTCCCCGGAACGCGTACGCACCGCCACGGCGCCGTTCTCCTTCTCGCGGTCCCCGACCACCAGCAGGTACGGCACCCGCTGCAGCGTGTGCTCGCGGATCTTAAAGCCGATCTTCTCGTTGCGCAAATCGGCCTCGACCCTGAACCCTTGATTTGCAAGGGTTTTCCGGACCTCGTCCGCGTATTCAGCCTGGGCGTCGGTGATGTTCATGACCACCGCCTGGACCGGGGCCAGCCAGGCCGGGAAGGAGCCGGCGTGGTGCTCGATCAGGATGCCGATGAACCGCTCCATGGAGCCGACGATGGCCCGGTGCAGCATGACCGGGTGCCGGCGCTGGCTGTTCTCGTCCACGTACTCGGCACCCAGGCGGCCCGGCATCATGAAGTCGACCTGCATGGTGCCCAGCTGCCAGGTACGGCCGATCGCGTCCTTGAGGTGGTACTCGATCTTCGGGCCGTAGAAGGCGCCCTCGCCCGGCAGCTCCTGCCACTCCACGCCGGAGGCGCGCAGGGCCGAACGCAGCGCGTCCTCGGCCTTGTCCCAGGTGGCATCGTCGCCCAGGCGCGAATCCGGGCGCAGCGCGATCTTGATCTGGATGTCCTCGAAGCCGAAGTCGGCGTAGACCTTCAGCGCCTGCTCGTGGAAGGCGCGGACCTCCGACTCGACCTGGTCCTCGGTGCAGAAGATGTGGCCGTCGTCCTGGGTGAAGCCGCGCACGCGCAGGATGCCGTGCAGCGCGCCGGAGGGCTCGTTGCGGTGGCAGGAGCCGAACTCGCCGTAGCGGATCGGCAGGTCGCGGTAGCTGTGCAGGCCCTGCTTGAAGATCTGCACGTGGCCGGGGCAGTTCATCGGCTTCACCGCGTAGGTCCGCTTCTCGGACTCGGTGAAGAACATGTTGTCCTTGTAGTTGTCCCAGTGGCCGGACTGCTTCCACAGGCTCACGTCCAGGATCTGCGGGCAGCGCACCTCGCCGTAGCCGGTGCTGCGGTAGATCCGGCGCATGTACTGCTCCACGACCTGCCACACCGACCAGCCCTTCGGGTGCCAGAACACCAGGCCCGGGGCCTCTTCCTGCAGGTGGAACAGGTTCTGCTGCTTGCCGATGCGGCGGTGGTCGCGCTTCTCGGCTTCCTCGATGCGCTGGATGTAGGCCTTCAACTGCTTCTCGTCGGCCCAGGCGGTGCCGTAGATGCGCTGCAGCTGCTCGTTCCTGGCGTCGCCGCGCCAGTAGGCGCCGGAGATGCGCAGCAGCTTGAACGCCTTGAGGAACCGGGTGTTGGGCACGTGCGGGCCGCGGCACATGTCCACGTATTCCTGGTGGTAGTACAGGCCCATCGCCGTGACCTCCGGGCCCATGTCCTCGATCAGGCGCAGCTTGTAGTCCTCTCCGCGCTCCTTGAAGACCTTGATGACCTCCTCGCGCGGGGTCATCTTCTTGACCACGTCGTAGTCCTGGGCGATCAGCTCGCGCATGCGCTGCTCGATCGCGGCCAGGTCCTCGGGGGTGAACGGGCGCTCGGAATAGATGTCGTAGTAGAAGCCCTCGGCGATCACCGGGCCGATGACCATCTTCACGTCCGGGTACAGCTGCTTGACCGCGTGTCCGACCAGGTGCGCGCAGGAGTGGCGGATGATCTCCACGCCCTCCTCGTCCTTGGGGGTGATGATGCGCAGGGTGGCGTCGTGGTCGATGACGTCGGAGGCGTCGACCAGGCGGCCATCGACCTCGCCGGCCACGGTGGCCTTGGCCAGGCCGGCGCCGATGGACTGGGCGACCTGCATGACGGTGACGGGGGCTTCGAACTCGCGGCGGCTGCCGTCGGGAAGGGTGATCGTGATCATCTGGAGCCGGGATTCGGGATTCGGGATTGGGGATTGGGGATTCGAGTGGCGGGAGCCGGGCGGGCGGGACGGCCTGGCCGACCCCGGATCTCCAATCCCGAATCCCGTTGGCCGCATCGCGGCCAACAAAAAAGCGCCTCGAGGGCGCCAGCTGGAAGTCCGGGGCCTCGGCGGCGTTCAGCGGTGGGCGGTGGTAGTGCTCATGTCGCACGCTCGGCCGGCGTTTCCGCGGGCCACCTTGTGACTGCCGCGCCGGCACCCTGCCGGCCGCGATGGCGCCGATTCTACCCCGCCCCCGGGACGGCGCAAACCCGGCGCCGGCGGTGGCATCATGCCACCTGCACCACGGGATCCGGTCCGGAGGGGGGGCCGGGCGCATGAGCATCAAGGGCAAGGCCACATCGCTGGACATCGCGCACCTGGCGGGGGTCTCCCAGCCGACGGTGTCGCGCGCCCTGCGCGGCAGCCCCTCGGTCAACCCGGAGACCCGCGAGCGGATCCTGGCCATCGCCCGGCAGCTCAACTACAAGGTCGACAAGAACGCCTCCAACCTGCGCTGCCAGCAGTCCGGCACCCTGGCCCTGCTGTTCTTCGAGGACCCGACCCCGGACGACTCGCTGATCAACCCGTTCTTCCACTCGATGCTCGGCTCGATCACCCGGGCCTGCGCCCTGCGCGGCTACGACCTGCTGGTCTCCTTCCAGCAGCTGTCGACCAACTGGCACGCCGACTTCGAGGACAGCCACAAGGCCGACGGCCTGATCCTGCTCGGCTACGGTGACTACCTGGAATCGGAGTCGAAGCTGCAACAGCTGGTGGCCCAGGGCACCCACTTCGTGCGCTGGGGGGCGGCCCTGCCCGGCGAGCCGGGCGTGTCGATCGGCTGCGACAACTTCCAGGGCGGCCACGACATCACCGCCCACCTGCTGGCCCGGGGCCGCCGCCGGATCGCCTTCCTCGGCCATGCCTCGAACCACTACCCGGAGTTCTTCGAGCGCTACCGCGGCTATGCCGGGGCGCTGCGCGCGGCCGGGCTGGAGCCGGACCCGGCGCTGCAGGCCGACGCCATCACCACCGAGCAGGCCGGCCATGCCGCCGCGCGGGCGCTGCTCGACGCGGGGGCGCAGTTCGACGCCCTGTTCGCGGCCAGCGACCTGATCGCGCTGGGGGCGATGAAGGCCCTGCGCGAGCACGGCGCGCGGATCCCGGAGGACGTGGCGGTGGCCGGCTTCGACGACATCGCCATGGCCAGCTTCGTCCAGCCGGGCCTGTCCACCGTGCAGCAGGACACCAAGCAGGCCGGCGAGGTGCTGGTCGACAGCCTGATCCGGCTGATCCAGGGCGAGCGGGTGGAAAGCCGCACCCTGCCGGTGAAGGTGGTGCTGCGCGGCTCCAGCGGCGCGGGCTGAGGCCGGCGCCGCCTCCCGGCCGGTTTACCGCCCGGCCATCAGCGCGGCCAGCCGCGCCTTGAGGTCGGCCCGGGTCACCGGTTCGTCGAGGAAGAACACCCGCACCCCGTGCGCCGGCACCTCGGCGCGCAGCTCCCGCCCGACCTCGAGCGTTTCGCCGCTGAAGCCGTCGCGCCAGCGCCCCGGCTGCAGGTACTCGCGCACGCTGATCGCCTGCGCGCGGCCGCCCTTGTTGAGCAGGACCAGCGCGGTCTGCGCCTGCCCGTCGTGCTGGTAGACGCGGTAGAACACCGCCTGGTCGCCGCGCAGGCGAACCGGCACCTGCAGCCCGCGCTGCAGCGCCGGCGACTCGCGGCGCAGGCTGGCGATGCGCTTGAGGTTGGCGTGGATCGGGCTGGCCGGCGCGGCGGCGATCCGCTCCTGGCCGAAGTAGGCACGGTTGCCTCCGTGCTCGGCCTGGCCGCGCATGAACCCGGTCTCCGAGCCGTAGTAGACGACCGGGATCCCGCGCGCGGTGAACAGCCAGTTGTGCGCGTCGATGAAGCCGGCATCGTCGGCGTCGAGGCGGCGCATGTCGTGGTTGTCGTAGAACGTGGCCAAGTCGTAGACGTTCGCGTACGGGCCGCCATCGAGGTGCAGCGCCTCTTCCAGGCGCTCGAAGCCGGCACCCTTGCGACCGAACACGTCCTCCATGGCCTGGCGCATCGGGAAGTCGAGCACGCTGATCGAGCCGTTCTCCGGCAGGGTGAACTGGGCGATCTTCGCCGCGTCGTAATCGAAGGCCTCGCCGAACATGTACATGCCCGGGTGCTTGGCGCGGATGCGTTCGGCGAACTCCTTCCAGAACGCCAGCGGCTGGTGACGGATGGTATCGATGCGCAGCGCGTCCACGCCCTGCCCGATCCACTGCAGGTAGGCGCCGACCAGGTAGTCCATCACCGCCGGATTGCTGGCGTCCAGGTCGGACAGCTGCGCCAGGTCGGGCCTGGTGTTGTAGAACGCGTGCAGCGGATTACCCGTCGGGTCGAGCTCTTCCGGCGGCAGGTTCTGGTGGTCGGCCACCAGCTTCCCGTTCGCGTCGAACAGCTGGCCGTACTGCGGCTGCGCCACCGGCATGGTCCACGCCGGCGAGCCGTGGTTGCCGACGATGTCCAGCACCGTCTTCAGCCCCTGCGCGCGCAGGCCGGCGGTCAGCCCGGCGAAGTCCAGGTCCGTGCTCGGCAGGTGCTCGTCCAGCCGGTAGAAATTGACGCCCCAGTAGCCGTGGAAGCCGGTCTTGCCGCGGTCGGTGAGGAAGCCGTCGCAGCTGATCTCGTCGCCGCCGGTGAAGGCCTGGTCCGGGTTGTCCACGATCGGGGTGATCCACACCGCGGTGAAGCCCAGGTCGCGGATGTAGCCGGCGTTCTCGAGCAGGCCGCGGAAGTCGCCGCCGAGGTAGCCGACATTGCCGACCTCGCCGTCGCAGGCCTCCTTCAGCGGGATGTCGAAGGTGCGCAGCTCCGGCCGCGCCGGGTCCACGCTCTGGTCGCGGTGGTCGTTGGCCGGATCTCCGTTGGCGAAGCGGTCGGTCATCACGAAGTAGATCGACTCGCTGGCGAACGGCTCCAACGTGCCGTAGTAGTCGTCGGCAAGCGCGCTGCCAGCCAGACCGAGCAGGGCGCACAGCGCGAGGATGCGACGGCGGCTCATGCCCCCGCCTCCACCGCACGCACTTCCACGGCGCGCGGCACCGCCAGCGTGCACAGGCCCGCCAGCAGCAGGCTGGCGCCGCCGATGGCCAGCGCCCACAGCGGCTGGTTGCCGAACAGCGACTTCAGCAGGAAGCCGAGCAGGCTGGCCGCGACCAGCTGCGGGATCACGATGAAGAAATTGAAGATGCCCATGTAGATGCCCATCTTGGCGGCCGGCACGCTGTCGGAGAGCATCGCGTACGGCAGGGAAAGGATCGACGCCCAGGCGAAACCGACCCCGACCATCGACAGCAGCAGCCATTGCGGGTCGCGCACGGCCAGGAAGGAAAGCAGGCCGGCCGCACCCAGCAGCAGGTTGACCAGGTGGGTGGCGCGCAGGCCGAGCGCGCGCACCATCCACGGGATGGCGATGGCGGCCAGCGCGGCGAAGCCGTTGTAGGCGGCGAACAGCACGCCGACCCAGTTGGCGCCCTCGTTGTAGACGGCCGACGTCGGATCGTTGCTGCCGAAGTGGGTCCCGGCCACGGCCGCGGTGGTGTAGATCCACATCGCGAACAGCGCGAACCAGGAGAAGAACTGGACCACGGCCAGGCGCCGCATCGCGCCGGGCATGGCGTGCAGGTCGGCGACGATGGCCGGCAGCATGCCGCCCGGCCGCAGCAGGCGCGAGACCAGCACCAGCACGCCGTAGGCGGCGAGCATGCCGGCCAGCACGTAGAGCATCCGGTCCCAGCCGTGCGCGGCCACGACAGCGGCGAAGGCGAGGCCTGCAGCCAGCCAGGCCAGCGCCGGGCCCACGGAGGCCTTCGCTGCGGGGGCCGCGGCATGCGCGGCGGCGTCACCGGGCTCCTCGAACGAGGCCAGCACTTCCGGCGGGTACTCGCGGCTGCGCAGCACGGTCCAGCCGATCGCCGCGAACAGCACCGCCCCGCCGAGGTAGAAGGCGTAGCGCACCGTCCCGGGTACCTCGCCGGGCCCGGCGGTATTGGCCACGCCGGCCTTGGCCAGCAGCCACGGCAGCATGCTCGCCACCACCGCGCCGACGCCGATGAAGAAACTCTGCATGGCATAGCCGCTGGCGCGTTGCGAGGTGGGCAGCTGGTCGCCGACGAAGGCGCGGAACGGTTCCATCGCCACGTTGATCGAGGCGTCGAGGATCCACAGCGTGCCGGCGGCGATCCACAGCGCAGGCGAGTTGGGCATCACGAACAGCGCCAGCGTCGCCAGCAGCGCGCCGGCGAGGAAGTACGGCCGGCGCCGGCCCAGGCGGGTCCAGGTGCGGTCGGACAGGTAGCCCACCACCGGCTGCACCAGCAGGCCGGTCAGCGGCGCGGCGATCCACAACCCCGGCACCTGGTCCATGTCCGCGCCCAGGGTCTGGAAAATGCGGCTGGCATTGGCGTTCTGCAGGGCGAATCCGAACTGGATGCCCAGGAAGCCGAAGCACATGTTCCATATCTGCCAGAACGACAGACGCGGTTTGCGTTCCATCAGGCGGTTCCCCCCTCCGGGAATCACGGGATGCGATGTGGGGCCATGGTAGGGGCGCGGTGCGCGCGGCGCACAGCCGGTGCATACGTATTCATTGCCCGGAGGCTGGAAACGCGCGGCCGTCTGCGGGAATAGTGGAAAGGCCACGCCTGCGCGGCGCTACCACGTACAGCGGATCCCGGGAGGGGACATGCACGATCCAACCTGCGGCGGCGACGTCCGCACGCTTCCTTGCGCGCCGGCCGCACCCGGCGTTTTCCCGCGCAGCGCCGCTGGACGCATGGGCCTGCGCGGCCTGTTCATCCTGCTCTTCGCCGCCAGCCTGCCGGCCCAGGCGGAAACGCTGGCGCGCGTCGCCTCGCCCGGCGGCACCCTGTCGGTGACCCTGGAATCGCAGCACGAAGGCCGCCTCGCCTACCGCGTCGACCGCGGCAGCCGCCCGGTGATCGCACCTTCGCGGCTGGGCTTCCTGCTTGGCGACGGCCGCCTCGAACGCAACCTGGAACTGGTCGGCCAGTCCAGCCGCAGCTTCGACGGGACCTGGGAACAGCCGTGGGGCGAACGCCGCCTGGTGCGCAACCACTACAACGAGCTGCGCGCCAGCTTCGCCGAGAAGCCGCACGGGGGCCGCGACCAGGGCCGCCGCTTCGACGTGGTGTTCCGCGTCTACGACGACGGCGTCGGCTTCCGCTACGAGTTCCCGCGCCAGCCGGCGATGGACGAGGTCCGCATCCGCCAGGAGCTGACCGAGTTCGCGGTCGCCCGCCCGGCCACCGCCTGGTGGATCCCGGCGTTCGAATGGAACCGCGAGGAATACCTGTACGCGCGCACCCCGCTGTCCGAGGTCGGCATCGCGCAGACCCCGATCACCCTGCGCAGCGACGACGGACTGCACATCTCGATCCACGAGGCCGCGCTGATCGACTACGCCGGCATGAACCTGGCCAGGGGCGGCGACGGCGTGCTGCGCGCGGCCCTGACCCCCGGCAACGACCACTCCCCGGCCGTGGTCCGGATGGCGCCGTTCACTACGCCGTGGCGCACGATCCTGGTCGGCGAACGCGCCGGCGACCTGGCCGAATCGAGCCTGATGCTCAACCTCAACGAGCCCAACCGGATCGGCGACGTGTCCTGGTTCAAGCCGGCCAAGTACGTCGGGGTGTGGTGGTCGCTGCACCTGGACGTGGAAACCTGGGGCACCGGCCCGCGCCACGGCGCCACCACCGCCAACACGAAGCGCTACATCGATTTCGCCGCCGCCAACGGCTTCCGCGGCGTACTGGTGGAAGGCTGGAATCCCGGCTGGGACGGCGACTGGTTCGCCAACGGCTGGAACTTCGACTTCACCCGCCCCACTGCCGATTTCGACCTGGAAGGCCTGGCCGCCTACGGCGCCGCACGCGGCGTGCACCTGATCGGCCATCACGAAACCGCCTGCGCGGTCAGCCACTACGAGCGCCAGCTGCCGGCCGCGCTGGACCTGTACGCGCGCAACGGCGTGGACGTGGTCAAGACCGGCTACGTCTGTGACGCCGGCGACATCCAGCGCCAGGACAAGGCCGGCGGCCCGGTGGTGCGCGAATGGCACGAAGGCCAGTGGATGAGCAACCACCACGTGCGCGTGCTGGAAGCGGCGGCCACGCGCCGCATCGCGATCAACTCGCACGAACCGATCAAGGGCACCGGCCTGCACCGCACCTGGCCGAACTGGGTCTCGCGCGAGGGCGCGCGCGGCATGGAGTTCAACGCCTGGGGCCAGCCGCCCAACCCGCCGGAACACGAGGCCAACCTGGTGTTCACCCGCATGCTGGCCGGGCCGATGGACTTCACCCCGGGCATCGTCAGCCTCCGAGGGCGCGGCGGGCAGCAGATCGAAAGCACCCTGGCCAAGCAGCTGGCGCTGTACGTGGTGATCTACAGCCCGATCCAGATGGTCGCCGACCTGCCCGAGCACTACGCCGAGCATCCGGAAGCGTTCCAGTTCATCAAGGACGTGGCGGTGGACTGGGAAGAAAGCCGCGTGCTCGCCGGCGAGGTGGGCGACCATGTCACCTTCGCCCGCAAGGTGCGAGGCGGCGACGAGTGGTTCCTCGGCAGCGTCACCGACGAGGAGGCGCGCACGGTCGAGATCTCGCTGTCGTTCCTGGATCCGGGCCGCCGCTACCGCGCCGAGATCTACCGCGACGGCGACCGCGCGCACTGGAAGACCGCGCCGTTCGAGTTCGTGCGCGAGACGCGCGAGGTGCGCAGCAGCGACCGCTACACGCTGAAGCTGGCCGCGGGCGGTGGCCAAGCGGTGCGCTTCGTGCCGCTGGACTGACCGCCACCCTCGCCGCCTCTGCTGTAGAGCGGGGCTTGCCCCGCTTTACCGCGCACCACAGGGGCAGCGGGGCAAGCCCCGCTCTACAGGAACCGATCACCAACGCACGAGGCATCGCCACGCCCCGTAGAGTCGGGCTTGCCCGACTCCCACGCCTGGCAGCGCAACGCCACCACAGGTGCAGTGTGGCAAGCCCCGCTCTACAGGCGCGCATTCAGGGCGTGCGGCATGCGCGAAGGGCAATGAATACGTATGCAGCCATCTTCCCGCGCGGCAACGCATGCCTACCATAGCCACGCACCGTCACGCCGCCATCCGCGCAACCGATACACGCGGCGACCCGGCACACCACAACCGAATCCGACATTACCTGGGAGGGGAAAATGTTGAACCTTCAGCGCAACCTGCTGAGCGCGGCGCTTGCGTCCGCGATCCTGCTTACCGCCCAAGGCGCGCACGCGCAGGCCGCCACCGCCACTGCCGCCCAGGACGAAACCACCCAGCTGGACACGGTGGTCGTCACCGGCATCCGCCGCGGCATCGAGGGCGCCATCTCCACCAAGCGCGATTCCAGCTCGATCGTCGAGGCGATCTCCGCCGAGGACATCGGCAAGCTGCCGGACGTGAGCATCGCCGAATCGATCGCGCGCCTGCCCGGCCTGGCCGCACAGCGCGTCGCCGGCCGCGCCCAGGTGATCAGCGTGCGCGGCCTGTCGCCCGACTTTTCGACCACGCTGCTCAATGGCCGCGAGATGGTCAGCACCGGCGACAACCGCAGCGTCGAGTTCGACCAGTACCCGTCCGAGCTGGTCAATGGCGTCACCGTGTACAAGACCCCCGACGCCGGCCTGGTCGGCCAGGGCCTGTCGGGCACGGTCGACATGCGCACCATCCGTCCGCTGGCCCATGACGGCAGCGCGGTGATGGTCGGCGGCCGCTACCAGCGCAACTCGCTGGGTTCGGCGGCCAACGCCGATGCCGACGGCCACCGCCTCAACGCGACCTGGATCGGCAAGTTCGCCGACGACACCTTCGGCATCGCGCTGGGCTACTCGCATTCCAATACCCCGATCCAGGAGAACCAGGTCGGCCTGTACGAGCCCTGGCAGCAGCTGGGCGACGGCTGGCGCCCGGGCGTGCCCGCCGGCACCTGGTATTCGGACGGCGCCAAGGCGCTGCGCCGCACCGGCTACACCGACCGCGACGGCGTGATGGCGACCCTGCAGTTCCGCCCGTCCAATGCCTGGACCAGCACCCTGGACCTGTTCTACACCCGCGCCGAGCAGGAGGACACCGCCAACCAGTTCGAGGTCCACCTCGGCGGCTACAATGGCGGCTTCGATCCGGGCCTGGAGCTGACCGGCGTGACCGTCAACGGCAACGGCAGCTTCACCGGCGGCGTGGCGCACAACGTCTACCCGCTGGTCCGCGGCATGTACAACAAGCGCGACGACCGGATCAAGGCGTTCGGCTGGACCAACGAGTTCAACGCCGGCAGCGTCGAGGTCGTGGCCGACATCGGCTGGTCCAAGTCCACCCGTGAAGAGCTGAACCTGGAGAACAACACCCAGCTGTACCCGATGCCGCAGCTGGATTCGGTCGCCATCGACTTCCGCAGCAACGGCTTCTCGCGGCTGGTCCCGGGCCTGGACTATTCCAACCCGGCCGCGCTGTTCCTCAACAACACCATCTACGGCTCCGGCTACGGCAAGGTGCCGAGCGTGGACGACGAGCTGAAGACCTTCCGCCTGTCGGCCAGCATCCCCGCCGGCGGCTGGTTCGCCGACGTCGACGTCGGCCTGAACTACGCCGACCGCGAGAAGGACAAGGTCCAGCCGGAGGGCAACATCAACCTCGGCGCGCAGGGCCCGGTAGCGATCGGCCAGGACCTGCAGTACGGCCTGGTCAAGCTCGGCTTCGCCGGCATCGGCTACATCCCGTCCTGGAACGTGCCGGCGGCGGTCGCCCGCTACATGAGCTTCGAGCCGGTCGACGACCTCGACTACCTGATCTCCAAGGCGTGGACGGTCAACGAGAAGATCACCACCGGCTACGCCCGCGCCAACCTCGACACCGAATGGGGCGGCTTGCCGGTCACCGGCAACATCGGCTTCCAGGTCCAGCACGTCGACCAGTCGTCCTCGTCCAACTACTGGGACGGCTCGCAGCCAGCCGGCAGCCAGGTGATCCCGATCGAGAAGGGCAAGACCTACACCGACGTGCTGCCCAGCCTGAACCTGGCGTTCTCCTTCGACCACGAGCAGATGCTGCGCGTGGCCCTGGCCCGCCAGGTCGCGCGCCCGCGCGTCGACCAGCTGCGCTCGTCGATGGAGTTCGGCGTGGACACCGCCAACCTCAAGCCCGGCGCCAGCGGCGGCAACCCGGAGCTGGATCCGTGGCGCGCCAACGCGTTCGACATTTCCTACGAGAAGTACTTCGGCACCAAGGCCTACGTGGCGGCGGCCTACTTCTACAAGGACCTGCGCAGCTACATCTACACCCAGACCCGCGACGACTACGACTTCACCCCGCAGGTCGCCGCGTGGATGGAGGCCAACGCCGGCACCCTGCCGCCCGGCACCGTCGTGCAGAACACCGGCAACTTCACCGCGCCGTTCAACGGCAGGGGCGGTTCGCTGCAGGGCCTGGAGCTGACCGCTTCGCTGCCGCTGGACCTGTTCAGCGACACGCTGGCCGGCTTCGGCATCGTCGCCAGCGCCAGCTTCTTCGACAGCGACATCGAGATCCTGGATCCGGACAGCGCCTCGAGCGTCGGCAGCGACCCGATCACCCTGCCGGGCCTGTCCGACCGCGTGTACAACTGGACCCTGTACTACGAGCGCAACGGCTTCGAGGCGCGCGTCAACCAGCGCCGCCGTTCGGACTTCATCGGCGAGATCGGCAACTTCAACGGCAACCGCACGCTGCGCTACGTGGTCGGCGAGAACATCACCGACGCGCAGGTCAGCTACACCTTCAGCAGCGGCAGCCTGGCGGGGATGACCCTGCTCCTGCAGGGCAGCAACCTCACCAACGAGGCCTACCGCACCTACGCCGGCAGCAAGGACCGCCCGCTGGAGTACATCGAATGGGGCCGCACGATCCTGTTCGGGGTGAACTACCGCTTCTGACGTCCCTCCCCCCGCCGCGCCCTGCGCGGCGGGTTCCGTCGCGCCGCCCCCGCGGCGCGGCGGTCTTTCTCCACGACCGACCAGGGGAGCCGCCGGGACGGCGGTTCCCGCCGACCGGAACGGAACCCGATGAACCAGTCCCCGTGGTGGCGCGGCGCCGTCATCTACCAGATCTACCCGCGCAGCTTCCTCGACACCGACGGCGACGGGGTGGGCGACCTGCCCGGCATCGTCGAGCGGCTCGACTACGTGGCCTCGCTGGGCGTGGACGCGATCTGGATCTCGCCCTTCTTCAAGTCGCCGATGGCCGACTTCGGCTACGACATCGCCGACCAGCGCGCGGTCGATCCTCTGTTCGGCACGCTGGACGACTTCGACCGCCTGCTGGCCAAGGCGCATTCGCTGGGCCTGAAGGTGATGATCGACCAGGTCTTCAGCCACACCTCCGACCAGCACGAGTGGTTCCGCGAGAGCCGCCAGGACCGCACCAACCCCAAGGCCGACTGGTACGTGTGGGCCGACGCCAGGGAAGACGGCACCCCGCCCAACAACTGGATGTCGATCTTCGGCGGCGTGGCCTGGCGCTGGGAGCCGCGCCGCGCGCAGTACTACTTGCACAACTTCCTGGCATCGCAGCCGGACCTGAACTTCCACAACCCGGAAGTGCAGCAGGCCACGCTGGACTACGTGCGCTTCTGGCTGGACCGCGGCGTGGACGGCTTCCGCCTGGACTCGATCAACTTCTGCTTCCACGACGCGCAGTTGCGCGACAACCCGCCCAAGCCGGTGGCGCAGCGCGTCGGCCGCGGCTTCAGCGTCGACAACCCCTACGCCTTCCAGTACCACTGGTACAACAACACCCGCCCGGAGAACCTGCCCTTCCTGGAGAAGGTGCGCGGGCTGCTGGACGAGTACCCCGGCGCGGTTAGCCTGGGCGAGATCTCCGCGGAGGACTCGCTGGCCACGACCGCCGAGTACACCTCCGGCAACCGCCTGCACATGGGCTACAGCTTCGAGCTGCTGGTGGACGACTTCAGCGCGGCCTACATCCGCGGCACGGTCGAACGCCTGGAAGCGGCGATGACCGAAGGCTGGCCGTGCTGGGCGGTGTCCAACCACGACGTGCGCCGTGCGGTGACGCGCTGGGGCGGCGACTCGCCCTCCCCAGCGCTGGCCAAGATGCTGGTGGCGATGGTCTGCTCGCTGCGCGGTTCGGTCTGCATCTACCAGGGCGAGGAGCTGGGCCTGCCCGAAGCGGACGTCCCCTACGAATCGCTGCGCGACCCCTACGGCATCACCTTCTGGCCGAACTTCAAGGGCCGCGACGGCTGCCGCACGCCGATGCCGTGGACCTCCTCGGCCGACGCCGGCTTCAGCAGCGGCACGCCGTGGCTGCCGGTGCCGGACGCGCACCGCACGCTGGCGGTGGCGGCGCAGGAAGCCGACCCGGACTCGGTGCTCAACGCGTTCCGTGCCTTCATGCGCTGGCGCAAGGCGCAGCCGGCGCTGGTACGCGGCTCGATCGCCTTCCTCGACACGCCCGAGCCGGTGCTGGCCTTCGTGCGCGAGGGCGAGGGCCAGCGCCTGCTGGCCGCGTTCAACCTCTCCGACCGGCCGGCGACGCTGCAGCTGCCGGCCGGCAGCTGGACGGCGCTGCATGGCCACGGCGCGCCGCTGGCGGCGGTCGGCGAGTCGCAGGCGATCCTGCCGCCGTGGGGCTACCTGCACGCGCAGGCGGGCTGACGCCGACCTTGCGCCTTCCAGCCACGCCGGTCACGTCCCGGTGCGGCTGCCACCATTGACGTGCAGCACCTGGCCGGTGACGAAGCTGCCGTCGTCGCTGGCCAGGTAGACGTAGGCCGGGGCCACCTCCGCCGGCTGGCCCGGCCGCTGCATCAGCGTGTCCGAACCGAACTCGGCGACCTCCTTGGGCTTGAACGAGGCCGGGATCAGCGGCGTCCAGATCGGCCCCGGCGCCACCGCGTTGACCCGGATCCCGCGCTCGGCCAGCGACTGCGCCAGCGAGAAGGTCATGGCGTGGATCGCGCCCTTGGTCGAGGCGTAGTCCAGCAAGGTGGCGTGGCCGCGCACGCCGGTGATCGAACCGGTGTTGATGATGCTGGCGCCGCGGCGCAGGTGCGGCAGCGCCGCGTCGACCAGGTAGAAGAACGAGAACAGGTTGTTGGCGAAGGTGTCGCGCACCCGTTCCGGGGTCAGCTCCGTGGCCTTCGCCACCGGGTACTGGCGGGCGTGGTTGTTGACCAGCACGTCGAGCCGGCCGAAGTGCTTCACCACCCGCTCCACCAGCGCACGGCAGCGCGCCGGCGTGCGCAGGTCCACGCGTACGGCCAGGCATTCGCCGCCGGCTTCCTCGACCATGCGCACGGTGCGGTCGGCATCGCCGGCCTCGCGCGGCGACAGGTAGGCGATGGCGACCCGCGCGCCTTCCCGCGCGAAGTGCACGGCGACCGCCTGGCCGATGCCGCTGTCGCCGCCGGTGACCAGGGCGACGCGGCCCTGCAGCTTGCCGCTGCCGAGGTAGCTGTCGCGAATCACCAGCGGCTCGGGGTCCATCTTCGACTGGACGCCCGGCTGGCGCTTCTGGCGCTGCGGCGGGTTGATCTTCTTCTTGCCGGGCATGCCGGTCTCCTTCGCACGGGTAACGCGCCAAGCCTAGGAATGGCGGCGTCGGCGTACCGTGTGCGCGGAGGCCGCCGCCTTCGCGATGGTTTCACCGCCGGCGCGGCAGCGTGCGCGTTCACCACGCGGGAAGCCGCCGCCATGCCCAGCCGCACGCGACGCACCGTATTCACCCTGGGCACGCGCAACGGGCGCTGCGCGCACGAAGCGACCACGCAAGCCTGGATCGCGCGCCGGCTGGCCACGCTGTTCGACTGGGAGTACGGCGGCGAGTACCGCCATGGCGAGGCACCGCCCGACGCGTTCTTCGTCCCCGACGACACCCTGACCACGGCGCAGGCCATGGCGCTGGGCATCGCCGGCGAAGGCGACCTGTTCGGCGGCGTCGTGCCGCACGGCTTCGTCGCCAGCAAGGTCATCACCCACCCGCTGCCCAGCGCCGGCGCCCCGGCCCCGCACGGCTGGGACCACGGCCTGGCCACGCGGCTCGGCGACGCAGTGCTGCCCGGCTTCAGCGTGTTCGAACCGGCCGACATCAATCCGGCCGGCTTGCGCCTGCTCAGCGCTGGCGGCATCCGCCTGAAGGAGGCGGCAGCACGGGGCGGCCACGGCCAGTACCGGGTCGCCGACGCGACGGCGCTGCGCATGACCGTGGCCGAGCTGGACCCGGAGCGGGTTCGCCACGACGGCGTGGTGCTGGAACTGGACCTGGGCGACGCCACCACCTGCAGCGTGGGCGAGGTCCGCATCGGCGGCCTGCGCCTGGCCTACCTGGGCACCCAGCATCACGTGCGCGACCGCGAGGGCGACGAGGTCTACGGCGGCTCCGCGCTCAGCGTGGTCGAAGGCGGGCTGGAAGCGCTGGAGAAACTGCCGCTGGCTCCCGAGGCGCACGCGGCACTGCGGCAGGCGCGCCGCTACGACGCCGCGGTGGCGGCGACCTGGCCCGGCTTCTTCGCCTCGCGCCGCAACTACGACGTGGTCTGCGGCCACGACGGCGGCGGGCGCTGGCGCTGCGGCGTGCTGGAACAGTCCTGGCGCGTCGGCGGCGCCTCGCCGGCGGAGATGGTGGCGCTGGCGGCCTTCCTCGGCGCCGACCCGCCGCTGGTGGTGGAGGTGTCCTGCCACGAATCCCACGATCCAGCCGAACACTTGCCCGCCGGCGCCGAGGTGCACTTCAGCGACCCGGCCGCCGCGAGCGGGCCGGCGCTGAAATACGCCCTGGTCGCGAGGAGGTTGCATGCAGATCCGGCTTGATCCGGTAGAGATCGGCACCAACGGCGACCGCGTCGGCGGCACCGTGCTGTACCCGGCGCTGGCCTTCCCCGGCGTGCTGTTCGTGCACGGCTGGGGCGGCAGCCAGGAACACGACCTCGGCCGCGCCCGCCAGGTCGCCGGCATCGGCGCGGTCTGCCTGACCTTCGACCTGCGCGGCCACGAGCGCACCGCCTCGCAATGGGAAACCGTCAGCCGACCGCAGAACCTGCAGGACCTGCTGTCGGCCTACGACTGGTTCGCCGCGCAGCCCGGCGTCGATCCCGGTTCGATGGCCGTGGTCGGGATCAGCTACGGCGGCTACCTCGCCGCACTGCTGACCGAGCTGCGCCCGGTGCGCTGGCTGGCCCTGCGTTCGCCGGCGCTCTACAAGGACGAAGGCTGGGAACTGCCGAAGCGGCGCCTGCACGACGACCCGGACCTGGCCGCGTTCCGCCGCCGCAAGGTGGCGTGGGAGGAGAACCGGGCGCTGCGTGCCGCGCGCGCCTTCCAGGGCGACGTGCTGCTGGTGGAAGCCGAGCACGACCCGGTCGTGCCGCATGCGGTGATCGAGAACTACGCCAACGCGTTTTCCGCCGCGTCCTCGCTCACCCGGCGCCGCATCGCCGGCGCCGACCACGCGTTCTCCGGCAAGCCGCAGCAGAAGGAATACACCGGCGTCCTGGTCGGCTGGCTGCGGGAAATGGTCACCGGTGCACGCGAGCGGGAGGCCAGCGAACGGGTCGCCGAACGCAAGCGGATGCGCCAGTCCGGCGAGTCCGGCGGCAGGGGCTAGCCGGCCGGCCGGTGCGACGCGCGGCGTCCCGGAGCGCGTTTGCTGCGTTTTCTCCGCATTTTCCCCTTGGCGGACGGCCGCGCATGGCCTACATTCGCGTTGCCGACGCCGTCGGTCAACAAAACCATCCAATCCAACGGAACAGGAAAGTTATGGCGAAGACCACCAAGAAGCCGGCCGCCAAGAAGGCTGCGCCGAAAGCGGCGAAGGCCGCCCCGAAGAAGGCGGCTCCGGCTGCCGCCAAGCCGCTGAAGGAAGTCCTGGGCAAGTCCGCCCTGGTCAAGCACCTGGCCGAGGCCAGCGGCGTCGCCGCCAAGGACGTCAAGTCCGTGCTGGCTTCGCTCGAGGGCGCCATCTCCGGCGCGATCAGCAAGAAGGGCGCTGGCGCCTTCACCCTGCCGGGCCTGTTCAAGGTCACCGCGGTCAAGGTTCCGGCCAAGCCGAAGCGCAAGGGCATCAACCCGTTCACCAAGGAAGAGCAGTGGTTCGCCGCCAAGCCGGCTTCGGTGAAGGTCAAAGTGCGTCCGCTGAAGAAGCTCAAGGACGCCGCGGCGTAAGTCGCGCGACACCCAGCTTTCCCGCGGGGCGGCAGCGATGCCGCCCCGTTTTTTTTCCAGCGCCCTGGCCGCCCGCGCCCGATCACGCGGCCGGCGCGGGGCGGTCGCCACACTGCTGGCATAGCCACTCCGAGTCCCCGGCGCACGCGCCCGGCCATCCGCCTGCTTCGATCGCTCGGCCGCCTGCTGCTCGCCGTCGCCCTGCCCTGCCTGCTGGCGCTGACCGCGCTGTGGGCGTGGCAGCAGCCGCTGTTCGACACCCCGCGCACGCTGTGGGAACTGTCGCGGATGCCGCCGCCGGAGACCCTCGCGGTGCCGGTGCACGGCGTGCAGGCCGGGCGCATCGCCGCGACCTTCGGCGCACCACGCGATGGCGGACGCAGCCATGCCGGCGTCGACATCTTCGCCGCACGCGGCACGCCGGTGACCAGCACCACCCGCGGCGTGGTCCGCACCATCGCCGACCGCGGGCTCGGCGGCCGCCAGGTCTGTGGGCTCGGGCCCGGCGGCGAACGGCACTATTACGCACACCTGGACGACTGGGCCCCGGGCCTGGCCGAAGGCGACATCATCCAGCCCGGCACCCCGCTGGGCACGGTGGGCAATACCGGCAACGCCCGTACCACCCCGCCACACCTGCACTACGGCATCTACGGCAGCGAGGGCGCCATCGCCCCCCTGCCACGGATGCGTGCCGGCCACTGAACGGCTTTCCGCCGACGTGGAACGGTCCATCGTGACCATGGCCCTCGTTCCTGCGGGGGGGCGGGCCTATGGTGTGGTCATCCCATCCGCCAGACCGTTCCACCATGGTTTCCACTCCCAAACGCTACCGGGTCACCGTCACCCCGGTCGAACGCGACGGCCTGCCCTGCAGCGGCCGCTGCAGCATCGAATTCGAACAGGCCTGCGGCGAAGACTGGATGCGCATGATCGAGAACACCCAGCGCCTGCCCGGCTACAGCGGCGACGAGCGCATCGCCCTGGTGGTCGGCGCGCGCCTGCTCGATGCCCTGGCCCGCAGCCGCCGCGAGGTCCCGGACGACCCGCTGGCCGAACTGCGCGCGCCGCTGGAAAGACTGCTGGCCCGGATCGGCCCGCGCACGGCCTGATCCGGCGCGGCGCCGCGCATCATCGCGCCCGCGCACGCGGCGCCCCCGTCCCCCGCCAACCGCGCTTTCATCCTGCGTCCAGCCGGGCCGCGGCCATCATGCCCCGTCCCCCGATGGAGCCTGCCCATGCGATCGCGCCTTTCCCTGCCCTGGTTCCTGTGTGCCTGCCTCGCCCTGGCTGGCGCCCTGCCTGCCGTGGCCGCACCGCAGGTGGACGGCCAGCGGGTCAGCGTCGGCGCCGAGGACGCGCGGCTGTTCCTGGAGAGGCGCTTCCCGGTCACCCAGGACGCACTGGGTGGACTGGTCGCCGTCACCGCCAGCCGGCCGCAGCTGGAGATCCCGCCCGGCTCGCGGGTCCGGCTCTCGCTGGACCTGGCCCTGACCACGATGGGCGGCGCGCCGGTACCGATGGGGCGCGCCGAGCTGAGCAGCGCGCTTCGCTACGACGCCGCGCGGCAGGCGTTCTTCCTGGACCAGCCGCGGGTCGAGGCCTTCCACCCGGCCAATGGCGGCGAAGGCTTGGACGCGAAGACCCAGGCCCTGCTCAACGCCTGGCTGGCCGACTACGCCGCGTCCGAGCCGGTCTACCGGATCGACCCGGCCATCGCCGCGCTGCTGGGCGGGATGCAGGTCGAATCGGCCGGCATCGAGGACGGGCACCTGGTGGTCACCTTCGACCGCGAGGTCGGGATGGCCGCGCCGGCGCCCTGAGCGCTCAGCGCTTGGGCTGCAGCATCGTGCCGGTGCACTTGGGCGAGCCGCAGCGGCAGGCCCAGATCTTCTTCAGCCGCGGCGTGTGCCGCTCGGCCAGGGTGATGCCGTAGTTGTAGGTCAGCTCCTCGCCCGGGGCGATGTCGCGGATCGCCTCGATGAAGACCCGGTCCTTGCGGCTGTCGCCGTCCTCGTTCTCGTCGATCAGCGCCTCGCAGTTCGGGTCGCAGCTGTGGTTGATCCAGCGCGCGTCGTTGCCCTCGTAGCTGGCGTCGATCACCCAGTCGTCGTTGAGGGTGAACAGGAAGGTGTGGCCGCTTTCCACGTCGCCGCCGCTGTCCTGGTCGACCTCCTCGTGGGTGCGGCGGCGCCCCTTGTACTCGATGATGCGCTCGCCCTTGCGGATCGGCATCGCGGCGAACACGCCGTTGCCGTGGATGGGCGACTTGCGGGCGACGATCTTGCGGGGCATCGGGTTTCCAGTGGCTGGCGGGGGAAAGGCCGATTCTCGCCCATGCACCTCCACAACCCAAGCCCGGCGCCGGACGCTGGCACGGCCGTCGTGCCGGAAGTCAGGGTGACCCTCGCCACGGCATGGCTTCCGGCTGCCCTGGCGCCGCCGTGGCCCGCGTTCAATCGCGCAACGTCCACCGCCCGCAAGGTCCCACCATGCCGTTCGCTCTGCCCCGGCACGCGCTGCGCGTGCTCCTGCTGCTCCTGCCCGTCCTGCCCCTGCTCGCCGCCTGCGGCGGCGGCGCCCCGGAAGCCACCGCGGCCACGTCGCCGAAGGCCTCCGCCGACGTCGACCTGGTCGCGCGCGGCGAGTACCTGGTCCGGATCGCCGGCTGCAACGACTGCCACACCCCCGGCTATGGCCCGGCCCAGGGCGAGGTGCCGAAGGAGCAGTGGCTCATTGGCTCCGCCCCGCTGGGCTACACCGGCCCCTGGGGCACCACCTATGCGACCAACCTGCGCCTGCGCATGCAGGAGCTGAGCGAGGAGCAGTGGCTGGAGTACAGCGCCCACCTGCGCGCGCGCCCGCTGATGCCGGACTTCAACCTGCGCGCGATGACCGAGGACGACCGCCGCGCCCTGTACCGGTTCATCCGCGGCCTCGGCCCGGCCGGCGAGAAGGCCCCGCCGGCGCTGGCGCCGGGCCAGACCGCGAAGCCGCCGGTGCTGGCCCTGGTCCTGCCGGAGGCCCCCGCCGGCGTGGCCCCGCCCACCGGCGCAGAGGCCGACTGAAGCCCGCCTGACCCCTGCAGTTGGCCGGGCGGCGTCGAAAGCGTACAATTTCGGTACGCTTTCAAGCCCCGCCCCGCCATGCTCCGCGTCACCAAACTGACCGACTACGCCACCGTGGTCCTGACCGTGCTCGCCGCACGGCCGGGCCAGGTGCTGAGCGCGGCCGACCTGGCCGAGCACTCCGGGCTGGAACAGCCCACCGTCAGCAAGCTGCTCAAGCCGCTGGCCCAGGCCGGCCTGGTCGAGGGTCTGCGCGGGGTCCACGGCGGCTACCGCCTGAGCCGCGCCGCCGACCGGATCAGCCTGATCGAGATCGTCGAGGCCATGGAAGGGCCGCTGGCGATGACCGAGTGCAGCCAGCACGAGAGCAACTGCGGCATCGCCCACCAGTGCGGCGTGCGCAGCAACTGGCGGCTGATCAACGACGTGGTCGCCGACGCCCTGCGCGGCGTCACCCTGGCGCAGATGCTGCGCCCGCTCCCCCCCGTTTCCCCTCCCCCCAGCGCACGCCGGCGCGAGATCGCCGTGCGCGTCGACAGCTGAAACCCGTAGGCAGCCCATGGCCACCGAAACCGAAACCCCCACCACGGCCGAAGCGCCGGTGCAGAACGCCGAGATTCTCGAGCGCCTGGGCCGCCGCTACGACGCCGGCTTCGTCACCGAGATCGAGTCCGACTCCCTGCCCCCGGGCCTGGACGAGGACGTGATCCGCGCCCTGTCGGCGAAGAAGGACGAGCCGCAGTGGATGACCGACTGGCGCCTGGAAGCCTACCGCCGCTGGCTGCAGATGCCAATGCCCAACTGGGCCAAGCTGCAGATCGCGCCGATCGACTTCCAGGCCATCAGCTACTACTCCGCGCCCAAGGGCCCGAAGTACAAGTCGCTGGACGAGGTGCCGAAGGAGCTGCTGGACACCTACGACAAGCTGGGCGTGCCGCTGCACGAGCGGGCGAAGCTGGCGGGCGTGGCGGTGGACGCGGTGTTCGACTCGGTCTCCGTCGGCACCACCTTCCGCAAGGAGCTGGCCGAGAAGGGCATCATCTTCTGCTCGATGTCCGAGGCCATCCGCGAGCACCCGGATCTGGTGCGCAAGTACCTGGGCTCGGTCGTGCCGACCGGCGACAACTACTTCGCCGCGCTCAACTCGGCGGTGTTCTCCGACGGCAGCTTCGTGTTCATCCCCAAGGGCGTGCGCTGCCCGATGGAGCTGAGCACCTATTTCCGGATCAACGCC
This sequence comes from Pseudoxanthomonas sp. J35, assembly GCF_000513995.1. GTDB lineage: Bacteria > Pseudomonadota > Gammaproteobacteria > Xanthomonadales > Xanthomonadaceae > Pseudoxanthomonas. The sequence continues at coordinate 157,892 of NZ_AZVB01000001.1, forward strand.
GGCCACACCGGCCAGTTCGAGCGCACCCTGATCATCGCCGAGGAAGGCGCCTACGTCTCCTACCTGGAAGGCTGCACCGCGCCGATGCGCGACGAGAACCAGCTGCACGCCGCCGTCGTGGAGCTGGTGGCGCTGGATGACGCGGAGATCAAGTACTCCACGGTGCAGAACTGGTACCCCGGCGACGAGGAAGGCCGCGGCGGCATCTACAACTTCGTGACCAAGCGCGCCGAGTGCCGCGGCGCGCGCAGCAAGGTCACCTGGACCCAGGTGGAGACCGGCTCGGCCATCACCTGGAAGTACCCGTCCTGCGTGCTGCTGGGCGACGACTCGGTGGGCGAGTTCCACTCGGTGGCCCTGACCCACCACCGCCAGCAGGCCGACACCGGCACCAAGATGATCCACGTCGGCAAGCGCACCAAGTCCAAGATCGTGTCCAAGGGAATAAGCGCCGGCCGCGGCCAGAACACCTACCGCGGCCTGGTGAAGGTGGACCGCAATGCCGACGGCGCGCGCAACTACACCCAGTGCGACAGCCTGCTGATCGGCAAGCAGTGCGGCGCCCACACCTTCCCCTACATCGAGGTGAAGAACCCCGGAGCCACCGTCGAGCACGAGGCCACCACCTCCAAGATCAGCGACGACCAGCTGTTCTACTGCCGGTCGCGCGGCATCTCCCAGGAGGACGCGGTGTCGATGATCGTCGACGGCTTCTGCAAGCAGGTCTTCCGCGAACTGCCGATGGAGTTCGCGGTCGAGGCCAAGAAGCTCCTGGAAGTCTCGCTGGAAGGCAGCGTCGGCTGAGCCGCCACCGCCCCGGGTTCGACCTGGAGACCGGGATCGGGGCGAGCGCCCCTCCCGGCCCCGGCGCTTCCGGACCCCACCCAATCCCGAATCCCGAATCCCCAATCCCATGCTCAAGATCCACAACCTCCACGCCAGCGTCGCCGGCAAGGAAATCCTCAAGGGCCTCTCGCTGGAAGTGAAGCCGGGCCAGGTGCACGCCATCATGGGCCCCAATGGCGCCGGCAAGTCCACCCTCGGCAACGTGCTGGCCGGACGAGACGGCTACGAAGTCACCGCCGGCTCGGTCGAGTTCGACGGTCAGGCCCTGCTGGAGCTGGAGCCCGAGGAACGCGCCGCCGCCGGCCTGTTCCTGGCCTTCCAGTACCCGGTCGAGATCCCGGGCGTGAACAACACCTACTTCCTGCGCAGCGCGCTCAACGCCCAGCGCAAGGCGCGCGGCCAGTCCGAACTGGACTCGATGCAGTTCCTCAAGCTGGTCCGCGAGAAGCTGGCCGTGCTGCACCTGAAGGACGAGCTGCTGCACCGCGGCGTGAACGAAGGCTTCTCCGGCGGCGAGAAGAAGCGCAACGAGATCTTCCAGCTGGCCGTGCTCGAACCGAAGCTGGCGATCCTCGACGAGACCGACTCGGGCCTGGACATCGACGCGCTGAAGACCGTCGCCGACGGCGTCAACGCGCTGCGCACGCCGGAGCGTTCGTTCCTGGTGATCACCCACTACCAGCGCCTGCTCGACTACATCAAGCCGGACGTGGTCCACGTGCTGGCCGACGGCCGCATCGTCCAGACCGGCGGCCCGGAGCTGGCGCTGGAACTGGAAAAGCACGGCTACGCCTGGCTGAAGGACCGGATCGCGCCGGAGGCGGTGGGCTGATGTCGGCACTGCTGGATTCGTTCCGCGACGCGTTCGCGGGCCTGCGCGACGCCGAGGCCCAGCAGCTGGGCCCCGGCCGCCGCGAGGCGCTGGAGGCGCTGCTCGCCGACGGCATCCCCGGCCCGCGCGAGGAGGCCTGGAAGTACACCCCGCTGCGCGCCCTGGAGCGGCGCAGCTTCGCCGCGCCCGACCCGGCGCCGGCGGCGATCGACCCGGCCCTGCTGGCCGGCATCCCCGCGCCACGCCTGGTCTTCGTCAACGGCCGCCACGACGCCGCGCTGAGCGACCTGTCCGGCCTGCCCGCCGGCATCGAGGTGCAGGCGCTGTCACAGGTGCTGGTCCATGGCCAGCCGCGCGACGCCAACTTCCTGTTGCGCCGCTACGAGCAGCGCGCCGACCTGTTCGCCCGCGCCAACGCCGCCCTCGCCGAGGACGGCGCGGTGGTGCGGCTGGAAACCGGCGTGGCGGCCGGCGCGCCGCTGCACCTGGTCAGCGTCGGCACCGCGCAGCCGGGCGACCGCGCCTGGCACCTGCGCCACTTCATCGAACTGCACAACGACGCCCGCCTGGACATCGTCGAGCACCAGCTGGCCGCCGGCGACCACGCCAACCTGGGCACGGCGGTGCTGCACCTGCACCTGGGCCAGCGCGCGATCGTGCGCCACGCCCGGGTCCAGGACGAGGCCGCGCGCGCCAGCCTGTTCGCCCGCACCGACGCGGTGCTGGCCCGCGACGCCCGCTACCAGCGCATCGACCTGGAACTGGGCGCGGCCCTCAGCCGCCACGAGCTCAACGTGCGCCTGGAAGGCAACGGCGCGCGGCTGGTCGCCAACGGCGTGCTGCTCGGCGACGGCCGCCGCCACGTCGACACCCGCCTGGGCATCGAGCACATCGCCCGCGACACCGGCTGCGAGCTGGTCTGGCGCGGGATCGGCGAAGGCCGCAGCCGGGTGGTGTTCCACGGCGGCATCCACATCCGCCCCGGCGCCGACGGCACCGACGCGGCGCTGTCGACCAAGAACCTGCTGCTGTCGGCCGACGCCGAGGTGGACGCGCAGCCGGTGCTGGTGATCGACACCGACGAGGTCAAGGCCGCGCACGGCGCCACCGTCGGCCAGCTCGATGCCAACGCGCTGTTCTACCTGCGCTCGCGCGGCCTGCCCGAGGCGCAGGCGCGACGCCTGCTGACCGTGGCGTTCTGCCGCGAGCCGCTGATGGCGCTGGAGGACGACGGCCTGCGCCAGTTCCTGCTGGCCCGCCTCGACGCCGCCCTGGCCAAGGCCCTGACCCCGGGAGAAACCGCATGAGCACGCTGCCGGCAGCCGTCCACGACGCAGCGCTGGGCAACCACGACAACGGGGTCGACTGGGCCCGCGTCCGCGCCGACTTCCCGCTGCTGATGCGCGAGGTCCACGGCAAGCCGCTCATCTACCTGGACAACGCCAATACCGGGCAGAAGCCGCTGCAGGTGATCGCCTCGCAGGACGAGTTCTACCGGCGCCACAACGCCAACGTCAGCCGCGCGGTGCACGCGCTGGGCACCGAGGCGACCGAGGCCTACGAGGCCGCGCGCGGCAAGCTGGCGCGCTTCCTCAACGTCCGCGCCGACGAGCTGGTGCTGTGCAGCGGCACCACCTTCGCGATCAACCTGGTGGCCTATTCCTGGGCGCTGCCGCGGCTGAAGGCCGGCGACGTGATCCTGGTCTCGCGGATGGAGCACCACGCCAACATCGTGCCCTGGCAGCTGGTGGCCCAGCGCACCGGCGCCACGATCCGCGTCGCCGAGATCCTGCCCGACGGCCAGCTGGACCTGGACGCGCTGTACCGGGCGATGACCCCGGAAGTGAAGCTGCTGGCCGTGGCCCACGTGTCCAACGTGCTGGGCACGGTCAACCCGGTACGCGAGATCTGCCGCGAGGCGCGCCGCCGCGGCATCATCACCGTGGTCGACGGTTCCCAGGCCGCGCCGCACCTGAAGCTGGACGTGGCCGCGATCGGCTGCGACTTCTACGCCATCACCGGCCACAAGATGTGCGGCCCCACCGGTACCGGCGCGCTGTGGGCGCGCCGCGAGTACCTGGAATCGATGCCGCCGTTCATCGGTGGTGGCGAGATGATCAAGGAAGTGAGCTTCGACGGCACCGTATTCAACGACCCGCCGCACCGCTTCGAGGCCGGCACGCCGAACATCGCCGGCTTCGTCGGCCTGGGCGCCGCGGTCGACTACCTCGAATCGGTCGGCATGGACGCCATCGCGGCGCGCGAGGCCGAGCTGCTGGCCCACGCCACCGGGGCGCTGCAGGCGATCCCGGGGCTGCGCATCCTCGGCACCGCGCCGGGCAAGGCGGCGGTGATCTCGTTCCTGGTCGAAGGCGCGCACGCGCACGACCTGGCCACCCTGCTCGACCTGGAAGGCGTGGCCGTGCGTTCGGGCCAGCACTGCGCCCACCCGCTGTTGCAGTTCTTCGGCGTAGCGGCCACGCTGCGTGCCTCGCTGGCCTTCTACAACACCCACGACGAGATCGACCGCTTCGCCGCCGCCCTGGTCAAGGTGCGCCGGCTGCTCGGGTGACCGGCCAGCCTTGTCGATCCAGCCGCACAAGCCGTCCATGACTCCACTGACGTTCCGCCACGCCACCCACGCCGACATCCCCGCCATCGTCGCCCTGGTCACTTCGGCCTACCGGGGCGAGACCAGCCGCCGCGGCTGGACCACCGAGGCCGACCTGCTCGACGGCCAGCGCATCGATCCGGACGTCCTGGCCGCGGACCTGGCGCGGCCGCGCAGCGTGGTCCTGCTGGCCGAGCGCGAAGGCGGGCTGCTGGCCTGCGCGCACGTGGCCGAGGAGGACGGCGCCGGCTATTTCGGCATGTTCGCCGTGCGCCCCGACCTGCAGGGCGGTGGCGTCGGCAAGGCGGTGATCGCCGAGGCCGAGCGCATCGCCGCGGCGGACTGGGGCCTGCCGGTCATGCGCATGACCGTGATCGACGTGCGCGAGAGCCTGATCGCCTTCTACCAGCGTCGCGGCTACGTCCGCACCGGCATCCTCAAGCCCTTCCCCTACGGCGACGAGCGCTTCGGCATCCCGCTGCGCGACGACCTGCGCTTCGAGGTGCTGGAGAAGCCGCTGCGCCAGGAGGCGGTGGCATGAGCGAGACCTGGACCTTCGTCTGCGCCACCAGCGAGCTGCTGCCCGGCGAGATGCGCCCGGTCTTCGACGAAGTCACCGGTACCCCGATCCTGGTGGTCAACCTGGACGGCGAGTTCTACGCGCTGGAGGACCGCTGCAGCCACGAGGACTTCGAACTGTCCTCCGGCACGGTCGACCCGGCCGAGGGCAGCATCGAATGCGTGCTGCACGGCGCCCGCTTCGACCTGCGCGACGGGCGCGCGCTCTGCGCCCCCGCCTATTCGCCGGTGCCCACGTTCCCGGTGAAGCTCGAGCACGGTGGCGTCTGGACCCGCGACGACCGCGGCTGAGCCGCCGGGTCTGGCGCCAACCCCCGCAAGCTCCTGGTTCCTGGCGCCGTACCCGGTGCCGGGGCGGGCATGCCTGCCCGCTTCCGGGCCCTCGCCGCCCCGCGGCTGCGAAAGCCAAAGGAACAGGATTCATCCTCGATTGCATTTGATAACTATTCCTGTTTAAGCTATTCACGATCGGCCCGACTGGCGTGGCCGAACCCGTGGGGAACGCTTGAACCAGCACTGCCCAACCGATTCCTGCGCCGCCCGGGCCGCGGCGCTCCGCGCCCGCGCGGTGCTCGCAGGCATGGCGATGGTGCTGCTCTTCTCGGCCGTGGTCCTGCTTCCCCGCCCGACCACGACCGCCACGGGCACGGCCACCCGGCCGGCTCCGCAGGTCCAGGCACTTGCCGCCGATGATCCGGGCCCGGCCAGCCCCGGCCCCCACGGTGGCGTCGTTTCTCTCCCGAAGCCGGAAGGCAAGCCGCGCTCGGGCAGCGCGCCGCAGCCGCCCGCCTTCCCGGAGTTCGCAGCTGCCGCGCCCACCCCACCTGCGGCCACCGCGGTGGTCTCCCCCCGCCCGCAGCTGGCGACCGCCCTCCCCCCCGCCGAAGCGCTGCAGCCGGATCCCGCGCTGTACCTGCATCCAGGCCAGGCGCCGCCTGCGACCTGAGCCATCCCGCCCGCGTACGCCAGGGCCATCCCGGCTTTCCCAGCAACGCACCCCCGCGCCGCCGACCCAGCAGGTCGCCAGGCTGCCGTGCGCGCCCCACCTTCGGAGCACCCACAACCATGCAGCAGCATCCTTTCCGCCCCGCCGTCCTCGCCATCGCGCTGGGCAGCATCCTCGCCCCCCCGCACGCGAAGGCCGATCCAGACCCGGCCGGTGAGCCGGTCGACCTGGCCACCGTCGTGGTCACCGCCGCCGGCTTCGAGCAGAAGATCACCGACGCCCCGGCCAGCATCAGCGTGATAACCCCCGAAGACCTGGCCAGGCGTCCGTACATCACCCTGCTGGACGCGGTCCGCGACCTGGAAGGCGTGGACATCGGCGAAACCCGCGACAAGACCGGCCAGGGCACGATCTCGATCCGTGGCATGGGCGCGGACTACACGCTCATCCTGATCAACGGCAAGCGCCAGAACAACCACGGCGACATCTACCCGAACTCCTTCGGCGGCAACCAGTTCAACCACATCCCGCCGCTGGACGCGATCGAGCGCATCGAGGTGATCCGCGGCCCGATGTCGACCCTGTACGGCGCCGACGCGATGGGCGGCGTGGTCAACATCATCACGAAGAAGGGCCTGGACAGCTGGTCCGGCTCGGTGACCGTCGGCCGCACCTTCGAGAGCAACAGCGACTACGGCGACGACACCACGGCCGACTTCTTCGTCACCGGCCCGCTGGTGCGCGGCGTGCTCGACCTGGCCGTGCGCGGCAGCTGGTACCGGCGTGATGCCTCCAACCCGACCTATGGCGACGTGGTCGACCCGGCCGGCGAAGTGCACAGCCGCGCCCTTGGCTTCGGCGGCGGCGGCAAGACCGTGGACAACACCAACAAGGCCGGTGGCATCAGCCTGGCCTGGACCCCGTCCGACACCCAGACCGTCACCTTCGACTACGACGTCTCGCGCCAGGAATACGACAACGCGATCAAGATCAACGACGCCGGCGTCGAGGAATACCCGGTCGGCACCGTCGACAACCACGGCGCGATGCTGCGCATCGGCAACAACGGCCGCATCGAACCGCGCGCCGGGTACGCGCCGACCCAGGAATTCACCCGCGACAGCTGGTCGCTGACCCACGAGGGCCAGTGGAGCTTCGGCAACAGCTTCGTCTCGCTGTCGCACGTGGAGACCAACAACAAGGGCCGCACCCTGCCGTTCACCGTGGACGAGCGCAAGCAGCTGCAGCAGCTGTGGAACGCGGCCTGCACCAGCCTCGGCGGCAACGTCGGTTCCAGCGGCTACTGCGCGCCGTCGGCCGCGATCGGCTTCCGCAACGCCAACGCCTGGAACAACCAGTCCGAGGCGCAGAAGCTGGCGATCATGCAGGCCAACCTGTCCCCGGAGCAGTACGGGCAACTGCTGGCCTACCTCCCGCGCCCCCGCCGCACCCTGGAAAGCGCGCAGTACACCCTCGACGCCAAGCTGGAGATCCCGTTCAATGCCGCCGGCGAGCACGTGGCCGTGGTCGGCACCCAGGTGATCCGCGGCGAGCTGACCGACGGCGTGTTCGGCATGGAGGCCGGCCAGCCTGGCGGCGTGCAGGAGCACAACATGTACTCGCTGTTCGCCGAGGACACCTGGAAGGTGCTCGAGCCGCTGTCGCTCACCGCCGGCCTGCGCTACGACGACCACCAGGTGTTCGGCAGCCGCGTCAGCCCGCGCCTGTACGCGGTGTACACGCTGAACGACCAGTGGACCATCAAGGGCGGCGCCAGCACCGGCTTCAAGACGCCCAAGACCACCCAGCTGTACGACGGCGTGGTCGGCTTCGGCGGTCAGGGCACCTCGCCGATGTTCGGCAACCCGGACCTGAAGCCGGAAACCAGCGTGAGCTACGAGCTGGCCGTGTACTGGCAGCATCCGGACGGCCACAACTTCAACGCCACCGTGTTCCGCAACACCTTCGACGACAAGATCTCCTCGCAGCCGTGCGGCGCCGGCCTGGCCCAGCCGTGCTCGGACACCGGCGAGTACGCCGAGCTGGGTTACGCCACCAGCACCCGCACGGTGAACATCGACAAGGTGGTGATCCAGGGCGCCGAAGTGTCCGGCCGCTGGCAGGTCGCCGATGCGGTCGGCCTGCGCGCCAACTACACCTACACCGACAGCGAGCAGCGCAGCGGCGCCGAGATCGGCCTGCCGCTGGGCGACAGCGCCCGGCACATGGCCAACGCCACTTTCGAATGGCAGGCCTCGGACCGGCTGGGCCTGTTCCTGACCGCCGAGTCGCGGGCCAAGCGCTACCGCGGCGTGCATGCGATCACCGGCGAGCCGCTGTACTACAAGGACTACACCGTCCTGCACCTGGGCGGTTCGTTCGAGGTCACCGACACGCTGACGATGAACGCGCGGATCAACAACCTGCTCGACCGCGATTTCACCACCTACGCCACCGAGTTCCGCGACCTGGACGGCGACGGCGCCTATCTGGACGGCAGCAACGAAGTCCTCTACTTCGACGACTACAACAACAAGGACAAGGCGCGCAGCTTCTGGCTGAGCCTCAACGTCCGCTTCTGACGTCGTACGCGGCCCGGGCGGTCAACCGCCCGGGCCGCGGCGCGTCATGGGGAACAATGAGAACAGTTCTCATCGATCCCCTATACTGGGCGACCCCTGACGACCGCGTGCCCATGCCTGCCACTCCCCGCCACGATCCCGTTTCCACCCAGCAGCGCCGCGGCTTCTGGCTGCGCACCCTGCACCAGTGGCACTGGATCAGCTCGGCGGTCTGCCTGGTCGGCATGCTGCTGTTCACCGTCACCGGCATCACCCTCAACCACGCCGCGCGGATCGAGGCCAGGCCCGCGGTCGACAACCGCGTGCTGGAGCTGCCGGCGCCGCTGCTCGAAGCGCTGGCCGCGGCGCCGGAGGAAGGCAACGCCCCGCTGCCGGAACCGGTAGCGCGCTGGCTCGACGACGCGCTGGACGCGCCGGTGGGCCGTCGTCCGGCCGAGTGGTCGGCGGAGGAAGCCTACGTTTCCATGCCCGCGCCGGGCGCCGACGCCTGGCTGAGCATCGACCGCGAAACCGGCACGGTGGAATTCGAGCGCACCGACCGCGGCTGGGTCTCCTACTTCAACGACCTGCACAAGGGGCGCAACGCCGGACCGGCCTGGGGCTGGTTCATCGACGTGTTCGCCATCGCCTGCCTGGTGTTCTGCATCACCGGGCTGTTCCTGCTGCACCTGCACGCGCGGCAACGCCGCCTGACCTGGCCGCTGGTCGGCCTGGGCCTGGTGGTGCCGGTGCTGCTGGCCCTGCTTTTCATCCATTGACGAGGTTCCATCGATGCGCGCCAAGCTGTTCTTCGCGGTCAGTGGCCTGCTGACGCTCCCGGCCTACGCGGCCGAGCTGCAGGTCGACGTCGAGATCCCCAAGCTCAACGTCGCCGAGTACCACCGCCCCTACGTGGCGGTCTGGCTGGAAGGCACCGACCAGAAGGTCGCGGCCAACCTGGCCGTCTGGTACCAGCAGAAGGACACCGCCGAGGGCCACGGCACCAAGTGGCTGCCCGACCTGCGCCAGTGGTGGCGCAAGTCCGGCCGCAACCTGGACCTGCCGGTGGACGGCGTGACCGGCCCGACCCGTCCGGTCGGCAGGCACGTGCTGAAGTTCGACGGGCGCAGCCCGCAGCTGGGCAAGCTCGCGCCCGGCCAGTACACCCTGGTGGTGGAAGCGGTGCGCGAGGTCGGCGGCCGCGAACTGCTGAAGATCCCCTTCGAATGGAACGGCAAGCCGCAGTCCGGCAAGGCGCAGGGCGCCAGCGAGCTTGGCGCGGTCGGCCTGTCGATCAAGTAACCCTCTTTCCCGGAGCACCCGCATGAAGAAGCAAGCCTTCGTCGTCGCCCTCGCGCTGGCGCTGTCCTTCCCCGCCGCCGCGCACAAGCAGTGGCTGCTGCCCTCGCAGGCCACGGTCAACGGCAAGGAGGTCTGGGTGACCTTCGACGGTGCCGTCTCCAACCAGCTGTTCTTCCCCGACCACGTGCCGATGCGCCTGGACAACGTGGTCGCCATTGCCCCCGACGGCAGCCCGGTCGAGCTGCAGAACGCCAGCACCGGCAAGTACCGCAGCACCTTCGACCTGCGCCTGGAGCAGGAAGGCACCTACCGCGTGGCCAACGTCAACCGCGGCGTGTCGGCCAGCTGGGATACCGCCTCGAGCCTGGCGGCGAAGGAGAAGGCCAAGGCCGAAGGCAAGCCGGTGAGCGGGCCGGGGGCGCCGCGCGGCGGCTTCCTGCGCAACGCCACGGCCGAGGAGCTGGCGACGAAGATCCCGGCCGACGCCAGGAACCTGCAGGTCACCGAGGTCATCGGCCGCGTGGAGACCTTCGTCACCAACGGCCGCACCACCGACCTCAAGGCGGTCGGCGAAGGGCTGGAACTGGTCCCGGTCACCCACCCGAACGACCTGTTCGAGGGCGAGGAGGCGAAGTTCGTCCTGCATGTCGACGGCAAACCGGCCGCCGGCCTGGAAGTCGAAGTGGTCCGCGGCGACACCCGCTTCCGCAACGCCCAGGAAGAGATCAGGGCGACCAGCGGCGCCGACGGCAGCTTCGCCGTCACGTTCCCGCAGCCGGGCCGCTACTGGCTGGAAGTGTCCAGCGAGGACGCCCGCTCCCGCGTGCCGCAGGCCACGAAGCGTCGCCTGATGTACGTGGCGACCCTGGAAGTGCTGCCGCAGTAAGCGGACGCGACGCGATGCAACCGACGGCGGCCGCCGCGGATCTGGCGACCCTCGGCGGCCAGACCATGGGGACGACCTGGAGCGTGCGCCTGCTGGCGCCTGCCCGGGCCGACCTGCACGCGCTGCACGCCGGCATCCAGGCAAGGCTCGACCGGGTGGTGGCGCAGATGAGCACCTGGGAAGCGCGTTCGGATATCCGCCGCTACCGCGATGCGGTCGCCGGCAGCTGGATCGCGTTGCCGGAGGAATTCGCCACGGTGCTCGACTGCGCGCTGGAAGTAGCCACCGCCAGCGACGGCGCCTTCGATCCCACCCTCGGCCCGCTGGTCGACCTGTGGGGCTTCGGCAGCGCCGGCGCGCGACGACGCGTGCCCGCGGACAGCGAGATCGGGCAGGCGCGCGAACGCTGCGGCTGGCAGCGGCTGCAACGCCGCGCCGGTGGCCGCGAACTGCTGCAGCCGGGCGGACTGCACCTGGACCTGTCGGCGATCGCCAAGGGCTACGGCGCCGACCTGGTCGCCGCGCACCTGCGCGCCGGCGGCATTACCGCCGCGCTGGTGGAAGTGGGCGGCGAGATCCACGCCTTCGGCCGCAAGCCGGATGGCACGCCGTGGCGCGTGCTGGTCGAGTCGGCAGCCGACGAACAGGCCGATGTCGAGGCGATGCCGCCACGCGTGCTGCAGCTCGATGACGCGGCGGTAGCCACCTCCGGCGACCGCTGGCACCGCTTCGAACAGGACGGGCGCCGCTACGCGCACACCATCGATCCGCGCACCGGCGTCCCGGTCGCCGATGCCGCCGCCGCGGTCACCGTGGTCGCGGCCGATGCCATGCATGCGGACGCGTGGGCCACCGCGCTGACGGTGATGGGCGCGCAGGCCGGGCTGGAGTTCGCCCGCAGCCACGGCCTGGCCGCGCGCTTCGTCATCCGCGAAGCCGGCGGACTTCGCGAAGCGATGACCGACGCCTTCAACGCACGGCTGGTGCAGCCATGAGCGCAGATTCCGGCAAGGTGGCCCGTGCCATCCCCAGGTCGCTGGCCGGCAACCTGCTGGTCGCCGGCGTGCTGGTGCTGGCGGCGTTGCTGTTGCTGCCGCTGCACGGCGATGTCTGGTGGCTGGCGGCGCCGCGTCCGCGCCGCTGGTGGCTGGCCGGCTTCACGCTGCTGGCGTGGCTGGCCGCGTCCGCGCTGTTCCTGCGCAGGCGTCGCGTCGCCGAAGCCGCGCCGGCGCAGGGCGAAGCGCCGCTGCTGGTCTGCTGGGCGAGCCAGACCGGCTTCGCCCGGGAGCTGGCCGAACGCAGCGCCTCGCTGCTGCGCGAATCCGGCACCGCGGTACGGGTGGTCGCGCTGGAGGCGGTGGATGCGGACCTGCTCGCAGGCACGCGCCGCGCCCTGTTCGTGGCCAGCACCACCGGCGAAGGCGACCCGCCGGACCACGCCCTCGCCTTCCTGCGCGGCACGATGGCACAGCACCCCACGCTGGACCTGGAGTACGCCCTGCTGGCGCTCGGCGACCGCAGCTACAACGACTTCTGCGCCTTCGGCCGCCAGCTCGACGAATGGCTGCGCGCCTGTGGCGCGCGGCCGCTGTACGACCGCGTGGAGGTCGACAACGCCGACGAGGCCGCGCTGCGCCACTGGCAGTACGAACTGGGCCGGATCGGCGGGGTGGACGAACTGCCGGACTGGGCGCCGCCGGCCTACGAACCGTGGATCCTGCGCGAGCGCCGCTGCCTCAATCCCGGCAGCCCCGGCGCGCCCGTGTTCGACCTCGCCTTGCAGCCCGCCGATGGCAGGCTGCCGGAATGGCAGGCCGGCGACGTGGTCGAAGTCGGACCACGCCACCTGCCCGCGCAGGTGCAGGCGCTGGTCGATCGTCTCGGCCTGGACGGCACGCAACCGGTTGAACGCGCCGGCGTGCGCGAACCGCTGGCGCAGGCGCTCTCGTGCCTGCAGCTACCCGCGGCGGAGAGCCTCGCCGGGCTGGCGCCGCAAGCCCTGGTCGATGCACTCGCGCCACTGCCGCACCGCGAGTACTCGATCGCCTCGATTCCCGGCGAAGGCAGCCTGCGCCTGCTCGTGCGGCGCATGGCCCACACCGATGACCGTCCCGGTCTTGGCAGCGGCTGGCTGTGCGAAGGCATCGCTCCGGGCCATACCGTCGACCTGCGCCTGCGCGCCAACCCCGGCTTCCAGCCGCCACCGTTCGACCGGCCGCTGATCCTGGTCGGCAACGGCACCGGCATCGCCGGCCTGCGCGCGCACCTGCAGGCGCGCGTGGCCGCTGGCGCGCGCGGCAACTGGTTGCTGTTCGGCGAACGCAGCCCGGAACACGACCGCTACTACGACGCCGACCTGCAGCAGTGGCAGGCGCAGGGCTGGCTGGACCGCGTGGACCTGGCCTTCTCCCGCGGCCCCGAACCTGCCTACGTGCAGCACCGCCTGCGCACCGCCGCCGACCTGCTGCGCGATTGGGTGGACCGCGGCGCCACCATCCTGGTCTGCGGCAATGCCACCGGCATGGCCCCGGCGGTCGATGCGGTGCTGGCGGAAGTGCTTGGCGGGGAGCGACGCGACGCCTTGCGCGCCGAAGGCCGCTACCGCCGCGACGTCTACTGATCGCGGCCGGCGGGATCCAGCGCGGGCGGCTCAACGCCCGCAGGCCATTCCACCTGGACCAGCAGCAGCGCGCCGGCGCCGTCGATCGCATGGCGCCGGCGTCCGTCCGCGCTGGCCGGCAGCCATGCGCTGTCGCCCTGGGCCAGGGCGAGCTCGCGACCACCGTCGCCGATACGCGCCGAGCCGGCGAGCACATGCACCGCCCAGGCCGTGCGCGGATCGCAGAAGCACAGCATCGTGCCCACCAGCGGACGGTGGAACAGCGCCGCGGCCAGCGCCGGGGGACGCCACATCAGATTGAACACCTGCACCGGGCCATCCACCGGGATGCCGGTCACCGGGCGCGCACCGTCGAAATGGGCGCGCTGGTGCGGCGGCAGCAGCTCGCACGTCTCGCCGTCGTCGAAGTGCAGGCACACGCCGTTGCCGGACAGCAGCAGCTGTTCGCGGCGCAGCCCCGGGAACGGCGAGAAATCCGCCACCGCGTCGAGCTCGGCGATGGACAGCCGCAGGTTCCAGTCCGGATCGCCCGGCAGGGCGAGGATCTCGCGGGTCCAGCCGCGGCCGTTGCGCCAGCGCGCGCGCCGGTATTCGGTGGCCGGGATGGGCAGGATGCCGTGCTCGCTCATGCACGCATTGTGCCCCAGGCAGCGAAGATGCCGCGTGCCTCGACGCGGCGGCGCGGACCTGCCTGGCGCGGGGGGCCATGGAAGGCGCGAACCCGGCAGACCGGCACCGGACGCGCGTCCATGCGCGATCCGGTGCCGTGGCTCCCTGCCTGCCCCTCCGCCCGATGGGCGCTGCGGGTCCCTGCATCCTTTGCAGGCCTGCGGCCCGGAAGACGCAGGCGGCGCGGGAAACCGGCCAGCTCAGCGTCGCGCCACCGGGGCCGGGGCAGCGCCCTCGGCCGCAGTGCCCTTGGCCGCGGACGCGGCCGGCTGCGCCGGCTTCGGCGCCGGCCCCGCCTCGCCGACCTTGATCAGGTCGCGGTTGCGCTCGACCGTCTTCAGGCCGATGCCCTTGACGTTGGCCAGCTCGTCGACGCTCTTGAACGGGCCATGTTCTTCGCGGTACTGGACGATGGCCTCGGCCTTGGACGGGCCGACCCCGACCAGGACCTTTTCCAGCGTGGCCGCATCGGCGGTGTTGATGTCGACCTGTTCGCCGGCCAGGGCGCCGCCGGCCACGGCCAGCAGCAGCGTCAGCAGCAGCGACTTGAGCAGGAGGGAAACGGACTTCATGGCAACGCTCCTTGTCTGGTGATGGGTGGTGGACCGGCCGGGCCTCATGCCCCGCGCGCCGGTGCCGTCAGCTTCCCGCACGCGCCGGCGCCGGGCCATCGGCCTGCTGCGCGCCCTGGCGCGGGAAGCCGCCCCGTTCACCTGTAGGAAATTTCCCGTCCCGGGGCGGGGCGTAGAATGTCCGTCTCTCCGTTACACGCTGGGAACACCATGGAAGCCAACCGGCTCGATCCGCAGGCTGCGGCCGAATACCTCTCCTCCAAGTGGGACGACGACATCGTCCCGCAGCTGGTCGAATACATCCGCATCCCCAACAAGTCGCCGATGTTCGACAAGGACTGGCAGGCCGCCGGGCACATGGACGCCGCCGTCCGCCTGATGGAGGACTGGGCCAGGGCGCAGGACATCCCCGGCCTGCAGGTCGAGGTCGTGCGCCTGGAAGGCCGCACCCCGCTGATCTACGTGGAAGTGCCGGCCAGCGGCAAGGATTCGGGCGAGGACACCGTGCTGCTGTACGGCCACCTCGACAAGCAGCCGGAAATGACCGGCTGGGATCCGGACCTGGGCCCGTGGAAGCCGGTGCTGAAGGGCGACCGCCTCTACGGCCGCGGCGGCGCCGACGACGGTTACGCGATCTTCGGTTCGCTGGCCGCGATCCAGGCGTTGCAGAAGCAGGGCGTGCCGCACGCCCGCTGTGTGCTGCTGATCGAGGCCTGCGAGGAATCCGGCAGCTACGACCTGCCCGCCTACGTCGACCACCTCGCCCCGCGCATCGGCAAGCCCTCGCTGGTGGTGTGCCTGGATTCGGGCTGCGGCAACTACGAGCAGCTGTGGTGCACCACTTCGCTGCGCGGCCTGGCCGGCGGCAACCTGACGGTCAAGGTGCTCAGCGAGGGCGTGCACTCCGGCGACGCCTCCGGCATCGTGCCGTCGAGCTTCCGCCTGCTGCGCCAGCTGCTGTCGCGGCTGGAGGACGAGAACACCGGCAGGATCAAGGTCGAGGGCCTGTACGTGGAAATCCCGGCCGAGCGCCTGGAGCAGGCCGGCAAGGTCGCCGCGGTGCTGGGCGACGAGGTGTACAGCAAGTTCCCGTTCCTCGAGGGCATGAAGCCCATGTCCGACGACCTCACCGAGCTGGTGCTCAACCGCACCTGGCGCCCGGCGCTGTCGGTGACCGGCGTGGACGGCATGCCGGCGCTGTCCTCGGCCGGCAACGTGCTGCGCCCGCACACCGCGGTGAAGCTGTCGCTGCGCCTGCCGCCGACGCTGGACGGCAAGCGCGCCGGCGAGCTGCTGCAGGAGGTGCTGCTGAAGGATCCGCCGAACGGCGCCAAGGTCGAGCTGGAGCTGGAGAAGGCCTCCTCGGGCTGGAACGCCCCGGCGCAGTCGCCGTGGCTGACCGGGGCGATCGAGGCGGCCTCGCAGGCGGCCTTCGGCAAGCCGGCGATGTACATGGGCGAAGGCGGCTCGATCCCGTTCATGGGCATGCTCGGCGAGAAGTTCCCGGGCGCGCAGTTCATGATCACCGGCGTGCTGGGCCCGCACTCCAACGCGCACGGCCCCAACGAGTTCCTGCACATCCCGATGGGCAAGAAGGTCACCCAGTGCGTGTCGCACGTGATCGCCGAGCACTACCGGGCCAGCGTCCGCGGCGAGACCACCGGCGTGGGCGCGGTGGCCGGCGGCGAACAGCACGGCGGCCACGGCTGCTGCTGAACCCCACATCGGCGAACCGGAGGAAAGGCGTCGGCTGGCCCGGCGCCTTTTCCTTCTGGCCGGCCGCCGCCGCATTCGCCCCCGGCCGCCGTCCGCGTTACGCTGGCCCCGCCCCCACATCCCCAAACCGGAGTCTGCGAATGGAACAGATCTTTGGTGGCGGCATCATCTGGACGATCTTCATCGGGCTCATCGCCGGACTGCTGGCCCGGGCGATCAAGCCGGGCAACGACAAGCTCAACCTGTTCTGGACCATCATCCTGGGCATCGGCGGTGCGCTGCTGGCCTGGTACATCGGCGGTCTGGTGGGCTGGTACGAACCGGGCGAGCCGGCCGGGTTCATCGCCTCGGTGGTCGGCGCGATCGTGCTGCTGGTCCTGTACGGAATGCTCCGCAGGAAAAAGGCCTGAGGCCGGACGCGTGACAGGAAGCCCCGCCACGCGCGGGGCTTCCGCTTCTCGCGCGTCGCGATCGCGGCGGGGCGCATGGATTGCGCGCGGCGGCGCCAGCACCGCTCGCGGCCCGTGGGCGCGCCGGTTACCCTGTGCACTTTCATACGGGCACCAGGGCTGCGGCATGGCCAGCGACGAACAGGCGGCTTCCGGACGCGAGGCGCAGCGGCTCCACTGGGCCCGCGGCGCGCTCGGCGATCCTCATGCCACGCTGGAGCGCGCCTCGGTCGATGCCGGCTTCCGCAGCTACTGGCGCAGCCAGGGCAGCGGCCCCAGTCGGATCGTGATGGATTCGCCGCCAGGGCTGGAGGACGTGCGCCCCTGGCTGGCCATGCGCGACCTCCTCGAAAGCGGCGGCGTGCGCGTGCCGCAGGTGCTGGCGCGCGACGTCGAACTCGGCTTCCTGCTGCTGGAAGACCTTGGCGGCCCCACCCTCGCCCAGGTGATCGACGCGCACAACGCCGACGCCTGGTTCGACGCCGCCGTCGGCCAGCTGCTGCGCCTGCAGGCGATCGCCCCGCCGGAGGGCATGGGCGAGTTCGGCGAGGCGCTGCTGCAACGCGACGCAGGCCTGTTCGAGGAATGGTTCCTGCGCCGCCACCTGGGCATCGAACTGGACTGCGGCGAGGTCGAATCGCTGCAGCTGGTGCAGCGCCGGCTGATGGACAACGCCCTCGGCCAGCCGCGCGTGCTGGTGCACCGCGACTTCATGCCGCGCAACCTGATGCCGGTGGAACCCGGCCCGGCCGTGCTCGACTTCCAGGACTGCGTGATCGGCCCGGTCGCCTACGACGCGATGAGCCTGTTCAAGGACGCCTTCCTGTCCTGGCCGCTGGAGCGCGTCGACGGCTGGCTGGCGCGCTACCACGCGCGCGCCGCGGCCGCCGGCCTGCCGGTGCCGGCGCTGGCTACCTTCCTGCGCGACGCCGACTGGATGGGCGTGCAGCGCCACCTGAAGATCCTCGGCATCTTCGCCCGCCTGCACTACCGCGACGGCAAGAGCCGCTACCTGCCGGACGTGCCGCGCTTCATCGCCTACCTCGACGAGGTGTTGCCGCGCTATCCGCAGCTGGAACCGCTGCGGCGCCTGCTCGACGCGCGCATCCGCCCGGCGCTGGACGCCAGGCAGGCCGCGGCATGAAGGCCCTGGTCTTCGCCGCCGGGCTGGGCGAACGCATGCGCCCGCTCACCGACCACACGCCCAAGCCCCTGCTCGAGGCCGGCGGCAAGCCGCTGATCGCCTGGCACCTGGAGAAGCTGGCGGCGCTGGGCGTGCGCGAAGTCGTGGTCAATACCTCCTGGCTCGCCGACCGCTTCCCGGAACGGCTGGGCGACGGCGCGGCCTGGGGCCTGCGCCTGCACTACAGCCACGAAGGCCCCACCCCACTGGAAACCGGCGGCGGCATCCTCCACGCCCTGCCGCTGCTGGGCGAGGATCCGTTCCTGGCGGTGAACGGCGACATCTGGACCGACTACGACTTCGGCCGCCTGCCGCGCGAACCGGCCGGCGACGCCCATCTGGTCCTGGTCGACAATCCGCGGCACCACCCGCAGGGCGACTTCGTGCTGGACACCGAAGGCCGCGTGCATGCCGACGGCGGCGCCCGCCTCACCTTCTCCGGCATCGGCGTGTACCGGCCCTCGCTGCTGCTGGGCTGGCGCCAGACCGTCGACCGCGATCCCGGCGATCCGCCGCGCTTCCGCCTCGCCCCGCTGCTGCGCGCGGCGATGGCGCGCGGCGCGGCCAGCGGCGAACACCACCGCGGCCGCTGGACCGACGTCGGCACGCCGGAGCGCCTGCAGGCGCTGGACCGGCAACTGCGCGCGGGCTGACTGCGACGGTCCGGCCGCCGGCTACGTATGGCAGGACGATGGGCGAACCGCCAGGGAACCAGGCAAGCGAAACGGAACGACTGCGCCGGGCACGGCGCGGCGACGACGCCGCGTTCGAGGCCATCTACCGCGAGCACGCCCGCGCCATCCATGCCCTGGCCCTGCGCCTGACCGGCAACAACGCCGCGGCCGAGGACATCGTCCAGGAGACCTTCCTGCGCATGTTCGGCTTCCTCTCCGGCCTGCGCGACGACACCCCGCTGCGTCCGTGGCTCAAGCGCGTGGCCGCCAACCTGGCGATCGACCGCCTGCGCCGCGAACACCGCCTGTCCGACGACCAGGCCTTGGCTGAAGCGGTCGACGCGGCCGCGCCGCCGGCCACCCTCGCCGAAGCCGATGCCCTGCTGCGACGGCTGCCGCCGCTGGTCCGTACCCTGGTATGGCTGCACGAAATGGAAGGCTGGTCGCACGAGGAACTGGCGCAGCGCTTCAGGCGCAGCCCGAGCTGGTCCAAGTCGATCCTGTCCCGCGCGCTGGCCCGCCTGCGCGCCGGCCTGGATCCGGAGAACGAAGCATGACCCCCCCCGACCGCCTCCACGAACTGCTGCAGTCGCTGCCGGAACCACCGGAGCCGGACCTGTGGCCGCGCGTGCTCGCCGCGCGCCGGCGCCAGCGCCGGCAACGGCGCGTCGTCGCCGGCGCCGCGTCGTTCGGACTGGCCGCGCTGCTGGTCGTGGCGCTGTGGCCGCGCCTGCAACCGCCGCAGCCGGCGGTGGACGCACCGGCGATCGTGCAGGCCACGCCGGACGTCGACGCGCAGCTGCGCGCGCTCGACCGCGCCCTGCAGGTCGCCTACGACCGCGGTGCCAGCGACGACGAACTGGCGCCGCTGTGGGAAGTGCGCCAGGCCCTGGCCGCGCAGCTGGACGGCGGCGGTCGTCCCGGCAGCAGCATCTGACCGGAGGTTCCATGTCGAAGATCCCGCTCCGTGCCCTGCTCCTGCTGCTGGCCACCGCCATGCCGGGCGCCGCGTACGCGCAGGCCTATCCGGCGATCCCCGTCGACGGCGTGCCTGTCGACACGCCCGGATGCGGCCTGGTCAGCAGCGCCGCGCGGCCGGTCCCGGAGAGCATGGACCTGTTTCCCGGCGTGATCATGCGCATCGACAACGACGGCATCAACGCGGTGCGCGAGACCTACCGCCTGCAGCCGGGCAAGCACGTGCTGGTGGTCGCCGAGAACATCCCGTCCTATCGCCTGGGCAGCGCCAAGCAGGTGCAGATCCAGAAGATGAAGCGCCGACGCAGCTTCGGCGAGATCTACAAGCCGCTGATCCTCGACGTGCGCGCCGACCGGCTCTACCGCATCGGCGTGCACCTGCGCCGCGACCGCCTCGACCCGGAAAGCATCCGCGACAACGAGTACTGGCACCCGGTGGTGTGGGAGGAGATCCCGCAGGCATGCCGCTGAACCCTTCCCCTTCCAGGCACACCGCGCCGCCCGGCCGCCATCGCGGCCGCGCGCTGCTGCTGGCTGCGCTGTGCCTGTCCTGGGCACCGGGCGTACTGGCCCAGCCTGCGCCGGTTGCGACGCAGGCCCCGCGCGACGCCTTCGAGCTGGGCGCGGTGGTCGACGTGCGGCGTCCCCAGGCCGAAGGCCTGCGGGTGATGGCGGTGACACCGGGCGGCGCCGCCGACCGGCTCGGCCTGCGCGCCGGCGACCGCCTGCTGTCGCTCAACGGCCAGGCCCTGGCTGGCGTGGACGCGCCGCGCGAGGCGCTGGCGCGTGCGCTGCAGGCTGGCGACGGCCGCCTGCAGGTACGCGTGCGGCGCGACGGCGAAGAACTCGACCTGGCGGGCACCGCCGACCTGCAACGCGCGACCGGCTCGGCGCAGTGCGGCCTGGTCGCCACGTACCCGCCCGGCGGCACGCTGCCGACGGGCCTGCTGGCGGTGGACATCGTCCAGGTCGAAGGTCGCGGCGTCCCGGCCGATGGAAGCGAGCCGTACCGGCTTCCGCCCGGCCCACGCGTGGTGATCGTGCGCGAGCACGTCCCGCCTGCCGCGCAGCGCTCCCGCGCCCTGAACAGCTACGCGTCGCGCGCCGTCGTCATCGACGTCGCCGCCGATACCCGCTACGTGCTGGCCGGCCGCATCCACGGCCCGACCGCGCCGGGCAACGCGCCGGTGTGGCAGCCGGTCGTGGTGCAGGCACGCAGCGAACCCTGCCGCTGAGGCAGTCCCCCAGGTCCAGGAGAACGACCATGAACCGACCGATCCTGCTGCTCGCCGTGATGCTGGCCGCCACGCAGCCGGCCGCCCTCGCCCGCGCCGACACCCCGCCGCTGCCCGGCGACGCCACCAGCACCTGCGGCTGGGTGACCGGCGAACGCCCGGCCGTGCCGCGCAGCCAGGACATCTTCCGTGTGGAGATCACCCGCATCGACGGCGACAGCACGCCGCTGCACCCGGTGCCGCGGCATCGCGTCCAGCCCGGCCAGCGCGTGCTCACCGTCGCCGACCGGATCGAGGCGAACTGGCTGCCAAGCGCCGCCATCGCCCAGATCGAGCGGATGAAGAAGCTGGAGATGCAGCGCGCGTACAAGACCTTCACCGTCGAGGTGAAGCCGGGCGTCAGCTACGCCATCGGCGCACGCCTGCTGCGCGACCGCCTGGACGCGCAGAGCATCCGCGACAACGCCTACTGGGAACCGGTGGTGTGGGACGAGCGCGCCGAGCGCTGCCCGTGAGCCCGCGCGCGCTCAGTCCAGGCCGAGCGCGCGACGCAGGAACGGCACGGTGACCCGGCGCTGCGCCGCCAGCGATTCGCGGTCGATCCGCTCCAGCAGCGCCAGCAGCTGCGCCAGGTCGCGGCCGGTGCGGGTCAGCAGCCAGTCGATCGCCGCTTCCTCCAGCACCAGGCCGCGGCGGCGGGCGCGGTCGCGCAGCACCTCGCGGCGCCCCTCGTCGTCCAGCGTGGCCAGGGCGATGCGCGTGCACTGGCCCAGCCGGGACCGCAGGTCCGGCAGCACCAGCGACAGCAGCGCGGGGCTGGCGCAGGCCAGGTAGAGCATGCCGCGGCCGGAGGCGCGGGCGCGGTTGTGGAAGTCGAACAGCGCGACCTCGTCGTCGCGGTTGCCGGCCACCGCCTCCAGCCCGTCCAGGGCGACGACGTCGGCCGCCTCCAGCGCTTCCAGCGCCTCGTGCAGGCGGCCGGCGGCCGCGCGCAGCGGCAGGTAGGCCGGGCGGCGCCCGGTCTGCTCGGCCTCGGCGCACAGCGCCAGGCCCAGGTGGGTCTTGCCGGTGCCGCTGGCGCCTTCCACGTACAGCCAGTCGGCGCCGGCCTCGCGCGCCAGCGCGCGCAGCTGCGCGATCGCGCCTTCGGGCGCGCGCACGAAACCCTCCAGGCGCTGGTCCGGCGGATACCTCAGCGACAGCGGCAGCTGGGGCGTGGCCCCGGGAGCACCACTCACGGTTCGCTCCGCTCCCGCACCGCCGCTTCCTCGACCGCGCCGGTGTCCACGTACGGATCCAGCAGGATCGCCGGATGGTCGCCGGTATACAGCCCGCTCTGGCGGTAGCGCTCGTTGGCGAAGCGCAGCAGCACGTTGGCCACCGCCGCCACCGGCAGCGCCAGCAGCATGCCGAGGAAGCCGAACAGCTGGCCGCCGGCCAGGATCGCGAAGATCACCGCCATCGGGTGCAGGCCGATCTTGTCGCCGACGATGCGCGGGGTCAGCACGTAGCTCTCCAGCAGCTGGCCGACCGTGAACACCACGCCGACCAGCGCCAGCAGCTTCAGGTCGAAGCCCTGCGCCTGGACCAGCGCCGCCACCAGCGCCAGGACCACGCCGGTGGTCGCACCCAGGTAGGGAATGAAGCTGATCAGGCCGGCGATGAGGCCGATCAGCACGCCGAGCTTGAGCCCCACCAGCTGCAGGCCGATCGCGTAGATCGCGCCCAGCGCCAGCATCACCAGGAACTGGCCGCGCAGGAACGCGCCGAGCACCTCGTTGGATTCACGCGCCAGCCGCGACACCGTGCCGACGTGGTCGCGCGGCACCAGCGAGGCGACGCGCTCCACCAGCAGGTCCCAGTCGCGCAGGAAGTAGAAGGTCAGGATCGGCACCAGCACCACGTTGGCGACCCAGGCGATCATCGCCACGCCCGAGCGCGACAGGTAGCCGAACAGGGTCGCGGCGAAGCCGCCGGCCTGGCTCCAGTGCTCGCGGACCCAGCCGTACAGGCGTTCGGTATCGAACCAGCCCAGCAGGTCCATCCCGGTCTTCGCCTCCAGCCACGGCAGCGCGACCTGCATGAACCAGTCGCGGTAGCCCGGCGCGGCCTCGACCAGGGTGCGCACCTGCCGTTCCAGCAACGGCACCAGGATCAGCAGCGCCAGCAGCAGGACCAGGGTCATCAGGAAGAACACCAGGCCCACGGCGACGTTGCGCGAATAGCCCCGCCGCTGCAGGCGGTCGGCCAGCGGGTCGCCCAGCCAGCCCAGCAGCGCGCCGAGCACGAACGGGGTCAGGATCGGCGCCAGCATCCACAGCAGCCACAGCGCGCCCAGGCCCACGGCCAGCCAGCGCAGCTGGCGCAGGAAGCGGGCGATCTCGTATTCGGGGGTGTTGTCGGGCGTGGCGCTCATCGGATGCGGTACTCCGCGGTCGCGCCTTCCACCGCCACCACCGGCGCGTCGGGGCCGAGCATGCGGTTGAAGCCGGACACCCCGGTCAGCAGTTCCAGGTCGAACTCGACGCGGTCGCCCTCGGCGCGCGCCGGCACGATCCCGCGGACCACCGGCATGCGCTGCAGCGCCGCCGACAGGCGCAGGTAGTCCTCGGCGCTGTGCAGGCCGGTGAACACCAGGCGGTAGGTGCCAGCCGGCTCGGACGGCGGCGCCTTGGCGTAGCGCTGGACCAGCGCGTCGGCAGCCACGTCGGCGCCGGAGGCGATCGCGCGGCGCGCATCGGCCTCGTTCACCGTGCGCGTGGCCAGCACGCGGCCGGCGTCGACGAAGGTCCAGTCGGCGGTCCAGCCGGGGCCGTTGCGGTACAGCTTGCCGATCAGTTGCATCGGCGGGCTGTAGCGC
Organism: Pseudoxanthomonas sp. J35; assembly: GCF_000513995.1. GTDB lineage: Bacteria > Pseudomonadota > Gammaproteobacteria > Xanthomonadales > Xanthomonadaceae > Pseudoxanthomonas. The sequence goes on from NZ_AZVB01000001.1 coordinate 181,411, forward strand.
GCCGAGGCGCGGGCCACCGCCGCCGGATCGTTGCGCCAGATCGCGCCGACCGCCGCCTGCTCGGCGGCCGCCCCGGCCGGCAGGCCGAGGCGGAAGCCGCGCTCCTGTGCACGGTCGAGCACGCTGCGCGCGGCGTTGACCTGGGCGGTGGTCAGCAGGCGCGGGCCGCTGCCGTCGTCGATCGCCAGCCACAGCACCGGCTTGGGCCGCGGCTGCGGCCACACCGGCAGGCCCAGCGCGGCGACCATCCCGTCCACCGCCTCGGGCCTGAAGCGCACCACCAGCATGGTGCGGAAGGTGGTCGCGCCGGTCGCGCCCACTCCCTGGTCCTGGCGGAAGTCGTAGGAATCGACGTAGTTGCGGGCGTTGCGCAGTTCCTGGGCCACGCCCGGGCGGTTCACCACCCCCGCATCGCCGGACAGCTTCTCCAGCACCCGCGCCAGCGCGCGCGCATAGCCGGCCTCGCGGGCCTCGGCGGTCTGGCTGTTGACCGGGACCTCGGCCGCGTACAGGCCCTCGGCGCGGGCCACGTCGCCCTCGGTGCGCAGGCCGTCCTGGGCGCGGGCGGGCACGGCGGCCGCGCCCAGCGCCAGGCACAGCCACAGCAGCGGGGTCAGGCCAGCGGTAGCGCGGTGGGCTCGCATGCGGTGTCCTTGCCGGGGGCGGATGCGGTGAATTGTTGCCCGAATGCCCGTATCGCGCCAATCAAGACGCGAAGGCGCCGCTGCTGCCCGGCCGCCGGGCGGACGCGGCTGGTAGAATGCGCGCCTTCCCGCTAGCGCTGCCGCAGGCCCTGAACGTGAGCCAGACCCCGACGCCCGCCCCTCTCACCTACCGCGACGCGGGCGTGGACATCGACGCCGGCAACGAGGTCGTCGAACGGATCAAGCCGCTGGTGCGGCGCAGTTTCCGCCCCGAGGTGATGGGCGGCCTGGGTGGCTTCGGCGCCCTGTTCGACCTGTCCAACAAGTACCGCGAGCCGGTGCTGGTCTCCGGCACCGACGGCGTCGGCACCAAGCTGAAGCTGGCCCAGCAGCTGGGCCGCCACGACACCATCGGCATCGACCTGGTGGCCATGTGCGTCAACGACATCCTGGTCCAGGGCGCCGAACCGCTGTTCTTCCTCGACTACTTCGCCACCGGCAAGCTCGACGTGGACACCACCGTCGCGGTGGTCGGCGGCATCGCCCGCGGCTGCGAGGAGTCCGGCTGCGCCCTGATCGGCGGCGAGACCGCCGAGATGCCCGACATGTACCCGCCGGGCGAGTACGACCTGGCCGGCTTCGCGGTCGGCGCGGTGGAGAAGTCGCAGCTGCTGGACGGCGCCCGGGTGCGCGAGGGCGACGTGCTGCTGGGCATCGCCTCCTCCGGCCCGCATTCCAACGGCTATTCGCTGATCCGCAGGATCTACGACCGCGCCGGCCGCCCGGCCGGGGCGGTCCTGGCGGACGGGACGAAACTGGTCGACGCGCTGATGGCGCCGACCCGGCTGTACGTGAAGCCGGTGCTGGCGCTGCTGCGCGAACACGGCGAGGCGATCCATGCGATGGCCCACATCACCGGCGGCGGCCTGACCGAGAACATCATCCGGGTCATCCCCGAAGGCCTGGGCCTGGACATCGAGGCCTCGGCGATCGTGCTTCCGCCGGTGTTCGACTGGCTGCAGCGCGAGGGCGCGGTGGCCGACGTGGAGATGTGGCGCACCTTCAACTGTGGCGTCGGCTTCGTGCTGGTGCTGCCGCAGGACGCGGTCGCCGCGGTGTCCACCAGCCTGGACGCGCAGGGCCTGGCCCACCGTGCGATCGGCCAGGTGGTGCGCGCCAGCGGCGACGGCGAACGCGTCCGCATCGGCTGATCCGGCCGTGGACACCGCGCCGCCCCCCTTGGAAGCGACGGCCGACGACCTGCGCCACCTGCAGCTGCTGTCGGTATTCCACTACGTGGTCGGCGGCATCACCGGCCTGTTCGCGCTGTTCCCGGTGATCCACCTGGTCATGGGCCTGGCCATCGTCAGCGGCCGCCTGCCGATGGAGGACGCCGGCGCGGCCCCGTTCGACCCGCGGATGGTCGGCTGGATCTTCGTGGCGATCGCCTCGCTGATGATCGGGTTCGGCCTGACCCTTGCCGGCCTGATGGTCTACGCCGGCCGCTGCATCGCCCGCCGCCGCCGGCACCTGCTGTGCCTGGTGGTCGCCGCCCTGTCCTGCATGATGATGCCGCTGGGCACGGTGCTGGGCGTGTTCACCCTGGTGGTGCTGACCCGGCCGCGGGTCCGCGCACTGTTCCCGGAATCGTGATGCCGCCGGTGTCCGCCCGCCTCCCGGCCGCGGGAGCCGCCGCATGAGCGCGCGCATCGCCGTGCTCGTATCCGGCCGCGGCAGCAACCTGCAGGCCCTGCTCGATGCGATCGCCGATGGCCGCCTTGGCGCCGAGGTGGTGGGCGTGCTCTCCGACCGCCCCGGCGCGCCGGCGCTGGCCAAGGTGCCCGAGCCGCTGCGCTGGAGCGCCAACGCGCGCGCCTTCCCCGACCGCGCCGCGTTCGACGCCGCGCTTGGCGACGCGGTGGCGGCCCTGCGGCCGGACTGGATCTTCTGCGCCGGCTACATGCGCATCCTCGGCGACGCCTTCGTGCGCCGCTTCGAGGGCCGCCTGCTGAACGTGCATCCTTCGCTGCTGCCGCTGTACAAGGGCCTGCATACCCACGCGAGGGCGCTGGAAGCCGGCGACGCCGAGCATGGCGCCAGCGTGCACTTCGTGGTGCCGGAGCTGGATGCCGGCGCGGTGGTGGCGCAGGTGCGCATCCCGGTCGAGGCCGGCGATACGCCCGAAACGCTGGCCGCACGCCTGCTCCCGCATGAACACCGGCTGGTGGTCGCAGTCATGGCCCTCGCCGCATCCGGCCGCCTGGCTGAACAGGACGGCCAGGTCCGGGTCGATGGTCAGACCCTGTTTAGACCGCTGCAACTAGATTCCGCTGGCATCCTGCATCCGGAATCACGCGGCTGAGCCGCTGATCCGGGCATGCTGCAGCCTTTCCTGCCGATCCGCCTGCATGCCCATTCCCGCGAACCTCTTCCGCCTCCCGATCCTCGGCCTGTGCCTGCTTGGCGCCGGCTGGCATGCGGCTGCCCTCGCCGGTGCCGGCGCGCAGCCGGACGGACCGGCCGTCGAGGCGCCCGCAGCCGCGGAGCCGCCGCGGGCGCTGGAGCCGTTCTCCGCGACCTATGAGGCGCACTACCAGGGCAAGCCGGCCGGCAACGCCAGCATGCAGCTGGTGCACACGGGCGACGGACGCTGGCGGCTGGACCTGTCGATCCTGGGCGACCGCGGCATCGCCGGCGCCACCCGCCTGCGCATCGAGCAGAGCACGGTCTTCGACGAGGCCGGCGGGTATTACCGGCCGCTGAGCCAGAGCACGGTGCGCAAGGCACTGCTGTTCGACCAGCGCGCCACCGGCACCTACGACTGGTCGCGCATGCAGGCGCAGTGGCAGGGCAAGCTGAAGAAGGACCGCCGCCAGCCGCTGGCCCTGAAGCCCGGCGACATGAGCGCGCTGCTGCTCAACCTGGCGATCATGCGCGACGCCGATCCCGGCGATACCCTGCACTACCGCCTCGTGGACGTGGGCCGCGCCCGCGACCACACCTACGTGGTCTCCGCCGAACCCGAGATCATGGCCGTCGGCGACATGAGCTACGACGCCCTGCGCGTGGCCCGCACCGACAAGCCCGGCGACGAGACCGTCCTGTGGGTCGCCCGTGGCGTGCCCACCCCCGTCCGCATCCTGCAGCGCAAGGATGGCGAGGACGAGATCGACCTGCGCCTGGTCGAATACCGAGGAGCCTGAAAATGTTGCGACGCATCCGCTTCCGTTACGCCCCCTGGCTGGCCGTGCTGCTGGCGCTGGCCGCCACCACCGCGCAGGCCGCGTCGCTGGAGCCGTTCACCGCCGACTACCAGGCCAGCTACCTGGGCATGCAGGCCACCGGCACCATGAGCCTGGCGCAGGAAGGCGGCAACCGCTGGAAGTACAGCCTGTCCATCCGCAACCAGGTCGCCGACCTGAGCCAGAACACGGTATTCGAGGAACACCAGGGCCGGCTGCGTCCGCTCAGCAGCAGCGACCGCTCGGCGGCGGTGTTCAAGAAGAAGAACGTCGACGCGACCTACGACTGGAAGGCCGGCACCGCCACCTGGAGCGGCGACGTCAAGCCGGAGCGCCGGGGCCCGGTGAAACTGCAGCCCGGCGACATGGACGCGCTGCTGATCAACCTGGCCGTGGTCCGTGACCTGGCCGCCGGGCGCCCGCTCAGGTACCGCATGGTCGACGAGGGCCGCGTGCGCGAAATGGAGTGGGAAGTGGCCGGCAAGGAAGCGGTCACCATCGGCGGCGCCAGCAAGCAGGCGACCAAGCTGGTGCGGCGCACCGACAAGCGCGAGATGCTGGTGTGGATCGTGCCGGAGCTGCCGGTGCCGGCACGGGTCCTGCAGCGCGAGAACGGCATGGACACGATCAACCTGGTCCTGCGCTCGGTGCGCTGAACCCGCCGGGGCCGGCCACGGCGCCCGCTCCGCCTACTCCTCGCGGAACACCGTGCGGCAATCCACCCGGATCGCCTCGCCGCCGGAGAACCGGCGGAACGTGGTGCATTCGCGGTTGCCTTCGCGCGAACGCTCCGCGGTCACCGCGTAGAACGACTGCAGGATCTCGGCGCGGGTCACCGTGCCGTCGCCGTCCCAGTCCATGTCGCGGGTCTCGACGCCACGGGTCACCGCCATCCCGACCCAGCCCATCCACCCGACCAGCAGCAGCAGCGCCGCCAGCAGGGCCAGCAGCAGCTTGCGGCGCGGCGTCAGCTTGCCCCGCAGCAGCATCAGCCGTCGATCCTGCGGATGCGGGCGCCGAGCGCACCGAGCTTCTCCTCGATGTTCTCGTAGCCGCGGTCCAGGTGGTAGATGCGGTCGATGGTGGTCTCGCCGCTGGCGACCAGGCCGGCCAGCACCAGCGAGGCGGAGGCGCGCAGGTCGGTGGCCATCACCGGTGCGCCGCTGAGCTGCGGCACGCCGCGCACGATCGCCGTATGCCCGTCGACACGGATGTCCGCACCCAGGCGCAGCAGTTCGTTGACGTGCATGAAGCGGTTCTCGAAGATCGTCTCGCTGATCACGCCCACGCCATCGGCGATGCAGTTGAGCGCCATGAACTGCGCCTGCATGTCGGTCGGGAACGCCGGGTAAGGCGCGGTGGTCAGGCTCACCGCCTTCGGCCGCCTGCCGTGCATGTCCAGGGTGATGCTGTCGGCGGTGGTGGTGACCTCGGCGCCGGCCTCGGCCAGCTTCACCAGCACCGCGTCGAGGGTATCCGCGCGCGCGTTGAGCGCGGTGATGCGGCCGCCGGTCATCGCCGCGGCGACCAGGAAGGTGCCGGTCTCGATGCGGTCCGGCAGCACCGTGTGGCGGCCACCCCCCAGGCGCTCGACGCCGTGGATGGTGATGCGCGGGGTACCGGCGCCCTCGATCCGCGCGCCCAGCGCGTTGAGGCATTCGGCCAGGTCGGTGATCTCCGGCTCCATCGCCGCGTTCTCGAGCACGGTGGTGCCCTCGGCCAGGGTCGCCGCGGCCATCACGTTCTCGGTGCCGGTCACCGTCGCCATGTCGAACACGAAGCGGCCGCCCCGGAGGCGCTCGGCACGGGCCTTGATGAAGCCGTTCTCGACGCTGATCTCCGCGCCGAGCGCCTGCAGGCCGCGGATGTGCTGGTCGACCGGGCGCGAGCCGATCGCGCAGCCGCCCGGCAGCGAGACCTCGGCGGCGCCGTGGCGGGCCAGCAGCGGGCCCAGCACCAGGATCGAGGCGCGCATGGTCTTGACCAGCTCGTAGGGCGCCACGTGCTGGTCCACGCTGCACGGGTCGACCACCAGGCGGCTGCCGCGCGCCAGCGTGCCCCGCTCCAGCTCGACCCCGGCGCCCAGCTCGCGCAGCAGCTTGATCGTGGTGACCACGTCGTGCAGGTAGGGGACGTTGAGCACCTCCACCGGCGCATCGGCCAGCAGTGTCGCGCAGAGGATGGGAAGGACGGCGTTCTTCGCGCCGGAAATGGCGACTTCGCCGTGGAGCGGCGTACCACCGCTGACTACGATCTTCTGCATTGGAACCTGCTGTATCCGGGCGCCCGCGGGGGGCGGTGGCGGGACGGCTCAGGCCGCCTCGTCGGGGGTGACGGTCTTCAGGGCCAGGGCGTGGATCGCCCCGCCCATCAGTTCGCCCAGGGTGGCGTAGACCATGCGGTGGCGGACCAGCGGCAGCTTGCCGCGGAAAGCCTCGCAGACCACGGTGGCCTCGAAGTGCACGCCGTCGTCGCCATGCACCTGCGCACGCGCGCCAGGCAGGCCGTCTTCGATCATGCGGCGGATGGTGTCGGCGTCCATGTAGCGCTTGGCCTAGAATGAAGCCCCGCATTCTAGCGAATCCGGCCGTTCCGGACCGAGCCCTGCATGAGCCAGTCCCCACTCCCGGCAGCCCCACGCCCCGTCTCCGCCGACCCCGCCGGACTGGTGGCCAGCGGCCGTCGCGTGCTGGAAATCGAAGGCCAGGCCCTGGCCGCCGTCGGCGCCCGCATCGGCGACGACTTCGCCCGCGCCTGCGAACTGGTGCTGGCCGGGACCGGCCGCGTGGTCGCCACCGGCATGGGCAAGTCCGGCCATGTCGGACGGAAGATCGCCGCCACCCTCGCCTCCACCGGCACCCCGGCCTTCTTCGTCCATCCCGGCGAGGCCGGCCATGGCGACCTGGGCATGATCACCGACGCCGACGTGGTCCTGGCGATCTCCTACTCAGGCGAATCGGACGAGATCCTGATGCTGCTGCCGGCGCTGCGCCGCCAGGGCAACGCGGTGATCGCGATGACCGGGCGCCCGCAGTCCAGCCTGGCGCGCGAGGCCGACGTCCACCTGGACGTGTCGGTGCCGGCCGAGGCCTGTCCGCTGCACCTGGCGCCGACCTCCAGCACCACCGCCACCCTCGCCCTCGGCGACGCGCTGGCGGTCGCGCTGCTCGAGGCGCGCGGCTTCACCGCCGACGACTTCGCCCGCTCGCACCCGGCCGGCAGCCTCGGCCGCCGCCTGCTGCTGCACATCGACGACGTGATGCACGGCGGCGAGGCGCTGCCGGCGGTCCGCACCGGCGCCACCGTCGCCGAGGCGCTGGTGGAAATGAGCCGCAAGCGCCTGGGCATGACCGGCATCGTCGACGACGACGGCCGCCTGCTCGGCATCTTCACCGACGGCGACCTGCGCCGCGCGCTTGACCAGGGCGTGGACGTGCGCGGCACCCCGATCGACGCAGTGATGACCCGCAACCCGCGCACCATCCGCGCCGGGCAGATGGCCACCGAGGCGGCGCGGCTGATGGAGCAGCACCGCATCAACGGCCTGATCGTGGTCGACGACGCCAGCCGCGCGGTGGGCGCGCTCAACATTCACGACCTGTTGCGCGCGCGCGTGGTTTAACCGGCTTCCTGCATACGGACCCCTACGTGCCCTACGACCCCCTCGCGACCGTCGCCCCCGACATCCACGAGCGCGCCCGCCGCATCGGCCTGGTGTGCCTGGACGTGGACGGCACCCTGACCGACGGCCGCCTGTATTTCGACAGCGCCGGCAACGAGATGAAGTCCTTCAGCGTGCTCGACGGCCAGGGCCTGGTGCAGCTGCGCCGGTTCGGCTTCCAGGTCGCGCTGATCACCGCGCGGCCCAGCCTGGTGGCGCAGAAGCGCGGCGCGGACCTGGGGCTGGAAACGCACATTGGCGTGCTCGACAAGCTGGCCTGCATGGACGAGCTGATCGCCCGGCACGGCCTGTCGCGCGAGCAGACCTGCTTCGTCGGCGACGACCTGCCCGACCTGGACTGCCTGCGCGCCGTCGGCCTGGCGGTGGCGCCGGCCACCGCGCATCCGTGGATCGCCGAGATCGTGCACTGGCGCACCCGCGCCAACGCCGGCGAAGGCGCGGTCCGCGAGGTCTGCGACGTGCTGCTGGCCGCGCAGGGCCACGTCGGCGACATCCTCGCCGGCGGCCACGGCGCGCGCGACGGACGTCGCGCATGAGCTGGCGCACCGTCCTCGGCCTGGTCCTGCTGGCCGCTGCCATTGTCAGCGGCTGGTCGGCCTGGCGCATGCGCGATCGCGGCGCCGCCCCCGTCGAGGCCGGGCAGCGTTCCGACTACGTGCTGCGCGACTTCGAAATGGTCACCCTGTCCCGCGAAGGCACCGAATCCGTGCGCCTGAAGGCACCGGAACTGCAGCGCAGCCGCGAGGACGAGAGCCTGGCGATCACCGAGCCGGTGTTCCTGGTCCCCGCGCACGAAGGCATGTGGCGGCTCAGCGCCGACCGCGGCTGGGTGGCGCCGGGCGGCGACCTGGCCCGCCTCGAGGGCAATGTCGCCGGCGACGGCGAAGGCGACAATCCCTCGCAGGTGTCCCTGCGCACCGGATGGCTGGAACTGCTCCCGGACACCCACCAGGCGCGCACCGGCGACCGCGTCACCCTGACCCAGCCGGGTATCATCCAGACCGGCGTCGGCATGGAAGCCGACCTCCGCAACCGCAATTACCGCCTGCTTTCCCAAGTCAAGGTCCGTTATGAGCTCTCCAAGCGCTAGAGGGACCGCACTGGCCCTGGCCTGCCTGCTGCTGGTCCCCGGGCTGGCCGCGGCCCGTTCCGCCGACCGCAACCAGCCGATGGACCTCGAGTCGGACCACCAGGACTGCAACGTCGCCGACGAGAACAGCAAGTGCGTGTTCTCCGGCAACGTGATCATCCGCCAGGGCACCCTGGACGTGCGCGCCTCGCGCGCCGAGGTGCTGCGCCGCGGCGGCGACGTCGACCAGGTAGTGCTCACCGGCAAGCAGGCCACCATGCGCCAGGAGCTGGACGACGGCACGATGATGAACGCACGCGCCGACCGCATCGTCTACGAGCCGCGCAAGGAGATCCTGACCCTGACCGGCAACTTCAGGATCGAGTCGCCGCGCGGCAGCAACAGCGGCCAGCGCATGGTCTACAACATGGCCACCGGGCAGATGCAGAGCGGCGGCGACGGCACCCGCGTGCGCACGGTGATCCAGCCGCGCGCGCAGGCGCCGGCCAAGGACGGGGGCAACTGATGCTGGTCGCCGAGGGCCTGCGCAAGCGCTACCGCCAGCGCGAAGTGGTGCGCGAGTTCGGGCTGAGCCTGGACGCGGGCGAAGTGGTCGGCCTGCTCGGCCCCAACGGCGCCGGCAAGACCACCTGCTTCTACATGATCGTCGGCCTGGTGGCCGCCGACGCCGGGCGCATCGTGCTCGACGGCCGCGACATCACCGGCGAGCCCATGTACACCCGCGCGCGCCTGGGCGTGGGCTACCTGCCGCAGGAAGCCTCGGTGTTCCGCAAGCTCACCGTGGCCGACAACCTGCGCCTGGTCCTGCAGCTGCGCGAGGACCTGGACGGCGAAGGCATCGAGCGCGAGCTGTCCTCGCTGCTGGACGAACTGCAGATCGGCCACGTCGCCGACCAGCTCGGCGCCAGCCTGTCCGGCGGCGAGCGCCGCCGCTGCGAGATCGCCCGCGCCCTGGCCGCCAGGCCGCGCCTGATCCTGCTGGACGAACCCTTCGCCGGCGTCGACCCGATCTCGGTCGGCGAGATCCAGCGCATCGTCACCCACCTGAAGAACCGGGGCATCGGGGTCCTGATCACGGACCACAACGTCCGCGAGACCTTGGGAATCTGCGACCGGGCGTATATCCTGAACGAAGGAAGCGTGCTGGCGCAGGGGGCGCCGGACGCACTGCTGGCCAACCCGGACGTGCGCCGGGTGTACCTCGGGGACGCGTTCCGCCTGTAGTCCGCCCGCACCCCCGGCTGGCCGGCAGCCCATGGCACCCAACCTGGCAGGGACATGAAGGCACGGCTGCAGACATCGCTGGGACAGCACCTGGTCATGACGCCGCAGCTGCGCCAGGCCATCCGCCTGTTGCAGATGTCCACCCTCGAACTGCAGGCCGAGGTCACCCAGGCGATTGAGACCAACCCGCTGCTGGAGTGGTCCGAGGACGCAGGCTACGACGCCGCCGCGCCGGCCGACGGCTCGCCCCCGGGCGAGGGCGACGGCGACCGCGAACATGCCGACGGCGAGGCCGACGCGATCCGCGAGGCCACCGACGACTGGTCGCCCGACGAGGGCGGTGTCTGGGAAGGGAGTTCCGGCAGCGGCGGTGGCGGCGGCCAGGACGACGACCGCGAGGACGCCGCCGAGCGCATGGCCGAGCCGGAGAACCTTGCCGACCACCTGCTCTGGCAGCTGCACCTGTCGCACCTGTCCGAACGCGACCGCCGCATCGGCGCGGCGCTGATCGACGCCCTGGACGAGGACGGCTACCTGCGCGAGCCGCTGTCGGCGATCGCCGAGACCCTGCTGCCGGAAACCGTGGCCGACGAGGACGAGATCCTCACCGTGCTGCACCAGCTGCAGCGCTTCGACCCGGTCGGCGTGGCCGCGCGCAACCTCGGCGAATGCCTGCGCCTGCAGCTGGAAGTGCTGCCCGGATGCACGCCCGGCCGCGCCCTCGCCCTGCGCATCGTCGACGGCCCGCTGGAGCGCCTGCCGCGCAGCGGCGTGGCCGGCATCGCCCAGGAACTGCACGCCGCGGTCGACGAGGTCGAACAGGCGGTGCAGCTGGTGCGCTCGCTGGACCCGCGCCCGGGCAAGCAGATCGGCGAGGTGGAAACCGACGCCTACGTGATCCCCGACTGCGTGGTCTGGCGCCAGCGCGGCGTGTGGAAGGTGGCGCTGTCGCAGCAGGCGATGCCGAAGGTGTCGATCCACCGCGGCTACGAACAGATGATCCGCCGCTGCGGCGAAAGCGACGCCGGCTACCTGCGCACCCAGCTGCAGGAGGCGCGCTGGCTGCTGAAGAGCCTGGAGGCGCGCGGCGAGACCCTGCTGAAGGTGATGCGCTGCCTGCTGCGCATGCAGTCCGGCTTCCTCGAGTTCGGCGAACAGGCGCTGCGCCCGCTGACCCTGCGCGAGATCGCCGCGGAGATCGACCTGCACGAATCCACCGTTTCCCGCGCGATCGCGCGCAAGTACGTGCGCACCCCGCGCGGCACCCTGCCGCTCAAGGCTTTTTTCGCATCCGGCATCGACACCGAGGGCGGCGGCGAGGCGTCCAGCACCGCGATCCAGGCCATGATCCGCCGTCTCATCGAAGGGGAGAACCCGCGCAAGCCGTTGTCTGACGCCAAGCTGGCTGACCTGCTCAAGGAAGCTGGAATTCCGGTGGCGCGGCGGACCGTGGCGAAGTATCGTGAAGCCATGAACATTTCGGCTTCGCACGAGCGGGTCCGGATCGCCTGAATCGGATACCGCCCCCGGCGGAGCCGCCCACGCGGCAACGACCAGGAGGTACATGATGCGCATCGAAACCTACGGCCAGCAGCTGGAGATCACGCCCGCGCTGCAGGAATATGTCGAGAGCAAGCTGCAGCGCCTCGACCGCCATTTCGACCAGCCCATCGAGGTCCGCGTGCAGCTCGCCGTGAGCAAGCCCGACCACCGCGCCGAAGCCACCGTCACCGTCCCCGGCAGGACCATGCACGCCGACGCCGCCGGCGAGAACATGTACGCGGCCATCGACGTGCTCGCCGACAAGCTCAACCGCCTGATCCTAAAGCACAAGGAAAAGCAGCAGGACCGCCACGCCCCGCGGGCGGTGTCCGACGCCCTCTGACCCCGCTGGCGCGCCCGCCGGTGGCCCACGCGCCACCGGTTTGGGCGACAATGCGCGCACTTCCCAGCCGAGGCCAGGGCCGCATGAGGAACGCCAGCATCACCGCGCGCGAACTGTTCGAGCAGCAGCAGGAGAAACTCGGGCTGCGCTGGCTGGCCGGCCAGGGCGGTGGCAACCGCAGCATCGAATCCGGCGACACCAACGCCCGCCGCCCCTCGCTGGCCGGCTACCTCAACGCCGTCTACCCCAACAAGGTGCAGATCCTCGGCAGCGAGGAACTGGCCTGGCTCGATTCGCTGGACGCGCGCCTGCGCTGGGAAACCATCGAGAAGATCATCCAGTTCCGCCCGCTGGCGCTGGTGATCAGCAAGAACCAGTCCTGCCCCGAGGACCTGCGTACCGCCGCCGAGGAAAGCGACACCCCGCTGTGGGTCTCGCCCAAGCGCGGGCATGAACTGCTCAACCACCTCTCCTACCACCTGGCGCGCACGCTCGCACCGCGGGTCACCCTGCACGGGGTGTTCATGGAGATCTATTCGATCGGCGTGCTGATCACCGGCGAGGCCGGGTCGGGCAAGAGCGAGCTGGCGCTGGAACTGCTCAGCCGCGGCCACCGCCTGGTCGCCGATGACGCGCCGGAGTTCACCCAGATCGCGCCGGACGTGCTCGACGGCACCTGCCCGGAGCTGCTGCAGGACCTGCTGGAAGTGCGCGGACTGGGCGTGCTCAACGTGCGCGAGATGTTCGGCGACACCGCGGTGAAGAAGAACAAGTACCTGCGCCTGATCGTGCACCTGACCCGGCCGATGACCGAGCCCAACCCCCATGGCTACGAGCGCCTGACCGGCGATTCCGGCACCCGCCACGTGCTGGACCTGGACGTGCCACTGATCACCCTGCCGGTGATGCCGGGCCGCAACCTGGCGGTGCTCACGGAAGCCGCCACCCGCCTGCACATCCTGCGCACCAAGGGCATCGACCCGGCGGCGATGTTCATCGCCCGCCACAGCAGCCTGCTGGAGCGGCGCGGCTCATGAACGCCGGCCAGCCCGCCCTGGTGATCGTCAGCGGCCTGTCCGGCTCGGGCAAGTCGGTGGCGCTGAAGACCTTCGAGGACCTGGACTACTACTGCGCCGACAACCTGCCGGTGGACCTGCTGCCGGCGTTCGTGCGCAGCATGGTCAGCGCCGACGGCCTGCCCCAGCGGATGGCCGTGGGCATCGACGTGCGCAGCCGCAACAGCGACCTCACCCGCCTGGCCGAATGGCGCGCGATCGCCGACTCGCTGGGCGTGGACGCGCGCCTGCTGTTCTTCGAGGCCGGCGACGAGGTGCTGCTGCGCCGCTTCGCCGACACCCGCCGCCGCCACCCGCTGACCCGCCTGGGCCTGTCCCTGCCGGAAGCGCTGGCCCGCGAACGCGAGCTCACCGCGCCGCTGCGCGGCGAGGCCGACGCGGTGATCGACACCAGCGCGCTCAACGTGCACCAGCTGCGCCGCCTGGTGATCACCGGCTTCGCCCTGGAGCAGAGCCCGGGCCTGTCGCTGCTGTTCGAATCGTTCGCCTACAAGCGCGGGGTGCCGGAGGAAGCGGACTTCGTGTTCGACGCGCGGGTCCTGCCCAACCCGCACTGGCACCCCGACCTGCGCCCGCTCAGCGGCCGCGACGCCCGGGTCCGCGACTACCTGGACGCCGACCCCGAGGTGGCCACCTACGTGGCCCAGGTCTCGGGCTTCCTCGACACCTGGCTGCCGCGCCTGCGCAATGAGACCCGGGCCTACGTGACCGTGGCCTTCGGTTGCACCGGCGGCAAGCACCGCTCGGTCTACCTGGCCGAGCGCCTGGCCGCCCACGCCCGGGACCAGGGCTGGGAAGAGGTCGCGACCTACCACCGCGAGCAGGACTGACCGGCCGCCGGCGCGACCGGCGCCGTGGTACCGGTTCCAGACGCAAGGCCATGATCGGTAACACTGACGCCGGTCACGGGCGTCTGTTAACTTTCCACCATGGCCTGTGGCATCCTCCTGATCACCCATCCCGGCGTCGGCAGCGCGCTGCTGTCGGTGGCGACCACCCTCCTGCGCACCCTGCCGCTGCGGGCGGAAGCCTTCGAAGTCCCGTTCGACGCCGACCTCGACCAGTTGCTGCCCGCGGCTTCGGCGGCGCTGCGCCGGGTGGACCAGGGGGACGGTGTCCTCGTGCTTACCGACCTGTACGGCGCCAGCCCCAGCAACCTGGCGGCGAAGGTGGCCAGACTGGGAACGCCGGTACGGCGGGTGGCGGCGCTGAGCCTGCCGATGCTGCTGCGGGTAATGAACTATCCGGAACAGGGACTGGACGACCTGCCCGCCACCGCGGCGGCGGGCACGCGCAATGGAGCGATCATCGACGATGCTTGAACGTGAACTCACCGTCTCCAACCGCCTGGGCCTGCATGCCCGGGCCACCGCCAAGCTGGTGCAGGAGCTGGCTCCGTTCCGCTGCGCGGTGACCCTCCAGGCCAAGGGACGCGAGGTCAACGCGAAGAGCATCATGGGCGTGATGCTGCTGGCGGCCGGCCAGGGCACCCCGATCACCGTGCGTACCGAAGGCGAGGACGAGGCCGCCGCCATGGAGGCGATCACTTCGCTGTTCGAGCGGCGCTTCGACGAGGACGCCTGAACATGGTCGCGCCGGGCCACCACCGCGCTCGGCCGTCCTTCGTCGCGCCCTCCGTCGCCGGCACGGCGCTCCCCATCCCCCTCCAGGAGACAGACCGGTGAGGCAGGCCTTCGCCGGGCATGGCGCGTCCCGCGGCCTGGCCCTGGGCCGCGCCCGCGTGCGCCTGCCGCACGTGCTGGAGATCGCCGAACAGCACGTGCCCGCGGCCAAGGTCGCGGCCGAGGCGCAGCGCCTGCACGAGGCGCTCGAGGCCGCCCGTTCGGAAATGCGCGCGCTGCGGGTGAAACTGCAGGGCGCGCTGTCCAGGGAGGCGGTCGAGTTCATCGACCTGCACGCGCTGCTGCTGGACGACCCGGAGCTGGTGTCCGCGCTCGACGGCCTGGTCCGCAACGAGCACTACTCGGCCGCCTACGCGCTGCGCCTGCAGCGCGACCGCCTGGCCGCGGTGTTCGAATCGATGGACGACCCGTACCTGAAGAGCCGGCTGGACGACCTGGACCACGTCATCGGCCGGATCAACGCCCACCTGCACCGCCGCGAACCGGTGCCGCGCGGCACCGCCGGCGAGGTACTGGTCTGCGACAACGTCGCCCCGTCGGAGGTGGCGCAGCTGCTGGCCCAGGGCGTGGTCGCGATCGTCTCCTCCGGTGGCAGCCCGCTCTCGCACAGCGCGATCCTGGCCCGCAGCCTGCACCTGCCGCTGGTCGTGGGCGCGTCCGAGGCGCTGGCCCGGATCAACGACGGCGACGTTGTGATGGTCGACGGCGAGGCCGGCACGGTGGTGGTCGAGCCGGACGCCGAGGACCTGCGCCGCTACCACCGGCGCGAACAGCAGGAAGCGCGCGAACGCCGCGACCTGGAGCGCCTGCGCAGCAAGCCCACCCGCACCCTCGACGGCGTCGACATCGCCCTCCACGCCAACGCCGAGTCGCGCGAGGACGTCGGCCGCGCGCACGCGCTGGGCGCGGCCGGGGTCGGCCTGTTCCGCACCGAGTTCCTGTTCCTGCAGCGCAACGAGCTGCCGGACGAGGACGAACAGTTCCAAGTCTACCGCGATGCGGTGCTGGGCATGAGCGGGCGCCCGGTCACCTTCCGCACCCTGGACCTGGGCGCGGACAAGGCCGACCGCACCGGGCTGAGCCTGGCCAACGAGGACAACCCGGCGCTGGGCGTGCGCGGCGTGCGCCTGTCGCTGCTGTACGACCAGGTGTTCGACACCCAGCTGCGCGCCATCGCGCGCGCCGCCGCCTACGGGCCGGTGCGGGTGCTGGTGCCGATGGTCAGCTGCCGCGAGGAGGTGATGCTGGTGCGCCGCCGCCTCGCCCGCGCGGTGGCCGCGGTGCGCAAACAGGGCATCGCGGTGGAGATGCCGCCACTGGGCGCGATGATCGAGGTGCCGGCCGCGGCCATCGGCGTGTACGGCCTGCTCGACGCGGTCGACTTCATGTCGATCGGCACCAACGACCTGGTCCAGTACCTGCTGGCGGTGGACCGCAACAACGACGCCCTCGGCGACCTCTATTCGCCGTTGCACCCGGGGGTGCTGCGCCTGCTGGCGCACGTGATCCGCGCCGGCGAGGAATCGCGCACGCCGGTGGCGGTCTGCGGCGAGATCGCCGGCGACCCGCGGATGGCACCGCTGCTGCTGGCGCTGGGCCTGCGCGAGTTCAGCCTGCACCCGGCCACCCTGCTGGAGCTGCGCCGGGCCATCCGCGACTGCCGGCTGGAGCATCTGCGCGCGCAGGCAGGCAAACTGCTGCAGGCGCGCGACCGCAACGGGATCGAGCGCTGGCTGGCCGGGGCCATGGCCTGAGCCCGGACGTAACGAGTAACAGGGGGAACGTAACCGATGCTGCACCTGATCGACCCGGCCGTGCTCGGCCGGGAGGACGAGATACGCCGCGCTTTCGCCGGCGCACGCCCGTTCCGGCACTGCGTGATCGACGGATTCCTCGACGATGGTTTCGCCCGGCGCCTGCTCGAGCGCTTCCCGGCCTTCGAGCGCGGCAACCACCTCGACGAGGACGGCCGCCCCGGCGGCAAGTCCACCCACGACCGGCTGCGCGGGCTCGGCGAGGACTACGCCGCGCTGGACGACCTCGCGCGTTCGGAGGAGTTCCTCGCCCTGGTCGGCCGCATCACCGGCATCCCCGGCCTGCTCTACGACCCGATGTACTTCGGCGGCGGCACCCACGAGAACCGCCACGGCCAGGCACTGGACGTGCACGTCGACTTCAACCACCACCCGGCGACCGGCTGGCACCGGCGCCTGAACCTGATCGTCTACCTCAACCCGGACTGGCGGGCGGAATGGGGCGGCGCCCTGGAACTGCACCGCGACCCGTACGATGCGGCCAACGACGAGGTGGTCGAGGTCCTGCCGCTGTTCAACCGCTGCGTGATCTTCGAGACCACCGAGCACAGCTGGCACGGCTTCCGCCGCATCACCCTGCCACCGGAACACGCCGGCACCAGCCGCCGCTCGCTGGCGCTGTACTTCTACACCGAGGAGCGTCCGGCCGAGGAAACCGGCCCGACCCACTCGACCGTCTACGTCGACCGCGGCCTGCCCGACCGCTTCGTCGCCGGCTACACGCTCACCCGGGCCGACCGCGACGAGCTCGATGCGCTGGTCACCAACCAGACAGGCCACAACCGCCGCCTGTACCGGGAGATCGAACGCCTGCAGGCCGAACTGGAGCGCACCGCGCTCAACCGCCTGGCCGGCGCGCTGCGCCGGCGCTGGGCGCGCTACCGGGTGCGGCGCCAGCGACCGCAGTAGCCGCCCGGCGACGGCATGGGCGATAATGCGCGCATGAACGCCTGACCTGCCGCGCACCTCCACCGCGGCACCCCCGCCCGCCACTGGAGCCGCGCATGGCCGAAGCCGTCCGCCACGACAAGACCGCGCGCCAGCTGCGCATGCTGTCCGATGCGCTGGACAGCGGCCGCCTTGGCCCGGTGCGGCGGCTCGTCAACACCCTCTCCCCCGCCGAGATCGGCAACCTGCTCGAGTCGCTGCCGCCCGGCAAGCGCGAGGTGGTCTGGGGCCTGGTCGACCCGGAAGACGACGGCGAGGTGCTGCTGCACGTCGGCGACGAGGTGCGCGAGAGCCTCATCGCGGACATGGACCCGGACGAGCTGGTCGCCGCGGTCGAGGACCTGGACATCGACGACCTGGCCGACCTGGTCGAGGACCTGCCGGACACGGTCATCGACGAGGTCCTCAAGTCGATGGACCGCGAGAACCGCGAGCGCCTCGAACAGGTTCTCTCCTATCCGGAGGACACCGCCGGCCGCCTGATGAACCCGGACGTGGTCACCGTGCGCGCCGACGTCAACGTCGACGTGGTGCTGCGCTACCTGCGCCTGCGCGGCGAGCTGCCCGACCACACCGACCACCTGTACGTGGTCAGCCGCCGCCACCAGTACCTGGGCCGCGTGCCGCTGGCCGCGCTGGTGACCCACGAGGATTCGACCCCGATCAACCGCCTGATCGACGACGAGCAGCCGGCGATCGACGTGGGCGAAAGCGCGCAGGAAGTGGCGCGCAAGTTCTCCGACCACGACTGGGTCTCGGCGCCGGTGGTGGACGAGAACAACATCCTGCTCGGCCGCATCACCATCGACGACGTGGTCGACATCATCCGCGAGCAGGCCGAGCACCAGGCGCTGGGCGCCGCCGGCCTGGACGAGGACGAGGACCTGTTCTCGCCGGTGCGGCGCGCCGTGCGCGGCCGCGTGGTGTGGCTGGGCATCAACCTGTTCACCGCGTTCATGGCCGCCGGCGTGATCGGCCAGTTCGAGGCGACCCTGGAGAAGGTGGTCGCGCTGGCGGTGCTGATGCCGATCGTGGCCGGCATCGGCGGCAACGCCGCGGTTCAGGTGCTGACCCTGATGGTGCGCGGCCTGGCCCTGGGCCAGGTCGGCTCGAGCAACGCCAGCATCCTGATGTGGAAGGAAATCCGCGTCGCCCTGATCAACGGCGTGCTGATCGGCGGGATCGTCGGCGTGATCGCCTTCGTCTGGTTCCGCAGCCCGCTGCTGTCGCTGGTGATCGCGCTGGCGCTGGTGCTGAACTTCTGCGCCGCCGCCAGCGCCGGCGTGCTGCTGCCGCTGCTGCTGCGAAGGATGAACATCGACCCGGCGGTGGCCGGCACGGTGGTGGTCACCGCGGTCACCGACGTGATGGGCTTCTTCTGCTTCCTCGGCCTGGCCACGCTGATCCTGCTGCACTGAGGCCGGGGCGATGGAGCAGCTGGGCAAGGTCGCCGAATGGAACGGGGATCGCGGCTACGGTTTCATCCAGCCGCTCCAGGCCGACGCGCCGCGGGTGTTCTTCCATGTCCGCGAGTACCGCCAGGACGGGCGCCGCCCGGAAGCGGGCGAGCTGGTCCGCTACAGCGCCCGGCGCCAGGAGGACGGACGCTGGCGCGCCGACGCGGTGCGCCGCGCGGTCGCCCCGCGTCGCCCGGCGGCGACGCCACCAACCGGCTCCACGAAACGCACCGGCGGTGGCGACGCCTGGGCGGTGTGGCTGGCCGTGGCCGCGCACCTGGTCGCGCTGGGCTGGGCCTTGCAGTCCAGTCGCCTGCAGCCGCTGGTCCCGCTGGTGCTGCTGTGCCTGTGCTGCGTGGCATGGATCGCCTGCATCCTGGACAAGCAGGCGGCCCGGCACGGCCGCTGGCGCATCCCGGAGAGCACCCTGCACCTGCTGGAACTGCTCGGCGGCTGGCCCGGCGCCGCCGTGGCCCAGCAGGTCCTGCGCCACAAGACCCGCAAGCTGTCCTACCGGATCGGCTTCTGGCTGGCGGTGCTGGCGAACGCGGCGGTGTTCTGGGGCTGGGTGCTGGGCCTGTTCTGATCCCGTGCACGCCGCAGCGCCTATCCTGCCCCCGGTTCCAGACCAGGCCCGTCCCATGTTCCGGTGGTCCCTCCGTGTCCTGCTTGCCTGCCTGCCGAGCCTGCTGATGAGCGCCTGCGGTTCCACCCCTGCACCGTCCACGCTCCCGGCCGGCTTCGTCCAGCGCACACTCGAGTTCGAAGGCCGCAGCCAGCGTTACGCGGTGTTCGTGCCGGCACATGCGCCCGGCGCGAAGCTGCCGGTGGTGCTGTTCCTGCATGGCTCCGGCGAGCGCGGCGACGACGGCGACGCGCAGACCCGCGCCGGCCTCGGTCCGTACCTGCGCCGCCATGCCGATACCTTCCCCGCCCTGGTGGTGATGCCGCAGGTGGGCAAGGGCGAGGAGTGGATGGGCGACAACGCGCGCATGGCCCTGGCCGTGCTGGACGCGGCCAGCGCCGAGTTCGGCGGCGATCCCGATCGCACCTATGCCACCGGCATGTCGATGGGCGGCTATGGCACCTGGGAAGTGGCGCTGGCGGCGCCGCACCGCTTCGCCGCGCTGGTGCCGGTGTGCGGCGGCGTGCGCGCGCCGCGGGCCGAACGCCCCACCCTGCGCGTCACCGGAGTCGCCGGCCTGCCCGATCCCTACATCGCCCTGGCCACCCGCCTGCGCCACGTGCCGGCGTGGCTGTTCCATGGCGCGCTGGACGACGTGGTGCGACCCGACGACGATCGCCGCCTGCACGCCGCCGCCGGCGCCGTGGGCGCGGACTTCCGCTACACCGAATACCCCGAAGGCAACCACAACGCCTGGGACGCCACCTACGCCAGCCAGGCCATGTGGGACTGGCTGTTCGCACAGCGGCGCCCGGAGGAGACGCGATGACCGTACTGGTCGAGAACTATTTCCAGGTCGACTGGCGCAACCGCACGATCGAATGCGAGGCCTGCGAGTGGCGCGGCGACAGCCGGCAGATGAGCCTGGAACCGCACGAGGATCTCAGCGAGTACCTGTGCCCGCGCTGCGAGGACATCCTGCTGGTCGTCCGCCACCCGGACATCGACCAGGTGCGCGCCGCCGCCGCGGCCGGGCATCCGGAGGCGCTGGAGCAGCTGGCCCTGGTCGAGGAATACCTGCAGCGCGCGCAGGACTGATCCGCGCCGCGCGCCGCGTGGCGCGCGGGCGGCGATGCGCCGGCTCAGCGGCGCAGGCGCGCGATCAGCTCGGCGGTCACCGGATCGGATGCCTGGCCCTGGCCGCGCAGCGCCGGCAGCAGGGTGTTGGCGACCTGCTTGCCCAGCTCCACGCCGAACTGGTCGAAGGCGTTGATGCCCCACACCACCGACTGTACGTAGACGCTGTGCTCGTACATGGCCAGCAGCGCACCCAGCGACCGCGGGGTCAGTGCATCGAGCAGGATGGTCGTGCTCGGACGACCGCCCGGGTACACCTTGTGCGGATCGTCGCTGCCCTGGCCATTGGCCAGCGCCTCGGTCTGCGCCAGCAGGTTGGACAGCAGCGCCTCGTGGTTCACCGCGTAGGGATCGTCGTTGTGGACGGTGCCGATGAAATCGGCCGGCACGATCCCGGTGCCCTGGTGCAGGGCCTGGAAGAAGCTGTGCTGCACGTCGGTGCCCACCCCGCCCCACCACACCGGCACGGTATCGGCATCGACCGGACTGCCATCGACCTTGACGCGCTTGCCCAGCGATTCCATCACCAGCTGCTGCAGGTAGGCCGGCAGCAGGGCCAGGCGCTGGTCGTAGGTCATCACCGCGTGCGAGGCCAGGCCAAGGGCGTTACGGTTCCACACCGCGGTCAGGCCGTGGCGCACGGCGAGGTTGGCCTCCAGCGGCGCCTCCAGCGCGTGGCGGTCGAACTCAGCGGCGCCGGCGAGCAGCTGCTCGAACGCCTCGAAGCCGATCGCCAGTGCGATCGGGAAACCAACCGCCGACCACAGCGAATAGCGCCCGCCGACCCAGTCCCACATCGGCAGCACCCGCTCCGGGGCGATGTCGAACGACGACGCGGCGCGTCCGGGATTGGCGCTGACCGCGTAGATGCGGCCGCTGCCGCCGAGCCAGTCGCGCACGATGGCGCCGTTGAGCAGCGTCTCCTGGGTGCCGAAGGTCTTGGAAATGAAGATCGCGGCGGTGCGCCGGGGATCCAGCGGCGCCAGCACGCGCTGCGCGGCGGCGCCGTCGACGTTGGAGATGAAGTGCACGCGGAAGCGGCCCGGCAGCGGTCCGCGCAGCGCATCGGCCACCAGCCGCGGGCCCAGGTCCGAGCCGCCGATGCCGACGCTGACGATGTCGGTGACGTCGCTGGCTTCCAGCGCCTCGATCAGCCCGCGCATGCGCTGCCGCACCTTGGCCGCGGTGCGATGGGCCTCGCGCGCCACCGGCGCCGACGACAGGTCGCCGCGCAGCGCGGTGTGCAGGACCGAGCGGCCCTCGGTGCTGTTGATCTTCTCGCCGTCGAACAGCCGCCGGAACGCGCCGGCCAGGTCGTGTTCGCGGCCCAGCTCCAGCAGCGCGTCCCAGGCCTGTGCGTCGTAGCGCTGGCGGGCGAACGTCGCGTACAGCGGCCCCACCTGCAGCGCCTGCACGGCGATCCGCTCCGGTTCCGTTTCCAGCAATTGCGCGATGCTCGCGCCGGCCAGGCGCGCGGCATGGGACTGGAGCTGGGCGAAACCGGGAGCGGATGCGGTCATCAGGCGGCCTGCTTGGGGATCGTATGGTTGGTATGGGTGATGCGGTTGGCCGAATCCACGTACACCAGGTCCGGCTTGAACGTGGCAGCCTCGGCGGCGTCGACCTGGGCGAAGGCGGCGATGATCACCAGGTCGTCCACCTGCACGTGGCGCGCGGCGCCGCCGTTGAGCGAGATGATGCCGCTGCCCTCGTCGGCGCGGATCGCGTAGGTGGTGAAGCGCGCGCCGTTGGTCACGTCCCACACGTGCACCTGCTCGAACTCGCGGATGCCGGAGGCATCGAGCAGCAGCCCGTCGATCGCCACCGAGCCTTCGTAGTTGAGCTCGGAATGGGTGACGGTGGCGCGGTGGATCTTGGCCTTGAGCAGGGTGAGCAGCATGGGGGATTCGACTCCTGGGTGGGGGATGTTAGCAATGCGGTCTGCGTTGCGCAGGAAACCGAACGCAATGCGGCGCCGCATGGCGCCGGGGAAAGACCTGGGCGCCGCGGCAGGCCGCCGCGGCGCAGGGATCAGAACTCGAGGTTGTCGATCAGGCGGGTGCGGCCCAGCCGTGCGGCGACCAGCGCCACCCGCGGACCCGGTTCGCCATCGGCCGGCTCGCCCAGGTCCGGGCGGCGCACCACGGCGTAGTCGACGTCGAAGCCGGCGTCCTGCAGCTGGCGGCTGCCCTGCGCCTCGACCTGCGCGCGCGGCGTGCCGGCCAGCGCGGCGTCGCGCATGGCCAGCAGCACGCGGTGGATGATCGCCGCACGCGGACGCTCGTCCGGGCCCAGGTACTGGTTGCGCGAGCTCATCGCCAGGCCGTCGGCCTCGCGCACGATGCCGCCGCCGACGATCTCGATCGGGAACTGCAGGTCGGCGACCAGCTGGCGGATCACCGCCAGCTGCTGGTAGTCCTTCTTGCCGAAGGCGGCCACGTCCGGTTGCACCTGGTGGAACAGGCGGCTGACCACGGTGCACACGCCGTCGAAGTGGCCGGGGCGGTGCTCGCCTTCCAGCACCTGGCTGACGCCGGGCACGTGGACTTTCGAGGCCAGCTCCACGCCGAACGGATACATCGACTCGACCGTCGGCAGCCACAGCACGTCGCAGCCGGCGCCTTCCAGGCCGGCGGTGTCGGCATCGGGCGTGCGCGGGTAGCGGGTGAAATCCTCGTTCGGGCCGAACTGGGTCGGGTTGACGAACACGCTGGAGACGACGCGGTCGGCGTACTGCCGGGCCAGCATCACCAGCGAGTAGTGGCCGGCATGCAGGTTGCCCATGGTCGGCACGAAGCCGACGCGCAGTCCTTCGCGCTTCCACCCGCGCACGCGGGCGCGCAGGGCATCCAGTTCGGTGATGGTTTCGATCATTGTTCCTGCTCGATGGGGAGCTGGCCGGCAGGCGCCGGCTCAGGCGTAGGCGTGTTCGGCGTCGGGGAAGCTGCCGTCGCGCACCGCCTCGGCATAGGCGCGCACCGCGCCGGCGACCGAGCCGCCCTCGGCCAGGAAGTCCTTCACGAAGCGCGGACGGCGGTGGCCGCTGTCCAGGCCGAGCATGTCGTGCAGCACCAGCACCTGGCCGTCGCAGTGCGGGCCGGCGCCGATGCCGATGGTGGGGATGTGGACCGCGGCGGTGATCTTCTGCGCCAGCGGGGTGGGGACGCACTCGAGGACCAGCAGCGAGGCGCCGGCCTCGGCTACGGCCTGGGCGTCGGCCAGCAGCCGCGCGGCGGCCTTCTCGTCGCGGCCCTGCAGCTTGAAGCCACCGAGCTTGAGCACCGACTGCGGGGTCAGGCCCAGGTGGGCGCAGACCGGGATGTCGCGCCCGGCGAGGAAGCGGATCACCTCCAGCTTGTGGCCGGCGCCTTCCAGCTTGACCATCTGCGCGCCGGCCTGGAGCAGGGCCACCGAGGCGTCCAGCGCGCGCTCGGGGGTGGCGTCGGACTGGAACGGCAGGTCGCTGACCAGCAGCGCACGCTGCAGCACCCGGGCCACGGCGGCGGTGTGGTAGGCCATGTCGGCCACGCTCACGGGCAGGGTCGAATCGTGGCCCTGCACGACCATGCCCAGCGAGTCGCCGACCAGGACCAGGTCGATCCCGTTGCGGTCCATGACCCGGGCAAAGCCGGCGTCGTAGGCGGTCAGCATCGCCAGGCGACGGCCTTCGCGCTTGGCCTCGGCCAGCGCGGGCACCGTCCACGGCTTCTGCTCGGCATGTACGCTCATCGGTATTCCAGGTTCGGCAGGCGGGCATTATCGCCCAGGGCCCACGCCAGGGGTGTCGTCGCCTTGCGGATCACTGCGTTTCCGACGGCTCGTCGAGCACCTCGATGCCGCCGGCGTCCAGCCCGCGCAGGGCGTCGCCGACGCTGCCATGGCCGGGGAACGGCTCGGCCGCGGCGATCGCGGCCAGCGGCACCAGGGCGAAGGCGCGCTCGTGCAGGTGCGGGTGCGGCACGCGCAGGCCCGGCAGGTCGATCACCCGGCCGCCGTACAGCAGCAGGTCCAGGTCGAGCACGCGCGGGCCCCAGCGCAGGCCGTCGCCGCGCTCGCGGCCGGCCTCGCGCTCGATCCGCAGCAGGTGCTCCAGCAGTTCCAGCGGCTCCAGCCGGGTCTGCAGCAGCGCCGCGGCGTTGATGAAATCCGGCTGGTCGACCCGGCCCCAGGCCGGGGTGCGGTAGAAGCGCGACAGCGCCAGCAGGCCGGTGCCGGGCAGCGCCGCCAGCTCTTCGGCGGCCCGGCGCAGCATCGGCACCGGCTGGCCCAGGTTGGCGCCCAGGCCGATGCAGGCATGTACCGCCGGTTGCGGGGGTTCGGGGGCGCTCATTCCGCGGCCGCGGCCGGACGCCGGCGACGGCGGCGGCGACGGCGGGCCGGGGCGTCGCCGCCCTCCCCCTCGTATCCGGCCGCGTCCGCCTCGAGGCTGGCCGCCAGCTCGTCGCCGGAGACCTGCTGGGCGGTGCGCCAGAACTCCACGTCCGCCGCGTGCGAATCGGCGGCGGCCTGGCGCAGGACCAGGAAGTCGTAGGCCGCGCGGAAGCGCGGATGCGCCAGCAGGCGGAACACGCGCTTGCGCTGGCGCGCGGAGAAGCGCGACTGCAGCAGCCAGATCTCCTGCATCGGCAGGGAGAAGCGCTTGGGCAGGGCGATGGTCTGCACCTGGTGCAGGGTCACCCGGTCGGCGGCGCGGCGCTGCGCCTCCTCGGCATGCATGCCCTGCGCCTGCAGCCCGGCCAGGGCGCGGCAGTACGCCGGCCACAGCAGCACGGCGAACAGAAACGCCGGCGACACCGGCTCGTCCGCGGCCACCCGCGCGTCGGTGTTGGCCAGGCCCTGCAGCAGCATCCGCCGCAGCGCGCCGCTGCGGTTGGAGCGCAGCGCGGCGGCGGTTTCCGGCATCAGCGCCGGCAGCAGGCCGTGCCGCTCCAGGCCCTCGAAACTGGCTACCGCGTGCCCGGACAGGAACAGCTTGAGCATTTCCTCGAACAGCCGCGCCGGCGCGGCCTCGCCCAGCAGCGGGGCCAGCAGCGGGATCGGCGCGGCGGTGGCCGGCTCGATGCTGAAGCCCAGCTTGGCCGCCAGGCGCACCGCGCGCAGCATGCGCACCGGGTCTTCGCGGTAGCGGGTCTCCGGGTCGCCGATCAGGCGCATCACCCGCGCCTGCACGTCCTCGTAGCCGCCGACGTAGTCGCGCACCGAGAAGTCCTCGATGGCGTAGTAGAGGGCGTTGCAGGTGAAGTCGCGACGGACCGCGTCCTCCTCGATCGTGCCGTAGACGTTGTCGCGGACCAGGCGGCCGTCCTCGACCTCGCGGTCGCCGCTGCCGTCGTCGCTGTTGGCACGGAAGGTGGCGACCTCGATGATCTCGCGGCCGTAGACCACGTGGGCCAGGCGGAAGCGGCGGCCGATCAGGCGGCAGTTGCGGAACATCTGCTTGACCTGCTCCGGCGTGGCGTCGGTGGCCACGTCGAAGTCCTTCGGGTGCAGGCCCAGCAGGAGGTCGCGGACCGCGCCACCGACCAGGTAGGCGCCGAAACCGGCCTCGCGCAGGCGGTACAGGACGCGGAGCGCGTTGGGGCTGACGTCCCGGCGCGAGAGCACATGCTGGTCGCGGGGAATGATGCGCAGGACGGGCTGCGGGAGGGCTTGCGGATTGATGGGCGTGCTTCCGTGAACAAAAACGTGCCGGACCATTGCCGTCCGGCTGGCGCGTGAATATACTAGCGCGCCTTCGCCGGCGACACCCGCAACGCTCCCTTCGTCTAGTGGTTAGGACGTGGCCCTCTCAAGGCTAAAACAGGGGTTCGAGTCCCCTAGGGAGCGCCATCCCGGCGTCGAGAAGACAAAAACCCCGCGCAGGCGGGGTTTTTTGTTGCCCGGAGGCCGTCCCGGGCCCGGCCCGGCAGGTCCGGGCGTCGGCGGGGCCAGCCAGGCCGGCCCGCCGCCTTCACGGCCGCGGCGTCGCCGCCGCGGCCGTGCCCCAGGCCTCAGCCTTCCATCTGCTCCAGGGCCTTGCCCTTGGTCTCGTGCACGTACTTGAGCACGAAGAACACCGACAGCACGGCGAAGAAGGTGTAGATGCCGTAGGCCGCGGCCAGGCCGATGCCGGCCAGCAGCATCGGGAAGGTCCAGGTGATCAGGAAGTTCGCGGTCCACTGCGCCAGGCCGGCCACGGCCAGGCCCGAGCCACGGATCTGGTTCGGGAACATCTCGCCCAGCATGACCCACATCACCGGGCCCCAGGACAGGTTGAAGAAGACCACGTAGACGTTGGCCGCCACCAGCGCCAGCACGCCCATCGAGCCGGACAGCTGCAGCGTGCCCGAGCCGTCCAGGCCGCCGGAAGCGAAGGCCACGGTCACCAGGCCCAGGCTGATCGCCATGCCCACCGAGCCGATCCACAGCAGCGGCTTGCGCCCGACCTTGTCGATCAGGGCCACGGTCAGCAGGCAGGCGCCGATGCTCACCGCGCCGGAGATCACGTTGGTCATCAGCGCCTGGTCCTCGGTGAAGCCCACCGCCTGCCACAGCACCGCGCCGTAGTAGAAGACCACGTTGATGCCGACGAACTGCTGGAAGGTGGCAAGACCAATACCCACCCACACGATCGGGCGGATCCGGCCGGTGGCCTTGTTGACCAGGTCCGACAGGCGCGGCCGGTGGTGGTCCTTGGCCAGCGAGGCGTCAATCTCCACCAGGGTGCGCTCGCCCTGGGCTGCGCCATAGAGCCGGGTCAGCACGCCGAGGGCGCGATCGCGCAGGCCGCGCGCGACCAGGTAGCGCGGGCTTTCCGGGATGAAGAACAGCGCGAACAGGAACAGGAAGGCCGGGGCCAGCTCGGCCCAGAACATCCAGCGCCAGGCCTCGTAGTCCCACCACAGGATCTCGGTGGAGGCGCCGGCGTGGCGGGCCAGCCACCAGTTGCTGAGGAACGAGAAGAACAGGCCGGAGATGATCGCGATCTGCTGCACCGTGGCCAGGCGGCCGCGGTAGCGCGCCGGGGCCACCTCGCTGATGTAGGCCGGTGCCATCACGCTGGCCGCGCCGACCGCCAGGCCACCGATCACGCGGTAGATGACGAACTCGGCCGAAGAGGTGGCGATGCCCGAACCCCAGGCCGAGACGATGAAGAACACCGCCGCCCACAGCTGCATCGTGCGGCGGCCGTAGCGGTCGGCCAGGGTGCCGGCGAACCAGGCGCCGACCGCGCAGCCCAGCAGCATCGAGGCCACGTTGAAGCCGGTCACCGCGGCATCCGAGCCGAAGGCCAGCTTCAGGCCGTCGACCGTGCCGTTGATGACGCCGCTGTCGTAGCCGAACAGGAAGCCGCCGATGGTGGCCACCAGGCTGATGAGGATGATGAAGCGGGTGTTCTCCCCGCCTTGCGGGGCCGCATGGCCCGTGATCGATGGACTGCTCATTTCAACCCTTGTCGTCGTGTTGGTCTTACACGCCGGCAAGCCGGCGCGCCCCTCCCTCGCGGGTCCACCTGCGCGGTCCCGCTACCACCGTCACGGTGCCTCCCAGCGCTCCGGGCACTCCTGCCGCGGAAGTCTCCGGACAGGTCGTCGCGGCACAGCTTACCCGTATTGGCAGCGCTGTCGTCACCCGCCGCAAGCGTATGGCGGAACTGCCCAATCCCTTGTTTTTCCGGGACTGCCATGGACTTCCGGGAGGCTCGCCGCGATCGGGCGGCCGGTCCGGGCGCTGGCGGGCCGGCCCCGCCTGCCCCGGGCCAGCACCGGCCTTCCAGGCCCCGCCTTCCCGTGGTCATACGCGGACCAGCCCCCTGCCCCGCCAGGCCAGCGTGGCCGCCTGCCCCGCCGCCAGTTCCAGATCGATGGCCTGGCCGCGGTATTCGATCCGGTAGCGGCCGCCGCGGTCGCTGGCGATCCGGGCCTGGCGCAGCTGGCCGCCCGCCCATTCCAGGTCGAGCCCGGCCGCGCCGCGCACGCGCAGCCCGCGCACGCTGCCGTCCGCCCAGGCCCGCGGCAGTGCCGGCAGCAGGAACACGCTGCCGCCCCAGCTCTGCAGCAGCATCTCGGTGATCCCGGCGGTGCCGCCGAAGTTGCCGTCGATCTGGAACGGCGGGTGGGCGTCGAACAGGTTGGGATAGGTGCGCGCCGGGCTGAGCAGCATGGCCAGCACGCGGTACGCGCGCTCGGCGTCGCGCAGCCGCGCCCACAGGTTCAGGCGCCAGCCGATGCCCCAGCCGGTGGCATCGTCGCCGCGGATCTCCAGCGAGCGGCGCGCGGCCGCGGCCAGCTCCGGGGTGTCGCGCACATTGATCTGGCTGGA
This sequence comes from Pseudoxanthomonas sp. J35, assembly GCF_000513995.1. Classification (GTDB taxonomy): domain Bacteria; phylum Pseudomonadota; class Gammaproteobacteria; order Xanthomonadales; family Xanthomonadaceae; genus Pseudoxanthomonas. The sequence goes on from NZ_AZVB01000001.1 coordinate 210,179, forward strand.
AGGATGCAGCGCGTACAGGTGGGACACGTGGCGGTGATGGAGTTCGGGGGCTTCCATGTCCCAGTCGTGCTGCCACTCCTGCAATTGCCCGGCCTTGCCGACGCGGTGCGGCGGCAGGCGCTCGCGCAGCGTCGCCAGCCGCGCGGCCAGGTCCGCATCCACGCCCAGCAGGCGGGCGATCTCGATGCACTGCCCGAACAGGTCGCGCAGGATCTGCGCGTCCATCGACGGCCCGGCGCACAGCGCCGCCCCGTGCGGATGCTCGTTCTCCGGCGAGATCGAGGGCGCGGTGACCATGGCCCCGGTACCGGGGTCCTCGACCAGGGTAGCGGCGAAGAACTCGGCCGCGCCCCGGAACAGCGGCCACACCCGGCGCAGGTAGTCCGGGTCGCGGCCGTAGTCCCAGCGGTCCCAGAGATGCTGCAGCAGCCAGGCGCCGCCGGTGGGCCACAACCCCCACTTGGCGCCGTCGATGGGCGCGGTGCGGCGCCACAGGTCGGTGTTGTGGTGGACCACCCAGCCGGGGGCGCCGTACATGCGCCGCGCGGTTTCGGCGCCCGCCTCGGCCAGCTCCGCGACCATGCGCTCCAGCGGCTCCACGCATTCGGCCAGCGCGTTGGCCTCCGCCGGCCAGTAGTTCATCTGGGTGTTGATGTTGATCGTGTACTTGCTCTCCCATGGCGGCGAGAGCAGGTCGTTCCAGATACCCTGCAGGTTGGCCGGCTGGGTCCCGGGGCGCGAGCTGCAGATCAGCAGGTAGCGCCCGAACTGGTGGTACAGCGCGGCCAGCGCCGGATCGCCGCCCTGGGCGAAGCGTGCCACGCGCGCGTCCGTCGGCAGGGCGGCGATCTCCGGCGGGCTCTGGCCGAGGTCGATCCGGACGCGGCGGAACAGCCGCCGGTGCTCGGCCACGTGCGCGTCCAGCAGCGCGTCCCAGGACTTGCGCGCGGCTGCATCCAGTCGCGCGCGCGTGATCGCCTCCGGATCGCCGCCGATGTCGTCGTAGCGGCGGAAGCCGGTGGCCGCGGTCAGCAGCAGCACGACCTCGTCGGCGCCCTGCACCTCGATCCGCTCGCCGCGCCGGCGCAGCGAGCCGCCGCGCGGGAGCACCCGCAGGCGGGCGGCGAAGCGCAGCCCGCCCTCGATGCCGAAGGCGTCGCCGTTGCGGCCGCGCAGCAGCAGGCCGTCCCCGCCGTCGGCCTCCACGGTCGCCTCGGCATGGTCGCTGTCCAGGCCGATGCGCAGGCCGATCCGGCGCGGCCGGTCGCCCGACAGCCGCACCACCAGGCATTGGTCCACCGCGGAGACGAACACCTGCCGGGTGTGCTGCATGCCGCGCGCCTCGAAGGTGCTGGTGGCCAGCGCGCGATCCAGGTCCAGCTCGCGGCGGTAGCCGTTGAGCTCGGCGATCTCGAGGAAATCCAGCCGCAGGTCGCCCAGCGGCTGGTACGGCATCTGCTTCTTCGGCCGTCCCATCATCTCCGCCTCGGCCAGCGCCTCGGCCTCCGCGTAGCGGCCGGCGAACAGCAGGCGCCGCACCTCGGGCAGCGCGGCCAGCGCGCCGGGCGGGGTCGGGTCATAGGGCCGGCCGGCGTAGAGCGTGTCCTCGTTGAGCTGCAGGCGCTCGTACCGGCCTCCGCCCCAGGCCATCGCACCGAGGCGGCCGTTGCCCAGAGGCAACGCCTCGACCCACTGCGTGGCCGGGCGCGGGTACCAGAGCTTCAGCGGTGGCGGCGCGGCGGCGCTGCCCGCCGCGGCGGCGGAAGCGGCCGCGGTGGCCGCGGCCGGGCGTGCGCTCGTGGCCAGCGCCGCCGCGGTGGCCTTGATCAGTTCGCGCCGGGTCAGGCTCATGCGGTCACGTGGTCCCTGTCATGCGGAAGCTGCGCGCCGGGCAATCGTGGCCGGGCGCGCAAGTGGCTCACTTGCGCGGGCGACGCACGCTGAGCGGCTTGCCGGTGTAGCGGACGGTCGCATCGGCCGCCGGCTCCAGCGTGCCGGCATCGGCGCGCGGGCCGCCGATCCAGCGCACCCGGATCTCGCGCTGGGCCTGCATCCCCGGATACCCGCCCTCGCGCGCGCCGATCAGCAGCTCGCCCTTCGCCTCGTCCCAGGCCAGCGGGATGCGGCTGTACTCGCCGCGCTCGTAGCCGTAGTTGCGGCCGTCGTCCTCGTAGATCGAGAAACGGCCGTCGGCGCCGGTGTAGACCTCCAGGGTCAGCGGTGCGTCCGGCTTCTCGTCCACGTACTGCTGCACCACCGTGCGCGGCACGATCGAACCGGCGCGCACGAACAGCGGGCTGCGCTCCAGCGGCGCGGCGGCGGTGATGCCCTGCCCGCCCGCGTGGCGCTGGCCGGTATGGAAGTCGATCCAGCTGGTGCCGGCCGGCAGGTACACCTCGCGCTCGCGGGCCTTGTAGCGGGTGACCGGGGCGACCAGGAAGGCGGGGCCGAACAGGTACTGGTCGGCGATGTCGCGCACCTTCGGGTCGTCCGGGAAGTCCATCGCCAGCGTGCGCAGGATCGTGCCGTCGCGGTGCCAGGTGTCGCCGGCCAGGGTGTAGATGTACGGCAGCAGGGTGTAGCGCAGCTTCAGGTAGTGGACGAAGCTGTCGTAGTGCAGCGTGCCTTCCGGGGCGATCTCCCAGATCTCGCGGTACGGGAACTGGCCGTGCAGGCGGAACACCGGGACGAAGGCGCCGTACTGGAACCAGCGCAGGTTCTGCTCGCGCCACTCGTCCAGGTGCGCCGGGTCCTTGCTCTCGTAGCGCTTCTCCGGCGAGAAGCCGCCGATGTCGAAGCTCACGTTGGGCGCGCCGGCCATCGAGGCGTTGACCAGCGCCGGGATCTGCTCGCGCAGGTCGTCCCAGCGCGGGACGATGTCGCCGCTCCAGAACGCGGCGGCGGCGCGCTGCTGGCCGGCGAAGTAGGCGCGCGAGAGGATGAACACGCGTTTGTCTGGATCGACCTCGCGGGAACCGCGGTACACGCCTTCCGAATGCGCCAGCGGATACGAGTTGAAGTATTCCGCCGACGGCCCCAGCGCGGTGGGGGTGGTGCGGGCCTTGCGCTCGCCGATGTCGATGTTGCTGTGCAGGTCCGGTTCGGACGCGTCCAGCCACCAGGCGTCGAAGCCCTTGCTGTTGAGCTTCTCGTTCACCTGGCGCCAGAAGATGTCCTGCGCCTCCTTCGCGTACGGGTCGTAGAACGAGTTGAGGTAGCCCTCGCCGATCCAGTCGCGCTCACCGACCTCGATGTTGCGCCGGTAGATGTAGCCCTTGGCGTCCAGCTCCTTGAAATGCTCGGTGGTGGGATAGAACTTGGGCCAGACCGAGATCATGATCTGCGCGTGGTTGTCGTGGACGTGCCTGACCATGCCCTCCGGGTCGGGGAAGGCCTTGGGGTCGAAGTTGTGCGAGCCCCAGGCGTCCTCCGGCCAGTAGGACCAGTCGAGCACGATGGCGTCGATCGGCAAGCCGCGCCGGCGGTACTCGTCGAGCGCGCCGGTCAACTCGGCCTGGGTCTTGTAGCGCTCGCGGCTCTGCCAGAAACCGTAGGCCCACTTGGGCAGGATCACCGCCTTGCCGGTGAGCCGGCGGTAGCCGGCGATCACGTCGTCGGCGTCGCGCCCGGCCACCACGTAGTAGTCGATCATCTGCGCCGCCTCGGACCAGATCGACAGGTCGCGCGCCTCCTCGGCCGGCAACGGGTCGCGGTGCAGCAGCGCGATGTAGGAGGGGTCGATAGCGTCCCACTCCACGCGCAGGCGGTGCCGGGTGCCGGGCGTCAGGTCCAGCGCGAACTCGTGGTGCCAGGGGTTCCAGTTCTGGCGCCAGCGGTCGATCACCCGTTCGCCGTCCACGTACACCCGGGCGTACTCGCTGTTGTACAGGGAAAAGGTGTGGCGGCCGGCGGTGCGCGCCTCGATGGCGCCCTCCCACACCACCTGGGTGCGCCCGCCCTGGGCCCTGTTCCAGCCGTCCCCGGGCAGGTTCTTCAGGTCTTTGATGTACTGGTAGGCGATCTCCGCCTCGCGGCGCACCACCTTCTCCACCCCGTCGATGGAGTAGCGCGCGGTCAGCGCGCCCGGCCGGCCCTGCGCGTCGTACACCTGCAGGCCTTCCTGCAGCGGGCGCAGGCCGCGCGGGTCGCCATAGCGGGTGATGGCGTTGTTGTCCCACAGGATGCCGTAGTTGCGGCTGGACAGCAGGTACGGGATGGCCTTGTCGATGTTGTGCTGGAGCAGCTCCACGTCGCGGCCCTTGAGGTTCATCCAGCCTTGCTGGTGCAGGCCGGTGCCGTAGAAGGCCTCGTCCTCGGGCGAGCGGAAGCGTTGGCGGATGCTGTAGTAGGGCCGCCCCTCGAACTCGACCGGCTCGAAGCCGCGCCCACCCGGGCTTTCCTCCAGCAGCGGCCGGCCCTGCGCGTCGAAGAAGCGGACGCTGCCGTCGGCCAGCGCCACCTCGGCGGCGATGCCGTCGGCCTGCAGGCGCACAGCGCCGGCGCCGCGCTCCAGGGTGAAGGACGGCGCCGGGCCGGCCACGGGCGCGCGCATCAGGCTGGGGCTGCGCTGGAAATCGCCGTCCGGGTCGGCGCTGACGCGCAGGATGCTCGGGTCCACCAGCTGCAGGCGCACGTCGGCGGCGCCCGCATCGGCCGGGCGCACGATCACGCCGTCGGCCAGCCGTTTCACCTCCTGCGCCGCCGCGGCTAGCGGCAGCGCCGCGGCCAGAGCCAGCAGGAACCGGGACTTCGTCTTTCGCATTTCGCCACTCCTTCCTCGGCGCTCGCGCGCCTGGTCAATAGGTCGCCAACTTCACCCGCAGCAACTGGGTCGCGCTGGTGAAGTTCAGGCCGTAGTCGGTCTGGTCGCCGTTCCAGCGGCGCAGGAACCGCCACTGGCCGTCGGCGCCGTAGCTGCCCTCGTCCACGTACTCGTAGATCTGGCGCGCGGCCACGGCCGGGTCGGCGGCCACGATCTCCACGCGCGCATGGATGCCGGTGACCAGGAACTCGTCCGGGCCGAGCTGCACGATCAGTGCGGCGCCCACCGGCTCGGGGTTGCCCGGCGGCTCGCCCTGGAACCAGAACTGCGGCACGCCGTAGGTGACCACGGCGTTCCAGCGATCGTCGAGCCGGAACCGCTGCACTGGCTCGCCGGGCTGCTCGGCGGTGCCGTGCACGCGTCCCTCGAAGCTGGCCTGGGCCACCACCCGCGCCGCCGGCGCCACCAGCCGGTAATTGAGCGCGAACGGTTCCAGCGTCTCCGGATTCATCGCCTTGGCGCCCAGCGGCCAGTTGGAATAGCGGGTGTAGTCGATGCCGAACGGCGACCAGCCGATGGCCTGGTGCCCGAGCGCGGAGAAGAAATAGCGCGCGTACTCGGCGCGGTTGCCGGTCTCGGCCACGAACAGCGGGTTGTCCGGGCGCGCGTAGCGGTCCAGCACCGTGGTGTAGTGGCTGTACTCGGGCATGTAGATGTCCGGCGCCAGCAGGTCGATGTGCGGCGCGGCGGCCTTGTACACGTCCAGCACGTTGTCGGTCGGCCCGCCGCTGGCGTACTGCCCCGGCTGGCCCGGATTGAACGGGCCGCGCAGCGCGGCGTTGATGTACATCGGCAGCGGGTACTCGGCCTTGCCGGCCTCGGCGACCTGGTCGATGAAGCGGGCGATGTGCCAGGCGTGGAAGAACTCGTCGGCGTCGGCGCCGAACACCTCGCGCCAGGTGCCCGGCCGCTTGCCAAGCTTCTCCACGAGGGCCTGCGGAACCTGGCCTTCGAACGCCTGCTGCGCCAGCGGCGAGAAGTCGCGCACGCTGCCGTAGGTACCCGGCTCGTTCTGCGGCTGGACCATGATCACCGTGCGCTGCGGATCGACGGCCCTGAGGTGGCGCATCAGCTGGACGAAGGCCTTGCGGTCGGCCTCCAGCGTCGCCGGCGCGTGCGGCGACAGCGAGTTGAGCGTGCGCCTGTCGGCGGTTACCACCCGCGGGAAGCGCTCGTTGTCCAGCTTCACCCACTTCGGCGCGTAGTGCGGGGCGTTGTTCTTCCAGGTGGCGAACCACAGCAGGACCAGGCGCACCTCGCGTTCGCGCGCCTGCGCCAGCAGCTCGTCCACGAACGAGAAATCGAACTTCCCCTCCTCCGGTTCGATCTGCTCCCACGCCACCGGCACCATCACCGTGTTCGGCTTCACGACCTCGATCGCCGGCCATACGTGCTGCAAGGCCCAGGGCCAGTTGCTGGAATTGTTCACCTGGGCGCCCAGGATGAGGAACGGTTCGCCGTCGACCAGCAGCGCGTGGCGGCCGTCGCGGGTGACGATGGCGGGGATCGGCGCTTCGGCGGTCGCCTGCGCATGCTTCGCCGGCCTGGCCACCGTCGGCGCCGCGCCCGCATCGGCCGTGGCGTCCGCTGCATCCTCACGCGCGCCGCAGGCGGCCAGCAGCAACGCCAGCGCCACTCCGGCCAGCGCGCGACTGGCACGCATGCCGGCCATTCCCGCTCCATTCCGCATCGCCTGCTCCTCCGGCCGCTTCGCGACCTTCATGCTCACCACGTCTGCGTCCGGAACGGCGACGCGGGCAAGCCGTCCTGTCCCACCAGGTCGGCCTCGCCCGGATCGTCCTTCCAGGCGTAGCGCGCCATCACCGGCTGCTCCACCTTCGCGCTGCGCAGGACCACGGTAGCGCCCTCGATCCGCGCTTCCGCAGGATGGAAGCGTCCGTCCTTGCCGGCGACCTCGAAGCCACGCGGCGTAGTGCCGCCACCGCGGGTCGCGAGCACGCCGCCGGCGGCATCGAACTCCAGCTCCAGTTCCCGGCCCCGCGCGCGCGCCGCGCGGAATGCTGGACCGCTGTGCACCAGGTCGTGCTCGCCATAGGCGACGCGCCGCGCGCCCAGCGCCAGGCGATGGCCGACCGTACGCTTGTCCCGCGGGTGGATGTCGTGGGTGTCGCCGACGTCGATGCTCACCGCCTGCGCGGTGGCCGGCAGCGCCAGCGCCGCCGACTGCGATTCGCGCAGCGTGGCCCAGGGGCTGTCCGCGACCGTGCCGTCCGCGCGCAGCCGGTCGTCGCCGGAATGGAAGGCCGCCAGCTGCACCCACAGGAACGGCATCGCCGGCGACTGCCAGGCGCCGCGCCAGCCCCCGATCATCGCCTTGAACTGGTCGCGGTAACGGAAGGCCGCATCGTCGTGGGCATTGGCCTCGCCCTGGTACCAGATCACGCCCGCCAGCGGATACGGCTGCAGCGGGTGGATCATCGCGTTGTACAGCAGGGTCTCGATCTGGTTCTTGCCCTCGTCGGCGGACACGGCAACCGTTGCGGTGCGGAAGCGCCAGCCCTCCAGCGCGCGGCGCTGGCCACCGGCGGTCTCGAGGAAGACCTCGCCCGGGGCACCGGCGATGCCGCCACCACCGCCGGTGTCCTCGACCCGCACCGCGACGGTGTTGCGGCCCGGCTCCAGCGCGGCGGCGGGCACGCGGTATACGCGCGGCACGTTGTAGGCATTGGTGGTCGCGCCGACGCGCTGGCCGTTGACCCAGGCCACGTCGCTGTCGTCGATCTGGCCCAGGCCCAGGGTCACGCCCGCGGCGGCCTCGGCATCGCTCAAGTCGAAGTGCGCGCGGTACCAGGCCACGCCGTCCATGCCGGCATAGCCTTCGGCTTCCCACAGCGCCGGCACGGTGATCGGCGCCCAGTCCGCGTCGTCCAGTCCCGCGGCGGCGAAGGCTTCCGAAGCCGGATCCACCGCTGGCCACCGGGCCACGTGCTCGCGGGTGGCCGCCTCGGTGCGGGCATCGGCGGCGCGGCGTTCGGCCATCCGCGCTTCCAGCGCCGCCGCATCCAGCCCGAGCATCGAAGCGTCCATCCACGCCTCGATCGCGCTGCCACCCCAGGTGCTGTCGATGATGCCCACCGGCACGCCGAGCACCTGGCGCAGTTCGCGGGCGAAGGCGTAGCCCACCGCCGAAAACCCGCCGACGTGTTGCGGGGTGGCGGCCAGCCACTGCCCGCCGGCCAGCTGCGTCTGCGGCGTGGCCGCCCAGGACTTGGGGACCTTGAAGTGGCGCAGCAGCGGATCGTTGGCGCCGGCGATGTCCTCGGCCGCGTGCAGGCTGCTGGCCACCGGCCATTCCATGTTCGACTGGCCGGAGGCCAGCCACACCTCGCCGACCAGCACGTCGGCGATGCGGCGCAGTTCGCCACCGGCGCGCACCACCAGCACGTGCGGACCGCCCGCCGGCTGCGCCGGCAGCTGCAGCGACCAGCGTCCGTCGGCACCGGCCACGGTGCTGCCGCGGTTGCCCGCGAACTCGACTTCCACCTGCGCGCCCGGCGCCGCATGTCCCCAGACCGGCAGCGGGCGGCCGCGCTGCAGCACCGCGCCGTCGGAGAACAGCAGCGGCAGCTCCAGCGTGGCGGCTGTCGCCGCCAGCATCGGCGCCAGCCAGGCCAGGACCAGCATGAGGACACGTCGCTTCATCGTGCAGGTTCTCCGTAGATGACGCCGCGGCCGCCGGTGGCCAGGTAGACGCGCCCGGATACGCGGGCATCGCCGGTGAGCATGCGCAGGCTGCCGAAGCGGTGTTGCGGATCGTCGATGCGCAGCCAGCTCCGGCCACCGTCGTCCGAGCGGAACAGGCCGTCGATGCCGTCGACCACGCCAGCCAGGAACAGCGCCGGCACCTCGTTCCCCGGCGCCGGTGCGCCCAGGCCGGCGGCATGGACCACTTCGACGCCAGGGATCCGTTCGAGGTCGTCCCCGCTCCAGCGCAGGATGCCACGATCGCCGGAAACGACATGGACCAGGCCGCGCGTCTCCGGCGCAGGCAGCAGGTCGACGCGGTAGCGCGCATCGACCGCGCCGGTACTGGCGCCCGCGCGGTGGAAGCTCTCGCCACCGTCCTCGCTGAGGTAGAGGCCACCGTCGGCGGGGTCGAGCGCATACCAGCGCGCTGCGTCGACCCGATCGGCGGCGACCACCGCGCCGCGCGGCAGGCCGTCCACGCGTTGCCAGTGGCGTCCCGCGTCGACCGTCAGCCAGTGCGGGCCGCCGCGCGCATGCCAGACCACGCGCGCGCCGTCGGCCGACATCGCCACCGCGATGCGCCCTTCGCCGGTGGTCGCCGGCGGCTCCTGCGCGAACGCGGTCCAGCTGCGGCCGCCGTCGCGCGACTGCGCCACCCGCACCACCGCCGGATCCGGATGGTGCAGGTGGCCGGCGCGCACCAGGTGCAGCGGTTCGCGGCCGGCGTAGTCCAGGCCTTCGGTGTTGCTGTAGCGCGGGCCGGTGAACTGGGTGGTGGTGCGCTCCAGGTCGTCGTGGCGGAAGCCGTCGATGTCGCCCAGGCCGCTGACCAGCGGCGCGCCCTGCGTGGTGCTGAGCAGGTCCAGCGGAACGGTTTCCTCCAGCCCGGCATCGTCGAACACCCAGTGCACGGTACCGCCGCGGTCCAGCGCGCGCATGTCGCGCGAGGCCCACACCCCGTAGCCGGTGACGAACAGCACCCGGTCCGGATCGTGCGGGTCGATCTCGATGTCGGCCATCCAGTGCGGCGTGGCCTGCGCGGTCCACGGCGAGGCGGTGTGGTCGAACGCCGACGCGGCCAGGACCGGCGTCCAGTGGCGGCCGCCGTCGGTGCTGCGGTAGACCTCGTCGTGCGGCTTCCAGCGGCGGAAGGTGGTGGCCACGATCACGTCGGGATCGGATGCGTCCACCGCCACCGCGCCCCAGCCGAAGCCGTCGCCCTCGCCGTCGCTGGACTGCGGCGCCGGGGTGATCTCGGTCCAGCGGCCGCTGGCCGGCGACCAGCGCCACACCGCGCCGTCGTTCATCCGGTCCGGGCCGGGCTCGTCGCCGTAGCTGAGCAGGAAGTCGCCGCGCGCGTCGCGGACCATGTGGTTGGGGCGCAGCCCGGTCGGCTGGCCTTCCACCGGCGACCAGGTGCGGCCACCATCGCGGGAGCGGAACAGACCGCTCTGCCGGCTGGAGACGCCGGCGTACAGCACCGGGGTCGGCGAACCCGGCGTTCCGCTGGCCGGATCGAACACCACGAACACGATGCCGATCGCCTGGCGGCGGCCGGCGTGGTCCACCGCGGCGGCCGATTCCGCCGTCGCCAGTGCCGGAAAGCCCTCCACGCGCTGCCAGCTGGCGCCATGGTCGGCGCTGCGCCACAGGCCGTGCGCACGCGTGCCGAGGAACAGCACCCGGCCGTCGCCCGGATCCACCGCCAGGCGCTCGCCGTTGCCGCGCCCCAGCTCGTTGCCGCCCAGCTTGAACGGCAGGTCGGTGCGCTCGAAGCTTGCGCCGCGGTCGACCGAGCGCAGGATCGCGCCATTGCCGGCGCGCTCGTGGGTATAGGTGCCGGCCGCCAGGTACACCCGGCGCGGATCGGCAGGGTCCAGCGCCAGGCTTTCGATGCCGGTGAGGTTGGCCTCGGCCGGGCCGAGCCAGTCGGTCAGCGGGATCCAGCGCCCGCTTGCCGCGTCGCGGCGGTAGGCGCCGCCGACGTCGGTGCGGGCGTACAGCAGCCCCGGCTCGGAAGGGTGGAACACCAGCCCGGTGACGAACCCGCCGCCGCCGATGGCGACGTTGCGCCACCGGTAGAGGACCTGGTCCTGTCCGGCGCCGGTCGCGGGCGCCATGCAGGCCAGCAGGAGCACGATGAGGACGGACGCCGGGTGGAGCCTGTGCATCGGGTTCTCTGTTCGTGGAGCGCGCCCGCCATCGGGCCGGTCGCGCTCCCTGGAGCCGGTGGAGCCGGCGGCGGGAGGGAAGCGGCGCTCCCCTCCCCCGCTGCGGTCAGAACGTCAGGCGCAGCGTCGCCGCGTAGCGACGGTCGTTGAGGTACCAGGAGGTGACCCGGCTGCCGGCCCCGTTCTGGTCCATGATCGTGCGCTGCTCGGCGTCGTTGAGGTTGTTCATCTCCAGGCCCAGCTGCACGTGGTCGCTGAGGCGGTAGAAGATCGAAACGTCCAGCTGGCCGTAGTCGTCGCTGTACACCGGCAGCTTCCAGACGATGCCGTTGTTGTCGCCGTTGTAGCCGTTCGGGCCGACCGACAGCAGGTACTTGCTGCGCCAGTTGTAGGCCAGGCGGATCTGCCAGGGGCCCTTCTCGTAGAACACGGCCACGTTGTAGGCGTTCTTCGACAGGCCGTCGGCCGGCAGGTCGTCGAACAGCGAGCCGTCGGTGTCCACCGGCACCACGTCGATGTTGTCCGGCACCTCGGTCGAACTGTCGATGTAGGTGTAGTTGGCCGACATGCCCAACCCGTCGAACGGCGCCGGCAGGAAGTCGAAGAACTGGTTCCAGCCGACCTCCGCGCCGCGGACGGTGGCCGTGCCGACGTTGACCGGGCGGCTGATCAGGTAGTCGTAGCTGTTGCCGTCGGCGCCCGGGAACGACACCACCTCGGTCTGGCGGCGGAAGTAGTCCTTGATGTCCTTGTAGAACAGGTTGATCCAGGCCATGCCGCCGTGCTCCGGATCGAAGTACCACTCCGCCGACAGGTCGAACTGGTTGGCCTTCATCGGCTCCAGGTACGGGTTGTCGTACGAGCTTCCGGTCAGGGTCAGGCAGGCGGGCGTCACCACGCTGGTGCCGTCGCAGCTGTTGCCGGCATCGTCGAAGTCGCGGATGCCGACCTGCAGCTCCTGGTAGGCCTGCATGTCGCTGAAGTTCGGGCGGGCGATAGCCTTGGACGCGGCGAAGCGGAAGATCAGGTTCTCCACCGCCTCCCAGCGCATGTTCAGGCTGGGCAGCACGTCGGTGTAGGAGTTGGAAGCGGTGATCGGCTCCGATTCGCCCGCGCCCAGGTAGGGCGCGCGGAACTCGTCCGGGAAGACCAGGAAGCCCTTGGCCGAGTTCTCGGTGCGCACCACGCGCACGCCGACGTTGCCGTCGAAGGCCACGTCGTCCAGGCCGAAGCTGAGCATCAGGTAGCCGCCGGTGGTGTCTTCCTCCTGGTCGTTGATGTGCTGCGGGCCCGGCAGCGTCGGCTCGTACGGCGGCGGGTTGTCCAGGTAGTACGGCTGGGCCGCGTCGTGGATGGCCTGGTAGCTGGCCGGGAAGCCCAGCGCGGTGGACAGCACCGGCGCGTAGAAGCCGCCGGGCGTGTTGGCCTTGCCGCGGTAGAAGTTGTTGAACGTGTTGAGGTGGGTGAGGCTGGAATTGATCTGGTCGTTGAGGTCCAGGCCCGGCAGCGGCTGGTCGCCCGGCAGGCGCCACCACTGCATCCACGGCTGGATCACCGCCACCCAGTTGTAGCCGGTGTCGATGCTGGTAGCCTCGCGCCGGGTCAGGCGCACGCCGCCCTTGATCGAACGGATGAAGCCGCTGTCGAAGCTGTACTTCAGGTCGGCGCGCCAGGCTAGCTGCTCGGCCTCGTTGTCGTCCTGGTGGTCCATGGTGAACCCCCAGTAGTAGTTGTCGGGGTTCGTGGTGAACTGCTGGTCCACGCCGATCGACGGCAGCCCGCCGCCCAGGTCGACGTCGATGTACGGCATGCGCAGGCCCAGCGCCACGGTGGAGTCGAGACTCTTCGTGTCGGCCTTGATGTACTGCACGTCGGTGGACAGGTCGACGCGGTCGTTGACCGTCCAGCGCAGGCCGGCGGAGAAGTCGGTGGTCTTCGAGCGGCGGTTGGAGGCGCGGATGTCGGTGCCCATCGGCACGCCGCCGGGCTGGGAGATGCGGCCGGAGCGGACGACGTTGCCGTCCAGCTGGTACGGCTGGCTGGGGTCGAGGAACACCTGGGTCGGGTCGTTGTCGACGAAGATCGCGTCCTCGTTCCACAGCTCGTTGTAGCTGCTCTGGAACGCGGTGGCGACGACCTCGACGTCGTCGTTCGGACGCCACTGCATGGCCAGGTAGGCGCCGCTGCGCTCGCGGTCGTAGTTCAGCGTGCGCCAGTCGGCGCCGCGCGGCACCCACAACGCGTCGTTGCTGCCGTCGCCGTCGACGTCGGAGTTGCTGTTGAGGAAGAACGGGCGCACGAACATGCCGTCGGTGCGCGTGGCCAGGTCGGAACGGGCCAGGTCGACCAGGATGCCGAAGTCGCCGGCGCCGGTGTTCCAGCGGTTGCTGTACAGCACCGAGGCCGACGGGCTGGTCTTCCTGGCGAAGTCGCCGCGGTTGAGGCTGAAGCTGGCGGCCAGCTTCTCGGCCTCGAAGTCGAACGGCAGGCGGGTGCGCAGGTCGACGGTGCCGCCCAGGCCGCCTTCGATCATCTCGGCGGTCTGGTTCTTGTAAACGTCCACGCCGGCGAGCAGTTCCGACGGCACGTCCTGGAAGCTGAGGCCGCGGCCGCCGGAGGCGGAGAAGCTGTCGCGGCCATTGAGTTCGGAGCGGACCTGGGTCAGGCCGCGCACCTGCACGCCGTTGCCCTCGGCCGAGAAGTGCTCCGGGTCGCCCACGGCCAGGAAGCGGTCGATGGTCACGCCCGGGATGCGCGACAGGGTTTCGGTGACGCTGCGGTCCGGCAGCGCCCCGATGTCCTGGGCGGTGACCGAGTCGACGAAGGTGTCCGCGTCGCGCTTGATGTCCTGCGCGCGCATCACGCTGGCGCGGATGCCCTGGACCTGCACGGTCTCCAGTTCGACGGCTTCGGGGGCGGGGGCGGCCTGCTCCTCCTGCGTCTCCTGGGCACAGAGCACCCCGCCAGGCAGGGCCAGGGCGATGCCCAGGGCCAGGGTGGAGCGGACCAGACGGACAGGCAGGCGCGACGTGGCGCCGGCGGCGGCGCGGACGGGGTATTTCGACATCACAGTTCCCTCCCAGGACACTGACGACCGAAAACTTCGCTTTGTTGGGCCGGCAGGGCCGGCAGGGTTTCGCCAGCGCTGTCATTCGCGGAGGAAGGACTGGAACGCGCGGCCGGATACACCCTCGGCCGGCACGATAGGCAGCTGCCGCCGCCCAAAGCCAATGAAGATTTGCGCCCGAGCTATACCCGAGCGGAATACCACACCGGTAAACCTATGGTTTTCCAAGCTTCCGGGCGGGTCGCGCGGTGTGACAGCGGCCACGCCCTGGCCAGGGTCGCGCCCCCGGCGGACCGGAGGAAACGGGAGCCCGCGCGGCTCCCCGACCGCGCGGGCCCCCTGCCGCACCCTCCTACCAGCTGGCGCGCAGCACCAGCGAGTAGCGACGGTCGTTCTCGAACCAGGCGCGCTTGTACAGCGTCTCGTCGATGAACCCGTCGCGACGGTAGCCACGCGGCCCCATCAGCAGCCTGGTGGTGCTGTTGGTGAGGTTGTTGGCCTGCAGGCCCAGCTGGATGTTCGAGTTGATGTTGAAGAAGATCGAACCGTCCAGCTGGCCGTAGTCATCGTTCCACACCGGCTGGCGCATCGCCGGCATCACGTCGCTGGAAGTCAGCAGGTAACGCGAACGCCAGTTGTAGGCCAGGCGCAGCGAGACCGGGCCGCGCTCGTAGATGCCCATCACGTTGTAGCTGCGGCGCGACAGGCCTTCCAGCGGCAGCTCGACCGGGACTTCCGCCGGCGTGCCGTCGGGGATGCTGACGTCGGCATTGGTGCCGCCGGAGCTGTCCACGAAGGTGTAGTTGGCCTGCACGCCGAAGCCCGGCAGGAAGTCGAAGAACTGCGAGTAGCCCACCTCGAAACCGCGGATCTTGCCTTCGTCCAGGTTGCGGGTGCGGGTCATCACGTACTCGCGGCCGTCAGCCAGGATCTCCGAGCCCACCGAGGTCGCGAAGTAGTCCTTGACGTCCTTGGCGAACACGGTGATGTAGGCGCTGTTGGCCGGGCCGAAGTACCACTCCAGTGCGGTGTCGAACTGGTTGGCGCGCATCGGCTTCAGCTCGGGGTTGCCGCCGCTGCCGCTGTAGCTCAGGTCGTCGAAGCCGCACATTTCCTCGCGCAGGCCGTCACGGCGGGCGGTGGCGCAACCGGCCGCATTCGCGCTCAACGTCACCCAGTTCTGCATCAGGCGGAACTCCGGACGCGCGATGGCCCTGGACGCAGCGAAACGCCACTGCAGGCCGTGGTCGAAGCGCACGCGGAGGTTCAGGCTGGGCAGTACGTCGGTGTACGAACTGCGGGTCGTGTTCTCGAAGTACTGGCCGTAGAACGCCTCGCGCACCTCCGGCAGCACGTCGTCCAGGTACGCGCCGGTCATGTCGGGCATCAGGCCGCCGCCGACGGACTCGACGCTGGTCTTGACCACGCGCACGCCGACGTTGCCGTCCACCGGCAGGCCGTTGGCGCTGTTGTCGAAGTACAGGATGCCGTAGGCGGCCTGGGTGCGTTCTTCCTGGCTGTTGACCGCGTCGGGCGTGTACTCGACCGGGGTCCACTGCGCGCCGGGAATGGTCGCCAGCGTGTCGCGGACCTTGGCGATGTCGACGAAGCTGTCGGCCGCGGCCCAGAACTGGGTCGGGACGTTGGCCTTGCCGCGGAAGAAGTCCTTCAGCGTGTACAGCTGCGACTGGTCGCTGTAGAACTGGTCGATCCACGCCACCGGCGGACGGGTCGGATCCGGGTTCTGGATGCGGTTCCAGTCGTCGGAGATCACCCGCCAGTTGTAGGTGGTGTAGAAGCTGGTGTACTCGCGGTCGGCCAGGCGGACGCCAAAGCGGGCCATGCGCCACCAGTCGCTGTCGAAGCTGTACTCGAAGTCCAGGCGCGCGGCGCGCTCTGTGCCTTCGTTGTCGGCCAGGTGATCCATGGCCGAACGCCAGAAGTAGTTCTGCTGCTGCAGCGGGAAGCTCGGGTCGTCCAGGGTGACCGACGGGTACTTGCCGGTCAGGTCCAGGGTGATGCCTTCCATCAGGGTCGAGGTGTGGACTGAGAAGTCCACCTGGTCGCTCTCGGCCTTCACGTACTGGAAGTCGGCCCGCATGATCAGCTTGTCGGTCATGTAGTGCCGGATGCTGGTCGACCAGTCGGTGGTCTGCGAGCTCTGCACGTTGTAGCGGTTGCCCACGGCGAACTGGATGCCCGGGCCCTGGTACATGCCGTTGGAGTCGTCGCCCGGCTGGCCGCGCCAGCCGCCCAGGCGGATCGAGCCCTTCAGGAAGCGGCCGTTCTCGTCGTACAGGAAGCGGGTGCCCGGCATCGGGATGAGGCGGTTGGTGCGGTCGGCCAGGCCGTCGCCGCCGTCGTAGGCGTTACCGAAGTAGTCCGGGTCGCCGTTCCAGTTGTCGGTGTTGTTGGCCTCGCCGGCGCCGGCGTACTCCATGAAGTGCTCGCGCCAGCTCATGTCGTACCTGGAGGTGATGACCTGGGTCGAGACCTCGGTGTCGTCGCTCGGGCGCCACTGGAACGCGATGGCGCCGCCCTGGCGCTTGCGCTCGAAGTCGGTGCGGCGCCAGTTCACGCCACCGGGGACGAACACGTGGTCGCGGTCGGTGCCTTCCAGCAGCAGGTCGCGCTGGCTGTCGGCGGACACCCACGCCTCCTGCTCCCAGTCGTAGACCCAGCCTGCGCCGTCGGGCAGGCCTTCGGGCTGTTCGGCCGGGGTGCGGCCGCGGCGGGAGAACGGCTGGATCTGGATGCCGTCGGACTGGGTGGCCAGCTCGGAGTACGAGGCGTTGACCAGGAAGCCCATCTCGCCCACGCCGGTCTGCCAGCGGTCGGAGAACAGGAACGAGGCCGAGGGACGCGCGTCCTTGGCCTTGTCGCCATAGTTGACGTCGACGCTGCCGGCGATCTTGCGACCCGGCTCGTCGAACGGCTTGCGGGTGCGCAGGTTGACCGTGCCGCCCAGGCCGCCTTCGATGATCTCGGCCGAGGGGTTCTTGTACACGTCCACGCCCGCCATCAGCTCGGACGGGATCTCCTCGAAGCTCAGGCCGCGGCCGCCATTGGCGCTGAACACGTCGCGACCGTTGAGCTCGCCGCGGACGAAGGTCAGGCCGCGGATCATCACGCCGCTGCCTTCGGCGGAGAAGTGGTCGGTATCGTCACGCGCCGCGAAACCGGTGACGGTCACGCCGGAGACGCGCTTGAGGGTCTCGGTGACGCTGCGGTCGGGCAGCGCGCCGATGTCCTCGGCGGTGACCGAGTCGATGATCTGTTCGGCGTCCTGCTTGATGTCCTGCGCGCGCATCAGGCTGCCGCGCAGGCCTTTCACCTCGACGGTCTCGAGCTCGACGGCGTCGTTGGCGGGAGCGGGATCGGCCGCCGCCTGGGCCTGGGCCTGCAGGGCGACGGATGACAGCGCCAGGGCGATCCCCAGCGCCAGCATGCATCGGTTGGTACGGAAAGACGCGTACGGCATGGCGCCGCCGCGGGCGGCACGAAGGTGTTGCCTCGACATTGCAGTTCCCCTCCCAGAGACCTGTAAACGAACGTCCAGCTTGTTTAGGTTGTGGACGGCGGCCGTGCGTGAGCTCCCAGGCCGGACCGTCATCACAAAGGTAGCGCTAACATTCCCAAAAATGAAGCACTTCGTGCCCCCCTTGGTCGGGAGGCACGGCTGCATCGGGGGAACCCCGAGGAAAAGCTCAGTGGCCGCCGGCGGGATACAGCTCCCGGGCCGTGGCGCGCAGCGCTTCGAGCATCTTTTCCGCGGCCGGCGACAGCTGGTGCCCGCGGCGGCGGACGATGCCGAACGATTCCATGCTTACCCCGAGTTCGAGCGGCAGCACCGCCAGTTGCTGCGCCTGCACATACGGCGCCACCGCCTCCACCGGCAAAGCGGTCAGCAGGTCGCTGGAACGCAGCAGGTTGATCGTCACCGGCAGCGAGGAAGTTTCGACGGTGTTGCGCGAGCCCACCAGGCCACGCTCCAGGAACATGGTCTCCAGGCGCGCGCGCAGCACGCTGTCCGGCGGCGGCAGGATCCAGCCATATTCCTCCAGGTCCGCGTGCGAGAGCGCAGCGCGGGCGGCCAGCGGATGTCCAGCGCGCACCACCACCGAATGCGGCTCGTCGGCCAGCGGTTCGAACACCAGCTCGGCGCCGTCCTCCGGATCCATGATCCGGCCAATCACCAGGTCCAGCTGGCCGTCCAGCAGCTTGGCCACCAGCGGACGGCTGTAGTCCATCTCGATCCGCACCAGGATGTCCGGGTGCTGGCGCTTGACCGCGGCCACCGCCTGCGGGACCAGGTTGGTGCCGGGATTGACCACGGTGCCGATCGAAGCCTGGCCCATGCGGCCGTCGCGCAGCGCGGCGATCTCCTCTTGGGCGCGACCGATCTCCAGCAGGGCGCTGCGCGCGCGCCGTATCAGCACCTGGCCGTACCAGGTCGGCGCCACCCCGCGGGCGTGGCGCTCGAACAGCGGCACGCCGAGCAGGCCCTCCATCTCGGCCAGCAGCTTCGATGCCGCCGGCTGGGTCATGCGCGCCGCCTCGGCCGCGCGCAGCACCGAGCCCTGCTCGTCCAGGTGCATCAGCAGGAGCAGGTGCCGCGTCTTCAGGCGCGACGGATTGGACCAGTGCGCATGGTTGATCGGCTTTGCCATCTCCCCCTCCGGAGATCTATTCATCCCGGGAATAGATTACGGCGAAAATTTCATTTGCCCAACATAGCTGCCCGCGCGAGGCTACCGCCGCCCGTATTCACCCCTGTCCCGCCACGCCGGCGCTGCAGGGATCCGCCTGGGAGGAGGCCATGACTGGTTCCAGTACCGCGGGGCGTGGACCGGAATCCGTGTCCGCTCCACCGGCCCGCACGACGCCGCGCCCCGCGGGCGCGCCCGCCCATGGCTGATCCCCTGGCGCCGCCCGCCGGCGGCTCCCCTGCGCGCCTGCCGTTCCGGCTGCCGCTGATCGCGATCCTGCGCGGCATCGGCGCCGGCGAAGCCAGCGCGCACGTCGGCGCGCTGGTCGAGGAGGGCTACGACGCGATCGAGATCCCGCTCAATTCGCCGCAGTGGGAGCAAGGCATCGCCGCGTGCGTGCGCGAACATGGCGATCGCGCCTGGATCGGCGGCGGCACCGTGCTGCGCCCGGCCGAGGTGGACACGCTGCAGGAACTCGGCGCGCGCTTCATCGTCACCCCGAACACCCACCCGCCGCTGATCCGCCACGCGGTAGCGGCCGGCCTGCAGGTGATTGCCGGCTTCGCCACCGCCAGCGAGGCCTTCGCCGCGCTCGACGCCGGCGCGCAGATGCTCAAGCTGTTCCCCGCCGCCACCTACGGCCCGGGCCACGTGCGCGCGCTGCGCGCGGTGCTGCCGCCGGTGCCGCTGTTCGTGGTCGGCGGCGTGGGCCCGGACACGCTGGGCGACTACCTCGCCGCCGGCAGCGACGGCGCGGGCATCGGTGGCGAGCTCTACCGCCCGGGCCAGGACATCGGAACCACGCGCGCCAACGCGCGCCGGTTCCGCCAGGCCTTATCCGCCTCGTCGACGAAGGACACTCGATGAAGATCAGCCGCCTCACCACCTGGCACGCCGCGCCGCGCTGGCTGTTCCTCAAGGTCGAGACCGACGAGGGCATCAGCGGCTGGGGCGAGCCGGTCGTCGAGGGGCGCGCCCGCACCGTCGAGGCGGCGGTGCACGAACTGGCGGAGTACCTGGTCGGGCGCGATCCAGCGCGGATCAACGACCTGTGGCAGACCCTGTACCGCGGCGGGTTCTACCGCGGCGGCCCGGTGCTGATGAGCGCCATCGCCGGCATCGACCAGGCGCTGTGGGACATCAAGGGCAAGGCGCTGGGCGTGCCGGTGTACGAGCTGCTCGGCGGCCTGGTGCGCGACCGCATGAAGACCTACCGCTGGGTCGGCGGCGACCGCCCGGCCGAGCTGGTCGAGCACATCCGCGGCTACCGCGAGCTGGGCTTCGACACCTTCAAGTTCAACGGCACCGAGGAATTGCGGATGGTCGACAGCCCGCGCGCGGTCGACGCGGCGCTGGCGCGGGTGGCCGCGGTGCGCGAGGCCTTCGGCGACAGCGTCGACTTCGGCATCGACTTCCACGGCCGCGTCGCCGCGCCGATGGCGCGCGTGCTGCTGCGCGAACTGGAACCGTACCGGCCCCTGTTCGTCGAGGAACCGGTGCTGCCGGAACAGGCCGAGTACTACCCGCGCCTGGCCGCGGCCACCCCGATCCCGCTGGCCGCCGGCGAGCGCATGTACTCGCGCTTCGAGTTCAAGCGCGTGCTCGAGGCCGGCGGCCTGTCGATCCTGCAGCCGGACCTGTCGCACGCCGGCGGCATCACCGAATGCGTCAGGATCGCGGCGATGGCCGAGGCCTGCGACGTGGCCCTGGCGCCGCACTGCCCGCTCGGCCCGGTGGCGCTGGCCGCCTGCCTGCAGGTGGACTTCGTCGCCCACAACGCGGTGCTGCAGGAACAGAGCATCGGCATCCACTACAACCAGGGCGCCGACCTGCTCGACTACGTCCTCAACAAGGAGGACTTCGCCTGCGTCGGCGGCGACATCGCCGCCCTGCCGCGCCCCGGCCTGGGCGTGGAGATCGACGAGGACCGCCTGCGCCACGCCCACGCCAACCCGCCGGACTGGCGCAACCCGGTCTGGCGCCATGCGGACGGCAGCGTCGCGGAATGGTAGAAAGGCGGCGATGGAGCCCGCCGAACCCATGGCCCGACTGGTCGTCCCCTCACGCTGCGCGCATGGCGAGGGGGTGCTGTGGTCCGAGCGCCGCGCGCTGGTGCTGTGGGTCGACATCGACGGTTCGCGGCTGTGGATGCACGCCCCGGCCAGCGGCGTCTCGCGCTGCTGGGTGCTGCCCGACCGGCCCTGCTGCATGGCCCTGGCCACCGACGGCTCGCTGCTGCTGGCCCTGGCGAAATCGCTGCAGCGCGCGGACCTGGACGCGGCGCTGCGCGGGCACGGCGAACTGCCGCTCCGGCACCTCGCCGACGTGCAGGCCGACGAACCGCGTACCCGCAGCAACGACGGCCGCGCCGACCGCCATGGCAACTTCGTGTTCGGCACGATGGACGAATCGGCGGACAAGTCCGCGATCGGGACGTTCTACCAGTACTCGGCGCACCACGGCCTGCGCCTCCTGCCGCTGCCGCCCAGCGCGATCCCGAACTCGATCTGCTTCTCGCCCGACGGCCGCACCCTGTACTGGTGCGATTCGATACAGCCGGTGATCCTGGCCTGCGACTACGATCCCGACGCCGCGCAGGTCGGCCCTTCGCGCCAGTTCGCCCGCGTCGACCTGGACGGCGCCGCGCCCGACGGTTCCTGCATCGACGCCGAGGGCGCGCTGTGGAACGCGCAATGGGGCGGCGCCCGCGTGGTGCGTTACCGCGCCGACGGCAGCACCGACTGCATCGTGCCGATGCCGGTGCCGCAGCCGTCGTGCTGCGCCATCGGCGGCGAGGCGCTCGATACGCTCTACGTGATCACCTCGCCGCAGGGCCTCGACGCCAGCGCGCGCGCGGCGGCACCGGAATCGGGCAGCCTTTACGCGGTGCCGCTCTGGCGCCGCCTGGGCCTGCCCGAAAGCCGGGTGGTGCTGCCGTGATCGCGGTCGACTGGGGCGGCAGCAGCCTGCGCGCCTACCGCCTGGCCGACGACGGCAGCGTGCTCGAGCGGCGCCGCAGCGACGAAGGCGCACTGTCCTGCCAAGGCCGCTTCGGCCGCGTCCTCGCCGGCCTGATTGACGGCTGGAACGATCCGCTGGTGGTGATGGCTGGCATGGTCGGCGCGCGCGGCGGCTGGATCGAGGTTCCGTACGTGCGCTGCCCGGCCGACGTCGGCGCGCTGGCCGCCGGCATGCTCCGCCTGGACGCGTCCGCCGAGGCGCCGGGCCTGGCCGGGCGCGCGCTGTGGTGCGTGCCCGGGATGGCCGACCGCAGCACCGCCGCCGGCGACGTGATGCGCGGCGAGGAGACCCAGGTCGTTGGCCTGGAACCGGCGCTGGGCCCGGGCATGCACACGGTCTGCCTGCCGGGCACGCACAGCAAGTGGGTGCAGGTGCGCGACGGCGCCATCGTGCGCCTGTCCACCGCGCTGACCGGCGAGCTTTACGCGCTGCTGCGCACGCACAGCATCCTCGGCCGCAGCATGCCCCCGGGCGAGCCGCCCCTGGATCCGGCCGCGTTCGACGCCGGCCTGGCCTGCAGCGCCGATCCGGCCGGCGGGCTGCTGCACGACCTGTTCGGCGTGCGCACCGCCTCGCTGTTCAACCGCTTCCCGGCTGCGGCCCTGCCCTCCTACCTGTCGGGCCTGCTCATCGGCCACGAACTGCAGGCGGCGCTGGCCGGCCTGCCCGCGCCGGTGCACCTGGTCGGCAACGAGGCCCTGGCGGAGCGCTACGCCCACGCGCTGCAGGCGCGCGGGGTCGAAGTCCTGCGCCATCCGGAGGAGCTGGCCGCGGCGGGGATCCATCGCCTGGCGCGGGCCCGCGGCCTGGCCTGATTGTCCCGGCGGGCACGGCGGGCGGCCGCTGGCTTAGAATATGCAGCCAGTTCCTTCCGCAATACACCGCCATGCCCTTCGTCGTCACCGAGAACTGCATCAAGTGCAAGTACACCGACTGCGTGGAGGTGTGTCCGGTCGACTGTTTCCATGAAGGCCCCAACTTCCTGGTGATCGACCCGGACGAGTGCATCGACTGCACCCTGTGCGAACCGGAATGCCCGGCCAAGGCCATCTACCCGGAAGACGACGTGCCGGCCGGCCAGGAAGCCTTCGTGGCGCTCAATGCCGAACTGTCCCGCGCCTGGCCGGTGATCACCGTGCGCAAGGAGCCGCTGCCCGACGCGGCCGAGTGGGACGGCAAGCCCGGCAAGCTGCCGCTGCTGGAACGCTGAGCCTTCCCGCGCGCCTGCGCGCGCCGCTCCTGGCGATGGATACGGAAAAGGCGCCCAATGGGCGCCCTTTTCGTTTGCCGCCGGCGTGCGGGTCAGCGCGCGAGCGCCGCCTGCACCGCGGCGATGGCCTTCAGCGCCGCCGGCGCCGTGGCCGGCACGCCGCGCGGATCGACCGCCGACACGTAGGCGCCGTTCTCCACCGCGACCACGCGCACCAGGAAGTCGGTGCCCTCGTAGCTGACGTCGTAGGTGCCCAGCAGCTGGGCGCGGCTGGAGATGGTCAGGCCTTCGATGCCTTCCAGCGCGGTGCCGACGCGGGCGAACACCTCGTCGCGGGTACCGTCCACGGTGAAGCCGCTCGGCGAGGCCGCCGGCGCGGCGCCGGGGACCTGCTGCGGACGCTGGCCGGAGGCCGGCGGCAGCGCCATCGCACCGGAGGTGTCGGGCAGGTTCAGGTCCGGCGGCACTTCCAGCGGACGCGCCTCCGGGCTCAGCGCATAGTCGCCACGCGCGCCCTTGCGGAACCAGGAGCAGCCGCCCAGCGACGCGACCACGGTGAAGGCCAGCAGCACGCCCGCGGAAGCGCGGACAAGGCGGGAAGACTGGGACATCGGCATAGCTCTCCGTTGATGGGTCAGGCCGCGAGCGGTTCGCGGCCGTGGTGTGCTTCGAGTTCACGGACCAGCGCCACGATACGCGCGGCCTGCTCGTGGTGCTGCGCTGACAGCGGCAGCAGCGGCAGGCGCGGGCCGTGGCCGTAGCCGAGGCGCTGCAGCAGCGCCTTGACCGGGATGGGATTGGGTTCGACGCCGCAGAACGCATGCAGCGGCGCCAGTCGCGCGTCCCATGCCAGCGCCGCGTTGCCGGCATCGCCGGCACGGGCCAGGTCGCACAGGTGGCGGTAGGCCGACGGGGCGACGTTGGCGCCGACCGACACCAGGCCATCCATTCCGGCCAGCATCGAACGCGCGGCGCTGGCGTCGTCACCGCCCAGCACGGCGAACCCCGGCGAGCGCAGCGCGACCAGCGCCTCGACCCGGGCACGGTCGGCCACTGCTTCCTTGATTCCGACGATGTTGCCGTGCGCGGCCAGCTCGGCCACGGTTTCCGGCAGCAGGTCCGAACCGGTGCGGCCGGGAACGTTGTAAAGCACGACCGGCAGTCCACCCTGGTCGGCGACGGCGCGGAAATGCGCCAGCATGCCGGCCTGGGTCGGGCGCACGTACGGCGGCACCACCACCAGCGCCGCATCGGCGCCGGCCGCCGCCGCGCGGCGGGTGCGGTCGACGGTGTGCGCGGTGCCCTGCTGCCCGGTGCCGGCCAGCACCGGCACGCGGCCGGCGACGGTTTCAACCGCCACCTGCAGCACGGTGTCGTATTCGTCGTCCGAGAGCATCGCCGCCTCGCCCGTGGACCCGGCCACGACCAGGCCCTGGACGCCCGCGGCCAGCTGCCATTCCAGCAGCCGGCGCCAGGCATCGAGGTCGGGCGCGCCGGCCTCGTCGAACGGGGTCGCAAGCGCGGTGATCAGGCCGGTGGGGTGCAAAGCGTTCCGCTCTGGTTTCGGCGGCTGGCGCGTGGCGCGGGCCGCTTTTCGGGAGCCCGATCATACTTGCGGCCCGAAAGCACGGGCAAGTATGCTGCCCACCAGGCACAGGCCCTTTGCGGCCCGCCATTCAGCCTAAGCAACACAATGCCGGAAGCCGACTTGACCGACACCCCGCCCCGGCCCTCGCCGAACGAGAACCACCTCCTGATCAACGCCTACACGACGCATCCGGAGTCGCCGCTGCTGGCGGTGACGCGGCGCATCGCCGACAGCGGTTGCAACCTCGTCGACGCACGCCTGGCCACGGTCGGCCGCGATGTGTCGATGACGGCGCTGGCAACCGGTTCGTGGGACGCGGTGGCGAAGCTGGAAACCATGCTCGGCCGCCTCGAGCGCGAGGAAGGCCTCAAGCTCAACTGGTACCGCACCGCCGCCAAGCAGGTGCAGTCCAACCTGCTGCCCTACATCGTCGAGGTGGTGGCGGCGGACAAGCCCGGCATCCTGTTCCAGCTGGCCGATTTCTTCGACCGCCAGGGCATCACCATCGAGAACCTGCAGAGCACCCGCTACCGCGCCATGCAGACCGGCGCGGAGATGTTCTCGGCGCAGGTGACCATCGGCGTGCCGGCGAACATGCACATCGCCGCCCTGCGCGACGACTTCCTCGAGTTCTGCGACCACCTGAACCTCGACGCCATCATGGACCCGATGAAGTTCTGACCGCAGGAGGCCTCGTTGGAATTCGTCCTGTTCCTCATCGCCCTCGCGCTCTTCGCGGCCCAGCAGAAGGAAGTGGCCGGCCTGAAGAAGCGGGTGGACGCCCTGGAGGCGGAACGTCGGGAGGCCGGCACCCCATGAGTACCACCAGGCTCGACCGCGCCACCCTCAAGCTGCCGCTGGCCCTGTCCGGCGGCCGCACCGCCACCCTCGCCGACTACAAGGGCCGCTGGCTGGTGCTGTACTTCTACCCGAAGGACAGCACGCCCGGCTGCACCACCGAGGGCCTGGACTTCAACGCGCTGCTGCCGGAGTTCGCGAAACTCGGCGCCGACGTGCTGGGCGTCTCGCGCGATTCGGTGAAGTCGCACGACAACTTCTGCGCGAAGCAGGGCTTCCGCTTCCCGCTGGTCAGCGACGCCGACGAAGCGCTGTGTCGCGCCTTCGACGTGATCCACGAGAAGAACATGTACGGGCGCAAGGTGCTGGGCGTGGTCCGCAGCACCTTCCTCATCTCGCCCGACGGGCGCATCGCCCGCGAATGGCGCGGGGTCAAGGTTCCCGGCCACGCCCAGGCCGTGCTCGACGCACTGAAGGCCGAAACCACGCAGTGACCGCCATCGCCGCCACCTCCCGCCGTCGCCCTGCCCCGCAGGCCGCGACGGCGCGCCCCTGTCCGCCCTCCGTGCGCGCCGTGCACGCCGGCGCGGACGCCGCCCCTCCCACCAGGAAGCCACGATGACCCGAGGCAAGCGCATCTACGTGCTGGATACCAACGTGCTGATGCACGATCCCACCGCGCTGTTCAAGTTCGAGGAGCACGACATCTACCTGCCGATGCAGGTCATCGAGGAACTCGACAACGCCAAGAAAGGCACGTCCGAGGCCAGCCGCAACGCGCGCCAGGTCAGCCGCTTCCTCAACGAACTGGTGGAAGCCTCCGGCCTGGAGCGGATGGCCGACGGCATCCCGCTGCAGCAGCCGCAGGGCGTGCAGCTGCGCGGCCGCCAGAGCGCCGGCGTGCTGCGTTTCCAGACCGACCACTTCGAGGCCGGCAAGAGCTTCGGCGCGGTGATCCCGGACAACGCCATCCTCGGCGCGATCCTGGCGCTGAAGGAGCAGACCCCGCCGGAGATCCCGGTGGTGTTCGTCTCCAAGGACATCAACCTGCGGATCAAGGCGGCGATCGCGGGGATCGTGTCGGAGGACTACGAGAACGACCGCGCGCTGGACGATTTCAGCCTGCTGTTCACCGGCGCCACCGAGCTGCCGGAGGACTTCTGGAAGCGCCACTCCGCCGACCTGCGCTCCTGGTCCGACCGCGGCCGCACCAGCTACGAGGTGGTGCTGGCCGAGGACGAGGACTGGCACCCGAACCAGTTCCTGTACCTGCCCGGCGAGGACGAGGTCGAACTGCGCGTCACCCGGGTGGAAGGCGGCAGGGCCACCCTGTCGCTGGTCGACGACTTCCGCGGCGGCCAGCACGCGGTGTGGGGCATCACCGCGCGCAACCGCGAGCAGAACTTCGCGCTCAACGCGCTGATGGACCCGGAGATCGACTTCGTCACCCTGCTCGGCACCGCCGGCACCGGCAAGACCCTCCTGGCGCTGGCCGCCGGCCTGGCCCAGACCATGGACCAGCAGCGCTACCGCGAGATCATCATGACCCGCGCCACGGTCAGCGTCGGCGAGGACATCGGCTTCCTGCCAGGCACCGAGGAGGAAAAGATGACCCCGTGGATGGGCGCGCTGACCGACAACCTGGAGGTGCTCACCCACAACCAGGAAGGCGGCGCCTGGGGCCGCGCGGCGACCAACGACCTGCTCGCCAGCCGGATCAAGATCCGTTCGATGAACTTCATGCGCGGGCGCACCTTCCTGTCGCGCTACCTGATCCTCGACGAGGCGCAGAACCTCACGCCCAAGCAGATGAAGACCCTGATCACCCGTGCCGGCCCGGGCACCAAGATCGTCTGCCTGGGTAACGTCGAGCAGATCGACACCCCGTACCTGACCGAGACTACTTCGGGCCTGACGTACGCGGTGGACCGCTTCAAGGACTGGCCGCACAGCGCGCACATCACCCTGCGCCGCGGTGAACGTTCGCGCCTGGCCGACTTCGCTTCCGAAGTGCTCTGACCGCGGCCCGCCGGCATGCCCCGGCGGGACGGCATGGGCGCGGGCCGGGGGCGCGGAGCGGGGGACCGGGCGGAGGGTCGGGGCCCGGCGACGCTGGCACGGCAGCGATGGCAGGGCCGGGCGTCGGCAGGCGCGTTTGATGTCTCAAACATCACCAGGCAAGCCTGAAACTTGCATAGGCATGGCTGGAGGAGGACAATTCCGGGCATGCTCACCGCTGCCCAGTTACGCGCCGCCCGCGCCCTGCTCGGCATCGACCAGCGCCAGCTGGCCGCGCTGTCGGGCGTGTCGCTGCCGACGATCCAGCGCATGGAAGCCAGCGAGGGCACCGTGCGCGGCGTGGTCGACACGCTGATGAAGGTGGTCGACGCGCTCGACGCGGCGGGCATCGAACTGATCGGCCCGGGCCAGCCCAGCCGCGGCGAAGGCCGCGGCGTGCGCCTCAAGGAGGCCGGTCGCTGACCATGGGCGTGCAGCTGCCTCGCTGGGTCTGGGTCGGCGCGGTGACGCTGGCGTGCATCGCCGGCATGGTCAACGCGATCGGCTACCTCGGCTTCGAGCACCAGGCGGTCAGCCACCTCACCGGCACCACCACCCTGCTCGGCGCGTCCCTGGCCGGCGGCGACTGGCGCTCCGTCGGCCACCTGTGGGCCGTGCTCATCGCCTTCAGCCTGGGCGCGACGATCAGCGGCCTGATCATCCAGGACAGCACGCTGCGCCTGGGCCGGCGCTACGGCGTTGTGCTGGCGATCGAAGCGCTGCTGCTGGCCGCCTCGGTGCCGATGTTCGAGAACCGGCAGATCTTCGGCGCGCTGCTGGCGTCCACCGCCTGCGGCCTGCAGAACGCGATGGTGACGACCTACAGCGGCGCGATCGTGCGCACCACCCACCTCACCGGCATGTTCACCGACCTGGGCATCGGCCTGGGCCACCTGCTGCGCGGCATGCCCCTGCCGATGCGCCGCCTCACCCTGAGCGGGCTGATCATCAGCGGCTTCCTGGGCGGCGGCATCCTCGGCGCGTGGGCGTTCCGCGCCTGGCACTACAAGGCGCTGCTGGTCCCGGCCACGCTCACCGGCCTGACCGGCATCGGCTACGTCGTCTACCGCAACTGGACGCTGCGCCGGTCGCGCCCGAAGCAGACCGCGCCGGACCGCACCCGGGAACCTCTGCAACCACGCTGACCCGAAGGGGGAGCCGATGGCGAGCACCGACGTACGCCAGTACCTGTCGCAGTTCGTACCCAAGCTCCACACGGCCCTGCGCGAGGGCTACGGCTGGAACGACCTGCGCGCCGACGCGGTGGCCGGCCTCACCGTGGCCATCGTCGCCCTGCCGCTGGCCATGGCCCTGGCGATCGCCAGCGGCACCACGCCGGAAAAGGGCCTGCACACGGCGATCATCGCCGGCTTCCTGATCTCGGCGCTGGGCGGCTCGCGGGTGCAGATCGGCGGGCCGACCGCGGCGTTCATCCCGGTGGTGTTCGTGGTGATCGAGAGGTTCGGCTTCGGCGGCCTGGTGCTATGTACCCTGCTGGCCGGGCTGATGCTCATCGCCGCCGGGCTGCTGCGGCTGGGCACGCTGATGAAGTACATGCCGCAGCCGGTGATCACCGGCTTCACCGCCGGCATCGCGGTCAGCATCTTCTCCAGCCAGGTCAAGGATGCGCTGGGCCTGCGCATGGACGCGGTGCCGGCGGAGTTCATCCCGCGCTGGACCGCCTACATCGAGCACCTGGCCACCACCCGGCCGGCGACGGTGGCGCTGACCGTGCTGGGCCTGGCGGTGATCGTCGTGCAGCGCCGCTGGCGACCGAACTGGCCGGGTTTCCTGCTGGCGCTGCTGGCCTGCACTGCGGTGGCGCTGGTGGCCGGCCTGCCGGTGGACACCATCGGCTCGCGGTTCGGCGAGCTGCCTTCGGCGCTGCCGGCGTTCGAGATCCCGCACATCCCGTTCGAGCGAACGCTCGAACTGCTGCCGAGCTCGTTCACCATCGCCTTCCTCGCCGGCGTGGAATCGCTGCTGTCGGCGGTGGTCGCCGACGGCATGACCGGCGGCCGCCACCGCTCCAATGGCGAACTGGTCGCGCAGGGCGTGGCCAACGTCGGCTCGGCGCTGTTCGGCGGGCTGCCGGCGACCGGCGCGATCGCGCGCACGGCCACCAATATCCGCGCCGGGGCGCGCACGCCGGTGGCGGGCATGCTGCACGCGCTGTTCCTGCTGGTGTTCGTGCTGGTGCTGGCGCCGTTGATGGGCCATGTGCCGCTGCCGGCGCTGGCCGCGGTGCTGCTGGTGGTGGCCTGGAACATGAGCGAGTACCAGCACTTCCGCCACACCCTGTCGGCGCCGTGGGGCGACCGCATCGTGCTGCTGGCGACCTTCGGCCTGACCGTGTTCTTCGACCTGACCGTGGCCATCCAGGTCGGCTTGGCCATCGCCACGGTGGTCTTCATGTACCGGATGGCCGAGAGCGTGGAAATCAGTTCCGGCATCCGCGCTTCCGACGACGAACTGGCGCCCGACGACCCGCGCCGCACCGACGAGCAGCAGCGCGAGCGCCTGCCGCCAGGGGTGGAGGTCTACCGGATCAGCGGGCCGCTGTTCTTCGGCGCGGCCAACCGCCTGGACAACCTGCTGGACACCTTCGTCGCGCCGCCGAAGGTGCTGATCCTGCGCATGGGCCTGGTCCCGATCATCGACGCATCGGGCGTGCACGCACTGGGCAACCTGGCGCGGCGCTGCGCACGCCGCGGGATCGTGCTGGTGGTGTCGGGGCTGCAGGCCCAGCCCAACCGGGTGCTGGCGGAGATGGACTTCGGCGCGCTGCACGCGCAGGTGCGCTTCGCCTCCAACTTCGAGCACGCCCTGCGCCTGGCCGCCTCGCTGGCCACGCACGCACCGGGCACGCGGGCCGAGGCACAATAGGCCGATGACCCCATCGGCCGCCCACACCCGCCCCGCCTCCGTCCTGACCATCGCCGGCTCCGATTCCGGCGGCGGGGCAGGCATCCAGGCCGACCTGAAGACCTTCGCCGCCCACGGCGTGCATGGCCTGTCCGCGCTGGCCGCGCTGACCGCGCAGCACACCCGCGGCGTGACCGCAGTGCACGTGCCGCCGATGGAGTTCCTCGACGCGCAGCTCGAGGCCTGCTTCGAGGACTTCGACGTGCGCGCGGTGAAGCTGGGCATGCTCGCCAGCGCCGCGGTGATCGAGACCGTGGCCCGCGCGCTGGAACGCCACCGCCCGGCACACGTGGTGCTCGACCCGGTGATGATCGCCACCAGCGGCGCACGCCTGCTCGAGGAATCCGCGTTGCAGGCCCTGCGTACCCGCCTGTTGCCCCTGGCCACGGTGGTCACGCCGAACCTGCCTGAAGCCGAGCTGCTGCTGGGCTGGAAGATCGCCGACCTCGCCGCGATGTCGCAGGCCGCCGCGGCGCTGCGCGTGCTGGGCGCGCCGGCGGTGCTGCTCAAGGGCGGGCACCTGGCCGGCACCGGCGAGGTGGTCGACATCCTCGCCGACGCCGATGGCGAACAGCGCACCGCCCATCCGCGGCTGCGGCTCGAGGCGCACGGCACCGGCTGCACGCTCGCCTCGGCGGTGGCCGCGAACCTCGCGCGCGGGCTGTCGCTGCGCGCGGCCTGCGCCGCCGCGGTCGACTACGTGCATGCCGCGCTGCGCGGCGGCTACCGCCCCGGCAGGGGCGACGTCGTGGTGCTCGACCACTTCGCCACCCTGCCTGGCCGATGACCGTCGCCGCTCCGGAACTGCCCGTCGTCGCTGCCGACGGGCACCGCTGGATCCTCATCGGGCGCAGGCCCGATGCGCCGCGCGCGCGGCTGCTGTGGTTGCCCGCGCTGGGCGTGGCCGCGCGCCACTACCTGCCCTTCGCCGATGCGCTGGCCACGCACGGCATCGCCACGTACCTGCACGAGTGGCGCGGCAACGGCAGCAGCTCGCTGCGTCCTTCGCGCGCGGTCGACTGGGGTTACCGCGAGATCGTCGCGCTGGATCTGCCGGCCAGCCTGCAGGCCCTGCCCGCCGACGATGCTTCGCTGCCACTGCTCATCGGCGGGCACAGCCTCGGTGGCCAGCTGGCCTGCTGCTTCGCCGGCCAGCATCCGGAAGCCTTCGCGGGCCTGTGGCTGGTCGCCGCCGGCACGCCGTACTGGCGCACCTTCCCGCCGCCGCGTCGCTGGCTGCTGCCGCTGCTGTTCCGCTTCCTGCCCTGGCTGGCGCGGCGCCAGGGCGTGCTGCCCGGCCGGCGCCTGGGCTTCGGCGGCACCGAAGCCCGCGGCCTGATCGCGGACTGGGCGCGCGTGGGCCTGACCAACCACTATGCGGCCACCGGACTCGAGGCCGACCTGGAAGCCGGGATGGCCCGCGTGCGGGCGCCGGTGACCGGCCTGCTGCCGGCACACGACTGGCTGGCGCCCCGCGCGTCGATGCAGGCCCTGGTCGACAAGCTGCCGAATGCACCGGCGCGCATCCTCGCCCTCGACGCGGCCATCGCGCCGCTTACCCCGTCCGGGCATTTCGGCTGGATGAAGCAGCCGGAAGAGGTCGCCAGGGCCTTTGCCGCAAGCGACCTGAAAAATTTTTCGCCGGAATGTTGACGAACCTGAGCCCGACCAGCATAATTCCGCTCCTCGCAGCGCGCCCGTAGCTCAGCTGGATAGAGTACCTGGCTACGAACCAGGCGGTCGGGAGTTCGAATCTCTCCGGGCGCGCCATTTTTCGAAGACTGCCGACGGAAACGTCGGCAGTCTTTTTTTTCGCCTGCGATCCGCATGACATCCCGCGCGCATGCGGGCCGCGCAAGGCGAGGTTGCCACACGTCCCGGTCGCGGCACTCCAGGGTGCACTGCACCCGCTGCATGCGCGCCCGCCTTCGGCGATGATCCGCCCGACCCCGTCGTGAAACGCAGGCAGATGACCGGAGCCGTTGGCAGGAGTGCCGAGCTGTCACCATGCGGGCGCTACCGTTACCGGCTGGTGCGCACCTTCGCCCGGCCCGCGCGGATGCGTACCTGCACCTTCGTCATGCTCAATCCCAGCATCGCCGACGGCGAAGTCGACGATCCCACGATCCGGCGCTGCATGGGCTTTGCTCGGGCCTGGGGTTTCCATCAGCTGCTCGTGGCCAACCTGTTCGCGTGGCGCGCCACCTCGCCACGCGATCTCCATGCCGCCGACGACCCCGTCGGCCCCGACAACGACGCGTGGATCCTGCAGGCTGCCGCGGCCAGCGAGCGCATCGTCTGCGCCTGGGGCATGGACGGCGCCTGGCGCGGACGCGGCGCCGACGTCGCCCGCCTGCTTCGCGAGGCCGGCCATCGCATGCACCACCTGGGACTCACCCGCGCCGGCGAGCCGCGCCATCCGCTGTACCTCCGCGGCGATAGCCGGCCACGCGAGTGGAAGTGGAAGAAGGCGGCACATGCGTGACGCGCGCGCGACGCAAGCAGGCCGGGAACCCGCACAGCCACAAACATCGCAGGCCACAGGCCTTGCCCGCCTCCGCGTCCCGTCGGCGGTTCGCCGAAGCACGGCCTGAAAACACGAAAGCCCGCATCGCTGCGGGCTTTCGCATGAACTGGCGGAGTGAGAGGGATTCGAACCCTCGATAGAGCTTTTGACCCTATACTCCCTTAGCAGGGGAGCCCCTTCGGCCTCTCGGGCATCACTCCGGGGAGCCCGCGACTCGGTGTGTGTCCGCCGCGGGCCGCGAAAGGATACCGTCTGGGCCGTTTCGCGGCAAACGTTTTTGTCGGCTCAGGCCGACTGGTCGGATTCACCACCGCTGGACGGCGCCTCGCCGCGCTGGATCCGCTGGTAGATCTCCTCGCGGTGCACGGAAACGTCCTTGGGTGCGGTGATGCCGATGCGCACCTGATTGCCCTTCACCCCAAGCACGGTGACGGTGATCGAATCTCCGATCATCAGGGTTTCGCCTACGCGGCGGGTCAGAATCAGCATTGTCTTCTCCATGGCGCCGGCGTGCCTTCGCCGGCTGCGCAGGTCCAGGGTGGGCCATGCGCGTCCAACCAGCAGCGTGCGGAAACAACCGGCTGATCGTACTGCCGTCACCATCGGACCGGCAAGGCCGATGGTGACGGTCGTTAAGGGGCGCGCGGTCAGTGCAGGCGTTCGCCTACCCACGCGGGAACGTCCTGGAGCGCAAGGGCAAGGGCGGGCCCGTCCTCGCCACCACCCTGGGCGAGATCCGGGCGGCCGCCGCCCTTGCCTCCGATACGACCGGCGACATGGGCCAGAAGTTCGCCGGCCTTGACCTTGCCCGTTGCGGATCCGTTCACGCCCGCGACGAGTGCGGCCTTGCCGCCCTGGGTGCCGGCGAGCAGCACCACAGTGTCGCCCAGCTGCTGCTTGAGGCGGTCCACAGCCTCGCGCAGGCCCTTGGCGTCCATGCCTTCCAGCCGCGCCGCCAGCACCTTGATCCCGCCCACGTCGACCGCGGACGCGGCCAGGTCGGCGGCGGCGCTGCTGGCCGCCTTGGCCTTGAACGATTCGATCTCGCGCTCCAGGCGACGCACGCGTTCGGCCAGCGCACGGGCCTTGTCGACCACGTCGGCGCGGTTGCCGCCGAGCACCGCGGCCGCCTCGTCGAGGCTGCGGCTCTCGTTGGCCACGTAGTCCAGCGCGCCCTGCCCAGTGAGTGCCTCGATGCGGCGCACGCCGGCGGACACGCCGCCTTCGGAGACGATCTTGAACAGGCCGATCTCGCCGGTGCGGCCGACATGGGTGCCGCCGCACAGCTCGACCGACTCGCCCATCTTCACCACGCGCACGCGCTCGCCGTACTTCTCGCCGAACAGCGCCATCGCGCCCATGTCCAGCGCTTCCTGGATGCCCATCTGCTGGATCACCACCGGATGGTTGGCGCGGACTTCGTCGTTGACCATGCGCTCGATGCGCTCCAGCTCCTCGGCCGCGACCGGCTGGAAGTGCGAGAAGTCGAAACGCAGGCGGTCTGGCGCGACCAGCGAGCCCTTCTGCGCCACGTGGGTGCCGAGCAGGCCGCGCAGCGCGCCGTGCAGCAGGTGGGTGGCCGAATGGTTGAGCACGGTGCTGGCGCGCCGGGCGGCATCGACCGAACCGGAGAGCTCGTCGCCGATCTTCAGCGAGCCCTCGGCGACGCGGCCGACATGGCCGTGGAACTGGCCGGCGAACTTCTGCGTGTCGGTCACCTCGATGCGCACGCGCGGCGCCTCCAGCGTGCCGGTGTCGCCCACCTGGCCGCCGGATTCGGCGTAGAACGGGGTGCGGTCGAGCAGGACGATGACCTCGTCGCCGGCGGCGACCTCCTCCACCGGGCGACCGTCGCGCAGCAGCGCCACGACCTTCAGGCCGTCGGCCTGCAGCTGGTCGTAGCCGAGGAACGCGGTCGGCTGCAGCGTGGCCACCAGCTCGGCCGGCAGCTGCACGCCGCCGCCGAACTTGCCTGCGGCGCGCGCGGTCTCGCGCTGCTGCTCCATCGCCGCCTCGAAGCCGGCCATGTCCACGGTCATGTTGCGCTCGCGCGCCATGTCCGCGGTCAGGTCGACCGGGAAACCGTAGGTGTCGTACAGGCGGAACACGTCGCCGCCGGGGATCACGCCGCCGGTCGCACGCGCGGCGACCTCGTCGAAGATGCGCATGCCCGAGTCGAGCGTCTCGGCGAAGCGCTCCTCCTCGGCCTTCAGCGCGCGCTCGACGGTGTCCTGCGCGGCCGGCAGTTCCGGATAGGCCTCGCCCATCTGCTCGACCAGCGTGCCGACCAGCTTGTGGAAGAACGGCTGGCGCACGCCCAGCATCCAGCCGTGGCGCAGGGCGCGGCGGATGATCCGGCGCAGCACGTAGCCGCGGCCCTCGTTCGACGGCAGCACGCCGTCGACGATCAGGAACGAGCAGGCACGGATGTGGTCGGCGATCACGCGCAGCGACTTGTTCTCCAGGTCGCCGGTGCCGGTCAGCTCGGCGGCCTTGCGGATCAGTGCCTGGAACAGGTCGATCTCGTAGTTGGTGTGGACGTGCTGCAGGATCGCCGCCAGGCGCTCCAGGCCCATGCCGGTGTCCACGCACGGCGCCGGCAACGGCACCAGGGTGCCGTCGGGCTGGCGGTCGAACTGCATGAACACCAGGTTCCAGATCTCGATGAAGCGGTCGCCGTCCTCGTCGGGCGAACCCGGAGGACCGCCGGCGATGTGCTCGCCGTGGTCGTAGAAGATCTCGGTGCACGGGCCGCAGGGGCCGGTGTCGGCCATCTGCCAGAAGTTGTCCGAGGCGAACGGCGCGCCCTTGTTGTCGCCGATGCGGATGATGCGGTCTTCCGGAATGCCGACCTCGTCGCGCCAGATCGCGTAGGCCTCGTCGTCGGTGTGGTAGACGGTGACCAGCAGGCGCTCCTTCGGCAGCTTCCACACGCCGGTCAGCAGCTCCCACGCCCAGGCGATCGCTTCCTTCTTGAAGTAGTCGCCGAAGGACCAGTTGCCCAGCATCTCGAAGAAGGTGTGGTGGCGCGCGGTGTAGCCGACCGAGTCGAGGTCGTTGTGCTTGCCGCCGGCGCGCAGGCAGCGCTGGACATCGGCCGCGCGCACGTAGCTGCGCTTCTCCGCGCCCAGGAACACGTCCTTGAACTGGACCATGCCCGAGTTGGTGAACAGCAAGGTCGGGTCGTTGCCCGGCACCAGCGGCGCGGAGGGCACGATGGTATGGCCCTTGCCCTTGAAGAATTCGAGGAAGTCGCTGCGGATGCGGGCAGTCGTGTACGGGGTGGTGGGGGTCATCTGGCTTTCGCTGGGGACGGGTCCGGCCGGGACGGCACGGCGGCGCGCCCGGAGGAACGGGAAATCAACCTGCAAAGGGTATCAGAGCGGGCCCATTCGCCGGCGGACAGGGGGTAAACAGGCATCGGCCGTCCGGACCCCGCATGGCCTTTCCGGCCTCATCGCCCCCTGACCGGGCGGTCAGTCGTCCGGGTCCCAGCGGGTGGCCGCGCGGATGGTGTCGCCATCGAAACCGCGCCGGGCCAGCAGGTCGGCGGCCTTGCGGCGCTGGGCCAGGTCGACCGGGCCTTCGGGGCCGAAGCGGCGGCGCACCAGGTCGCGGGCGATCTCGTTCCAGTCGCCCTCGAAGCCGTCCAGGGCCGCGGCCGCCACCTCGCCGCCCAGGGCATGGGTGCCCAGTTCGGCGCGGATGAAGAGCGGGCCGTAACCGGCGTTGGCCCGGCTGCGGACCAGGAACTCGGCGAAGCGGGCGTCGTCCTGCCAGCCCTCCCCGGCCAGCCGCTCCACCGCGCTGGCGGCCTCCTCGGCATCGACGCCACGGACGGCCAGCTTGCGGGTGAGCTCCTTGCGCGAATGCTCGCGCCGCACCAGCAGGCCCAGTGCCCGCTGCACCGGGGTCTGCGGCGTACGTGGCTTGCGGCGGGAAGGCTCGGACATCGGCTGGAAACGGCGGATCGGGATCGCGGGCCTACTGGCGTGGACGCGTGGCACGGCGGGACGTAAGACCCGGAGCGGACGCGGCCCGGGAAGCGGATTTCGGCCCGGGCGCCGGCAGCGCGGCGGCGGTGGTGCGCAGCAGGCGTCGCAGCAGCTCCGGGTCGTCGAGTGCCTCGTCGACCACGAACCATGGGCGCGCGCCCGGATACGGGGGCGCTTCGACCACTGCCGGCAGAAGCTCGCGGGCGGCCCCGGTGGGCTTGAGGAACAGCATGTTGTCGGCGGCCACCGCGACAAACACCCCGTCCAGGTACAGCCCGAACTCACCGAACATGCGTCGCGATGCCAACGCGTCGCCCAGCCCGGCCTGCTCGAGCACGTAGTCGACGAAGTGCGGGTCAGTAGCCATCGCAAGTCCGGTCAGGGCGTTCTGCTGGAAGTGTGCGCCGTCCGTGGCGCCTGCCCATCCTGGCCTTCAAGACCGTCCCCCGCCGGCGCGCCACTGACTTCACGCCGGCAGGGGACGGGATACACGGGCCTCGACTCAGTCGTCGTCGCCCTCGCCTTCGTCACGCGACGCCTCCGCCGGCTGGAACTTCTCGCGCAGCTCGGCTTCGATCTTCGCCGCCACCGCGGGGTTCTCGCGCAGGTACTGGCGGGCGTTGTCCTTGCCCTGGCCGATGCGCTCGCTGCCGTAGCCGTACCAGGCACCGGACTTCTCGACCAGCTTGGCCTCCACGCCCATGTCGATCAGCTCGCCCTCGCGGCTGATGCCCTCGCCATACAGGATCTCGGTGACGATCTGCTTGAACGGAGGCGCCAGCTTGTTCTTGACCACCTTGATCTTGGTCTGGTTGCCGATGATCTCGTCGCCCTTCTTGATCGAGCCGATGCGGCGGATGTCCAGGCGCACCGAGGCGTAGAACTTCAGCGCGTTGCCCCCGGTGGTGGTTTCCGGGCTCTGGCCCGGCATCATCACGCCGATCTTCATGCGCAGCTGGTTGATGAAGATCACCAGGGTGTTGGAGCGCTTGATGTTGCCGGTCAGCTTGCGCAGGGCCTGGCTCATCAGGCGGGCCTGCAGGCCGGGCAGCTGGTCGCCCATCTCGCCCTCGATTTCGGCCTTCGGGGTCAGCGCGGCGACCGAGTCGACCACCAGGATGTCGACCGCGCCCGAGCGCACCAGCATGTCGGCGATTTCCAGCGCCTGCTCGCCGGTGTCCGGCTGCGACAGCAGCAGGTCGTCGACATTGACGCCCAGCTTGGCGGCGTAGATCGGGTCCAGGGCGTGCTCGGCGTCGATGAAGGCGGCGGTGCCGCCCTGCTTCTGGCACTCGGCGATCGCCTGCAGGGTCAGGGTGGTCTTGCCCGAGGATTCCGGACCGTAGATCTCGACCACGCGGCCCTTCGGCAGGCCGCCGATGCCCAGGGCGATGTCCAGCATCAGCGAACCGGTCGGGATGACCTCGACCGCCTCGATCGCGCGGTCGCCCATGCGCATCACCGAACCCTTGCCGAACTGCTTGTCGATCTGGCTCAGGGCGGCGGCAAGGGCGCGCTTCTTGTTCTCGTCCATCTGGGGTGTCCTCGGGTGTCAGTGGTGTGTTGCGAAGTCTGCGGCAGGCCGGTCGCACAGGCTGCGACGGCCGCCGATGGAACTGAAACTAGTCGCGTCGGCGGGGCCCGGCCATCGTCACGCGCCGCGCCGGGATGTCGGAAAACGCCGCGCCGGCCCGCCCCGCGGCCATCAGCGGTTGGGCCGGACCAGGCCGCAGTACAGGCCCTCGATGGCGAAATCCTGGTCCGGCAGCACCTCGATCGGCGCGTAGTCGGGATTGCGCGGCAGCAGGCGGATGCGGTCCTTGCCGATCTTCAGCAGCTTGACCGTGATCTCCTCGTCCACCCGCGCCACCACGATCTGCCCCGAACGCGCCTCGCGGGTGCGGTGCACGCCGATCAGGTCGCCGTCGAAGATACCCTCGTCGCGCATCGAATCGCCCTGCACCTTCAGCAGGTAGTCCGGCGCCGGCGAGAACAGCACGCGGTCCAGGACCACGAAGCTTTCGGCCATGCCGACCGGCACGTCGGCGCCGATCGGCGCACCGGCGGCGACCCGGCCCAGCACCGGCAGGCGCAGGGCGTCGTCATTCGAAGCCGCCGCCAACGCAAGCTCGGCCTGCGGCGGCACCGGCGCGACCTTCAGGCGGATGCCGCGGGCGCGACCCGGCAGGCGCTCGATCGCCCCGGCCGCCTCCAGTGCCTCCAGGTGGTACTGCGCCGCGCGCACGCCCTTGAAGCCGAAGGCGCGGGCGATCTCGGCCTGCGAAGGCGGCAGGCCCTCGGCTTCGATGCGCTCGGCGATCAGGGCCAGGATGGCTTGCTGGGTATCGGTCAGGTCCATGGTTAGCAGTATTACTACTAACCAGCCCGGCGACGCAAGCCGCCTGACTCCCGGGTAAATTGTTTTATGTTCTGCATAAATTCCATTACCCGGGATTTGCAGATGGAACCGCTGCGTACCGTCGAAGACAACGTCCGCGGCCATGGCCGCAAGCTGCGCCGGGTGTCGCTGGCCGCCGGCGTCGCCTTGGTGGGCTACACGCTGTGGGCGGTGGCCCTGCTCTGGCTGCTGCCGGACGCCCTGGATGCGGACCTGCTGGCGCGGCATTTCGACCTGGTGGTTTCCGACCCGGCGGCCCTCGGCCCGGTGCTCAAGGTCCTGCTCACCCCTGCCTTCGCCCTCACCGGCCTGCAGCTGCTGCTGCCCATCGCCATGCTGTACCGCCTCGGCAACCGCTTCGACCAGCCGACCCCGCTCAACCGCAGGACCGCCGCGGCAGTGCGCCGTCTCTCCCACTCGATCGTCATCAGCCTGATCGCGCTGCCGATGCTGGCCGGCGTCCTGACCGGCCTCGCCCACGTGATCGCGGCGTTGGACGGGGTGGTGGTCGACACGATCCGCTCCGGCTTCGACTCGATCCCGCACTTCCTGGGTGGCCTCGGCGCCGGCATCGGCCTGCCCGTGGTCGCCTGCACCTGCCTCTACAGCCTGGCCTGGCGGATCCGGATCGGCGCCGACGCGTCCGACGACGCGCGGAGCATCGTCTGATGCCCATCGTCGTCAACCTCGACGTGATGCTGGCGCGGCGCAAGATGAAGTCGAAGGAGCTGGCCGACGCCATCGGCATCAGCGAGACCAACCTGTCGCTGCTCAAGCAGGGCCACGTCAAGGGCGTGCGCTTCGCCACACTGGAGGCGATCTGCCGGGTGCTGGAGTGCCAGCCCGGCGACCTGCTCGAATACCGCCCCGGGGACTGACCCGTAGAGTGGGGCTTGCCCCGCTCCCCCGCCTGCCGAAGCCATACGCGGAAAGCAGCGGGGCAAGCCCCGCTCTACACGCCTGCCGCGACATGTCGAAAGCAGCGGGGCGAGCCCCGCTCTACGGAAGCGGCGTCCGCCGACGGGGGAAGTCCCCCGGCGCGACACGCCAGCAGGCGCGCATCCACCGGCACGAACGCCCGCGCGGAAGCGCGCGCGGATGCCCTCTACCCCTTCCCGCTGCGCCAGATCGACAGCAGGATCCACAGCCCGGTCAGGGCGGCACCGACGAAGCCCATCACCCCCAGCGCCAGAAGCCAGCGGCTGGGTACGCCGCCGCCGGCGCTGTGCATCACGATCGACGAGCCGATCACCAGCGCGGCGGTGACCACGCCCATGGTCAGGCGGTTGGCGGCGCGGTCGACCTGGTCGCCGAAGGCCTTCAGCGAGGTGACCTCCATCTGCATGTGCAGGCGCCCGCGCCGGGTCATCCGCAGCAGCCGGCGCAGTTCGCGCGGCATGTCGCCGGCCAGTTCCAGCGCGTCCAGCACACCACGGCGTCCGCGCCGCAGCAGCGCGCGCGGCGACCAGCGCTTCAGCAGCACCTGCTCCACGTACGGCCGCGCCGCGCCGGCCATGTCGAAGTCCGGGTCCAGCTGCCGGCCCATGCCTTCGAGGGTGAGGAAGGCCTTGATCATCAGTGCCAGGTCCGGCGGCAGGCTGAGCCCGTGCTCGCGCAGGATCGCGGTCACGTCCGACAGCATCAGGCCCATGCGCAGGTCCTTCAGCGGGACCCCGCGGTACTGGTCGACGAAGGCGCCGACGTCGCCCTGCAGGCGCGATTCGTCGACCTCGCCGCTGCCCTCGCCCCAGTCCACCAGCACGTCGGCCACCGCCTCCGGCTCGCGCGCGACCAGGCCGTGGAGCAGCTGCACGATCTGGAAACGGCGCTGGTCGGAGATGCGTCCGACCATGCCGAAGTCGATCACGCCGATGCGCCCGCCCGGCAGGTAGAAGATGTTCCCCGGGTGCGGGTCGGCGTGGAAGAAGCCGTCCTCCAGCACCATCTTCAGCACGATGTCGGCGCCGGTGCGGGCCAGCGCGGCGCGTTCCAGGCCGGTGGCGTCCACCGCGGCCAGGTCGGTACCGGGGATGCCGTCGAGCAGCTGCTGCACGTTGAGCCGCTCGCAGGTCCATTGCCAGTACACCTTCGGCACGACGATGGCGTCGTTGCCGGCGAAGTTGGCGGCGATGCGCTCGGCGTTGCGCCCCTCGCCGGCGAAGTCCAGCTCGCGGCGCAGCGACAGGCTGAACTCGTGCACCACCTGGGTGGGCCGGTAGCGGCGCAGGTCCGGCGCGCGCGCCTCGACGATCTCGGCCAGGCGCGCCAGCAGGCGCAGGTCGGCCTCGACCAGGTCGCGGATGCCAGGGCGGCGGATCTTCAGCACCACCGCGCTGCCGTCGGCCAGCCAGGCACGATGCGCCTGCGCCAGGGAGGCGGCGGCCAGCGGCGTCTCCTCGATGCGCGCGAAGACTTCCGCGGGATCGCCGCCCAGGTCCTCGACCAGCTGCGGGCGTACCTGTTCGAACGGCAGTGCCGGCACCGCGTTCTGCAGCTTGCCCAGCTCGGTGGTCCATTCCGGCGGCAGCAGGTCCACGCGCGTGGCCAGCACCTGGCCGAGCTTGACGAAAGTCGGGCCCAGATCCTCCAGCGCGCGACGCACGCGCACCGGCGGGGCCATGTGCGCCATCGCCTCCGGGTCGCGCCAGTGCAGGATGCGGCCGGCGCGTTCCAGCGCCCCGGCCATGCCGATGCGCCTGA
This sequence comes from Pseudoxanthomonas sp. J35, assembly GCF_000513995.1. Taxonomy (GTDB): domain Bacteria; phylum Pseudomonadota; class Gammaproteobacteria; order Xanthomonadales; family Xanthomonadaceae; genus Pseudoxanthomonas. Next base: position 251,876 of record NZ_AZVB01000001.1, read on the forward strand.
CCATGTCGCCGAAGCCGTAGCCGATCAGGACCGAGGCGATCTGCTGCAGCCGGCCCAGGTCACGGACCGTACCCAGGGTCTCCCACATCAGGTGCCCTCCTCCGTCCAGCCACCGGCGCGCTGGTTCATGGCAGCAGTTCCCCGATGCCGAGCAGCGCCTGGCCCACGGTCTGCCGGCGCACCGCCTCGCGGTCGCCGGCGAAATGGAACAGCTGCGCGCGCGCGTAACCGCCGCGCCGCTTCCACGCGATCCACACCGTGCCCACCGGCTTGCCCGGGCCGCCGCCGCCCGGTCCGGCGATGCCGGTCACGGCCACCGCCACGGTGGCACCGGAGTGGACCAGCGCGCCGGAGACCATCTCGATCGCGGTCTCGCGGCTCACCGCGCCGTGCTCCTCCAGGGTCTGCGGGTGCACGCCCAGCAGCGCCTGCTTGGCCTCGTAGCTGTACACGACCATGCCGCAGTCGAACCAGTCCGAGGACCCGGCGATGTCGGTCAGGCATTTGGCGATCCAGCCGCCGGTGCAGCTTTCGGCGGTGACCAGGGAATCGCGCGCGGCGCGCAGCCGGTCGCCCAGGACCTGGGCCTGTTCGCGCAGCTGCGCGTCGGTGGGAGTGGACATCGGCATCCGGGAGTAGGGGCTCGCCGCGAGTTGTAGCCCAAACCGCCGCGCCTGTCTCGCGGATGGATCAGGGGGGCGCACCGGGCGCCCCCCTGATCGCTGACTTCGCGCGCCGTCAGTACCGTGCGCGGAAGGTCACGCCGTACATCCTCGGCGCACCGAGGAAGGCGTTGTAGGTATTGAGCGGGTCGTTGGGCACGTTGCTGGCCACCTGCAGCGGACCGTCGAAGCCCACCTGCACGTACTCGGTATCGAACAGGTTGGTCGCCCACAGCTCCAGCATCCAGCGCTGGTCGCGCGCGCCGAAGCCGAGCCTGGCGTTGGCCACGGTGAAGGCGTCCTGCTTCTTCTCCACGTCCAGGTCCGAGCCGGTGTTGTAGTCGGACATGTACTTGGCGCCGAGGTTGAAGCGGCCGACCAGGTTGCCGGCGAGATCCCACTCGTAGGTCACCGAGGCCGAGCCGGACCACTTCGGCGCGAAGCTCATCTGCGCACCGGGCAGCTTGTACAGGGCGCCGGTGGGCTCGACGAAGTCCGCGCCCGGGATGTCGTCGCCGTAACGGGTGTTGGCGTACATCAGGCCGCCCTGGACCATCAGCCCCGACACCGGCTGCCACAGCAGCTCGGCGTCCACGCCCTTGGACACCACCTCGGGGATCGAGCGCACCACGAAGCTGGTGCCGAGGAAGCTGTTGAGCTGGAAGTCCTCGTACTTCTGGTAGAACAGCGCGGCGTTGAACAGCAGGTTGCCGCCGGCCCAGGTGGTCTTGGTGCCCAGCTCGTAGCTGTCGACGAACTCCGCCGGGAACGAGGTGTCGTCCGCCGGGAGGATGCCGGCCGCGCCGGCGGAGCTGCCGTCGGCCGACTGCACGCGGTCGAGGTTGAAGCCGCCGCCCTTGTAGCCGCGGGCGACCGAAGCGTAGCCCATCACCTGCTCGCTCCAGCGGTAGGCCGCCTTGAGGGTGCCGGACCACTCCTTCTCCTCGCTGGACTGGTGCACGCTGCGGCCGTCGTGGAGCACGTTGGTCCACGGCAGGCACATGCGTCCGGCGATCGCCGGCACCGCCACCGGCAGCAGCTGGGCCAGGATCGCCTGCTGGGTCGGCCCGGGCAGCGAGGCGAAGCCGTTGATGCGCTGGGCGATGGCCGCGCCGACGCGACCGGTCGGGTTGGCCAGGGTCGCGGCGCAGCCGGCGCTGCCGTTGGGATTGCTGTAGGCCGAGTCGAGCGTCTTCTTCTCGCGGGTGTAGCGCAGGCCCAGGGTCAGGTCGAGGGCGTCGGTGGCGTGCCAGGTGTTGTTGGTGAACAGCGCCGTGCTCTTCGCGCTCTGCTCGTGGCGGTCCAGCGCACCCAGTCCGGTGAAATTGGTCCCGAACGGGCGCCCGGAGACCTGCGACAGCAGCAGCGCCGGGTTGGAGGTGTCCACGCTCAGCCCCATCGGCGCCAGCGCCGCGGCCATCTGCCCGAGCAGCTGCGAACCGACCAGGGTCGACAGGTACGGCTCGTAGCCGGCGCCGACGCGGTAGCTCTCCCTGCGGGTGAGGTCTTCGTCGGAATAGAAGAAGCCGACCATCCAGTCCACCGTGTCGGTGGCGCCGGTCAGGCGCAGCTCCTGGCTGAAGGTCTCGAAGCCGCTGAACGACTCGTTCTCGTCGGCGTTGCGGTAGATCAGGTCGGCGGTGCTGAAGTCGTAGTCCAGGCCGTTGATGGCCTGCCAGTCGCGCCACGCGGTGATCGAGGTCAGGGTCGCGTCGCCGAGGCCGATGCCGCCCCAGTCGACCTGCACCGAGATGCCCTTGTCCTTGATGTCCTGCTCGGTGCTGCGGTTGCTGTAGGCCACCCGCCCGAACGGATCGTCGCCGGGCGCGGCGATCGCCTTGCCGCCGCCGGCCACCGCGTTGATGATCGCCGAGGTGCCGCCGACCGTGGTCTGCACCGCCGTGCAGCAGTTCTCCTCGCGGCTGGTGAAGTCGGTGCTGACCAGGATCTCCAGGTCCTCCGTGGGCTCCAGCAGCAGCTTGGCGCGCAGGGTGTGGAAGTTCTGGTCGTAGTCGTCGGTCTCGCGGCGCGGGCCGTTGCCGGTGCGCACGTCCATCCAGCCGTCGCGGCTGCGCTTGGCGGCGTAGATGTTGAAGGCGCTGTTCTCGCCGATGGCGTCGTTGTAGGCGCCCGACACGCCCCATGCGCCGTAGTTGCCCACCGTCAGCTCGCCTTCGGCGCTCTGGGTGAAGCTCGGGCGGCGGGTGACCACGTTGATCACGCCGGCGGAGGTGTTCTTGCCGAACACCGTGCCCTGCGGGCCCTTCAGCACCTCGATGCGCTCCAGCTGGCCGAGGTCGCCGAAGCCGACGCTGTTGCGCGGCCGGTACACGCCGTCGATCACCACGCCCACCGAGGATTCCAGGCCGACGTTGTCGCCCACCGTGCCGATGCCGCGGATGCGCGCGGTGGTGATCGCCTCGCTCTGGGTACTGGTCACGGTGAGGCCGGGCACCAGGATCTGCAGGTCCTTGATGTCGCTGATGCCGGTGTCGCGCAGCAGCTGTTCGGAGATCGCAGTCACCGAGATCGGCACGTCCTGCAGCGCTTCCTCGCGCTTCTGCGCGGTGACGGTCAGGCCGGCCAGGGTGACCGGTTCCTCCTTCGCCGGTCCCGCGGCCTCCTGGGCGTGGGCCGGCATGGCGGCGATGACGCTCAGCGCGGTGGCGACAGCGATTGCGAGTCCGGTGTGTTGCAGGCTTGCACAGGCCATGATCCCCTCCCCTTCAAGGTGATGCATCTGGTGGTGTCGTGCTGCTGCGGGCGCCCTGGCGGGCGAGGCAGGTGTTGCCTCCGTGGTGGTCCGGAATACGTAAACGTAAGGGCGACGTTAAACCGCCCTCATGTGTGACGCATTCTGCACTGCGGCGATACGCCGGCACGTGTTTCGGGATGGACTCCCCTGCCCCTCAGGCCGGAGCCCGACCGTGGCCGCAGCCGGGCCCGCCGCAGCCGTCGTCGTGGCCCTCCTCCATCTGCAGGGTCACGTGGCGGATGCCGTGGCGCTGCTCGAGCAGCCCGGCCAGCCCGCGGCGCACCTCCGAGGCATCGACCCCGGCCACCACCACCACGTGCGCGGTCATCGCCGGGGTGCGCGAAGCCAGGGCCCAGACGTGCAAGTCGTGGACCCCCTCCACGCCCGGGTGACCGCGCAGGTCGGCGTCCACCGCGGCCAGGTCCAGGCCGCGCGGCACGCCTTCCATCAGTACGTTGAGCGCCTCGCGCGCCAGCACCCAGGTCCGCGGCAGCACCCACAGGCCGATCATCACCGCCAGTACCGGGTCGATCCACACCCAGCCGGTCCAGCGGATCAGCAGCGCGGCGACCACCACCGCCAGCGAGCCGAGCATGTCGCTCCAGACCTCGAGGTAGGCGCCCTTCATGTTGAGGCTCTCGCCGCTGCCGGCATGGAGCAGGCGCATGGCGACGAGGTTGCACACCAGCCCGACCAGCGCCACCGCCAGCATCCCCATGCTGGCGACCGGCAACGGCGCACGGAAGCGCTGCCAGGCTTCCCACAGGATGTAGCCGGCCAGCGCGAACAGCAGCATGCCGTTGGCCAGCGCACCCAGTGCCTCGAAGCGGGCGTAGCCATAGGTGCGCCGTGCATCCGGCGGACGCCGCGACAGCCGCACCGCGACCAGGGCGATGGCCAGGGCCAGGGTGTCGGTGGCCATGTGCGCCGCGTCGGACAGCAGGGCCAGGCTGTTGGTGAACCAGGCGCCGGCGAACTCGACCAGCAGCACCGTGGCGGTCAGGCCAAGCGCCCACCACAGCGGTCGTTCGTGGCGGATCTTCGCGGGGATATGGCTGTGCCCGCCCGGGCCATGGTGGTGGCCATGGGCGTGGCCGTGTCCATGCTCGTGGTCGTGGTGGCCGTGCCCGGCCTCGTGATGGTGGTCGTGGTCGTGATGGTGGGCCATGCCGCGCACTATCGGTTTCCTGCGCAGCGGAGACTATTACAGTCCCGCGGCTCCGGCGCCGGGAACGGCGCGGCGGTGCCCGGACCGTCCTGGTAGTACATGCGCCGACCGCGCACCAGGTAGCCCGGGCCGAGCCGGTAGTCCGAGCGCGAGAAGCCGCCACCGCCAGGCGAGGCCGGATGCGAGTGAATGGTCTCGGCGGTCATGTGCGGATGGCTCAGCGGGCAGGCGAAGCTCATCCGGCACCAGTGGCTGCGCTGGCTGGTGAACAGCATCACGGCCAGTTCGCCGCCGCTGGTCCGGCAGATGTTCCCGCAGCTCTCGTGCCCGGTGTCCTCCTGCCGTTCCGCCATCCAGGCGCCTACACGCAGCAGGAACTGCTCCTTCGACTCCGGCGGCACCTGGCGCAGTGTGGTCACCAGGCTGGCGGTCTCGGCAGCGGCATCGGCGGCCGTGGCAGTCCCGGTCGCCAGCGCGGCGGCCAGGAGCACGATGGCGGCGGCGTGGTGGGGGACACGCATCGGGCCTCCTCGGCTTCATCGCCAGGCCTGGCGCGCGGGCGCCGGCCGGGCGGATCGCGGCGCATCGACAGCGCCTGCATCGAGTGTACGCCTGCGGGCCTGTGGTTCCTGCTACGCCTGCGGAAACGCGGGCAAAGCCCTGCGGGAACCATGCCTTCGGGCACGCCGCGTTGTGATCGCGGTCGGCCATCGGCTAGGCTGTCGCGCACGCAGCAGAACGTCAGCGGCCTGCAAGCCCCTGATCCTTCTGCCGCCCACGGGGGAAAGCAGGGATGATGGACACGGTCGGAGAGCCGGCGCCACGCGCATATCTTTGGACCTTCGGTAACGCCGAATTCGACGAGGCGCGCTGGGAACTGCGCGTCGCCGGCCAGCCGGTCGAGGTCGAGCGCAAGCCGCTGGAAGTGCTCCAGTACCTCCTGCGCCACGCAGGCGAAGCCGTCACCAAGGACGAACTGCTCGCCTCGGTCTGGGCCGGCCGCATCGTGGTCGAAGCCGTGCTGACCAACACCATCGGCAAGCTGCGCCGGGCCATGAACGACGAAGGCCAGGCAGTGATCACCACCCTTGCCCGTGTCGGCTACCGGTTGTCGGTGCCGGTGTCGCGCAAGGTGGTGGAATTCCTGCCGGAAGCCAGTCGCCTGTCGGTCGGCGACGCGGTACCGCGTCGCCCCAACTGGAAGCTCGCCACTCCGCTGGCCCGCACCGAGGGCAACGAGGTATGGCTGGCGCGCCATGCCAAGACCGGCGACACCCGCGTGTTCAAGTTCAGCCTCGCAGGCACCGGCCTGGACAGCCTGAAGCGCGAGGTGACCATCGCCCGCCTCCTGCGCGAGGCGCTTGGCGACCGCGACGACTTCGTCCGCGTCCTGGACTGGGATTTCGAGGCCGCGCCCTACTTCGTCGAGGCCCGGTACGACGGCGTGAGCCTGGATCGCTGGCCCGAAGGCCAGGACATCACCACCCTGCCGCTGGAGCAGCGCCTGGCGCTGTTCGCCGAGGCCGCCGAAGCCGTGGCCGCCGCGCACGGCGTCGGCGTGCTGCACAAGGACATCAAGCCGGCCAACCTGCTGGTCTACGAAGCCGACGGCGCCCCGCACCTGCGCGTGGCCGACTTCGGCAGCAGCCGGCTGTTCGACAGCGGCAGCATCGATGCGCTTGGAATCACCCGCCTGGGCCTGACCCGGACCCAGGCGCTCGCCGACGACACCACCGGTACCCCGCTGTACCTGGCCCCGGAACTGACCGCGGGCCAGTCCCCCACGGTCAGGAGCGATATCTACGCGCTGGGCGTGACCTTGTACCAGCTGGTCGTCGGCGACTTCCGCCGTCCGCTCTCGCCGGGCTGGGAGCAGGACGTCGACGATCCGCTGCTGCGCAGGGACATCGCCGAGGCCGCGAACGGCGACCCGGCCAGGCGTCCGGCCTCGGCCGCCGAACTCGCCGGAAGGATCCGCACGCTGGAGGCGCGCCGCGGGCAGCTGGCGCTGGAACAGGCGGTACGGGCGCGGGTGGAGGAAGGCGAACGCAGGCTGGCGAAGGCGCGCGCGCGGCGACCGTGGGCCATCGCCGCCGGCGTGCTGCTGGTGGCGGGCCTCGGCACCACCAGCTGGCTGCTGCAGCGCTCCATCGCCGCCGAACGCAGGACCGCCGAGCAGTACACGCGCGCCGAGCAGCAGGCCAGGCGCGCGGAAGCCGTGGTGCAGTTCCTCAGCAAGGACCTGCTCAGCGCGCTGGCGCCGGGCGGCAGCGCCTACGAGAAGGAACCGACCATCAAGGACATGCTCGACCACGCCTCGGCGAGCATCGACGGCAAGTTCAAGGACGACCCCGCCACTCTCGGCAGCGTGCAGAGCGCTCTGGGCGTCTCCTGGCGCTCCTTGGGCGACCGCGGCAAGGGCGAGCGCCATCTGCGCGCCGCCGTGGCCAGCTACGAAAAGGCGTTCGGCCCGGCCGACGAGGTCACTGTCCGCGCGCGCTACGAGCTGGTCGGCATGCTGGCCTACGCGCAGAAGTTCGCCGAAGCCGCCGCCTACCTGGAGGAAACCGACGCGCTGGCCGGCGCGCGCCTGGGCGACGAAAGCCTGGTGGCGCTGCGTGCCGCCTACCTGCGCGGCGTGCTCCATAACCAGCAGCAGAAGGTGAAGGAAGCCGAGCCCGCCCTGCGCCGGGCCGACCAGCTGCAACGCCTGGTGCTGGCCGACGACGCGCAGCTGGGCGCCGGCATCCGCGTCAATCTCGCCGACACCTACCTGCGCCTGGACAGGCTGGACGACGCCGAGGCCCTGCTCAGGGAAACGCTGGCCGATCCGCGCTACGCGGCGGAGAAGATCGGCGACATCTATGTCTCGGCCCTGCACATGAACCTGGCGCGCGTGCTGCGCAACCAGGGCCGTTACACCGAAGCGCTGCCGCTGGCGATGACCGCCCAGCAGGCCTCGGCCAGGGTCATGGGCGAGAAGAGCTGGCAGGCGCTGGTGCAGCTGTCGACGGTGGCCAGCATCCAGTCGCGTGGCGGCGACTGCCCGGCCGCGCTGGCTTCCATGCGCACCGTCCATGCCGGCATGGTGGAAAGCTTCGGTGCCGATTCGCAGGGCACCCTGGTCGAGGCCGGCAACCTGGCGGAGCAGGAAGCCGAATGCGGCGACCAGGTGGCGGCGATGCGCCTCCTCGAGGACATCGTCGCCCGGCTGCGCAAGGAAGGCGGCGACGCCAACCCGCACGCCCAGGTCTATACCTTCACCCTCGCGCAACTGCTCACCCGCCAGGGCCGCCATGCCGAGGCGCTGGCGCGGATGGCGCCACTGGATCCGGAGGTCCTCACCGCCGGCGACTCGACGCCCGGCTGGCGCCACCGGCTCCAGGCCCTGCGCGGCGAGAACCTGCTCGGCACCGGCGAGGTCGAGCGTGGACGCGAGCTGCTGGCCGAAGCGCTCGAGGGCCTGGAGGACCTGAAGCTGGACGAAGCCGGCGAGCTCGACCACCTCCGCGCGCTGCTGCGCGGCTGAGGGCGCCCTGTGCGGGCCCTTCCGCGCCCGCACAGGGCCAGAACACATCGGCCCGTGCCTCGCGTCGGAGATGCCGCGACCGTGGCCCGCACACCCGGGCAGGACAGACGCTTCCCGTTGGCTCCCGCCTGGCCCGAGGCCGCAACGGCCACCGCCTGCGGCGCGAACCCGTGGGCGGCGCAACCGGCGCAACATGCGCCCACCCTCTGTCCAGCCATGACCGCCGTTCAGCACACGGGGCCGGGCCTGCGGGCGATAATTGGGCATGGACCGTACCGCCACCATGACGCCAGCTGCGCAATCCCCCGAGCAGACCCCACCCGACCTCCGCCTGATCGAGGACTGGAAGCGTCGGGTCGCCGGCGTGCCGGTCCCACTCGCGGCCATGCTCCAGGAACTGGTGGACGCCCACGGCCCGGCCCTGGCCGAGCACTTCTACGACGGCTTGCTGGCGGATCCGCGTGCCGCCCGCTTCCTCGATCCGGGCCAGGTCCAGGAACGGCTCAAGCCATCGCTGCAGCGCTGGGCGCGGCAGCTGGTGCGCGCCGGGATCGATGACACGGCGGACCTGCAGCGACTGCACGAGCACATCGGCCACGTGCATGCCCGCATCGGCATCCCGGTGGACCTGGTCGGGCGTGGCATGCGCATGCTCAAGGAGGTCCTCTACGCGGCGATCCGCCAGCGCGCCGGCGACGACGCCCTGGCGCTGGAGGCCTGCGTGCACGCGGGCGTGCTGTTCGACCTGGCTCTGGAATCGATGACCCGCTCCTACACCCGCTCGCGCGAAGCCGCCGGCGAACTGGACGGCTCGTTCCGTCTGTTCTCGCTGATCCAGAACGTAGGCACCGAACGCGAGCGCCAGCGCGCCCTGCTGCTGGCCTGGGAGAACGCCCTGCTCTACGCGCTGACCGCCGAACAGCCCGGCCCGGTGGAAAACCTGCTGCTGTCGCGTTCGGAGTTCGGCCTGTGGTTCCTGCACAAGGGCCTGGCCAGCTTTGGCGAGACCACCGAGACCCGCCAGGTCGGCGAGCTCACCGAGCGCATCGACGGCGAGCTGCGCGAACGTCTGCCCGCGGCCGCCGACGCCGCCGGCCGCCGCGCCCTGCTCGAGGACATCCGCGGCTGGACGGGCGAGATCCGCAACCTGGTCGGGATCCTGTTCGAGGGCATCGGCGACCTGGAGTCCGGTCGCGACGCCCTCACCCGCCTGCTCAACCGCCGCTTCCTGCCGACCATCCTGCGCCGCGAAGTCGCGCTGCAGGCCAATACCGGCCGCCAGTTCGCGGTGCTGATGCTGGACCTGGACCACTTCAAGTCGATCAACGACAACCACGGCCACGAGGCCGGCGACCGCGCCCTGCAGCACGTGGCCTCGATCCTGGTCGAGAACACCCGTGGCAGCGACTACCTGTTCCGCTATGGCGGCGAGGAGTTCGTGGTGGTGCTGGGCTCGGTCAGCCAGACCGAGGCGGTGGCCATCGCCCACGCCCTGCGCCGGGCGATCGCCGAAGCGCCGCTGGCGCTGCCCGGCGGCGAGCGCCTGCAGCTGACCGCCAGCATCGGCGTCGCAATGCAGGACGGGCACCCGGACTACGAACGCGTGCTCGCCCGCGCCGACGCGGCCATGTACCAGGCCAAGCGCGGCGGCCGCGACCGCGTGGTGGTGGCCGACGGCCCGCTGCCCGAGCCGCCCGGCCAGCAGGCCCTGCGGGGCTGAGCGGGGCCGCGGCCGGTACAATCGGCCGCCCCGCAATATCCCCGAGCCGATGTCCAAGCCAGCAGACAAGTCCGCAGCGCCCGAACACACCCCGCTGATGAAGCAGTTCTTCGCCGCCAAGGCGGAGTACCCGGACCTGCTGCTGTTCTTCCGGATGGGCGACTTCTACGAGCTGTTCTACGACGACGCGCGCAAGGCCGCGCGCCTGCTCGACATCACCCTGACCCAGCGCGGCAGCTCCGGCGGCGCGCCGATCCCGATGGCCGGCGTGCCGGTGCACGCCTACGAGGGCTACCTGGCGCGGCTGGTGGCGCTGGGCGAGTCGGTGGCGATCTGCGAGCAGATCGGCGATCCGGCGGCGAGCAAGGGCCTGGTCGAGCGCAAGGTGGTGCGGATTGTCACTCCCGGCACGGTCACCGACGAGGCGCTGCTGGACGAGCGCCGCGACACCCTGCTGATGGCGGTGGCCCGCGGTCGCAACGGTTATGGCCTGGCCTGGGCCGACCTGTCCGCCGGCCGCTTCCTGGTCAACGAGGTCGAGAACACCGACCAGCTCGAAGCCGAACTGGCACGCCTGGAACCGGCCGAACTGCTGGTGCCGGACGAGGAAGGCTGGCCCACGCTCTCCGCCGGCGCGCTGCGGCGCCGGCCGCCGTGGCTGTTCGATCCGGACAGCGGACGCCGCCAGCTGCTGCGTTTCTTCGGCCTGCACGACCTCACCGGCTTCGGCATCGACGACCGCCCGCTGGCCATCGCCGCCGCCGGCGCGCTGCTGGGCTACGTCGAGGAGACGCAGAAGCAGCAGCTGCCGCACCTGACCTCGATCGCGCTGGAAACCTCCGGCGAGGCGATCGCGATGAACGCCGCCACCCGCCGCCACCTGGAACTGGACACCCGCGTCGACGGCCAGACCCGCCACACCCTGCTGGGCGTGCTGGACTCGACCATCACCCCGATGGGCGGGCGCCTGCTCCGGCGCTGGCTGCACCGGCCGCTGCGCGACCGCGGCGTGGTCGGCGGCCGCCACCATGCGGTGGCGACGCTGGTCGAGCAGCGCGCCGACGACGGCCTGCGCGACTGCTTCCGCGGGCTCGGCGACGTCGAACGCATCCTCACCCGCGTCGCCTTGCGCTCGGCGCGGCCGCGCGACCTGTCGACGCTGCGCGATGCGCTGGCCCTGCTGCCCGGCATCCGCCAGGCGCTGGCGCCGCTGGATTCGCCGCGGCTGCAGGCGCTGTCGAACGAACTGGGCCAGCACGACGAGATTGCCCACCTGCTGGCTTCTTCCATCGCCCCGCAGCCGCCGCTGAAGCTGGCCGACGGCGGCGTGATCGCCGAGGGCTACGACGCCGAGCTGGACGAGCTGCGGCGGCTGTCGACCCATGCCGACCAGTTCCTGGTCGACCTGGAGGCGCGCGAGCGCGCGGCCACCGGCATCGCCACGCTGAAAGTCGGCTACAACCGGGTCCACGGCTATTACATCGAGATCAGCAAGGGCCAGTCCGACAAGGCCCCGGTGCACTACACCCGGCGCCAGACCCTGACCGGCGCCGAGCGCTACATCACCGAGGAACTTAAAGCCTTCGAGGACAAGGTGCTGTCCGCGCGCGAACGTGCGCTCGCACGCGAGAAGTTCCTCTACGACGCGCTGCTGGATTCGCTCAACACCGTGCTGGAGCCGCTCAAGCGCTGCGCCGCCGCGCTGAGCGAACTGGACGTGCTGGCCTGCTTCGCCGAGCGCGCGCAGGCGCTGGACTGGTCGCGCCCGGAGCTGACCGACGCGCCCTGCCTGTGCATCGAGCGCGGCCGCCATCCGGTGGTCGAGGCGGTGCGCGAGGAGCCGTTCGAGCCCAACGACCTCGAACTCTATGGCGACCGCGACGGCAGCGCGCGGCGGATGCTGGTGATCACGGGTCCGAACATGGGCGGCAAGAGCACCTACATGCGCCAGAACGCGCTGATCGTGCTGCTGGCGCACATCGGCAGCTTCGTTCCGGCGGCGCGGGCGCAGATCGGCCCGATCGACCGCATCCTCACCCGCATCGGCGCCGGCGACGACCTCGCGCGCGGCCAGTCCACCTTCATGGTCGAGATGGCCGAGACCAGCTACATCCTGCACCACGCCACGCCGCAGTCGCTGGTGCTGATGGACGAGATCGGCCGCGGCACCTCGACCTACGACGGCCTGGCCCTGGCCGACGCGGTGGCGCGCCACCTCGCTACCGTCAACCGCTGCTGGACCCTGTTCGCCACCCACTACTTCGAGCTGACTTCGCTGGCCACGCCGGAAAGCGGCATCGCCAACGTGCACCTGGACGCGGTGGAGCACGGCGATTCGCTGGTGTTCATGCACGCGGTGCGCGAAGGCGCGGCCGACCGCAGCTTCGGCCTGCAGGTGGCGGCGCTGGCCGGCCTGCCGAAGGCGACGCTGCAGCAGGCGCGTCGCCGCCTGGCCGAGCTGGAGCAGCGCGGTCGCGAGACGCACGCGGCCGAGGTCGCCCCGCAGGCGCTGGATGCGCCGCAACAGTTCGGCCTGTTCGCCGCCGCGCCTTCGGCGGCGCAGGAAGCACTGGCCGCACTGGACCCGGACGAGCTGACGCCGAAGCAGGCGCTGGAAGCCCTCTACCGGCTGAAGTCGCTGCTGTAACGCATCGTCGCCGTTGGCCACGCAGGGCCCCGGGTGCGCTTTGCTTACCCGGGCTACGCGTCGTGGCGCCGGGCTTGCCCGGTCCCACGCACCGGAGGTGGTGTCGCGGCAGGCAGCGGGGCAAGCCCCGCTCTACGAGGCGGCCTTTCCCGCTTTCCCTCCGGGAGCGGGGCGGAGTACCTACATCGCACGGGTGTCGGCGGGTGGGTTCATCCAGTTGTCGTGCAATCCGTCGGCGTAGTGCATCGGCCCGGAAACCAGCTCGTCGATGCTGGCGTCGTCCAGGGTGTTGACCTGCACCGAAACAAAGGCGCCACCGGCCTGCGGGATGTAACCGTGCCCGTAGACCGTCACGCCGCAGCGGCTGCAGAAACGGTGGTGGATGTTGCCCTCGCCCCAGTCCTTGGCGTAGTCGCCCAGCGCTTCCTCGCCCTGCAGCAGCTGGAAGTCCTTCGGCGTCGCGCTCCAGTTACGGATCTTGCTGCAGTAGGTGCAGTTGCACTTGCCGGTGCCGGCAGCCAGGTCGAGCGTGGCCCGGTAACGCACCGCGCCGCAGTGGCAGCTGCCGTGGCAGGTCCTGTCCATGCTTCAGGCCTCCTGGGCCGCTGGCTGGAACGGATGAGCCGCCGCCAGCTCGTCGTCGCGCGCGTTGGCGGCCACCGCCGCCGGGCGCGACGCATGCAGCTGGGCGAAGGCGGTGAACGCCGGCCTCTTCTCCAGCGCGCCAATCCACATGTAGTAACCGAGGAAGGCCGCCATCAGCAGGTCGGCGGTGGTGAAGCGGTCGCCGACCAGGTGCTGGCGCCCGGCCACCGCCTGCTCCAGCGTGCGCAGCAGGTCGGCCTCCGTGCCGTAACCGGCGGCCAGCGGGTTGGCCAGGGCGCCGGTCTCCTTCGCGGTCAGCAGCGATTCCACCGGGCCGGCGAGGAAGAACAACCAGCGGTAGTAGCTGCCGCGCTCCGGCGAGCCGACCGGCGGCGCCAGGCCCGTCTCCGGCACCAGGTCGGCCAGGTAGGCGCAGATCGCGGCGTTCTCGGTGACGACGAGGTCGCCGTGCCGGATCGCCGGCACCTTGCCCATCGGATTGATCGCCAGGTATCCGGGCGACTTCATCGTCGTGCCGAAGTCGAGCACGACTTCCTCGTAGGGCAGCCCGGTCTCCTCCAGCATCCAGCGGGTGATGCGCGCCCGCGACTGCGGGTTGGTGTAGAAGGTCAGCGTCTTGCCCATCGGTCGTCTCCGTCACTGGAAGGAACCGGAAGTCTGCAGCGGGGCTGCTGACAGCAAGTGTCAGTAGCGTTGCACACTCCCCCTCCCATCGGGAGACGTCTGGCGAGAGGGTCGGTGCCCGACGGTATCGGATAAACCGTTTGGCAACCGCGAAAGAAGCCCCGGGTGGGCGGACGTCCGTCGGTGCCTCAGGTGTGCTGCGCGCCCGGTCCTCTCCCCTGCCCCTCCCCCGGGGGGAGAGGGGTAATCGGATCACTGCTCCGGCTTGCGCGGCGGCCCAGGCATTGCTGCTCCCAGCGGCGCAGCAGCTGGTGGCGCTGTTCGGGATACGGGCGGCCGGTGTTTTCCAGCTCCAGCACGCGGTCGGCGCGGAAGTGGCGGAAATCGGCGCGTGTCTCGCACCAGGCCGCGAGCAGGCGCATGTCGTCGAGGAAGGCCATCGCGAACGGCCACACCACCCGCTCGCTGTCGCGTCCTTCCGCGTCGCGGTAGCGCATGCGCACCGCGTGGCCGTCGCGGATCGCCTGGCGCAGCGCCGGCAGCCACGGTTCCGGGTCGCGTGGGCGCCAGTGCGGGGCGAACAGGCCGCTGGTTTCCACCTGCAGGCGCAGGCGTTCCGGCAACACCCCGGTGATCCGGTCCAGCGCGCGGTTGGCGGCGGCAGCCAGCTCGGGATCGGCATGCGAGGCCACCCAGCGTGCCCCCAGTACCAGTGCCTCCAGCTCCTCGTCCGGGAACATCATCGGCGGCATCACGAAGCCCGGGCGCATCCGGTAGCCGACGCCGACGTCGCCGTCGATCTCCGCGCCCTGCGCGCGCAGCGCGTCGATGTCGCGGTAGACCGTGCGCAGGCTCACGCCCAGGCGCGCGGCCAGCTGCGCACCACGCACCGGACCGCGCCGCTGGCGCAGTTCGTCGAGCATCCGCAGCAGGCGCGTGGCGCGGGTCGTCATCCGTTCGGGGCCTCGCACGAAGGGCCCCAAGCATAGCGGCGGAGGCGGCTTTGATCGCAGTCAATGCCGCCGCCCACGCACCGGCGGATAAGAACGGTGGAAGCCCCACCGGAGATTCCTGCGATGCGCCACCGCGCCACCCTCCTCGCCACTGCCCTGGTCCTGGCCTGCGCCAGCCTGCACGCCGCCACCCCGGCGCCCGCCGCATCCACCACGCCCGCGCCCGACGCGGCCTCGCTGCGCGAGACCGCCAAGGCACTGTTTGGCCCGATCCCGCAGAAGATCGACGAGGTGCGCGGGGAGAAGATCACCCCGGCGCAGATCGAGCTGGGCAAGTCGCTGTGGTTCGAACCGCGCCTGTCGCGCAGCCACGTGCTCAGCTGCAACACCTGCCACAACGTCGCCACCGGCGGCGCCGACAACGTCCCCACCTCGATCGGCCACGGCTGGCAGAAGGGCCCGCGCAACTCGCCGACCGTGCTCAACGCGGTGCTCAACGTCGCCCAGTTCTGGGACGGCCGCGCCGCCGACCTCAAGGAACAGGCCAAGGGCCCGGTCCAGGCCAGCGTCGAGATGAACAACACGCCCGAACGCGTGGAAGCGACGCTGCGCAGCATCCCCGGCTACGTCGAAGCCTTCGGCAAGGCCTTCCCCGGCGAGCGCGACCCGGTCAACTTCGAGAACATGGCGCGTGCGCTGGAAGCGTTCGAGACCACCCTGGTCACGCCGGACTCGCGCTTCGACCAGTTCCTCGCCGGCAAGGACAGCCTCGACGCGGCCGAACTGCGCGGCCTGTCGCTGTTCATCGACAAGGGCTGCAGCAGCTGCCACAACGGCCCAAACATCGGCGGCCAGGCCTACTACCCGTTCGGCGTGGTCGAGAAGCCCGGCGCGCAGGTGCTGCCAACCGGTGACAGGGGCCGCTTCGCGGTGACCCAGACCGCCAGCGACGAATACGTGTTCCGCGCCGCGCCCCTGCGCAACGTCGCGCTCACCGCGCCTTACTTCCACAGCGGCCAGGTGTGGGACCTCGGCCAGGCCGTGGCGATCATGGGCAGCAGCCAGCTGGGCCACGAACTCGACGCCGGCGAGGTCGAAGCCATCACCCGCTTCCTGCACACGCTCACCGGGCGGCAGCCGGTGGTGTCCAATCCGGTGCTGCCGCCGAGCACGGCGACCACGCCGCGCCCGGAGTGATCCACCACGCTGCGGCGGGAGTAATCTCGACAGCCCCCGGAGCGGCGGGCAGGTGGACGGTCGACAGTTCCAGCAGGGCGCGGGCCAGGAGCGTGGCCCGCGCCCCGTCGCCTGGCCCCTCCGCGCTGCGGACCTCGTGCTGGACCGGATGCGCTTGGCCTTTCCCGGGTCGCAAACGCCCCGCAAACGATAGCTCGCTCCTATCGTTAAGTTCGCAACTAACAATTTTCATTGATAGCCCAACATACCTAACCTGTCGCTCGACGATTCACCGCGGCTACGGAAGCGCCCCCGCACCGGCTCTTCCACCGCGAAAGTGCCGGCGAAGCCACGCCGGCGGATCCTGCGATCCGCATCGCTTCAATCCGTCGCCACGCACCGGCGACACCAGAGCAGAGGGGCAGTCCCATGTCGACCGAAACGAAGTGTCCTTTCCACGCCGGCGCGGCCGGCACCGGCACCACCAATCGCGACTGGTGGCCGAACCAGTTGCGCCTTGACCTGCTGAGCCAGCACTCGGAGAAGTCCAACCCGCTGGGCAAGGACTTCAACTACCGCGAGGAGTTCAGGAAGCTGGACTACGCCGCCCTGAAGAAGGACCTGCTGGCCCTGATGACCGATTCGCAGGACTGGTGGCCGGCCGACTTCGGCAGCTACGTCGGCCTGATGATCCGCATGGCCTGGCACAGCGCCGGCACCTACCGCGTCGGTGACGGCCGCGGCGGCGGCGGCCGGGGCCAGCAGCGCTTCGCCCCGCTCAATTCGTGGCCGGACAACGTCAACCTCGACAAGGCGCGTCGCCTGCTGTGGCCGATCAAGAAGAAGTACGGCCAGAAGATCTCCTGGGCCGACCTGATGATCCTGGCCGGCAACGTCGCCCTGGAGCATGCCGGCTTCCGCACCTTCGGTTTCGGCGCTGGCCGCGAGGACACCTGGGAGCCGGACCTGGACGTGTACTGGGGCCGCGAGAAGACCTGGCTGGGCAGCGACGAGCGCTATGCCCGCGGGTCGGAAGGCGTGCCCAAGCCCGAGGGCGAGAGCGTGCTGGTCTCCGAGGACGATGCCGACGGCAAGGTCCACAGCCGCAACCTCGAAAACCCGCTGGCCGCGGTGCAGATGGGCCTGATCTACGTGAACCCGGAAGGCCCCGACGGCAACCCGGATCCGCTGCTGGCCGCGCACGACATCCGCGTGACCTTCGGCCGCATGGGCATGGACGACGAGGAGACCGTCGCGCTCATCGCCGGCGGCCACACCCTCGGCAAGACCCATGGCGCCGGCCCGGCCGACCACGTCGGCCCGGATCCGGAAGCGGCCGACCTGGAAATGCAGGGCCTGGGCTGGGCCAACAGCTTCGGCACCGGCAAGGGCGCCGACACCATCACCTCCGGCCTGGAAGTGACCTGGACCAGCACCCCGGCGCAGTGGAGCAACGACTTCTTCAAGTTCCTGTTCGACTTCGAGTGGGAGCTGACCAGGTCGCCGGCCGGCGCCCACCAGTGGGTGGCCAAGGACGTCGAGCCCTTCATTCCGGGCCCGACCCCGGAGTCGCCCAAGCGCAAGCCGACCATGCTGACCACCGACCTGTCGCTGCGCTTCGACCCGATCTACGGGCCGATCTCGCGCCGCTTCCGCGACGATCCGCAGGCCTTCGCCAACGCCTTCGCCCGCGCCTGGTTCAAGCTGGTCCATCGCGACATGGGGCCGAAGGCGCGCTATCTCGGTCCGGAAGTGCCGGCCGAAGACCTGATCTGGCAGGACCCGCTGCCGAAGCCGGTGCACAACCCGACCACCACCGACATCGCCGACGCCAAGGCGAAGATCGAGGCGCTGGGCCTGCCGGCCGGCGACCTGGTCACCCTGGCCTGGGCTTCGGCCTCGACCTTCCGCGGTGGCGACAAGCGCGGCGGCGCCAACGGTGCGCGCATCCGCCTGGAGCCGCAGCGCGGCTGGCAGGTCAACCAGCGCGCGATCAAGGTGCTGGAGAAGCTGGAAGCGCTGCAGCCTGAGACCCGCCTGTCGCTGGCAGACCTGGTCGTGCTGGCCGGCGGCGTGGCGATCGAGCAGGCGGCCAAGGCGGCCGGCGTGTACGTCGAGGTGCCGTTCACCCCGGGTCGCGTCGATGCGGCGCAGGAGCAGACCGACGTCGACTCCTTCCGCCACATGGAGCCGTTCGCCGACGGCTTCCGCAACTACATCAAGGGCCCGTCGGAAGTGCCGGCCGAGCACCTGCTGGTCGACAAGGCCCAGCTGCTGACCCTGACCGCGCCGGAGATGACCGTGCTGGTCGGCGGCCTGCGCGCCCTCGACGCCAGCTGGGATGGCAGCCGCCACGGCGTGTTCACCGATCGCCCGGGCGTGCTGAGCACCGACTTCTTCGCCAACCTGCTCGACATGGCCTACGAGTGGAAGCC
This sequence comes from Pseudoxanthomonas sp. J35, assembly GCF_000513995.1. GTDB lineage: Bacteria > Pseudomonadota > Gammaproteobacteria > Xanthomonadales > Xanthomonadaceae > Pseudoxanthomonas. The sequence goes on from NZ_AZVB01000001.1 coordinate 270,151, forward strand.
GGCTTCGCAGGACCGCACGCTTTACGAGGTGCGCGAGCGCAAGGGCGGCGCGGTGAAGTGGACGGCGACCCGCGTGGACCTGGTGTTCGGCTCCAACTCGGTACTGCGGGCGCTGTCCGAGGTCTACGCCTCGTCGGACGGCCAGGAGAAGTTCGTGAACGACTTCGTCGCCGCGTGGACCAAGGTGATGAACCTGGACCGCTTCGACCTGCTGGCCTGATCGACGCGCTACCTGCTGCACCACGACGGCCCGGCGCCCAGCGCCGGGCCGTTTGTTCGTGACGTCCTGCACTCATGGCCTGGGATGCGCGGGACAGCATGCGCTGCCGATGGGAACGGCGGGCGCGGCCACTGCCCGGCCGCGCGCCTCGAGCGACCCGGCGTTCGCGGGGGTTCTGCGCGCTCCCAGGTGCGCCCGCTGGCGCGCAGCACGCTGCGAGGGCATGCCACCTCCAGGATGGGGCCTGTTCCCGGCGGCCCGGCGAAGCCGGCCTGTTCCTGCAAGCAGCGACGTCGCAGGTTCCGTCGGCGCCCGCGGACAGGCGTATCGTGGCCTTCCCGTCCTCCGGGTAAGGAGACCGCCATGAACACGCAGCCCCTGCTCACCCAGGAACTGTTCGCGCAGTTGCAGGGTGCGCCCATCCAGCAGATCGCGCGCCAGCTCGGCACCGATCCGGCGCAGGCCAGCAATGCGGTGGCCACCGCGCTGCCGCTGCTGCTCGGCGCGCTGGGCCGCAACAGCGCGCAGCCGCAGGGCGCCGAGGCCCTGTTCGGCGCGCTGCAACGCGACCATGCCGGCGGCCCGGATATCGGCAGCCTGCTGGGCGCGGTGCTCGGCGGTGGTGGCAACAGCCGCCAGACCGACGGCGCGGCGATCCTCGGCCACGTCCTCGGCGGCGCGCAGCCGCGGGCGGCGCAGGGCCTGGGCCAGGCCACCGGCCTGGGCAGCAGCCAGGCGATGAAGCTGCTGGCGGTGCTGGCGCCGATCGTGCTGTCGTTCCTGGCCAACCGCAGCCGCGCGCAGGGCCTGGACGCCGGCGGCCTGGGCCAGCTGCTCGGCCAGGAGCGCGCGCAGGTGCGCCAGCAGTCCGGCGGCGGCGCGCTGGAATCGCTGCTCGACCGCGATGGCGACGGCGACGTCGACGCCAGCGACCTGCTGAACATCGGCCTGGGCCTGTTCGGCGGAAAGCGCTGAGCGCTTGCCGCGGTGACCGGCTCCGGACGGCGCCGCCGCAGCCCCAGGGGGGCGCCGGGAATGAACCATGGCGCTGGCGACGGTTGGCGCATCGCACGCCCCGCTGGCTCACCGCATCACGCCGCGGCTGCTGGTAGTGAGGCGGCTTCCAGGTGGCGCGCTTCGGACGCAGTCGCGGCAGCGCGACTTCGGGGGCGTAGAGGGCGTGGCTTCCATCGCCCCGCTCCTGGTGGGAGAGGGGCTTTGTCGCGCCTTACCCCCTTGGGGCGGCGGCCTCTTCCGAAGCCCGTGCTGTGGCTTTTCAAGGCATCGAAACCGGCACGTGCCAGGCTACGTCGCGTCGATGTCGCCCAGCGCCTGGATCAGGCGCCGTGCGCGCTTGTCCGGCTTGTGTTCCGGCGGACGGTAGCCGTCGCGCATGGCGGCGCGCTGCAGGCGCTGTTCCTCGCGGCGGGTCTTCGACTCGGCGGTTTCCTCGTACAGGGCCTGCGCCACCGGCGCCGGACCGCGGATTTCGCTGAGGCCGCGGACCACGATGTCGAACCGCTCCTCGCCGCGGGTGACCTGCAGCGATTCGCCCACCCGCAGCGAGCGCGAGGGCTTGGCGCGCTGGCCGGCGACGTCCACCTTGCCGGTTTCCACCGCCTGCTTGGCCAGGCTGCGCGTGCGGAAGAAACGCGCGGCCCACAACCACACGTCCAGCCGCACATGTTCCAGGGGTACTGCTTCAGTCACTGCGCTTGCCGCTGAAATCGGGCTTGATAGGGTCCGACGGAGCGGATGACCAGATCGTGACTTCCGCCTCCGCCGCACGCTGGCAGTCGCGGGAGACGTGGTAGTCGCGCCTGCGTTCCTCGTAGCGGGCACGCTCCTCGCGGGACAGTCCCGCGGGCGCCGGTGCGCTGTCGCGGTGTGCACGGTACTGCGCCGCGCAGGGACCCTGCGCGGAATCCAGAGCCGCGTACCGGTCGCCGGTCGCGCAACCGCCGAGAAGCGCCACCAGGCCCATGGCCGGCACGATGCGCGCCAGGGCCGCAATCTTGGACATCGCCATTACCGCTCCTTCCGTGGGAACCAGCCCAGTGTGCCGCCGAGGCCGCGTCGGGCGCCAGCCCGGCGCACGCAGCCGTGCGCGGGCGACGTCACCTGTAGAGCGGGGCTTGCCCCGCTACCTTTCGCCCGGTGTCGCCCTGGCAGGCGGGGACAGCGGGGCAAGCCCCGCTCTACAAGGGCACCCACGCCGGGGATGGCATGTGGGCGAGGAAGGCAACCGCGCCGGCGATGGCGGGCACGGCGGCCCGATTGCCAGCCACGGAAACGCGAACGGCCGCCCGGAGGCGGCCGTTGCGGATGCACCAGGGTGCGCGGCGATCAGCCGGCGGCCTTCTCGGCCTTGGCCTTGGCGACGGCGGCCAGGTCTTCCTTGATGCGGGCAGCCTTGCCTTCCAGGCCACGCAGGTAGTACAGCTTGCCGGCGCGGACCTTGCCGCGGCGCTTCACTTCGACCGAGTCGATGGTGGCGCTGTGGGTCTGGAACACGCGCTCGACGCCGTAGCCGTGCGAGATCTTGCGCACGGTGAACGACGAGTTCAGGCCGGCGTTCTTGATCGCGATGACCACGCCTTCATAGGCCTGCACGCGCTCGCGGTTGCCTTCCTTGACCTTGACGTTCACCACGACGGTGTCGCCCTGGCTGAACTTCGGCAGTTCGCGGGTGATCTGGGCGGACTCGAATTCCGCGATGATGGACTTGTTCAGCTTGCTCATGGTGACCGACTCTTCAGTTCGGGTGGGCGTGTCGTATTCGACAACTTAGGGCTGGCGCAGTCGCCGGATTGCGCTGCGCGATTGTTGTTGTGGATGCCTGCCTCGGCGCCCGTGGTGGGCCTGCCGCCCGCAGGAATCCGGCATTGTAACGGGTCCGGGCCGCCCGTGGCTAGTCGCCCGACCGGCGGTGGACCGCCTCAGCCGGCCGCCGGCTCCGGATTGCCGTCCGGGCGCTGTTCCAGCGCGGCCAGCCCTTCTTCCAGCAGCTTGCGGTCGGCCTTCGACAGCTCGCGGCCCTCCAGCAGGTCCGGGCGCCGCTGCCAGGTACGGACCAGCGCCTGCTGCCGGCGCCAGCGGGCGATCGCGGCATGGTTGCCCGAACGCAGCACGGCCGGGACGGTGCCGTAGGCGTGCTCGACCGGGTGGCTGTAGTGCGGGCAGTCCAGCAGGCCATCCTCGAAGCTGTCCTGCTCGGCCGAGCCGGCGTCGTTCAGCGCCCCGTCCTGCAGCCTCGCCACCGCGTCGATGACCACCGCCGCCGCCAGTTCGCCACCGGACAGCACGTAGTCGCCGATCGACAGCTCCTCGTCGACCTCGGCCTGCACCAGACGCTCGTCCACGCCCTCGTAGCGGCCGCACAGCAGCACCAGGCGCGGCATGGCCGCCAGTTCGCGCACGCGCTTCTGGTCCAGGCGCCGGCCCTGCGGGCTCAGGTAGACCACGTGCACCGGCGCCGGATCGGCTTCGCGCACCGCGGCCAGGCAGCGCCGCAGCGGCTCGACCAGCATGACCATGCCCGGGCCGCCGCCGAAGGTTCGGTCGTCGGTCTTGCGGTAGTTGCCGTCGGCGTAATCGCGCGGGTTCCAGCCGTGCAGGCCGATCAGCCCACGCTCGCGCGCACGCCCGGTGACGCCGAACGCCGTGCAGCGATCGACCTCTTCGGGGAACAGGCTGACGATGTCGAGGCGCATGGAAAGCCGGGATTGGTGATTCGGGATTGGTGATTCGAAGAAGCAGGAAGCGCTGGCGACCAGCTGGGACCGGCGGAACGAGCGTACCGCTCTTTCCAATCACCAATCACCAATGACGAATCACGGCTCCTAGAACTCCGGATCCCAGTCGACCGTGATCGTGCCGGCTTCGAAATCCACCGACTTCACGTAGTCCGGCTGCACGAACGGGAGCATGCGCTCGCGGTCGCCACGGACCACCATCACGTCGTTGGCGCCGGTGGAGAGCAGGTGCGAGACCTCGCCCAGGTCCACGCCCTCGAGGGTGACCACGCGCAGGCCTTCCAGGTCCACCCAGTAGTACTCGCCTGGCGCCGGCGGCGGCAGGGCCTCGCGCGGGACCAGGATCTCGGTGCCGCGCAGGGCCTCGGCGGCGTCGCGGTCGTCGCAGCCCGGCAGGGTCGCGACCACGTGCTTGCCGGTGTCGCGGCCCTTCGCGCCGCGCAGCTCGCGCTCGACACCGTTGGCCGAGCGCAGGATCCATGGCTGGTAGCGGAAGATCTGCGCGCGCGGCTCGGTCCAGGACTCGAGCTTGACGTCGCCGCGCACGCCGAAGGCGCCCGTCACCCGGCCCAGCAGGATCAGCCGTTGCGGCTTCCGCGGGTAGGTGGGACGCCCTTCGTCGTTCATGCGTGCGGTGAGGCCGCCGGGCTACCGGCGGCCTGCCGGCTCAGGCGGCGGCCGCCTGGGCCTTGGTCGCTTCCTTGTACAGGCTGCGGACCTTCTCGGTCAGCTGGGCGCCGTGGCCGACCCAGTGGTCGACGCGGGCGATGTCCAGCACGATGCGCTGCTCGTTGCCGGCGGCAACCGGGTTGTAGTAACCGACGCGCTCGATGTTGCGGCCGTCGCGGGCGCTGCGCGAGTCGGTGACGACGATGTGGTAGAACGGACGCTTCTTCGCGCCGCCGCGGGTGAGACGGATCTTGACCATGGTGTTTTCGTGTTGCCCAGTCGCCAGGATGGCGAGGTAAGCCGGCAATTCTAGCGGATCAGGGCGGCCAGGAAAACCACCCGCCTCCCCCGGCCGGCCTGCCCCGGCGGCATGCCCGCCCCCCCCGGGATATCCAAGCAGCTGCGCCGCCGCGGGACCGTGCGCCGCCGCCCACCGCCACCCGGCTGTTGCGGAATACGCGCCATTCCAACCCGGCATACCCGATCAGGCGCATTTCCGGCATGAGCCATGACCATAGTCACGCCCTGTGGCGGGACGGGTTCCGTAACATCGACCCTGCATCGTGGCACGCGCCGTGCCGGTCGCTCCTTGTCGACGGGCGCGCCGCCCGGCGGGGGAAGCGGCGCCTCCTGCCGGACCGCCCGGCAACCACCCCGAACACTCCCAACGGCGGGCCCCTGGCCCGCCGCCCTACGGACACATGATGAAAAAGCTGCCCCGCCTGTTCAAAGCGCTCCTGGTCCTCGGCCTGGTGCTGGCCCTGGTGCTCCTGTGGCGCGGCTGCAGCGGCGGGGACGAGGCGGCGCCCCAGGCGGGTCGGGGGGGCTGGGGCGAGCGTCCGCCGACCCCCGTGCGGGTGGCCACCGCCAGCCGCGGCCCGCTGGACCTGGAAATCAAGGCGCTGGGCACGGTCAGCCCGCTGCGCACGGTGACCGTGCGCCCGCGGGTCGAGGGCGAGCTGGTGCGCATCGCCTTCGACGAGGGCCAGCAGGTCCGCGCCGGCCAGCTGCTGGCGGAGATCGACCCGGCCCCGTTCAAGGTGCGCCTGGCCCAGGTCCAGGGCGAGCAGAAGCAGAACCTGGCCGAGCTGGAGAACACCCGCATCCAGCTCAAGCGCTTCCGCGACCTGGCCGGCGCCAACTTCGTATCCGCCCAGGAAGTGGCCGACCTGCAGGCGCGCGTACGCCAGTTCGAAGGCCGCCGCGAGAGCGACCAGGCCGCGGTCGACGAGGCGAAGCTGCAACTGGACTACACCCGCATCGTCGCGCCGATCGACGGCCGCATCGGCCTGCGCACGGTGGACGTGGGCAACCTGGTGCGCGCCGGCGACGAGGACGGCATCGCCACCCTCACCCAGACCCGCCCGATCAGCGTGGTGTTCGCGCTGCCGGAAAGCGTGCTGCCCACCGTGCAGGCCGCGGTGCGCGGCGGCAAGGCGCTGGCGGTGCAGGCCTGGGACCGCGACGAGCGCCAGCCGCTGGCCACCGGCAGGCTCTCCAGCCTGGACAACCGCATCGACGTGCAGACCGGCACGCTGCGCCTGCGCGCCCTGTTCGACAACGCGGACGAATCGCTGTTCCCCAACCAGTCGGTCAACGTGCGCCTGCGCCTGGGCAGCACCGACGTGGTTTCGATCCCCGACGCGGCGGTGCAGTTCGGCAACCGCGGCACCTACGTGTACGTGGTCGGCGAGGACGACACCGCCAGCGTGCGCGAGGTGAAGCTCGGCGCCAGCCACGAGGGCCGCGTCGCCGTGCTCGAAGGCCTGCAGGAAGGCGATCGCGTGGTGCTCGAGGGCCTGGACCGCCTGCGCGAGGGCGGCAAGGTGCAGGTGGTCGACGCCGACGGCGTGCCCACCGCGACGCCTGGAGCCGGCGACACCGCTGCCGCGAAGGCGGCTGCCGCGCAATGAACCTCTCCCGCCCGTTCATCCTGCGCCCGGTGGCGACCTCGCTGCTGATGCTGGCGCTGCTGCTGTCGGGCCTGTTCGCCTACCGCCTGCTGCCGGTCTCGGCGCTGCCCCAGGTCGACTACCCGATCATCCAGGTGCTGACCCTGTATCCGGGCGCCAGCCCGGCGGTGACCACGAGCGCGGTGACCGCGCCGCTGGAACGGCGCCTGGGCCAGATCCCGGGCCTCAACCAGATGAGCTCCACCAGCTCCGGCGGGGCCTCGGTGATCACGCTGCAGTTCGCGCTGGAGGTGGACCTGGGCGTGGCCGAGCAGGAGGTGCAGGCGGCGATCAACGGCGCCTCCAACTTCCTGCCGGACGACCTGCCGATGCCGCCGGTGTACCGCAAGGTCAACCCGGCCGACACCCCGATCCTGACCCTGGCGGTCACCTCCTCGTCGATGGCGCTGCCGGAGGTCTACGACCTGGTCGACACGCGCATGGCCCAGCGCCTGTCGCAGCTGCCGGGCGTGGGCCTGGTCAGCCTCGCCGGCGGACAGCGGCCTGCGGTGCGCATCCAGGTCAATCCGCACGCGCTGGCCTCGGCGGGGCTGGGCATGGGCGACATCCGCCGCGCGATCAACGCGGCCAACGTCAACATGCCCAAGGGCAGCTTCGACGGCCCGACCCGCGCGACCATGCTCGACGCCAACGACCAGATGCGTTCGGCGGAGGAATACCGCAACCTGGTGCTGGCCTGGAACAACGGCGCGCCGCTGCGACTGGGCGACGTGGCCACGGTCGAACAGGGCGCGGAGAACCGCCAGCTGGCCGCCTGGTCCGGCGAAACGCCGGCGATCCTGGTCAACATCCAGCGCCAGCCCGGCGCCAACGTGATCGAGGTGGTCGACCGCATCCACGCGCTGCTGCCGCAGCTGCGGGCGTCGATGCCGGCGGCGGTGGACGTGGGCGTGCTCAGCGACCGTACCGAGTCGATCCGCGCCTCGATCAAGGGCGTGCAGCACGAGCTGCTGCTGGCGATCGGCCTGGTGGTGCTGGTGACCTTCGTGTTCCTGCGCACCATCCCGGCCACGATCATCCCCTCCATCGCGGTGCCGCTGTCGCTGGTGGCGACCTTCGGGGTGATGCTGCTGGCCGGCTTCTCGCTCAACAACCTCACCCTGATGGCGCTGACCATCGCCACCGGCTTCGTGGTCGACGACGCGATCGTGATGCTGGAGAACATCGCCCGGCACATGGAGGACGGCGAAGGCCCGCTGGAGGCCGCGCTCAAGGGCGCGCGCCAGATCGGCTTCACCCTGGTCTCGCTGACCGTGTCGCTGGTGGCGGTGCTGATCCCGCTGCTGTTCATGGGCGACGTGGTCGGCAAGCTGTTCCACGAGTTCGCCATCACCCTGGCGGTGGCGATCGGCATCTCGCTGGTGGTCTCGCTGACCCTGACGCCGATGCTGTGCGCTCGCTTCCTCAAGGCCGGCCACGGCCATGGCGAGGGCGACGGGGCCGGCGCGCAGGGCGATATCTTCGACCGCGTGGTCGCGCTGTACGACCGCGGCCTGCACTGGGTGCTGGCGCGGCAGCCGCTGGTGCTGGCCGCCACCGCCGCCACCCTGGCGCTGACCGTGGCGCTGTACCTCGCCGTGCCCAAGGGCTTCTTCCCGGTACAGGACGCCGGCCTCATCCAGGGCATCAGCGAGGCGCCGCAGTCGGTCTCGTTCGAGGCCATGGCCAGGCGCCAGCAGGCGCTGGCCGCGGTCATCCTCGCCGACCCGGACGTGGCCACGCTCTCGTCGTTCATCGGCGTGGACGGCAGCAACGCCACCCTCAACAGCGGCCGCTTCCTGATCGAGCTCAAGCCGCATGCCGAGCGCAGCGCCGGCGCGCAGGAGATCATCGAGCGGCTCAAGCAGCGCGCCGCGACCGTGCCCGGCATCGACCTGTACCTGCAGCCGGTGCAGGAGCTGAGCATCGAGGACCGGGTCAGCCGTACCCAGTACCAGTTCGCGCTGACCACGCCGGACCTGGCCGAGCTGTCGCGCTGGACCCAGGCCATGCTGGAGGAACTGCGCAGGCAGCCGGCGCTGGCCGACGTGGCCAGCGACCTGCAGGACCAGGGTCTGCAGGCGTGGCTGGACATCGACCGCGACGCCGCCGCGCGCCTGGGCGTGCCGGTGTCGGCGATCGCCGACGCGCTCTACGACGCCTTCGGCCAGCGCCAGGTCTCGACCATCTTCACCCACGCCAACCAGTACCGGGTGGTGCTGGAGGCCGATCCGCGCTTCCAGCTCGGGCCGGAGGCGATCGGCCGCATCCACGTGGCCACCGCCGACGGCCGGCAGACGCCGCTGTCGGGCCTGGCCCGGGTGGAAACGCGGCCGACCGCGCTGCAGGTCAGCCACCTCGGCCAGTTCCCGGCGGTCACCGTGTCGTTCAACCTGGCGCCGGGCGCGTCGCTGGGCGAGGCGGTGGCGGCGATCGAGCGGGCGCGCGAGACCATCGGCATGCCCGCCAGCGTCGAGCTGCGCCTGCAGGGCGCGGCGCAGGCGTTCCGCAACTCGCTGTCCAGCACGCTGTGGCTGATCCTGGCCGCGGTGCTGGTGATGTACATCGTGCTGGGCGTGCTCTACGAGAGCTTCATCCACCCGGTGACGATCCTCTCCACCCTGCCCTCGGCCACCGTGGGGGCGCTGGCCGCGCTGCTGCTGTCCGGGCGCAGCCTGGACCTGATCGCGGTGATCGGCATCATCCTGCTGATCGGCCTGGTGAAGAAGAACGCGATCATGATGATCGACTTCGCCCTGGAGGCCGAGCGCGAGCAGGGCCTGGCGCCACGCGAGGCGATCCACCGCGCCGCGCTGCTGCGCTTCCGCCCAATCCTCATGACCACCCTGGCGGCGCTGTTCGCGGCCATCCCGATGATGTTCGCCTCCGGCTCCGGCGCCGAGCTGCGCCAGCCGCTGGGCCTGGTGATGGTCGGCGGCCTGGTGGTGAGCCAGGTGCTGACCCTGTTCACCACGCCGGTGGTGTACCTGTTCTTCGACCGCCTCGCCCGCCGCGGCGAGGACCCGGCCGCCGACGCCCGCACCGATGCGGCGGCTGCCTGAGATGGAACCGGCGTCCTCGCCCAACCTGTCGCGGGTGTTCATCGAACGTCCGGTGGCGACCGTGCTGCTGGCCGTGGCGGTGGTGCTGTGCGGCCTGCTGGCGCTGCGCCAGCTGCCGGTGGCGCCGCTGCCGCAGGTCGACTACCCGGCCATCCAGGTCAGCGCCAGCCTGCCCGGCGCCAGCCCCGAATCGATGGCCGCCACCGTGGCCACGCCGCTGGAACGCGCGCTCGGCACCATCCCCGGCATCACCCGGATCACCTCCGGCAGCAACCAGGGCAATACCCGCATCGACCTGCAGTTCTCGCTGGACCGCGACATCGACGAGGCCGCGCGCGAGGTGCAGGCGGCGCTCAACGCGGCGCGCGCGCAACTGCCCTCGGGCATGCCGGGCATGCCGCAGTACCGCAAGATCAATCCGTCGCAGGCGCCGATCATGACCATCGCGCTGAGCTCGGACACGCTCACCCCGGCGCAGGTCTTCGACGTGGCCTCCACCGTGCTGGCGCAGAAGATCGCGCAGGTGCCCGGCGTGGGCGAGGTCAGCGTCGGCGGCGGCTCGCTGCCGGCGGTGCGCGTCTCGCTCAACCCGGCGGCGCTGAACCAGTACGGCATCGCCCTGGAGGAAGTGGCTGGCGCGATCCGCAACGCCAACGCGCTGCGGCCGCTGGGCACGGTGGCCCGCGACGACCGCCAGTGGCAGGTCGAGGCGGCGCTGCAGCTGCGCACCGCCGAGGAATACCGCGACCTGGTCGTGGCCTGGCGCGACGGCCGTGCCGTGCACCTGCGCGACGTGGCCCAGGTCGGCGAAGGCACGGAGAACCGCTACGCCTCCGGCTTCCACAACGGCCGCGCCGCGGTGCTGATGATGGTCAACCGCCAGCCCAGCGCCAACATCATCCGCACCGTCGACGCGATCCACGCGCAGATGGACACGCTGCGCGCGCTGCTGCCGGCCGGCGTGGACATGAAGGTGGTGATGGACCGCTCGCCGGTGATCCGCGCCACCCTGCGCGAGGCCGAGGCCACCCTGGTGCTGGCGATCGGCCTGGTGGTGCTGGTGGTGCTGGCCTTCCTCGGCAGCTGGCGCGCGGCGCTGGTGCCCTCGCTGGCGATCCCGGTGTCGCTGTTCGGCGCGCTGGCGATCATCTGGCTGGCCGGGTTCTCGCTCAACACGCTGTCGCTGATGGCGCTGATCGTGGCCGCGGTGCTGGTGGTGGACGACGCCATCGTGGTGCTGGAGAACATCTCCCGGCACCTGGCCGCGGGGCTGTCGCCGGTGGCGGCGGCGATGCGCGGCGCCGGGGAGGTCGGTGCCACCCTGCTGTCGATGAACATCGCCCTGGCGGTGGTGTTCGTCTCGATCCTGTTCCTGGACGACTTCGTCGAAAAGCTCTTTCGCGAGTTCTCGCTGACCCTGGTGGCGGCGATGACGGTATCGGTGGTGGTCTCGCTGAGCTTCACCCCGGCGCTGTGCTCGCGGATGCTGCGCAGCGCCGGCCCGGACCGCGTCGTGCCGCCGTGGGAGCGGCTGGGCGAACTGCTGTTCGGCGGCCTGCGCCGGCTGTATCTGCGCTCGCTGGACCGCACCCTCGCCCGCCTGCCGCTGGCGCTGTGCATCCTCGCGGCGACGGTGGCGCTGAACGCCTTCCTGTTCGCCAAGGTACCCAAGGGCACCGTGCCACAGCAGGACACCGGCCAGCTGCGCGGCTTCGTGCGTGGCGACGACGGCCTGTCCTTCCAGGTGATGCAGCCGAAGATCCAGGCCTACCGCGAGTACCTGCTGCAGGACCCGGCGATCGCCGACATCGCCGGCTACATCGGCGGCGGCACCGGCGTGAACAACGGCTTCGTGATGATGCAGATGAAGCCGCTGGCCGAGCGCGGCGTGTCCAGCCGCGAGGTCATCGACCGCCTGCGCGAGGGCCTGCCGAAGGTGCCCGGCGGCAACCTGTGGCTGTGGGTCGACCAGGACATCCGCATCGGCGGCGGCAACGATGACGGCAACCTCGACCTGCGCCTGATGGCCGGCGACATCGCCCCCCTGCGCGAGTGGACGCCGAAGGTGCGCGACGCGCTGGCCGCGCTGCCGCAGCTGGTGGACGTGGATTCCAGCGGCGACGAAGGCATGCGCCAGGTGCAGCTGCAGATCGACCGCGAGGCCGCCGCGCGGCTGGGCGTGGACATGCGCATGGTCGGCACCGTGCTCGACAACTCCTTCAGCCAGCGCCAGGTGGCGACGCTATACGACAGCCTCAACCAGTACCGCGTGGTGATGGAGCTCGACCCGCGCTACACCACCTCGCCGGAGACGCTGGACCAGGTCTACGTGATCGGCGGCGACGGCCGGCGCGTCCCGCTGTCGGCGTTCGCCCGCTGGGACTACGGCATGGCGCCGGACCGCATCCAGCACCGTTCGCAGTTCGTGGCCACGCGGATCAGCTTCGCCCTCGCACCCGGGGTCAAGCTCGAGGAAGCCACCGCGGCGATCGACGAGGCGATGGCCCGGATCATGCTGCCGACCGGCGTGCAGGCGAAGCTGGGGGACGAGGCCGGCGCGGTGCAGGAGCTGCGCAACCGCCAGCTGTGGCTGATCCTCGGCGCGGTGCTGGCGGTGTACCTGGTGCTGGGCGTGTTGTACGAGAGCCTGCTGCAGCCGCTGGCGATCCTCTCGATCCTGCCCTCCGCCGGCATCGGCGCGCTGCTGGCGCTGCTGGTGTTCGACGGCGAGCTCAACCTGATCTCGCTGCTGGGCCTGTTCCTGCTGGTCGGCGTGGTGATGAAGAACACCATCCTCATGGTCGACTTCGCCCTGGCCGCACAGCGCGAAGGCCAGCCGGCGCACGCGGCGATCCTGGAGGCGGCGCGGTTGCGCTTCCGTCCGATCCTGATGACCAGCGTCGCGGCGCTGCTGGGCACGCTGCCGCTGATGCTCGGCGCCGGCGAGGGCTGGGAAATGCGCCGCCCGCTGGGCATCGCCATCGTCGGCGGCCTGCTGGTCAGCCAGGTGCTGACGCTCTACACGACGCCGGCGGTGTTCCTCGCCCTGGACCGGCTGCGCGTGCGGCTGGCGCGGCGGCTGCGCCCCGCCCCCTCGGCGGCGTGATACCCCGGCCCCTCTTCCCCCGGGAGAGGGGCCGGGAGTGAGGGCCGGGTAGCGACTCCCGCCGGGATACCGCCCTCTCCCCACTCCTCCCCGGATGCGGCCCTCGCCTTATCCGGGCTGCAGGGAGTCCCAGGGGGCGTGCGACATGGCGGCTGCAAGCAGCGCGTCCAGCCGCGGCGCTTCGCGGTAATCCACCGTGTCGATGGCGCGGATGCGCTGCAGGCCACTGGCGTTGACCGCGAACGCGGCGGCGAAGCCACCCACCTCCGCCAGCGTCACCGGCTGGACCTGCTGCGCGCATCCCTGCGCGTCCAGGCCGGCCTGCAGCAGCCGCTCGGAGGTGCCGCGCAGCGCGGGGCCCTCGGGCCACACGACCCGCGCCCCATCCCAGAAGCCGATGTTCCAGACCGTGCCTTCCACGACGCGGGCATCACCGCCCTTGCCATCGACGAACAGCGCGTCGTCGAAACCGGCGCGCAGCGCCAGCCGGCGGTGCTGGAACAGCGGGAAGGTGGCGACATGCTTGATGTGCGGGAACGGGCGCACGAACGCGGCGCTGCGCACCCGGATCGCCCGGCCCGCCGGCGTCGCCGGCGCGGAGGCGGCGACCAGCACGTCCGGCTGCAGCGCGCGCAGCGGCTGGCGGTGGTCGAAGCCGCGCGCGAACACGGTGACGCGCAGCGAACAGTCCCCATCGAGCGCCGCGGCGGCCTGCGCCATCCAGGCGCGGACCTGGGCCTCGTCCAGCGGTGCGTCGAACAGTTCGGCGTTGCCCTGGCGCAGGCGCTGCAGGTGCAGGTCCAGGCCCTGCACGCGGCCGCCGCGCACCTGCAGCGAGGTGAAGTGCCCGTAGTTGACCTGCGCCGCAACGCGCAGCGCCGCCGGCTCGGCATCGGCCGGCTGGCCGTTGAGCAGCGCGATGGATGGCGCGGCAGCACTCATGGGGCGAACCGGGCGGCCGCACGGCACCGCGGCAGCGGGATCGACGGCGGGACCGGTACCGGCCGCGGCCGGTGCCATGCGACAACGTCGCGGGCGGAGACCAAGGCGTGCAACCGCGAGGTCATCCGCCGCTCCCGGATCAGCGGAACGGCAGGCCGCCGCGGCCCGCGCCGCCCATCATGCCCTGCAGGCCGCGCATCATGCCCTTCATTCCCTTCATGCCGCCGCGGCCCAGCTTGCCCATCATCTTTTCCATCTGCTGGTACTGCTTGAGCAGCTTGTTGACGTCGGCCGGGGTGGTGCCGGAACCGCGGGCGATGCGGGCGCGGCGCGAGCCGTTGAGCAGGTCGGGGTTGCGGCGCTCCTTCGGCGTCATCGAGCCGATGATCGCCATCATCCGCGGCACCTCGCGGCTCTGCGCGACCTGCTGCTTGAGGTGCTCGGGCACCTGGCCCAGGCCCGGCAGCTTGTCGATCAGGCCGGCGATGCCGCCCATGTTCTGCATCTGCTCGAGCTGGTCGCGCATGTCGTTGAGGTCGAACTTCTTGCCCTTGGCGACCTTGGCGGCCAGCTTCGCCGCCTTCTCCTGGTCGACGTTCTGCTCGACCTGCTCGACCAGCGACAGCACGTCGCCCATGTCGAGGATGCGCGCGGCGACGCGGTCCGGGTGGAACACGTCCAGGCCGTCGAGCTTTTCGCCCGTACCGACGAACTTCACCGGCTTGCCGGTGATGTAGCGCACGCTCAGCGCGGCGCCGCCGCGGGCATCGCCGTCGGTCTTGGTCAGGACCACGCCGGTCAGCGGCAGCGCCTCGGAGAAGACCTTGGCGGTGTTGGCCGCGTCCTGGCCGGTCATCGAGTCGACCACGAACAGGGTCTCGGCCGGATTGACCGCGGCGTGCAGCGCCTTGATCTCGGCCATCATCGCCTCGTCGATGGCGAGGCGGCCGGCGGTGTCGACGATCAGCACGTCGGCGAAGGACTTCTTCGCATCGGCAATGGCGGCGCGGACGATGTCCTCCGGCTTCTGCCCGGCGTCGGACGGGAAGAACAGCACGCCGGTCTGCTCGGCCAGGGTCTTCAGCTGCTCGATCGCGGCCGGACGGTAGACGTCGGCGCTGACCACCATCACCTTCTTCTTGCGCTTGTCCTTGAGGTGCTTCGCGAGCTTGCCGACGGTGGTGGTCTTGCCGGCGCCCTGCAGGCCGGCCATCAGGATCACCGCCGGGGCCGGGACGTTCAGGTTCAGGTCGGTGGCCTGCGAGCCCATGACCGCGGTCAGCTCGTCGCGCACGACCTTGATCAGGGCCTGGCCCGGGGTCAGCGACTTCAGCACCTCCTGGCCGACCGCGCGCACCTTGATCCGCTGGATCAGGGCCTGGACCACCGGCAGGGCGACGTCGGCCTCCAGCAGCGCGATGCGCACCTCGCGCACCGCCTCGCTGATGTTGGATTCGGTCAGCCGGCCACGGCCGCGCAGGCGGTCGATGGTGCCGGAGAGGCGCTGGGTCAGGGATTCGAACATGCAGGCAGGCCCGGAGGCGGAAAACGGCCGGCGATTATAGCCCGCGCGCCCTGCTGCCCCCGCCGCCGCCAGCGCCGGCCTGTTCCCCGTCCCGCTGCGCTGCGGCGCCACGCGCTTGCCGGACGCCGGACGCCGGACGCCGGACGCCGGACGCCGGACGCCGGACGCGGGGGGCCGGACGCGGGGGGCCGGACGCGGGGGGCCGGACGCGGGGGGCCGGACGCGGGGGGCCGGGGGCCGGGGGCCGGGGCCAGTTGAACGCCTGCTGAGCCAACCCATTGATGGAGCAATATTTGACATTGCAAATATTGAGCAGGCGAGTATCATCCCCGCGCATGTCCACGCCCTCCCCCATCTGCAGCGGCTCCGCCCTGGGCCTGCTCGTGCGGCAGGTCCGCGATGCCATGCGCACCCGCTGGGAGCGGGAACTGCGCCAGGCCGGCCACGACCTCAACTTCAGCCAGTTCCTTGCCATCAAGAAGCTGGCCGACGGAGTGGCCAACGTCACCGAGCTGGCCCGCATGGCCGAGCTCAGCCCGGGCGCCATGACCCGCCTGCTCGACCGGCTGGAGGAGCGCGGCCTGGTCATGCGTGTCGCCGATCCGGACGACCGCCGCGCCCTGCACATCCGCCTGACCGAGGCCGGGCAGCGCATCGCCCGGGACATCGCCCAGTGCGGCGAGCGGGTCCGCGACATCGCCCTGGAAGGGCTCGACGACGCCCAGCGCGCGCAGTTCATCGGCCTGCTCGAACAGGTCCGCGACAACCTTTCCACCCCGGAAAACTGACGATGTTTCCCTCCCCCCACTCCGGCCGCGTCCGCGCGGCCATCGCGCCCCTGTTCCTCGCGATCGCGCTGGCAGGGTGCGCCAGCACCGGCGGCCTCGAGCCGGTCGCCCAGCCCCGCGACCTGGACAGCCACGCCACCTCGCGCAGCCTGGCCGGCACGCCGCTCAGCGACGCCGCCTTCCCGGCCCTGGACTGGTGGCGCGCCTTCGGCGACCCGCAGCTGGACGCGCTGGTCTCCGAGGCCCTCGCCGGCACCCCCTCGCTGGCCGCCGCGGACGCGCGCGTGCGCAAGGCGCGCGCCCAGGCCGGCCTGGCCGCCGCCGCGCGCAAGCCCACCGTCGGCGGCAGCGCGCAGTACGCGGTGGCCCAGCTGCCGGAAGGCCTGGCCGGCGACGAACTGGGCGGCAGCCTGCTGCACAACGCGCTGCTGACCCTCAACTTCGACTGGCCGCTGGACGTGTGGGGCGGCAAGCGCGCCGAGTACGAGGCCGCGCTGGGCCAGGCCCGCGCCAGCCAGGTCGAGGCGCAGGCCGCACGGCTGGGCCTGGCCGCGAACGTCGCGCGCAGCTACATCGCCCTGGCCCAGGCCTTCGAGGCGAAGGACGTGGCGCTGCGCGAACAGGAGCGCAGCGAGCGCCTGCTGCAGCTGGGCCGGCAGCGCGTCGAGGCCGGCATCGACGGCACGCTTGCGCTGCGCAACGCCGAAACCGCGATCGCCACCGCAAAGGCCCAGGCCGAAGCGGCGCAGCAGCAGATCGACGCGCTGCGCAATGCGATCGCCGCCCTGCTCGGGCAGGGTCCCGACCGCGGCCTGGACATCGCCCGCCCGCAGCTGCTGCAGGCACCGGCGCCGGCGCTGCCGGGCGTGCTGCCGAGCGAGCTCCTGGGCCACCGCCCGGACGTGGTCGCCGCGCGCTGGCGCGTGGAAGCGGCCGCGCAGGGCATCAGGTCGGCGAAGGCGCAGTTCCGGCCGAGCGTGGACCTCAGCGGCCTGGTCGGTCTGGCCGCGACCGGCTTCTCCGACCTGTTCGCCAGCGACGCCGCGCTGGGCTTCGGCGGCCCGGCGATCAGCCTGCCGATCTTCGACGGCGGCCGCCTGCGCAGCAACCTCGACGCGCGCGACGCCGACTACGACCTGGCCGTGGCCACCTACAACCAGGGCGTGGTCGACGCCCTGCACGAGGTGACCGACGCGGTGCAGGCGATCCGCTCGCTCGACGCGCAGGAGCGCTCGCTGGCCGAAGCGCACGACGCGGCCAATGCCGCCCTGCAGCTGGCGCAGTCCCGCTACGAAGCCGGCGTCGGCACCCAGCTCGAGGTGCTGTCCGCGCAGCGCCCGCTGCTGCAGATCGAACAGCAGCAGACCACGCTGCGCGCCCAGCGCTACCAGGCCACGGTCCAGCTCGACCGCGCCCTCGGCGGCGGCCTCGACCTCGACGTACCCGCGTCCGCGTCGGCCACCGCTTCCGAACCGAACTCCTGACCTCCCCCACGCCCATGACCACCGAAATCAATCCCCAGGCTTCCGCCCAGCCCGCCGCGGCGGCTTCCAACGGCAAGCGCAAGCGCGCCCTGCAGGTCGTGCTGCTGGTCGTGGTCGCCGCGCTGCTCGGGTGGCTGGCCTACTACTTCCTGCACCTGCGCTGGCACGAGGACACCGACGACGCCTACGTGCAGGGCAACGTCGTCAGCGTGGTGCCGCAGACCAGCGGCACCGTGGTCGGCATCGAGGCCGACGACGGCGACAAGGTCGAGGCCGGCGACGTGCTGGTGCGGCTGGATCCGGACGACGCCCAGGTCGCGTACGACCAGGCCGTGTCCAACCTGGCCGCCACCGTGCGCCAGGTGCGTGGGCTGTTCAGCAGCGCCGATGCCGCGCAGGCCGAACTGCGCGCGCGCCAGGTCGCGGTCGAGCAGGCCCGCGCCGACGTGAAGCGCCGCGAGGGCCTGGTCGCCAGCGGCGCGATCTCGCGCGAGGAACTGGCCCACGCCCGCGACGTGCTCGCCGCCGCCGAGGCCGCGCTGGGCACCGCGCAGGGCAACCTGCAGCGCAGCCGCGCGCTCGTGGACGCCACCACCGTGCAGGAACAGCCGCAGGTGCAGGCCGCCGCCGCGCAGCTGCGCCAGGCCTACCTGGCCCTGCAGCGCACCGCCATCGTCGCGCCGGTCTCCGGCTACGTGGCCAAGCGCCAGGTGCAGCTGGGCCAGCGCGTGCAGCCCGGCGCCACCCTGATGACCGTGGTGCCGCTGGAGCAGATGTGGGTCGAGGCCAACTTCAAGGAAACCCAGCTGCACCGCATGCGCATCGGCCAGCCGGTGGAGGTCCGCGCCGACCTGTACGGCGGCAGCGTGCGCTACCAGGGCAAGGTCGCCAGCCTCGGCCTGGGCACCGGCAGCGCGTTCTCGCTGCTGCCGGCGCAGAACGCCTCCGGCAACTGGATCAAGATCGTGCAGCGCGTGCCGGTGCGCATCGAACTCGATCCGCAGCAGCTGGCCGAGCATCCGCTGCGCCTGGGCCTGAGCATGCACGTGGACGTGGCCATGCGCGACCAGAGCGGCCCGGTCCTGTCGCAACCGCGCAACGCCGACGAGCCCCGCTTCGCCACCGCCGTCTACCGCAGGCAGCTGGACGACGCCAATGCGCTGATCACGAAGATCATCGAGCAGAACCTGCCGCACGCCCGCGGCTGACGCGGACGGAAGCCCTCCCCCATGGCCACCATCGCCGCCCAGCCCGAAGGCACCGGCACGCCGCCCGCGCGGGCGGCGGCACCGGCGCAGCCGTTCAGTCCGCCCAGCGTCGCCCTGACCACGCTGGGCCTGGCGCTTGCATCGTTCATGCAGGTGCTGGACACCACCATCGCCAACGTCTCGCTGCCGACCATCTCCGGCAACCTCGGCGCCAGCGCCAACCAGGCGACGTGGGTGATCACCTCGTTCGCGGTCAGCAACGCCATCGCGCTGCCGCTGACCGGCTTCCTCACCCGCCGCTTCGGCGAGGTGCGGCTGTTCACCTGGGCGACGATGGCCTTCGTCGTCACCTCGCTGCTGTGCGGCATCTCGCAGAGCATGGGCATGCTGGTGACGGCGCGCGCCCTGCAGGGCTTCGTCTGCGGGCCGATGTACCCGCTCACCCAGGCGCTGCTGCTGTCGATCTACCCGGCGGCCAAGCGCGGGCAGGCGCTGGCGCTGCTGGCCATGGTCACCGTGGTGGCGCCCATCGCCGGGCCGATCCTCGGCGGTTGGATCACCGACAACTACAGCTGGGAGTGGATCTTCTTCATCAACGTGCCCATCGGCGTGTTCGCCGCGTGGGTGGTGTCGCGGCAGATGAAGGGGCGTCCGGAGCGCACCGAGCGGCCGAAGATGGACTACATCGGCCTGGCCACGCTGGTGCTGGGCGTGGGCGCGCTGCAGATCATGCTCGACCTGGGCAACGAGAAGGACTGGTTCCAGTCCACCGAGATCGTGGTCCTGACCATCGTCGCGGTGATCGCCCTGGCCGTGTTCGTGATCTGGGAACTGACCGAGAAGGACCCGATCGTCAACCTGCGCCTGTTCCGGCACCGCAACTTCGCCGCCGGCACGGTGGCGATGGTGATGGCCTACGCCGCGTTCTTCGCCATCGGCCTGATGGTGCCGCTGTGGCTGCAGCGGAACATGGGCTACACCGCGATCTGGGCCGGTTTCGCCACCGCCCCGATCGGCGTGCTGCCGATCCTGCTGACGCCGCTGGTGGGCAAGTACGCCACCCGCTTCGACCTGCGCCTGCTGGCCAGCTTCGCCTTCATCGTCATGGCCTTCACCAGCTTCCTGCGCGCCGGCTTCAACCTGGACGTGGACTTCCAGCGCGTGGCGGTCATCCAGCTGATCCAGGGCCTGGGCGTGGCGCTGTTCTTCATGCCGGTGCTGACGATCCTGCTGTCGGACCTGGAGCCGCACGAGATCGCCGCCGGCTCGGGCCTGGCCACCTTCGTCCGCACCCTCGGCGGCAGCTTCGCCGCCTCGCTGACCACCTGGGCCTGGAACCAGCGCACCACCATCCACCACGCGCGGCTGACCGAGCACCTGCCCGCGTACGACGACGGCCTGCGCGAGATGGCCACCCGGCTGGGCCAGGGCGACCTGACGCGCGGGGCCCTGCTGCTCAACCAGGAGATCAGCCAGCAGGCTGCGCAGATCGGCTTCAACGAGATCTTCCACCTGCTCGGGATCATCTTCCTGGTGGTGATCGCGTTCGTCTGGTTCGCCAGGCCGCCGTTCGCCGCCAAGGGGCCGCGGCCGGTCGGCGGCGACCACTGAGCAACCGGGACCGCCCCACGGCGCCCGCCGGTGGCGCACCGCCGCGGTCGGGCAGGGGTGGCGAGCCCCGCGGACAGGCATCGCGCCTGGTCGCACGGCGCGTGATCCGGATCACGGCCGTGTGTGTTCCATGCTGGCGGCATTCCGTTCCGCCGTGCTGCCGTGCGACACTCGCCGGATGACAATCGTTCTCATCGCCATCCTTGCCTACCTGCTGGCCAGCGGCCTGCTGCTGCGGTCCGTGGCCCACGACGGTTCCGCCGCCGGTGCCTGGCGCTGGCCCGCCCTGGCCGCGGTCGCCCTGCACGTCGGCTACCACGCCCTGGTCGCGTGGCGCACCAACGGCGGGCCGGACATGCACTTCTACTCGGCACTGTCGCTGGTGGGCATGGGCATGGCGGCGATGACCGTGCTGTTCGGCGTGCGCGGGCGCACCGCCGCGGTGGGCGTGGTGGTGTTCCCGCTGGCGGCGGCGCTGCTGGCGCTGTACCACGGCCATGGCCACGCGCCTTCGCCGGTGCTGGACTGGCGCCTGCAGCTGCACGCCTGGCTGGCCCTGCTGGCCTACGCGACGCTGGCCATCGCCGCGCTGCTGGCCGGCATGCTGTGGCTGCAGGAGCGGGCGCTGCGCCGGCGCCAGTTCAATGCCTGGCTGCGCGCGCTGCCGCCGCTGACCCAGCTGGAGACCGTGCTGTTCCGCACGATCACCGTCGGCTTCCTGTTGCTGACCTTCACCCTGCTCACCGGCGTGCTGTTCGTCGAGGACTTCCTGTCCCAGCACCTGGTCCACAAGAGCGTGCTGAGCGCGCTGTCGTGGCTGGTGTTCGGCGGCCTGCTGCTGGGGCGCTGGCGCTACGGCTGGCGCGGCACCAAGGCCGTGCACTGGACCCTGACCGCGATGGCGCTGCTGCTGCTGGCGTTCTTCGGCAGCAAGTTCATGCTCGAGCTGGTGCTCGGCCGAACCTGACCAAGGACCATGCAGGTGCGCGCGAGCGGCCCGTCCCTCCTCTCGCGTCCGGGCCAGGCAATCGGACGCCGGCTGGCATCCTGCCTGGCCCTGTTCGTCGTGCCCGCCGCCAGCCTGGCCGCGCCACCGCCGGATGCCGGGCAGGTGCAGCGCCAGGCCGAACGTTCGCTTTCGCCGGCGCCCGAGCCGCCACCGCCGGCCGGAACCGGCGAGGGCACGGAGGCGACCCGGGACGGGCCGGAGTTCGTGGTCCACCGCTTCGTGCTGGAAAGCGCGACCCTGGTGCCGGAGGCGACGCTGCAGCAGGCCCTGGCGCCGTGGCGCGACCAGCCGCTGCGGTTCGCCGACCTGCAGGCCGCGCTGCGCCGGATCGTCGCCGTGTATCGCGAACACGGCTGGTTCGCCCGCACCCAGCTGCCCGAGCAGGACATCACCGACGGCACGGTGGTGGTGCAGGTGCTGGAAGGCCGGTTCGGCCGCCTGGGCGTGCTGGACGACGGCACCCGCGCCAACGGCGACTTCGTCGCCGCGCTGGCCGGGCGCGGCCTGCGTGCCGGCGAGCCCTATTCCCTGTACCGCCTGGAACGCGGCCTGCTGCTGGCCAACGACCTGCCGGGCGTCTACGTCGACGGCGTGCTGCAGCCCGGCCAGGATCCGGGCACCAGCGACCTGCTGCTGCACGTGCAGGACCGGCCGCTGCTCGAAGGCAGCCTGGCGGTCGGCAACGACGGCAGCCGTTACACCGGTCGCGGCCAGGCGGTCGGCCACGTGTCGCTGGCCAACCCCAGTGGCTACAGCGACCAGCTTTCCGCCACCGGCATGCGCGGGCGCGACCTGGAGTACCTCGGCGGCAGCTATGCACTGCCACTGGGCGCCGGCGGACTGCGCGGCAACCTGGGCTACAGCACGCTGCATTACCGGCTGGGCAAGGAGTTCGAGCTGCTCGAGGCCAGCGGCGCCTCGCGCACGTACCGCGCCGGGCTGACTTACCCGCTGCACCGCAGCGCGGACTGGAACCTGGAAACGGAACTGGCCTGGAGCCGGCGCCGCCAGGACGACGCCAGCTTCGGCGAGGACCTGCGCCGGCGCCACCTGCGCGACCTGACCCTGACCCTGTTCGGCGATGCGGTCCACCGCGGCGGCAATGGCGCCCATACCGCATGGATCCTCGACCTGGTCGCCGGCCGGGCGCGGCTGGCCCTGCCCGACGACCTGCTGGCCGATGCGTCCGGCCCCGGCGTGCATGGTCCGTACTCGCTGGCCCGGCTGGAACTGCGCCATGACCGCTGGCTGGCGCCGGAGTGGTACCTGCGCGCGCGCTTCAGCGGGCAATGGGCCTTCGACAACCTCGATTCGTCGCAGCAGTTCGTCCTCGGCGGCCCTTCGGGGGTGCGCGGCTATCCGCTCAACGAGGCGCCCGGCGACAGCGGGGCGGCGCTGCAGCTGGAGCTGCACCGGGTGCTGGCCACCCGCGGTGGCGGCGAGCTGGACGGCTACGGCTTCATCGACGGCGGCAGCGTGCGCCTGCGCCGGGATCCCTGGGAGTACGGCACCCGCAACCGCTACGAGCTGGCCGCCGCCGGCCTCGGCCTGCGCTGGATCCGCGGCGGCCTGACCGCCGCTCTGAGCGTGGGCGTGCCGGTCGGCAGCAACCCGGGTACATTCGACGGCAACAACCAGGATGGCACCGGGCGCGCGCCGCAGCTATGGTTCAACCTGCGCCAGCGCTTCCCGCGCTGAGCGCACGCGCCAGGACCTACCCATGCACACCCGTCCCGAACGTGTCCCCTCCCGCTCCCGCCGCACCGCGCGCACCTGCTCGCTGGCGCTGCTCGCGCTGCTGCCGGCACTGGCCATGGCGCAGGACCGCGATGCGCTGCCGGAAGACGGCCGCGTGGTCGCCGGCAAGGCGGAACTGTCGCGCAAGGACCGGACCCTCACCATCTCACAGCAGACCCGGCGCGCGATCCTGGAGTGGAGCCGCTTCGACATCGGCGCCGACGCGGCGGTGCGCTTCGTACAGCCCTCGTCGACCTCGGTGGCGCTGAACCGGGTGCTGGGCGGTGATCCGTCGCGCATCGCCGGCAGCCTGTCCGCCAACGGCCACGTCTACCTGGTGAATCCGGCCGGCGTGCTGTTCGCGCCGGGCGCGCGGGTCGATGCGGCGCAGCTGGTGACGTCCACCCTCGACATCGCCGATGGCGAGTTCCTCGCCGGGCGCGAGCCGCTCCCCGGCATCGGTTCGCAGTGGCAGCCGCCGCTCGGGGGGAGCATCCCGGCGCTGATGGTGTCCGGCCTGCTCGCCGCCACTACGCCCGCCGATGACGCGGGCACGATGGACGTCCAGGACGGCGAGGATGCGGCGTCCCCCGGCGGCCTGCTGACCCTGGACGCCGGCGCCGACGGCCACCTGCGCATCGGCCTCGATGCGGGACAGATGCAGGCGCTGATCGACGGTGGCGGGCTGCAGCAGGAGGGCGAGGAGTTCGTCCTGTCGGCCGACGGCGACAACGACGTGGCGGCCAGCGCGGTCGCCGCAGCGCGCGTGCCGCAGGCGCGGGGCACGGCCGTGCGCAATGGCCGCCTGCTGCTGGTGGCCACGCCTGCGCCGCAGGAGGAAGCCGCGCTGCCCGCGGCGGGCGGCAGCGTGCGGCGCATGTTCGCCGACGACGCGGGGCGCTGAGAGAGCCCCACCCGGCACCTGGCGGCCTTCCGTCGCCCCGTCCGCATCGCGCAGGATCGCCCCACCGCCGTCGCAGGCCAGGTCTTTCATTCCGTCCCCACCGGGTTCCGTCGCGAAGTGCGCCGGCTCGTCGCATGCACGCTTGCGGGCCACCTGCCGCCTGCCTAGTTTCCGCGTCTTCCAGGCAGGAGACCGGCCATGCAGGAAGCACGCAAACCCAAGGGACGCTGGTTCCGTCGAGCCCTCGTGCTGCTCGGGCTGGCGGTCGCCGCTGCCGGTCTCTGGGACGTGGTCACCTACGACCGCGACGCCTGGCTGTCCGACTACGCGCGCCTGAAGCACGACCTGGCCCATGGCTACGCCAACCTGGACTGGATCCGGGACCACCGTGGCCTGGACCTGGCCGAACTGGACCGCCAGACCACCCACGCGCTGGCCACCGCGCACTCGCGCCTGCGCGCCTCGCTCGCGCTCAGGGCCTTCCTCAGGCGCTTCGACGATCCGCACCTGCGCCTTGAACCGCGGCGCCAGCCGTCGCCGCCTGCCACCAGCGGCAGCTCTTCCCAGGTTCCGCCGGCGGCAGCCGCGCCGGCTACGGTGGCGGACTGCCCATCGGCAGGCTACGAGGAAGGCAACCACGCCTTCGCCTTTCCCTTCGCGGAAATGCCGGGCTGGCGGCAGCTGCGCGCAGGCGATTTCCCGCTCGGCCGCCTCGGCGACATCGGCGTCGTCCGCATCGCCCAGTTCTCCGAGCGCCGGTACCTGGCGGCCTGCCAGCGCGTGTTCCGCCCGGGCATGGATGCGTATGCGCTGCAACTGGCGGTGCGGGCCGAACAGCAGCGGTTGCTGGTCGATTCGCTGGAAACCCTGGGCCGCGACGGCGCGACCCGGCTGCTGGTGGACGTGACCGGCAATGGCGGCGGCAGCGAATGGGTGGCCGAAGTCGTCGCGCTGGTGACCGCCCGGATGCTCACCCGTGCCGCATCCCGCCGCGTCGGGCCGGCATGCGACCGCGACGCGGTCTGGCGCAACGAACCGGTCTGTCCGGTGCTCGCCCCCGCCGGCGCGGACGAACGCCTCCAGGGCATCGGCGCCTGGCGCGGTCCGGTGCTGGTCCTGGCCGACCGCGGCACGGCTTCGGCGGCGGAGGACTTCGTCGCCTGGCCGCAGCAGAACCGCGTGGCCACGGTGGTCGGCGAACGCACGCACGGCGCCGGCTGCGGTTACACCAGCGAGGCCACGCGCACCCGGCTGGACGTGCTGTCGCTGGAGGTGGCGATGCCCGACTGCGCGAGGTTCCTCGCCGACGGCACCAACGAACTCGAAGGCATCGCGCCCGACGTCGCGCTGGATACGCGCGCAGCCGACGCGCCCGCGCCACTGCTCGCCGTCCTGGACACGCTGCAGCGCTGAAACGAGGCAGCGCGCGGCTAGTCCGCCGCCGCGTCCAGCGCCTGCGCCAGCCGCTCCACCGCGATCACTTCCAGGCCCTTGAAGCTGCCGGACTTGGGCGCGTTCGCCTTCGGCACGATCGCACGCCTGAAGCCGTGCGTGGCTGCCTCGCGCAGGCGCTCCTCGCCGTTGGGCACCGGGCGGATCTCGCCGGACAGGCCGACCTCGCCGAAGGCCACGGTCTTGTCCGCCAGCGCGCGGTCGCGCAGCGAGGACAGCACCGCCAGCAGCACCGGCAGGTCGGCGGCGGTTTCCTGCACGCGGATGCCGCCGACCACGTTGACGAACACGTCCTGGTCGCCCACCACCACCCCGCCATGCCGGTGCAGCACGGCCAGCAGCATGGCCAGGCGGTTCTGCTCCAGGCCCACCGCTACCCGGCGCGGATTGGACAGCGGCGAGGAATCGACCAGCGCCTGCACTTCGACCAGCAGCGGGCGGGTGCCCTCGCGGGTGACCATCACGCAGCTGCCCGGCTGGCGCGCGCTGCCGGAGAGGAAGATCGCCGACGGGTTGGGCACTTCCTTCAGGCCCTTGTCGCCCATCGCGAACACGCCCAGCTCGTTGACCGCGCCGAAGCGGTTCTTGAACGCGCGCAGCACGCGGAAACGGCTGCCGCTCTCGCCCTCGAAGTACAGCACCGCGTCGACCATGTGCTCGAGCACGCGCGGGCCGGCGATGCCGCCTTCCTTGGTGACGTGGCCGACGAGGAACACCGCGGTGCCGGTCTCCTTGGCATAGCGCACCAGCCGCGCCGCGCTCTCGCGTACCTGGCTGACCGAGCCCGGCGCGGCGGTCAGGGTCTCGCTCCACAGGGTCTGCACCGAGTCGGCGACGACCACGCGCGGCTTCGCCTGCGAGGCGTGCTGCAGGATCGATTCGATGCCGGTCTCGGCCAGCGCCTGCAGGTTGTCCAGCGGCAGGTCCAGGCGCACCGCGCGACCGGCCACCTGGGCCAGCGATTCCTCGCCGGTGACGTACAGCGCCGGCAGCTGCGCCGACATCGTCGCCAGCGCCTGCAGCAGCAGGGTCGACTTGCCGATGCCCGGATCGCCGCCGACCAGCACCACCGCGCCTTCGACCAGGCCGCCGCCCAGCACGCGGTCCAGCTCGCCGATGCCGGTGGACACGCGCACTTCGGCCAGCTGGCTGACGTCCTTGAGCGCGGTGACCTTCGGCGGATCGACCTTGCCGGCCCAGCCGCCGCGGCGCGAGGCGGCCGGACTGGCGGCGGACGCGGCCGGCTCCAGCACCACCTGGGACAGCGAATTCCAGGCGCTGCATTCGCCGCACTGGCCCTGCCACTTGCTGTACTCGGCGCCGCATTCGCCGCAGACGTAGGCGATGCGGGCGCTGGTCTTGGCGGAAGGCTTGGCCACGTGGCGGATCCGGCGGTTGGGGACGGCCAATGTAGCCGCCGCCCGTCTCCGCTGGCGAGACTCGCCGTGCCTCACCGTAGAGTCGGGCTCGCCCGACTCCCCCGCCCGGCGAAGCGACATGGCGAAAAGAGCAGCGGGACAAGCCCCGCTCTACCGGCGCACCGCCCGGCCGATCCTGGGGAACGCAGGACGGCCGCGCGGACGTCACAACGCCCCGGGCCCGTCACCGCCCCGCTATGGCCTGCCCGGCCGCGACCCGTTAGAATTCCCGGCCCGGCCGCGCCAGCGTCCGGTCATTGCCGGAATAGCTCAGTTGGTAGAGCGGCGCATTCGTAATGCGTAGGTCGCAGGTTCGACTCCTGTTTCCGGCACCAGCTTCGCGACGGGCCCCGCTTCGGCGGGGCCTTGTCGTTTCCGGCCCCGGCGCGACGGAAGCCCGCTGCGGCGGGTGTTAAGTTAGCCCCTCTGCAACGACCTGCCGCCGCATGCACTTCCCGGCCCGCCTGACCGCCGTCTTCACCGTCCTGCTCGCCCTGCTGCTGGCCCTGCCGGCCTTCGCGCAGGCGCCGTCGCTGGACCAGGCCCGCCAGCAGCTGGAGAAGATCGGCGCGGCCCTGCCGGAACAGGACGACGACGCCTCGCTGCAGGCTTCGCGCGACGCGGTCCTGAAGATCCAGGCGCTGGCCGAGAAGACCATCGCCGAGCGCAGCCCGCAGCTGGACAGCCTCGATGCGCGCCTGGCCGAACTGGGCGAGGGCCCGACCGCGGAAGGCCAGGAGGCGGTGGAGGTCACCCGCGAGCGCCGCGAGCTTCAGGAGCAGCGCAACGAGGTCGACGCCGAACTGCGCCAGGCCCGGCTGACCGTGGTCGAGAGCGGCCAGCTGCTGGACCGGATCGCCGCGCAGCGCCAGGCGGCGTTCCACCAGACCCTGTCGCGCCGCACCACGCCGCCGTGGAACCCGCGCTTCTGGAGCGAGCTGGCGGACAGCCGCGACCGCGACCAGGCGCGCGTGCTGGGCCTGTGGCAGCAGACGCGCGAGACCGTCGCCGGGCACTGGCGCGCCGGGCCGGTGCGCTCGCCGCTGCTGCTGGCCCTGGCCGCGCTGGTCGCGGTGGTGGTCGGCTGGTTCGGCGTGCGCACGGTGCCGAAGCTGGTCGGCCGGCATATACCGCCCGGACGCCTGCGCCGCTCGGCACCGGCGGTGGCGCGGCTGCTGCTGTCGACGCTGGCGGCGTGGTGGATCGTCAGCCTGCTGCGTGCGGCGCTGCTGCCGGCCGATGCCCCGGCGGCCGTCGCCCATCTCGCCAGCCTCGCCGGCGGCCTGCTGGTGTTCGGCACCTTCGTGACCACGCTCGGCGCAGTGCTGCTGGCGGTGCGCAGCCCGTCGTGGCGGCTGCCGGCGATCTCCGACGAGGGGGCCCGCACGCTGCGGCCGCTGCCCCTGGCCGCGGCGCTGGCGATCGTGCTCGCGACCTTCCCGCAGCGGCTCGGCACGCTGGTCAACGCCAGCCTGCCGCTGGCGGTGGCGCTGACCGCGCTGGCGGCGCTGGTCTCCACCTTCGTGGTGCTGTGGGCGCTGCTGCGGATCCGCCGCCTGCAGTCGGCGGCCGCGCGCGCCGAGGCGCAGGCCCAGCCCGATGCCGCCGCGCCGAAGCCGCATTTCCGGCCGTGGATGAATTTCGCCACCAGCATCGGCTGGGTGTGCGCGTCGCTGGCCCTGCTCGGCCTGTTCACCGGCCATGTGGCCCTGTCCGGCTTCATCGCCCTGCAGCTGGTGTGGACCGGGGTGGTGCTGGCGACGCTGTTCCTGGCGATGCGCTTCGCCGACGACCTGGCCTTTGCCGTGCTCGGCGCCAAGGGCGTGGCCGGGCGCCGGGTCAGCAGCCGCTACGGACTGGATCCGCTGCTGGTCGAACGCGCGGCGGTGTTGGTTTCGGCAGTGCTGCGCCTGCTGCTGGCGCTGCTGGGCCTGATCGCGCTGGCGATGCCGTACGGCGCCGGCGGCGAGGACCTGGTCAACCGCGCCCTGGGCCTGGCCCGCGGCATCACCATCGGCGAACTGGTGCTCAGCCCGGCCAACGTGGTCCGCGCGCTGGCGGTGTTCCTGCTGGCCAGCGGCGCCTTCCACCTGCTCAAGCGCTGGCTGGCGCGGCGCTACCTGCCGACCACGAAGATGGACGAGGGCATGCGCGCCTCGGTCGTCACCCTGTTCGGCTACGGCACCATGGTGCTGGCGCTGGCGATGGCGCTGGCGGCGATCGGCGTGGGCCTGGAGCGGATCGCCTGGATCGCCAGTGCGCTGTCGGTCGGCATCGGCTTCGGCCTGCAGGCGATCGTGCAGAACTTCATCTCCGGCCTGATCCTGCTGGCCGAACGGCCGGTGAAGGTCGGCGACTGGGTGGTGGTCGGCGACGCGGAGGGCGACATCCGGCGGATCAACGTGCGCGCCACCGAGATCCAGACCGGCGACCGCACCACGGTGCTGGTACCGAACTCGGAGCTGATCACCAAGACGGTGCGCAACCGCACCTATTCCAATGCCGAAGGCCTGGTGAAGATCGTGCTGCCGATGCCGCTGTCCACCGACGCGGACCTGGTGCGCGAGCTGCTGCTGGAAGCCTTCCGCGAGCACCCGGCGATCCTCGACGCGCCGGCGCCGGGCGTGACCCTCGACGGCATCGACAAGGGCCAGGTCATCTTCAACGCCACCGGTTTCGTCGCCACGCCGCGCCAGGCCGGCGGGGTGCGCAGCGCGCTGCTGTTCGAGATCCTGCGCCGGCTGCGCCAGCTAGATATCCGGATGGTATAGCCGGGGTCAGTCCACCAGCTGCAGGCGCAGTTCCTTGGGCAGGGCGAAGACCATGTCCTCCGGCTCGCCGTCCAGCTCGCTCACCGAAGCGGCGCCGAGCTCGCGCAGGCGCGCGATCACGCCGTCGACCAGCACCTGCGGCGCGGAGGCGCCGGCGGTCAGGCCGATGTGCTGCTTGCCGGCGACCCAGCCCGGGTCGATCTCGTGGGCGCCGTCGATCAGGTGCGATTCCACGCCCTCGCGCCGGGCCAGCTCGGCCAGGCGGTTGGAGTTGGAGCTGTTCGGCGAACCGACCACCAGCACCAGGTCGCAGTGCGCGGCCAGCTCGCGCACAGCGTCCTGGCGGTTCTGCGTGGCGTAGCAGATGTCGTCGTTCTTCGGCCCCTGGATCGCCGGGAAGCGCTGCTGCAGGGCCTCGATGATGCCGCGGGTGTCGTCCACCGAGAGCGTGGTCTGGGTGGTGTAGAACAGGTTGTCCGGCTGGCTGACGACGAGGCTGGCAACGTCGTCGATGTCCTCGACCAGGTAGATCGAACCGCCGGCGCTGTCCGCCTTCCACTGCCCCATCGTGCCTTCCACCTCGGGGTGGCCGGCGTGGCCGATCAGGATCACGTCGCGGCCGGCGCGGCAGTGGCGCGCCACTTCCAGGTGGACCTTGGTCACCAGCGGGCAGGTCGCGTCGAACACCTTCAGCCCGCGGCGGTCGGCCTCGGCGCGCACCGCCTGGGACACGCCGTGGGCGCTGAAGATCACCGTGTTGCCGTCCGGCACCTCGTCCAGCTCCTCGACGAAGATCGCGCCGCGGGCGCGCAGGTCGTCGACGACGAAGCGGTTGTGCACGACCTCGTGGCGCACGTAGATCGGCGCACCGAGGGTCTCGATGGCACGCTTGACGATCTCGATCGCGCGGTCGACGCCGGCGCAGAAACCACGGGGATTGGCGAGGATGACGTCCATGGGGTCTCGGTTACGGGCCCGGGAAGGCCATGCGATAGCGTGGCACCGCGATCATGAACCGCGCTTGCCGCGGCCGCCATCGAACAGGCCGGACAGGGCGATGCCGATGGCGCCGGCGACGATGGCCGCGTCGGCCACATTGAACGCCGGCCAGTAGTAGTCGCGCCAGTACCACTGGATGAAGTCGACCACGTGGCCGTGGACCAGGCGGTCCACCACGTTGCCCAGCGCGCCGCCGATCACCAGCGCGTACGGCGCCGCCTGGCGCCAGTGGCCGCGCGGGGTGCACCACAGCCACCAGCCCAGCAGGCCGCAGATCGCGAAGGCCAGCAGCGTGAAGAATACGGTCTGCCAGCCGCCGGCGTTGGCCAGGATGCTGAACGCGGCACCGGTGTTGTAGGTCCGGTACCAGCTCCAGAAGCCCTCGACCACCGGCACCGCCGTGTACTCCGGCAGGCTGGACAGCACCCAGGCCTTGCTCCACTGGTCGAGGACGATGACCGCCGCCGACAGCAGCAGCCAGACGATCGCATTGGGACGGGGCCGGGCGGTGGCCATCAGAACCACCGCCGGTCTTCACCGGCGCCGTCGACATTGCTGGCGCAGCGCCCGCACAGCTCCGGATGCTCCGCCACCACGCCCACGTCGGCGCGGTGGTGCCAGCAGCGCACGCACTTGGGCTTGGTGGTCGGCGCGGCGCTGACGAAGATGTCGTCGGTCTGCGCCGGGACCACGGCCACGTCGCCGCTGATGAAGAAGAAGCGCAGCTCCTCGGCCAGCGGCTGCAGGTGGGCGGCAGTGTCGGCGCCGGCGGTGATGGTGATCTCCGCCTCCAGCGCCGCGCCGATCTGGCCGTTGGCGCGCATCGGCTCCAGCACCTTGGCCACCTGCTCGCGCAGGGCCAGCAGGCGGTCGAAGTCGCCGCTGCCGAGCTCGGCGCCGGCCGGCAGCGGTGCCAGCCCTTCGTACCAGGTCGCGAACAGCACGTTGCCCAGGCGCTCGCCCTCCGGTGTGGCCCTGGGCAGGTAGCCCCACAGCTCGTCGGCGGTGAAGCTGAGGATCGGCGCGATCCAGCGCACGAAGGCCTCGGCGATGCGGTACATCGCGCCCTGCGCGCTGCGCCGGCCGCGCGAGTCCTCGCGCATCGTGTACAGGCGGTCCTTGGTCACGTCCAGGTACAGCGAACCCAGGTCGACGCTGCAGAAGTTCAGCAGGGCCTGCACGATCGCGGCGAAGTCGTAGCGCCCGTAGGCGTCCTTGATCTTCTCCTGCACTTCCCAGGCGCGGTGCACGATCCAGCGGTCGAGGGCGACCATGTCCTCCAGCGCCGGCAGGTCGCGCGCCGGCTCGAAGCCGTGCAGGTTGGCCAGCAGGAAGCGCGCGGTGTTGCGGATGCGGCGGTAGGCATCGGCGTTGCGCTTGAGGATTTCCTGCGACAGCGACATCTCGTTGGAGTAGTCGGCCGAGGCGATCCACAGGCGCAGGATGTCCGCGCCCAGGTTCTTCATGATGTCCTGCGGCTCGATGCCGTTGCCCAGCGACTTGGACATCTTGCGGCCATGCTCGTCCACGGTGAAACCGTGGGTGAGGCACTGCCGGTACGGCGCGGCCCTGTCGATGGCCACGCCGGTCAGCAGCGAGGACTGGAACCAGCCGCGGTGCTGGTCCGAGCCTTCCAGGTACAGGTCGGCCGGCTTGCCCAGGCCGCGCTCCAGCAGCACGCCTTCGTGGGTGACGCCGGAGTCGAACCAGACGTCGAGGATGTCGGTGATCTTCTCGTAGTCGCCGGCCTCGTCGCCGAGCAGCTCGGCCGGGTCCAGCGAATACCACACGTCCACCCCGCCCTGCTCGACGCGGTCGGCAACCTGGCGCATCAGCTCGCTGCTGCGCGGATGCGGCTCGCCGGTCTCGCGGTGCACGAACAGCGCGATCGGCACGCCCCAGGTGCGCTGGCGCGAGATGGTCCAGTCCGGGCGGCCCTCGACCATCGAGGTGATGCGCGCCTGGCCCCATTCCGGATACCACTTCACGCCCTTGATCGCCTGCAGCGCATCGGCGCGCAGGTGGGCCTGGTCCATCGAGATGAACCACTGCGGGGTGGCGCGGAACGCGATCGGGGTCTTGTGGCGCCAGCAGTGCGGGTAGCTGTGCTCGAGCTTCGACGCAGCCAGCAGCGCGCCGCTGGCGCGCAGCACGTCGATGATGGTGTCGTTGGCCTTCCAGATATGCAGGCCGGCCAGTTCGACGCCACGCGCGGCCGGGGTCGACGGCAGGTACACGCCACGCCCGTCGACCGGGTTCAGCTGCGCCGCGGTGTAGCGGTCGACGATGCCGTAGGCCTTGCTGACGACGTAGTCGTCCTGGCCGTGGCCGGGCGCGGTATGGACCGCGCCGGTACCGTCGTCGGCCGACACGTGGCCGCCGAGGATGATCGGGATGTCGCGTTCGTCGTAGAACGGATGGGCGAACTGCAGGTGCTCCAGCGTGACGCCGGCGGCGCGGCCGTGCACGGTGACGCCGGCCACGCCGTAGCGCGCCAGCGCGCGCTCGGCCAGCGCGTCGGCCAGCACCAGCCAGCGGCGGCGGCCATCGTGGGCCGGGCCTTCGACCAGCGCGTATTCCAGCTCCGGGCCCACCGAGATGGCCAGCGATGCCGGCAGCGTCCACGGCGTGGTGGTCCAGATCGGCACCGCGACCTCGACGCCTTCCGGCAACTCGACGCCGAAAGCACGCGCCACGGCCTGGCCGTCGCGCGCGGTGTAGGCCACGTCGACCGCCGGGGAGACCTTGTCCTGGTACTCGATCTCGGCCTCGGCCAGCGCCGAGCCGCAGTCGAAGCACCAGTGGACGGGCTTGACGCCGCGGGTCAGGTGGCCGTTGTCGACGATCTTCGCCAGCGCGCGGATCTCGTCGGCCTCGAAGCGGAAATTCAGCGTCTTGTACGGGTTGTCCCAGTCGCCGATCACGCCCAGGCGCTTGAAGTCCTTGCGCTGGATCTCGATCTGCGATTCGGCGTACTCGCGGCACTTCTGCCGGAATTCGGTGGCGTCGAGCTTCACCCCGACCTTGCCGTACTTCTTCTCGATCGCGATCTCGATCGGCAGGCCGTGGCAGTCCCAGCCCGGGATGTACGGCGCGTCGAAGCCGGCCATGTACTTCGACTTGACGATGATGTCCTTGAGGATCTTGTTGACCGCGTGGCCCAGGTGGATCGCGCCGTTGGCGTACGGCGGGCCGTCGTGCAGGACGAACAGCGGCCGGCCCCTGGCGTGCGCGCGCAGCTGGGCGTACAGGCCTTCCTTCTCCCAGCGCTCGAGCGTCTGCGGCTCGCGCTTGGGCAGGTCGCCGCGCATCGGGAAATCCGTGGCGGGCAGGTGCAGGGTGGCTTTGTAGTCTTGGGTCACGGGTCTACCGTTGCGCAGCGGCTTCGAGATGGGGTTGCGGGACTTCCGCCGTGGTGGCGGCGAGTATGCGACGGGCCTCGGCCGCGTCGCGGTGCATCTGGGCGGTCAGCGCCGGCAGGTCGGGGAACTTCTCCTCGTCGCGCAGCTTGGCGACGAACTCGACCCGCAGGTGGCGCCCGTAGAGGTCGCCGCTGAAATCGAACAGGTGGGCCTCCAGCAGCGGCTCCACCCCGTCCACGGTGGGGCGGGTGCCGAAGCTGGACACCGACGGCCACGGCCGGCCGCCGGCTTCCTCCAGGCCATGGACCAGGGTGGCGTAGATCCCGGCCAGCGCCGGGGTCTTCGGGAAACGCAGGTTGGCGGTGGGGAAGCCGAGGGTGCGGCCGAGCTGGCGGCCGCGTACCACCCGCCCGCCGATGGCGTAGGGACGGCCCAGCAGCGCGGCGACCTCGTCGAAGCGCCCGGCGACCAGGGCCTCGCGGATGCGGGTGCTGGAGACGCGCTCGCCACCGGCCTCGACCGGGGCGATCTCGCCGGCGGTGAAGCCCAGTTCGGCGCCCATCGCCTGCAGCAGGGCCAGGTCGCCGCCACGGCGGTTGCCGAAGCGGAATTCCGGGCCGATCCAGACCTCGCGCGCGCCCAGCCGGCCTGCCAGCACGCGGCGCACGAACTCCCCGGCCGGCATCGCCGCCAGCGCGGCGTTGAAGCGCAGCAGGCCCAGGCGGTCCAGGCCCTCGCCCAGCAGCAGCTGGATCCGGTCGCGCGGCAGGGTCAGGCGCGGCGGCGGGTTGCCGCGGCCGAAGTACTCGCGCGGCAGCGGCTCGAAACTGAGGGCGACCGCATCCACGCCCAGCGCCCGCGCCCGCGCCACGGCGTGCCGCAGCAGCGCCCGGTGGCCCAGGTGGAGGCCGTCGAAGGCGCCGATGCAGACCACGCTGCCGCGCGGGCACAACGACCCGCCATCGACGTCACGGAACAGCCTGCTCATCTATCTCGTCATGACCGGAGGGACAGCCCCGCGGCGGCGCGCGGGCGCCGGCCGGGGCCGAACGCCGAAGTATAGCCGGCATGGGGCTTGCGGCGGCCTGGCGGGGCGGTTTTCGCCGCCCACGGACGGGGAACGGTCAGTGCCGCAGGTGGCGCAGGCGCAAGCCCAGGGCCAGCAGCACCAGGCCGTAGGCGGCCGCACCCGCGGCGATCGCCACCAGCAACCAGGCAACGCGCTGCGTCGCGCCGTCGATGGCGGTCCAGTCGCCGATCCAGGCCCGGGCGGCCAGCACCACCGCCGCCATCGCCACGCAGGCCGCGCCCATGCGCAGGGTGAACCCACCCCAGCCCGGCTGCGGCCGGTACAGGCCGGACTTGCGCAGCACGTGCCAGAGGATCGCCGCGTTGACGATGCCGGCCAGCGCGGTGGCCAGGGCGATGCCCGCGTGGCCGCCCTGGGTGCCAGCGCGCCACAGCGGGGTGACGATGGCCACCGTCAGCACCACGTTGGCCACCACCGTCCAGATCGCCGCGCGCATCGGCGTGCGCGTGTCCTGCCGCGAGAAGAACGCCGGCGCCAGCACCTTGCTGAGCATGAAGGCCGGCACGCCCAGGCTCATCGCCGACAGGCTGTACGCGGCCATGCGCGTGTCGAAGGCGGTGAAGTGGCCGTAGTTGTAGACCGTGGCGGTGATCGGCTCGGCCAGCAGCAGCAGGCCCAGGCCGGCCGGGATGCCGGCGAGCATGGCCATGCGCAGGCCCCAGTCCAGCGAGGCGTTGTAGCCCTCGGCGTCGTCGGCCGCGTGCCGGCGCGACAGGTGCGGCAGGATCACCGTGCCCAGCGCCACCCCGAACAGGCCCAGCGGGAACTCGACCAGGCGGTCGGAGTAGTACAGCCAGTCGACGCTGCCGGCCGCCAGCAGCGAGGCGAACACGGTGCCGACGATCAGGTTCACCTGCGCCACCGAGGACGAGAACAGGGTCGGCAGCATCAGCCTGGCCACCTTGCGCACGTCAGGGTGCGAGAACCCCGGCCGCAGCCGCGGGCGCAGCCCCATCCGCCCCAGCGCCCCCCACAGCAGGACCAGCTGCAGCGCGCCGGCCACCAGCACGCCCCAGGCCAGGCCGCGCGGCGGCACGTCGAAGCGCGGCGCCAGCCACAGCATCGCCGCGATCATGGTCAGGTTGTGCAGGACCGGGGTGAACGCCGGCAGGCCGAAACGGCCGGCGCTGTTGAGCACCGACGCGGCCAGCGACATCATCGAGATGAACAGCAGGTACGGGAAGGTGATCCGCAGCATCTGCGCGGTCTGCGCCAGCAGCTCCGGCTCCTCGGCCCAGCCCGGCGCGAACAGCCGCGCGATCAGCGGCGCGGCCAGCATGCCGGCGGCGCAGACCACCATCACCACCGCGCACAGCGCGCCGGCCATGTGGTCGATGAAGGACTTCAGCGCCGCCTTGTCGCCACGCTCCTTGATCTCGTTGAGCACCGGCACGAAGGCCATCGCCATCGAGCCCTCGGCGAACACCCGGCGCAGGTAGTTCGGGATGCGGTAGGCGACGATGAAGGCGCTCATCGCCCCGCCGGTGCCGAACAGGGTGGCCTGCAGCATGTCCCGGGCGAAACCGGCGATGCGCGACAGCAGGGTCATCGCGCTGAACACCGCGGTCGAGCGCAGCAGCCGCGGACCGCTCATCGGGAAGCCTCCGGCCGCCCGGCGCGGGCCGCCCGGGGCCTGTTGACCCAAGTACTTGAATCCGCCATAATTTCGCGTTCGCTGTACTCCACCATTCTGTTTTCGCACCCGTTTTCCAGGAATCCACTGCCGTGGCCAACATCAAGTCCGCCAAAAAGCGCGCCAAGCAGACCGTCGTGCGCAATGCGCGCAACGCCGCCCAGCGTTCGCAGCTCCGTACCGCCGTCAAGAAGGTCCTCAAGGCCCTGGACGCCAACGACGCCGCAGGCGCCGAGGCGGCCTTCGCCACCGCCCAGCCGATCCTGGACCGTTTCAGCGCCCGCGGCCTGATCCACAAGAACAAGGCTGCCCGCCACAAGGCCCGCCTGAACGCCCGCATCAAGGCGCTCAAGGCCGCCTGATCCGGCTGCCGGCGCGGGCTTCGCCACCCGCGCCACCCCTGCCGCCCGGCCGCACGCCAGGCGCGCAATGAAAAACCCGGCCCCGGCCGGGTTTTTTGCCGTCTGCCGCACCCCCTCAGCGCGCGGCATCGTCTTCCGCTTCCGCCTCGGCCATGCGCAGCCGGTCCAGGAAGGTCATCACCTCGAGCATGATCGGCCAGGTGCCCTCGCGGCCCAGCGCCGAGACCAGGAACCAGGGCTGCTCCCAGCCCAACTCGGCCACGATCTGTCCGGCCGCCGCCCTGGCCTCGTCCTCGAACATCAGGTCGGCCTTGTTCAGCACCAGCCAGCGCGGCTTGGCCAGCAGTCCGGGGTCGTGCTTGCCCAGCTCGCGCTCGATCGCGCGCACCTGCTCGACCGGGCTGACGCCCTCCACCCCGCCCTCCATCGGCGAGATGTCGACCAGGTGCAGCAGCAGGCGGGTGCGCTGAAGGTGGCGCAGGAACTGCGCGCCCAGGCCGGCGCCATCGGCCGCGCCCTCGATCAGGCCGGGGATGTCGGCGATGACGAAGCTGCGGTGCGCCTCG
This sequence comes from Pseudoxanthomonas sp. J35, assembly GCF_000513995.1. Classification (GTDB taxonomy): domain Bacteria; phylum Pseudomonadota; class Gammaproteobacteria; order Xanthomonadales; family Xanthomonadaceae; genus Pseudoxanthomonas. Next base: position 307,776 of record NZ_AZVB01000001.1, read on the forward strand.
ACGCTGACCACGCCCAGGTTCGGATACAGCGTGGTGAACGGGTAGTCCGCCACCTTCGGCGTGGCCGCCGAGACGGCGCGGATGAAGGTGCTCTTGCCGGCGTTGGGGAAGCCGAGCAGGCCGACGTCGGCCAGCAGCTTCAGCTCCAGCCGCAGGGTGCGGTGCTCGCCCGGCTCGCCCGGGGTGGCCTGGCGCGGCGCGCGGTTGACCGAGCTCTTGAAGTGCATGTTGCCCAGCCCGCCCTTGCCGCCGCGGGCCACCAGCAGGCGGTCGCCGTGCCGGGTCAGGTCGCCGATGACCTCGGCGGTCTCGACGTTGGTCACCACCGTGCCGACCGGCACCGTGATGATCCGGTCCTCGCCGCCCTTGCCGTACATCTGCCGGCCCATGCCGTTCTCGCCGCGCTGGGCGCGGAAGATCCGCTCGTGGCGGAAATCCACCAGGGTGTTGAGGTTCTCGTCGGCCACCAGCCAGACGCTGCCGCCGTTGCCGCCGTCGCCGCCGTCCGGCCCGCCCAGCGGAATGAACTTCTCGCGGCGGAAACCGACGCAGCCGTTGCCGCCGTTGCCGGCGATCACCTCGATTTCAGCCTCGTCGACGAGCTTCATGGGGTACAGGACCTGGAATGGGGGAATGCGGCGCCGGCACAGTCTACCGGCGCGCCGGCGCGGCGAGGCCGCACCGGCCGAGGAAATTGTGGATGCCGGAAACGGAAAGCCCCGCCGGAGCGGGGCTTTCGCGTCGATCCGGCCACGCCCGCGGGCGCGGCGCGCGATCAGACCTCGGCGACGACGCTGACGGTGCGGCGCTTGGCCGGACCCTTGGTCGAGAACTCGACCTTGCCGTCGACCAGCGCGAACAGGGTGTGGTCGCGGCCCAGGCCGACGCCGGCGCCCGGATGGAACTGGGTGCCGCGCTGGCGGACGATGATGTTGCCGGCCTCGACGGCCTGGCCGCCGAAGATCTTGACGCCCAGGTACTTCGGGTTGGAATCGCGGCCGTTGCGCGAGGAGCCTACGCCCTTTTTGTGTGCCATGACGGATTCTCCTTACTGATTAGCCGGCGATGCCGGTGATTTCGATTTCGGTGTAGTGCTGGCGGTGGCCCTGCCGCTTCATGTGGTGCTTGCGGCGGCGGAACTTGATGATGCGGACCTTGTCGGCGCGGCCGTGGCCGACGACCTTGGCGGTCACGCTGGCGCCATTGAGCGCGTCACCGACCTTGATCCCGTCGCTGTCGCCCAGCAGCAGGATGTTGTCGAACTTGATCTCGGAGCCGGCTTCGGCCTCGAGCTTCTCGACGCGGAGCGTTTCGCCCTGCGCCACGCGGTATTGCTTACCGCCGGTAACCAGAACTGCGTACATGACCAGGCATTCCTCTGTAGTTATTGTGGTCGCTGACGCCATCGAGGGCGGTCAGAAGCGGGATTATAGGGATTTCAGCCGGTTACGCGCAACCGACCGGTCCGACCGTTCATCCGGCAGCGGCCTGCCACGGCGGCGGGTCGAACTGCCCGGCCAGGAAGTCCACGAAGGCCCGGACCCGGGGCAGAACCATACGCCTTCCCGGCATGACCGCATGGATTCCGCTGGGCGGGAGCGGGAAACCGGACAGGACCGGCACCAGCCGCCCCAGGCGCAGGTCCTCGTGCACGTGCCAGGTCGAGTGCAGGGCGATCCCCAGCCCGCCCAGCACCGCCTCGCGCAGGGCATCGCCGTAGTTGCTCTCGAAGCGGCCGGACACCCGCACCGAGACCGGCGACCCGTCGGGCTGCCGCAAGGTCCACACGTCCTGGCGGCCGTCGCGGCCGGTCAGCAGTATGCAGTCGTGGCCGGCCAGATCAGCAGGGACCTGGGGCACGCCCCGACGTTCGAGGTAGTCAGGCGAGGCACAGAGCACGCGGTGGTTGGCCACCAGCTGGCGCGACACCAGCCCCGAATCGGCCAGCGCGCCGATCCGGATCGCCAGGTCGAAGCCGGCGCCAACCAGGTCCATGTAGCGGTCGTCCAGGTCCAGGCTGACCCGCAGGCGCGGATGGCGGCCAAGAAACTCAGGCAGCAGCGGGGCAATGTACTGGCGCCCGAACGAGGCCGAGGCGGTGACCCGCAGCGTGCCGGCCACGTCCTGCGCCGTTTCGCGCAGGCCGGCACCCAGGGATTCCAGTTCCTCGACCAGCACCCGGCCGCGCTCGGCCAGGGCCAGGCCTTCGGGAGTCGGATGCAGGCGCCGGGTGGTCCGGTGCAGCAGGCGCACGCCCAGTTCCTTTTCCAGCCGCTTCAGCCGCTGGCTGGCCACCGCCACCGACAGGTCCAGGCTGTGCGCGGCGGCGGTGATCGACCCCAGGTCGAGCACGCGCAGGAACAGGGCAAGGTCGCCGACACGGTCCATTATCACGATTCCATTGATAGTGCTTGGTGATGTTCGCTGTTTTTCGAAGTGTGCGAAAGGCCCAGGCTGTCGCCCCGTCTTCGCCAACACCCCCGCCGCCATGTCCCTCCCTGCCTCCCGACGATCGCCCATGCCGGTCGCGCTGTACGCCCTGACCGCCGGCGCGTTCGGCATCGGCACCACCGAGTTCGTGATCATGGGCCTGCTGATGCAGGTCGCCGCCGACCTGCAGGTCACCATCGCCGCGGCCGGACTGCTGATCTCCGGCTACGCGCTGGGCGTGTTCTTCGGCGCGCCGCTGCTGACCGCGGCCACCGGCCGGCTGCCGCGCAAGACTGTGCTGGTCGCGCTGATGGTGGTGTTCACCCTGGGCAACCTGGCCTGCGCGCTGGCGCCGAACTACACCACGCTGATGATCGCCCGGGTGATCACCTCGCTGGCGCACGGCACCTTCTTCGGTGTCGGCGCGGTGGTCGCCACCGGCCTGGTGGGCGAGGATCGCAAGGCCTCGGCAATCTCGATCATGTTCACCGGCCTGACCGTGGCGACCCTGCTGGGCGTGCCGGCCGGCGCGTGGCTGGGCCTGCAGGCCGGCTGGCGCGCCACGTTCTGGGCGGTGGCAGCCATTGGCGTGGTGGCGACGGTGGTGATCGCCACGCTGGTGCCTGCCGAGCGCGGCGAGCGAGCGGCACCGGCGTTTCGCGACGAGTTCCGCGTACTGGGGCGGCCGCAGGTGCTGCTGGGCCTGCTGATGACCGTGCTGGGCTTCGGTGGCATGTTCACCGTCTACACCTTCATCCAGCCGATCCTGACCCAGGTGACAGGCTTCGCCGATGCGGCGGTCTCGCCGATCCTGCTGGTCTTCGGCGTGGGCATGATCGTCGGCAACCTGCTGGGCGGGCGACTGGCCGACCGCCGCCTGGAACCGGCGCTGCTGTGGACGCTGGCCACCCTGGCCCTGGTGATGGCGGCAATGGGCCTGGTCCTGGCGCAGCCGTGGGCGATGGTGCTGGCCACCGGTGTGCTGGGCGCGGCCGCCTTCGCCACCGTCGCCCCGCTGCAGCTGTGGGTGCTGCGCCAGGCCGGCGACGCGCCGAGCCTGGCGTCGAGCCTGAACATCGGCGCATTCAACCTCGGCAACGCACTGGGTGCGTGGCTGGGCGGTGCGGTGATCTCGCATGGCGGCGGCCTGGGCGCCCTGCCCTGGGTCGGCGCGCTGGTGCCGGCATCGGCATTCGCGGTGGCCCTGTGGAGCCTGGCGCTGGCGCGGCGGCAACCGAAGGCGCTGGTTGCCGAGGGCAGCGCCTGCGGCTGAGTGGTGCCTGGGCCTGAAGGCGATGGCAGCGCTGGCGTCGGGCTACGGAATGCGTTCATCCACGGCAGGCTGAATCCACGTCACCGCGGGCTGGCAATCCGGGCAATTGCCCCCAAATCGGCAGCCCGGTAGGCTGATCGATTGGTCGTCCTGCGCGGCCTCTCCCCCCAGCCACAACGGACCCCTGCCCGATGGCGATGGACACGATCCGCATCCGCGGCGCCCGTACCCACAACCTCAAGAACATCGATCTCGACCTCCCGCGCGACAAGCTGATCGTGATCACGGGCCTGTCGGGATCCGGCAAGTCGTCGCTGGCGTTCGACACCATCTACGCCGAAGGCCAGCGCCGCTACGTCGAGTCGCTGTCGGCCTACGCGCGGCAGTTCCTCAGCGTGATGGAGAAGCCGGACGTCGACCACATCGACGGCCTGTCCCCGGCCATCTCGATCGAGCAGAAGTCGACCTCGCACAACCCGCGCTCGACCGTCGGCACGATCACCGAGATCTACGACTACCTGCGCCTGCTCTACGCCCGCGTCGGCATCCCGCGCTGCCCGGACCACGGCTACCCGCTGGAAGCCCAGACCGTCGGCCAGATGGTCGACCAGGTGCTGGCGCTGGACCCGGAGCAGCGCTGGATGCTGCTGGCGCCGGTGGTGCGCGAGCGCAAGGGCGAGCATGCCCAGGTGTTCGAGCAGCTGCGCGCGCAGGGCTACGTGCGCGTGCGGGTCAACGGCGAGCTGCACGAGATCGACGCGGTGCCGCCGCTGGCGCTGCGCCAGAAGCACACCATCGAGGCGGTGATCGACCGCTTCCGCCCGCGCGAGGACATCAAGCAGCGCCTGGCCGAATCCTTCGAGACCGCGCTCAAGCTCGGCGACGGCATGGTCATGGTCATGTCGCTGGACGATCCGGCGGCGCCGGCGCAGCTGTTCTCCTCCAAGTACTCCTGCCCGGTCTGCGACTACTCGCTGCCGGACCTGGAGCCGCGCCTGTTCTCGTTCAACGCGCCGATGGGCGCCTGCCCGTCCTGCGACGGCCTGGGCGTGGCCGAGTTCTTCGACCCGGCGCGCGTGGTCGCGCACCCGGAGCTGTCGCTGGCCGCCGGCGCCGTGCGCGGCTGGGACCGCCGCAACGCCTACTACTTCCAGCTGGTCAACTCGCTGGCCCGCCACTACCGCTTCGACGTGGACACGCCCTGGCAGAACCTGCCCGAGGACGCGCGCCAGGCGGTGCTGTACGGCAGCGGCGACGACCTGATCACCTTCACCTACCTCACCGAGAGCGGCGGCCGCACCCAGCGCAAGCACCGCTTCGAGGGGATCATCAACAACCTCGAACGCCGCTACAAGGAAACCGAGTCGCCGGCGGTGCGCGAGGAACTGGCCAAGTACATCAGCGAGCGCCCGTGCCCCGACTGCGGCGGCGCGCGCCTGAACCGCGCCGCGCGCAACGTCTTCGTCGCCGACCGCGCCCTGCCCTCGCTGGTGGTGCTGCCGATCGACGAGGCGCTGGCGTTCTTCAGCAGCCTCAAGCTGACCGGCTGGCGCGGCGAGATCGCCACCAAGATCGTCAAGGAGATCAACGAGCGGCTGGGCTTCCTGGTCGACGTGGGCCTGGACTACCTGACGCTCGAGCGCAAGGCCGATACCCTGTCCGGCGGCGAGGCCCAGCGCATCCGCCTGGCCAGCCAGATCGGCGCCGGCCTGGTCGGGGTGATGTACGTGCTCGACGAGCCGTCCATCGGCCTGCACCAGCGCGACAACGAACGCCTGCTCGGCACCCTCACCCGCCTGCGCGACCTCGGCAACACCGTGATCGTGGTCGAGCACGACGAGGACGCGATCCGCTCGGCCGACCACATCCTCGACATCGGCCCCGGCGCCGGCGTGCACGGCGGCGAGATCGTCGGCGAAGGCAGCCTGCAGGACATCCTCAAGTCGCCGCGCTCGATCACCGGCCAGTACCTGTCCGGCAAGCGCAGGATCGAGGTGCCGGCCAGGCGGCACAAGCCCAACCCGAAGATGACCCTGCACCTGCGCGGGGCCAGCGGCAACAACCTCAAGGACGTGGACCTGGACATCCCGGCCGGGCTGCTGACCTGCGTCACCGGCGTATCCGGCTCGGGCAAGTCGACCCTGGTCAACGACACCCTGTTCGCTCTGGCCGCCAACGAGATCAACGGCGCCTCGCACCCGGTGGCGCCGTACCGCGAGATCGAGGGCCTGGACCTGTTCGACAAGGTCGTGGACATCGACCAGTCGCCGATCGGCCGCACTCCGCGTTCGAACCCGGCCACCTACACCGGCCTGTTCACCCCGCTGCGCGAGCTGTTCGCGCAGGTGCCGGAAGCGCGCGCGCGCGGCTATTCACCGGGCCGCTTCAGCTTCAACGTGCGCGGCGGCCGCTGCGAGGCCTGCCAGGGCGACGGCCTGATCAAGGTCGAGATGCACTTCCTGCCGGATGTGTACGTCCCCTGCGACGTCTGCGGCGGCAAGCGCTACAACCGCGAGACCCTGGACATCCTGTACAAGGGCCACAGCATCCACGACGTGCTGGAGATGACCGTCGAGGACGCGCTGAAGCTGTTCGAGCCGGTGCCGGCGATCGCGCGCAAGCTCGAGACCCTGGTCGACGTCGGCCTGAGCTACGTCAAACTGGGCCAGAGCGCGACCACCCTTTCCGGCGGCGAGGCACAGCGGGTGAAGCTGTCCAAGGAACTGTCGCGCCGCGATACCGGCCGCACCCTGTACATCCTCGACGAGCCGACCACCGGCCTGCATTTCCACGACATCGAGCACCTGCTCGGCGTGCTGCACCGCCTGCGCGACGAGGGCAACACGATCGTGGTGATCGAGCACAACCTCGACGTGATCAAGACCGCCGACTGGGTCGTGGACCTGGGCCCGGAGGGCGGCCACCGCGGCGGCCAGATCATCGCCACCGGCACGCCGGAGGAGATCGCCGCCAACCCGGCCTCGCACACCGGCCGCTTCCTCGCGAAGCTGCTGCCGTCGACCACCGCCAAGGGCACCAAGCCCGCGGCCACGCCGCGCCCGCAGGTGCTGCCGCCACGCAAGAACAACAGGAACAAGAAGGCATCCGCATGACCGATACCCCCGCCAACGGCGAGACGCGCAAGCTGCTCGCGCGCATCCCGATCAGCGTCCGCTGGCGCGACATGGACAGCATGGGCCACGTCAACAACGCCAAGTACGTCGCCTACCTGGAAGAAGCGCGCGTGCGCTGGCTGCTTACCGTGCCGGGCGTGTCGATGCGCGACCGCGTCGCCCCGGTGGTGGCCGCCAACAACATCAACTACCGCCGTCCGCTGACCTGGCCGCACGACGTGATCGTCGAGCTGTACGTCGACCGCCTCGGCTCCAGCAGCGTCACCATCGGCCATCGCATCGTCGACCAGGCCGACGACAGCGTGCTGTATTCCGACGGCAACGTCGTGGTCGTGTGGATGGACACCCAGACCGGCAAGAGCGCCCCGCTGCCGGAACCGATCCGCGCCGCGTCGACCTGAGTCCCCGCCTTCGCGCCGGGACGCCGGGCGACGCGGACTGCCCCGCCCACCTGTGCAGAAGCGCCTCCATCACGGTGCAGGCGCGCCGCCTGGCCTGGTCGCCCCAGGCGGGCAAGCGCCATCCGCACCGCACGATGGCCATCACCTCTCGTGCTCGAGCGAGGGGACGTTCCGCGCCGGGCGGCCTGTCTGGCCGAGAACCATCCTCCGGATAGCCGCGATCAGATCCTGCGTTCGCCGCATGGCACTTCCGACTCGGCGTCATCCGCGGCATTGCCGGGTCCATGCCTTGGCCGTGCCCTGCTCCCGCGGACGGCCGGCTTCCCGGCGCTTCAGCCGGTGCGCGCGGCCGCGCGCGGATCGCGCACGATCAGGGTGTCGACCGGCGAATCCTCGACCAGGCGCCGGGCCACGCTGCCCAGCAGCGCGTCGAACACGGCGCTGCGGCCGTGCGAGGCGACCACCGCCAGGTCCACCGGGAACTGCTCGGCGTACAGGCGCATCAGCAGCGCCGGATCGCCGCGCTCCACCACCAGGCTGACCGAGCTGGCCCCGCCCGGCGGGCGGCAGCGTTCGACGAAGGCCTGGCCCTCGGCCAGCGCGTCCTTGCGGGCCATGGCCAGCATGTCGTCGCGGCCGGTATCCATCAGCCCCGCCATCGGCACGTCGTAACCGTGCAGGACGCTGATCGCCGCCTCCGGGAACAGGGTCGTGGCGGTGCGGAAGGCGTTCTCCGACGACGGCGACCAGTCGCTGGCCACCACCATGCGCCGGTACGGCGCGTGCGCGCGATTGCGGACCACCAGCACCGGCAGCGGCGAACGGCGCGCCAGCTGGTCGACGGTGGAGCCGAGGATCATCCGGCCCAGCCACTCCTGCCGCGCCACGCCGGTCACCACCAGGTCGCAGCCTTCCTCGCGGGCGACCTCGAGCAGGCGGTCGGCGACCTGGTCGCCGCGCTCGACCCGCAGCTTGACCTGCACGCCGCGCGCGGAGGCGGCCTCCAGCAGGTGCTTCTCGGCGAGGTGGACGGGATCGGTGCCGCGGTACCACGACGGCGGATCGCGCACCACGATGGCATGGGCTTCGATCGCCCGCTCCTCGACCACGTTGGCCACGACCAGGCGCGCGCCCCAGGCCTGCGCCAGCTGCACGGCGCGGTCCAGCGCGCGGTCGCTGCGCGCGTCCAGGTCGCTCGCCAGCAGGATCGATCGCGGCTGGCCGCCGCCTTCACTCGCCACGTTCATGCCTCCTCCATTCCGCGCCTGCGCCGCCGGGCTTGCCGTTCCGGCAGCGCGCCGTCATCGAACCGGGTGCCGCACGGCGTCCGGCGCCGCGCGTCGGGCCTGCGTCAGTCGCCGCGTGGCGGCGCCGCCGGGCGCACGACGAAGGTGGCCGGCACTTCGGCGCCGTCTTCGAGCACCAGCACCAGCGGCACGCGCTCGCCTTCGGCGAACGCGGCCGCATCCGGCCGCATCAGCATCAGGTGCAGGCCGCCCGGCCGCAGCGCCGCTTCGGCGCCCGGCGCCAGCGGCAGCCGCTGCAGTTCGCGCATGCGGCTGACGCCGTCGACCACGGTGGTCTCGTGCAGCGACACCTCGCCGAAACGCGGGCTGCGCACGGCGACCACGGCCTGCGTGTCGCGGCAGTCGTTCCTGATGCGGCCGAAGCCGGCAAGCATGGGACGGGGCGCGGGCGGAAGGCGGATCCAGCCGTCCTCCACGCTCACGCAGGACGCGGCAGGCGCCGGGGGGGCGGCTTGCGCCGCAGGTTGGCCGAACGGCAGCAGGGCCAGGGCCAGCAGGAACGTACGGGTAAGCATGCCCCTATCATAGCCGCTTCCACGACTTCCTCCCGACCACCCGATGACCTACGTCCAGACCTTCGACCATGGCCGCATCCGCGAACTGCGCCTGGCCCGCCCGCCGGTGAACGCGCTCGACCCGGCGCTGTGCCGCGCGCTGATCGCGGCGCTGGACGCCGCCGTGGCCGGGGACATGGACGCGGTGGTGCTGTCCGGTGCGCAGGGCATCTTCTCGGCCGGCCTCGACGTGCCGCACCTGATGTCGCTGGGCGAGGACCGCCACGCCCTGCGCGCGGCCTGGGGCGCGTTCTTCGGCGCGGCCCGCGCGCTGGCCGGGCTGCGCATCCCGGTGGTGGCGGCGATCACCGGCCACGCGCCGGCCGGCGGCTGCGTGCTGTCGCTGTGCTGCGATTACCGGGTGATGGCGCGTTCGCCGGATCCGGCCAAGCCCTACGCGATCGGCATGAACGAGACCCAGGTCGGCCTGCACGTGCCCGATGGCGCGCAGCAGCTGATGCGCCGGGTGGTCGGCCAGCACCGCGCCGAACGCCTGCTGGTCGCCGGCGCCATGGTCCCGGACGAGGAAGCGCTGCGCATCGGCCTGGTCGACGAGCTGGTCGAGGACGAACAGGTGGTGCCGCGCGCGATCGCCTGGCTGGAACCGCTGCTGCGCCTGCCGCGCGCGCCGATGCTGCAGACCCGCGCCCTGGCCCGCGCCGACCTGGTGCAGGCGCTGGCGCCGGAGAACCTGCACCTGGACCGCTTCGCCGACGACTGGTACGAGCCGGACACCCAGGCCGGCCTGCGCGCGCTGCTGGCCCGGCTCGGCAAGAGTTAAACCTGCCGCAAGCCACCCTGCACCGGCGCATCGCGGCGACGACGCATGGGAGGGACGCCACGTCCCTTCCGCTGGACGGCGCTCAGGCGCCGGTCGCCACCGGGCGCGAGGGATCGGCGATCCAGCCGCTCCAGGAACCGGCGTAGACCTTCGCCCCGGGCAGGCCGGCGTGCTCCATCGCCAGCAGCAGGTGGCAGGCGGTCACGCCGGAGCCGCACATCAGCATCGCCTCGTCCGGCGCGCGCCCGTGCAGCAGCGGTTCCAGTTCCGCGCGCAGCTCCGCGGCGGGACGGAAGCGGCCATCGCGCAGGCTCAGCGCGAACGGACGGTTGAGCGCGCCGGGCACGTGGCCGGCGACCGGATCGATCGGCTCGATTTCGCCACGGAAACGTTCGCCGCCGCGCGCATCGAGCAGCCAGCCCGGCTCCTCGCCCAGGCGCGCCAGCACGTCCTCGGCACGGGCGATCCGCGAGCGGTCGAAGCCGACGGACGGATACGGCGGCAATGGCGTGAGCGCGGCGGCATCGGTCGCCACCGGCAGGCCGGCGGCCTGCCAAGCCGCGAAACCGCCATCGAGCACCGCCACGTCGGCATGGCCCAGCAGCTTCAGCAGCCACCAGCAGCGCGCCGCGGCCATGCTGCCGTCGCCGGCGTCGTAGACCACCACCTGGTGCTCCGGGCCGATGCCCCACCCGCCCACGCGCTTCGCGAGATCCCCGGCATCGGGCAGCGGGTGGCGGCCCTGGCCGACCACCGAGTGGTCGGAAAGATCCTTGTCGAGGTCGGCGTGCACCGCGCCGGGCAGGTGCGAGGCTTCCCACGCGGCGCGGCCTGCGGCCGGGTCGGTCAGCACCGCACGTGCATCGACCAGGCGCAGCTGCGGATCGCCAAGCGCCGCGGCCAGCTGCTCCACCGCCACGAGGGTCCGCCAGGGACCGGGCGTGCTCCCGCTCATGCGCTTTCCTCCAGCCGTCGCCGCAGGTTGTACAGGATCGCCGCCGTCGCGCCCCAGATGCGCTGGTTCGGCCAGTCGTACTCGAGCACGCTGCGCCGGCGGCCGCTGTATTCCATCTCCACCTGGCGCAGGTGCGAGGACGCCATCAGGTAATCGAACGGCACCTCGAACACCTCCGCCACCTCGTCCGGATGCGGACGCGCGACGTAGTCCGGGTCCACCGCGGCGACCACCGGGGTAACCCGGAAACCGCTGATGGTCAGGAACGGATCAAGGTAGCCCAGCGGCACCACCTGCCTGGGCTCCAGCGCGATCTCCTCCTGGCTCTCGCGCAGCGCCGCGCCGAGCACGCCGGCGTCGTCCGGTTCGACGCGACCGCCGGGAAAACTCACCTGGCCGCCGTGGTGGCGCAGGGCGTCGGTGCGCCGGGTGAGCAGCACCTGGGTGCCGCGGTCCTCGCGCGGCACCAGCCCGACCAGCACCGCGGCCTCGGCCAGCGCGGACGCCGGCGGCAGCAGGTCGTCCAGTTCGCGGCGGTTCCAGCCGTCGCCGGCCGGCGGATGGCGCAGCGGATACAGCGCGGTGCGCAGGCGCTCGCGCAGCGGCAGGCGTTCGACGAACGGATGGCGTTCGCGGCCGCGCCCGGGAAGCACCTCGTCCATCAGCAGGCGCCGCTCGCCATCGTGCATGCGCGACCACGCGGCGATCTCCTCGCCGGTGCGCAGGCAGCCGCCGCACAGCCCGTCCTCGCCGATGCGGCAGATCCGCACGCACGGACTGGCCGGCGACGGCCTGTCGATCTGGATGGGTGGGAAGTCGGACGGAAGCACGGACGCACGCACATGGTTCGGGCAAGCCTAGCGCGGAACGCGCCCGGCAGAAACGACTGCGCCGGCCACTGGGCCGGCGCAGTCGGGACAAGGCTGGATCGGTGGCTTACTTGACCGAGACCAGCTTGATCTCGAACACCACGGCCACGTTCGGCGGGAACGGGGTGCGCGGGTCGGCGCCGTAGGCCTTGTCCGGCGGCAGCGCCACTTCCCACTTGGCGCCGGTCGGCATCTGCAGCAGCACCTCGCGCATCGCGGCCATCTCGACCTCGCTGACCTTGATGCTCGGGATGTCCTGCGCCGGGCGCGCCTGCTCCGGGCGCTGGCCGAACGGGAACGGACCGGCGACCTGCAGGGCGACGGTGCTGGCCTGGGTCGGCTTGGCGCCGCTGCCGGCCTCGATCACCTTGTAGGCGACGCCGCTGGGCAGGGTCTTGACGCCGGCCTGGCTCTTGAAGCCGGCGATGAACTGGTCGGACTTGGTCTTGTTCTCGGCGGCGACCTTGTCGTACTGGGCCTTGGCCTGCTGGGCACGGGCCTGCTCGCGCTTCTGGAACGCTTCCAGCGCCGGCTTGAGTTGCTCGGCGGTGATGGCCGGCTGCTTCTTCGCCAGCGCATCCTGCAGGCCCTTGACCACGGAGTTCACGTCGAGCTGCTCGCCGCGATCCTGCAGTTCGGCCAGGTTGTTGCCGTAGTCGTAGCCGAAGTAGTAGCTCAGCTTGCCCTTCTCGGACGTGGTGTCCTGGGCGAGGGCACTGCCAGCCAGGGCCAGGGCGGCAACGGCGACAGCGATCGGACGCAACTTCATCTAGATCTTCTCCGGAAGGGTGGCGCCGGGACGGGGTCCCGGCAGTATCGGACGCGCTAGGATAGCGGCCGCACAGGCGGCCCGCCACACAGCGGGCAAGGCCTTCGGACCGGTGGTCGGGCCACAAGTTCCCGGCCTCCCCACCTTCACACAGGAGCCCTGCATGACGGCCAGCCCCGTCCTCAGCCGCGACGCCGATGGCGTCCGCACCATCACCGTCGACCGCCCGGAAAAGCTGAACGCCCTGAACCGGCAGACGCTGGAGGCGCTGGACGCCGCCTTTTCAGCGGCGGCGGCCGATCCGGGCGTGCGCGTGGTGGTGCTGACCGGCAGCGGCGCCAAGGCCTTCGTCGCCGGCGCCGACATCGCCGAGATGAACGGCCTGACCGCGATCGAGGGCCGCGAGTTCTCCCTGCTGGGCCAGAAACTCATGCGCCGCATCGAAACCCTGCCCAAGCCGGTCATCGCAATGGTGAACGGATACGCACTGGGCGGTGGCATGGAACTGGCGATGGCCTGCCACCTGCGCATCGCCGCGGACAGCGCCAGGCTGGGCCAGCCGGAAGTGAACCTGGGCCTTATCCCCGGCTTCGGCGGGACCCAGCGCCTGCTGCGCCTGGCCGGCCGCGCCGCGGCGCTGGAGCTGTGCCTGGTCGGTGCGCCGGTCGATGCGGCGCGCGCGCTGCAGCTGGGCCTGGTCAATCGCGTCGTGCCGGCCGCCGAGCTCGAGGCGGAAACGATGAAGCTGGCCGCGCAACTGGCGGCGTCCGCGCCGCTGGCGCTGCGCGGCGTGCTCGACGCGGTCGTGCATGGCGGCGAGTGCGGACTGGAGGAAGGGCTGCAGTTCGAGAGCGCGCAGTTCGCCTTGCTGTTCGCCAGCGAGGACATGCGCGAAGGCACGGGCGCCTTCCTCGAGAAGCGCAAGCCGCAGTTCCGCAATCGCTGAGCCATGGCGCCCCCATCCCCGCTTGCCGATGGCGCCTTGCGCGCACGCCTGCTGGCGGCGCTGGCCGCCGGCGACATCGATGCCGCGCTGCAGGCCGGCCTGATGGATTACCCCGCCGCCGCAGGTGGGGACGACGCGCCGATCCATGCCGCGCAGCAGCGCCTGCGCACGGCTTGGGCGGCGCGCGAACGCTATCGCACGCGCGCCGCGCGGCTGGAACGGCGCGCGCAGGAACGCGCCGCGCGTCGCGCGCAGGCCGCGGCGCCTGCGATCGCCGAAGCGCCGGTTGCGGAAACGCCGGTTGCAGCGCGCGCGGCGCCGGCCCTGCCACCGGCGGCTGCCGCCGCGCTGGCGCGGGCCAAGGCCCGCGCCGCGGGGCGCACGTCCTGATGGCGGCGAACGCACCCCGCCGCGCCGCGACGAGAGCCGCGACGGCGAAAACGCCGACGGCGAAGCCGGCGAAGAAGGCCATGGCGAAGGCGGTGGCCAAGGCCGTCGCCAAGGCGCGCCCCCCGGCGAAGACCGCCACCAATCGCCGTCCGCGGCTGATGGACGCGGCCTCGATCCAGGAAATGTTCGAGCGCCTGCGCGAACTCGATCCGCACCCGACCACCGAGCTGGAGTATTCGACGCCGTTCGAGCTGCTGGTCGCGGTGATCCTCTCCGCGCAGGCCACCGACGTCGGCGTCAACAAGGCCACCCGCCGCCTGTACCCGGTCGCCAACACGCCGCAGGCGATCCTCGACCTGGGCGAGGACGGGCTGAAGCGCTACATCTCCACCATCGGCCTGTTCAACGCCAAGGCGAAGAACGTCATCGCCACCTGCCGGATCCTGGTCGAGCAGCACGGCGGCGAAGTGCCTCGCGACCGCGCCGCGCTGGAAGCGCTGCCGGGCGTGGGCCGCAAGACCGCCAACGTGGTGCTCAACACCGCCTTCGGCGAACCCACGATGGCCGTGGACACGCATATCTTCCGCGTCTCCAACCGTACCGGCCTGGCCCCGGGCAAGGACGTGCGCGCGGTCGAGGACGCGCTGCTGCGCCGGGTACCGGCGGAATTCCTGCAGGACGCGCACCACTGGCTGATCCTGCACGGCCGCTACGTGTGCAAGGCGCGCAGGCCGGACTGCCCCCGGTGCGTGATCCGCGACCTGTGCCTGTTCCCGGACAAGACGCCGGGGCCGGTGGAGCCCTGAAACGCAAGGAGGCCGCTCGCGCGGCCTCCCTGGTGCCGGTTTCCCGCTACGGGAAACCGGACCCCTCGATCCCGCTTACTGCTCGTCGCGGTCGCGGAACGGCTTGCGCGGGAAACGCTCCTCGCGGTTGGCCGCGTGCCAGGCGAACGAGGCGATGATCGCCGCCGCCTGCTTGAGGTCGTCCGGCACCACGTGGTCGTAGGTGTCCAGGTGGGTGTGGTGGACGCGGCTCATGTAGTCGGCCGGGTCCTGCACGAACTGGAAGCCCGGCAGGCCGACGCGGTCGAAGGCGATGTGGTCGGTGCTGCCGGTGTTGCGCACGGTGACGATCTCCGCGCCCAGGTCGCGGAACGGCTCCAGCCAGGCCTTGAACAGCGGCACCGCGGCATGGTTCTCCTGCGCGTAGATGCCGCGGATGCGGCCGGTGCCGTTGTCGAAGTTGAAGTAGGTGGAGAATCGCTCGTAACCGGCCTTGCGCTGCAGCGGGCCGGTGCCGCGCTGGAACGCGCGCGGCAGCGCCTTCTGTTCCGGATCGGTCGGCTCCGGCCAGTCGGCCAGGTACCTGGCCACGTAGCCAGAGGAACCATGCAGGCCCTGCTCCTCGCCGCCCCACAGGGCCAGGCGGATGGTGCGCTTCGGCTTCGCGCCCACCGCCTTGAGGATGCGCATGGCCTCCATCATCACCACCACGCCGGCGCCGTTGTCGCTGGCGCCGGTGCCGGTGTGCCAGGAATCCAGGTGCGCGCCGATGACGACCACCTCGCCAGCCTTGCCGGAACCGGGCAGGTCGGCGAACACGTTGGTCGCCGCCAGGTCCTCCGCGCTGGTGAAATCCGCATCGACGTCCAGGCGCAGGCGCACCTCCTGCTTGCGCTCGACCGCGCGCACCAGCTGGTTGTAGTGCTCGGCGGCGACGACCAGGTCGGTCACGCCCACCGGCTCGCCGGCCTTGCGCGCGCCACCGGCGGTGACGCGGAGGATGCCGTTGTCGCGCGAGCTCAACGACAGCGTCGCCAGCACGCCCTCCTGCTCCAGGAAAGCATTGAGTCCGCGGGTGAAGGCCTGGCGCTTGCGGTATTCCGCAAGGCGCTTTTCCTGCTCCTCCGGGCCGTTCTCCGCCGGGATCGGGAAGGTCTGCAGCTCGCCCAGGCCCTGCTCGTCATGGCGGCGGAAATCCGGCTTGTCCGACGGCTTGTACTCGCGCGCGTCCTCCAGCAGCACGATCTTCCCGCGCAGCGTGCCCCTGGCCTTCTCCAGGTCCTCGGTGGTCTTGAGCGTGGCCTTGACCACCTCGCCCTCGACCGGGCCGCCGGTGCCGGGGGTCCAGGCCTTCGGTGCCGCATGGATCGGCATCTGCCGCGGCGCCAGCATCTCCACCCGCGAGCTGCGGTATTCCCAGCCGCGGCCGAACGCGGGGTCGAAGACTTCCTCGTGCACGTTGGCCAGGCCGTAGCCCTGCAGCTTGCCGCGCGCCCACGCGGTGGAGCGCGCGTAGGCCGGCGAAACGGTCAGGCGCGGCCCGACGGTCTCGGTCAGTTCCCTGAGGTTGGCCGCCACCTGCGACCGCGCGAAGGCCTCCTGCCGGATCCTGGACACCATGTCCAGATCGACCTTCTCCTCCGCCCTTGCATCCGCCAACGCCATGGCGGACAGCAGTCCCGCCAGCACCACGCCACGCAACACACCTGCCACTCGTCTTCCCCTTGCAGAACCGGGCAACCCCATGCCGGCCGGGATGGCCGGCTGGAAGCGCCCACGAGAAGGCCGCCTGCGTTCCCGCGCATCCGCGGGAAGCCACGGCGGCCATGCGCCTATCGTAAGCCTTGCCGCGCACCCTGCACACACTGCCTTGGGTGCATCGGCGGCCGGAGCAGCACGGGAGCACCCTTGCCGGCACGGCAGGAACCGCACTGCCGTGCCGGAAGGGCGTGCTCCGGCTCAGCCCGCCTCGGCCTCGCGCGGCGGATGGCTGGAACGGTGGCGGAAGCGCCGCGCGAACCACTCGCCCAGGTCGTCCAGCACCGTGTACACGGCCGGGATCACGATCAGGCTCAGCAGGGTCGAGGTGATCAGGCCGCCGATCACCGCGATCGCCATCGGCGCGCGGAAGCTGGAGTCGACGGACAGGCCCAAGGCGATCGGCAGCATGCCCGCACCCATCGCCAGGGTGGTCATGACGATCGGGCGGGCGCACTTGCGACAGGCGTCAATCAGCGCATCGTGCTGACTCATGCCCTGCCCGTCCTCGGCGATCACCGCGTAGTCCACCAGCAGGATCGAGTTCTTGGTGGCGATGCCGATCAGCATCAGCAAACCGATGAGCGCCGGCAACGACAGCATGTTCTGGGTCAGCAGCAGCGCGCCGAAGGCGCCGCCGGCGCACAGCGGCACCGCCACCAGGATCGTCAGCGGCATCAGCGCATGGTTGAACAGCAGCAGCAGGACCATGTAGATGCAGACGATGCCGGCCACCATCGCCAGCAGGAAGCCGACGAACAGCTCGACGAACACCTCCGCGTCGCCGGCGTTGAGGAAGCCCACGCCGGGCGGCAGGTTCTGCACGCTGGGCAGGCCCTGCACCGCCTCCATCACCTCGCCCAGCGGGCGCCCGCTCAGTTCGGCGGTCAGGGTGACGTTGCGCTGGCGCTGGTAGCGCGAGATCTGCGGGGGGCCGCTGCCCAGGCCGGGGATGGTGCGCAGGTCGCGCTCGAGCGCCAGCGCGGCCTCGTTGAGCTGGCGCGGATCGTCGCCGGAGAGCACCAGCTGCATCACGTTGCCCGGTTCGGAGCTGATGTAGCTCACGCGCACGCCCGGCAGGTCGGACAGGCGCCGGCGCACTTCCCGTTCCAGTGTGGTCTGGTCGCGCCCGCGCCCGTCGGCCGGGCCCCAGTCCAGCACCAGGGTGGCCTTGCGCGCCTCGCCGACGCTGGAGGCGCCCGGATCGCCCAGGTCGAGCACGCTGCCGACCGTGGTGTAGACCTGCTTCAGCTCCGGGATGTCGGCGAGCAGGCCGCGGGCGCGCTCAGCCACCGCCAGGGTCCGCTCCAGGCGTGTGCCCGGCGGCAGCTCCAGGCTCAGGTTGCTGCGGCCCATGTCCGAGGTCGGGATGAAGGTGGTCGGGATCAGCGGCACCAGCGCCAGCGAGGCGAAGAACAGGCCGGTGGCGATCCACAGCGTACGTGCGCGATGGCGCAGGGCGGCGTCGACCCAGCCCAGGTACCAGCGCATCAGCCGCGTCTCGCGTTCCTCGTGGTCGTGCGGCTTGAGCAGGTAGGCCGCCATCATCGGCGTGAGCAGGCGCGCCACCAGCAACGAGAACAGCACCGCGGTGGCCGCGGTCCAGCCGAACTCGCGGAAGAACTTGCCGGCGATGCCGGGCATGAACGCCACCGGCACGAACACCGCCGCCAGGGTCAGCGAGGTGGCGATCACCGCGTTGCCGATCTCGCCGGCGGCCTCGCGCGCGGCCTCGACCGGCTTCTTGCCCATGCGCAGGTGGCGGACGATGTTCTCGATCTCCACGATCGCGTCGTCGACCAGGATGCCGACCACCACCGCCAGCGCCAGCAGGGTGATCATGTTGAGGCTGAAGCCCAGCCAGTGCATGACCGCGAAGGTGGGGATGATCGACAGCGGCAGCGCCACCGCCGACACCCAGGTCGCACGCCAGTCGCGCAGGAACAGCCACACCACCAGCAGGGCCAGCAGCGCCCCTTCCCACAGCATCGTCATCGAAGAGTCATAGGAACGGTGGGTCTCGTCGATGGCGGTGGTCACCAGGCGGAAGTCGATGCCCGGATGTTCCGCCTTGAGCTGCTCCAGCGCGGCCTGCACGCCCGCTTCCACCTCCACCTCGCTGGATCCCCGGGTGCGCGACATCGAGAACGCCACTACCGGCTCGCCGTCCAGCAGCGCGGCCTCGGTGGGATCGGCGGCCGCGTCGCGGACCCGCGCCAGCGCCGACAGCCGCACCGCGCGGCCATCGGGCAGGCTGATGCTGTACTCCTCCAGCGCGCGCGCATCGGCCACGGTGCCGATGGTGCGGATCACCTGCTCGCTGCCGGCCTGGAGCGCGCGGCCGCCGGCGCGCTCGACCTGGATCTTCGCCAGCTGCGCGGACACGTCGCCGGCGGTGACGCCGAAGGCCTGCAGAGCATCCGGATCCAGGTCTACGCGCACCTGGCGGTCGACGCCGCCGACGCGGGTCACTTCGGCCACGCCGGGCACGCCATACATGGCGCGGGTCACCTCGCGGTCGACGAACCAGCTGGCCTCGTCCGCGGTCATCCGCGGCGCGACCAGGGCGTAGGTCATCAGCGCGCCGCCGATGTCGACCTTGGAGATCACCGGCTCCTGGATGTCCTGGGGCAGGTCGGTGCGGATCCGGGTGACCGCGTCGCGGGTGTCGTCCAGCGCGGTGGCCAGGTCGGTTTCCAGCTGGAACTCGACCATGGTGGTGCTCACGCCCTCGTTCACCGTGGACATGATCCGCTTGATGCCGGGGATGGTCGCGACCGAGTCCTCGACCCGGCGGGTGACCTCCGCTTCCAGTTGCGACGGCACGGCGCCGGGCTGCATCACCGTGACCGTGACCATCGGGAAGGCGATGTCGGGGAAGCGCGCCACCGCCAGCTTGTGGAAGCCCCACAACCCGGCCACGCACAGCACGAAGAACACCATCACCGCCGGCAACGGCCGGCGGATCGCCCAGGCGGAAATGTTCATGGCGCGCCTGCCCCCATGTCGGCGACCACGCGCACGCGGTCGCCCTCGCCGAGGAAGCCGGCGCCCTTCACCACCACCTCGCGGCCGGGCTCAAGGCCTTCCACGATCTCGATGCGCCCGCCATCGGCCAGCCCGGTGCGCACGCGCTGGCGCTGCACCGACTGGTCCTCGCCCAGCACGAACACGTAGCTGTGGCCGTCGCGCTGGACCACCGCCTCGCTGGGCAGCATCAGCGCCTGGCCGTTGCCGGTGACGATGCGGCCTTCGAGGTACACGCCCGCCTTCAGCGGGCCGGGCTCGGGCAGGTCGACGTAGAGGGTGCCGGTGCGCGACTGCGCATCCACGCCGGGGCTGACCGCGCGCACGCGGCCGGTGACGGTGCGGCCCTGGCAGGCCAGTTCCACCGGATTGCCGACCTCGACCAGGGCCAGCTGCTGCTCGGGCAGTTCGGCGCGCCATTCCAGACGGCCGTCGCGGATCAGACGCAGCAGCTCGGTGCCGGCGGCGACCACCTGGCCCGGCTGCACCAGCCGCCTGGAGATGATGCCGTCGGCCGGGGCACGCAGCTCGGCGTAGTCGCGGCGCAGCTGGGCGGCGTCGCGTCCGGCGCGCGCGGTGGCGACCTGCGCCTCCGCCTGCACCCGGGCCGCGCGCAGTTCGTCCAGCTGGCTGGCACTGATCAGCCGCTTCACGGCCAGTGTTTCGGCGCGGCGGTAGTTGGCCTGCGCCAGCACCAGCGCGGCCTCGGCCTGCTGCAGCGAGGCGCGGGCCTGCGCCAGGTCGCTGTCGAGCGCGTGGTGGTCCAGGGTCAGCAGCACCTGCCCGGCACGTACCTGCTCGCCGACGTCGACGTTCAGCGCGGTCACCCGCAGGCCGTTGAGTTCGACGCCCATCTGCATTTCCTCGTAGGCGGCGACCGGCCCGGATACGCGTACGCTGCGCGCGACCTGCTGCGGCTGCGGCGCGGCCACGGTGACAGCCGGCGGTTGTGCCGGCTCATCCGCCTCATCCTTGCCGCCACAGGCGGCCAACAACGTCAGCGATGCCATCGCCAGCAGTGGCCAGCGCAGGATCCTTGCCGCATGGGAACTCCGGTCACGTCGATGGGCCGCGCCGCGAAGGCACGCCCGGGTGGGGGAACGGTTGGGGGCACCGGGTGGAGCGGATCAGAGGCGGTGCGCGCGCCGCGCGAGGTCAGGCGGTCGCCAGGGCTCGAAGCGGCTCATCGACGCGTCTCCCTGCCATCGGCATCCAGGCGCGCCTGCACCCCGTCCAGCAGCAGGTCCAGGCCTGCGGCGAAACGCGCGTCGAAGTCCGGTTGCAGAAGGCCGTCGCGGGCCGCGCGCAGGCCGGGATAGTCATGTTCGACGGCTTCGATGAAGGCGGCCTTCAGCTGCTCCACCTGCGCAGGATCGGTCGGCAGCGCCTGCTCCTCGATCACGAAGCCGAGCACGTAATGCATTACCTGCATCCCGGCGATGGCCGCGTCCTCGGGCGCGACCCCGGCCTCGCCGAAGGCGCGCGCCAGGGCGTCGGCGACGCGCAGCACGTTGCGACTGACGGCGAAGGTGCCGGCGTAGACCCGCGCGCCGTCGCGGCGTGACTTGAACGCCTGGCGCAGCTCGGCGCCGACCCGGTGCACGGCCTCACGCCAGGGCAGGCCGACGGGAACGTCACGCGCCACGCTGTCCCGGAAAGCAGACGCCCCGCCGAAGCGGGGCGTCGTGGCCGGTCGTGGCCGGTGCGACGGCGATGCCTACCAGCTGAACTGCGTACGCAGCGCGTACTGGCCGGTCTGGTCGCCGGTGAATCCGTTGTCACCGCGGGTCCAGTTGAACATGAAGCGCAGGTTCGGATTCACGTAGTAGTTGAGGCCGAGGATGGTGCTGCTGGCCTCGCGACCGGCGAGGTCGCGGTTCCCGATGGTGTCGTAGCGCGCGGTCAGCTCCCACAGGCCGCGGTCGACCCTGGGCGAGCCGAACACGCCGGTGGCGGACTTGTAGACCTTGTGCCCGCCGTTGAGCAGCCAGCTGCCCTGCAGGTACCAGGTCTCGACGTCCTGATCCGGGCCGGCCGGCTGGCCGAACGCGGCGCGCACGTACTCGCCCTGGAAGAACAGCGGGCCGAACGCGCCGGCCGCTTCCAGTCCGTACGCGCTCACCGAGTCGCCGCTGGCGCCGGAAGTGGTGGCGATGGCCAGCGACGGACCGCGACGACCCGCGTAACTGGCGGTGGCCGTGAGGTCGGCCGAGCCCTGGTTGGCGTTCTCCTGGCTGGCCCAGGCGCCGAAGTGCAGCGTGTTCCGGTCGTTGTTGACCGGCGCGAAAGTCACGCGGCCGGAGGCGCCCATGCCCTCGTTGCGGGCGCCCGAGGCCCCGCGCAGGTTGAACACGGTGAAGCCGGCCGTGTAGTTGTCGCCGGCGCGCAGGTAGCCCACGCCCTGCTGGAACTGGCGGCCGCTGAACAGGCCGGTGGCCGAGGCGAACGGGCGCTCCATCATCAGGATCTCGTTGGAGCTGGTCAGCTCCTCCATCGCGCGGTACGGCTTGAAGTGGCCGATGGTCGCCTTGCCGCCCCACAGTCCGGTGGCGATGTACGCGTCGCGCAGGCCGTCGAGGTTGCTGCCGGCGGCGAAGTCCTGCTCCAGCTTGTAGTCCCAGCCCAGCGCCTTGCCGGACAGGGTCAGGCGCGCGCGGCGGAACTCGCTGGTGCCGGTGGTGGCGGCCAGGTCGCGGTCGAAGGCGTAGGCGTCGAACTGGATGCGGCCACCCAGCGAGGCCTCGAACTTCCCGTTCGGCGAGGTCACCTTGACCCCGCCCTTGGTCTCCACCTTGGGCGTGGATGCCGCAATGGCCTCCAGGTTCTGTTGCGTACCGACATTGATGTCCGACTGCGCATCGGTACGCGTTTCCAGCTCGGCCACCTTGGCCTGCAGCTCGGCCAGCTGCGCCTTGAGCGCGGCCAGTTCGCCGGAATCGGCCGCCGCAGCGGCGAACGGCGCGGTGCTGCCCAGGACCGCGGCCAGGGCGATGGCGAGGGGGGTATGACGCATGCAGGCTTCTCCGTGGATGGAATGGGGCGGGCAGACGGCAGCCCACCGGTCGCCGCGCAGCTTGCGTCGCTTCCCTGACAGCGATGCGACCGGCGCATGACAGCCGCATGACGCAATCCCCCGCCCACCAGACCTCCCGCCGTGCAGCGGCCTCCGCCCCCGCTGTAACCGGATCGTCATCGAAGCGACGCACGGCGGTCATCGGATGCCGCTGCAATGTGCGGCGACGGATGCATCGACCGCATCCGGCCTGTCCATCCGCTACGGAGTCGCCTGGTGAACCTTCCGCTCAAGACCCGCGTCGCCGCCGTGCTGATCGCGGCCGCTTCCACCATCCCGCTCGCCCACGCCAACGACGCCACCGGCGCCGGGGCGTCCTTCATCTATCCGGTGATGTCCCGGTGGTCGGCCGACTACAAGGCGGCGACCGGCAAGCAGGTCAATTACCAGTCGATCGGTTCGGGCGGCGGCATCGCCCAGATCAAGGCCGGCACCGTGGACTTCGGCTCTTCCGACGCGCCGCTCAAGCCGGAGGAACTGGCGAAGCACGGTCTGGTCCAGTTTCCCTCGGTGATCGGCGGCGTGGTGCCGATCGTCAACGTGCAGGGCATCGCCCCCGGCGCGCTCAAGCTCGACGGACCCACGCTGGCCTCCATCTTCCTGGGCAAGGTCGTCCGCTGGAACGATCCGGCGATCGCCGCGCTCAACCCCGGCCTGGCCCTGCCCGACGCGAAGATCACCGTGGTCCACCGCTCCGACGGTTCGGGCACCACCTTCAACTTCGTCAACTACCTGTCCAAGGTCAGCCCGGAGTGGAAGCAGAAGGTCGGCGAAGGCACCTCGGTGCAGTGGCCGGCCGGCATCGGCGGCAAGGGCAACGAGGGCGTGGCCGCCTACGTCAAGCAGGTCAAGGGCGGCATCGGCTACGTCGAGCTGTCCTACGCGCTGCAGAACCGGCTGGCGCATGCCTCGCTGAAGAACGCCGCCGGCCGCTTCGTGCAGCCGTCCGAGGAAAGCTTCGCCGCCGCCGCGGCCAGCGCCAACTGGGGCGCGGCCAAGGACTTCCACCTGGTGATGACCAATGCCCCGGGCGAAGGCTCCTGGCCGATCACCGCGACCAACTTCATCCTCATGCAGCGGCAGCCGAAGAACGTGGCCGGCGCGCGCAACGCCCGGCAGTTCTTCCAGTGGATCTATGCCAACGGCGACGCGCAGGCGCGCCGGCTGGACTACGTGCCGCTGCCGGACCCGCTGGTCCACCAGATCGAGGCCTACTGGACGCAGAACCTGAAGTACTGAGCGGCAGTTCCTCTCCCGCTGTCGCGCAGCGGAGCGCGGGCCCGACGGCCCGCGCTTCTTCTCGTCCACAGGCTGGGGCCCGCCGGCGACACGACGGGGCCGGTGTCATACGGATGTCACAGAAACATCTTCTGATGTGCACATCCCGGCGGCCTTCCCGGCCTGGAGCGTCTTCCCCGATGAAGCCTTCCTGGTTCCGACCCACCGACCCGCCGCTGCCCGCCCTCCCGACGCGCCGATGAGTGCCATTCCCCATTCCCTGCGTACCGCCGCCGCACGCGAACGCAGCGACGCCCGCGCCGACCGCCTGTTCCGCTACGCCCTCGGCGCCTGCGTGGCGTTCGTACTGGTTGCCCTGGCCGGCGCGGCACTGTCGATGCTGTGGGGCGGACGCCATGCCCTGCAGGCCCAGGGCATGGCGTTCTTCTACTCGGCCGAATGGAACCCGGTGGAGGAACGCTTCGGCGCGCTGGCGCCGATCTACGGCACCCTGGTCACTGCGCTGGTCGCCATGGTCATCGCCGTGCCGGTGAGCTTCGGCATCGCCTTCTTCCTCACCGAGGTCGCACCACGCTGGCTGCGCGGGCCGGTCGGCACCGCGATCGAGCTGCTGGCCGGCATCCCCTCGATCATCTACGGCATGTGGGGCCTGTTCGTGCTGGTGCCGGTGATGACCGGACACGTCACCCCGTGGCTCAACGACCACCTCGGCACGCTGCCGGTCATCGGCCCGCTGTTCCAGGGTCCGCCGCTGGGCATCGGCCTGCTCACCGCCGGCTTCGTGCTGGCGATCATGGTGATCCCCTTCATTTCCTCGGTGATGCGCGAGGTGTTCCTGACCGTGCCCACCCGGCTGAAGGAGTCGGCCTACGCGCTCGGCGCCACCCGCTGGGAGGTGAGCTGGGACGTGGTCCTGCCGTACACGCGCTCGGCGGTGATCGGCGGCATCTTCCTCGGCCTGGGGCGTGCCCTGGGCGAAACCATGGCCGTGGCCTTCGTGGTCGGCAACGCGGTGCGGCTGTCGCCCTCGCTGCTGGAGCCGGGCACCACCATCGCCGCGCTGATCGCCAACGACTTCGGCGAGGCCACCGAAACCTACCGCTCGGCCCTGCTGCTGCTCGGCTTCGTCCTGTTCATCGTCACCTTCGTGGTGCTGGCGATCGCCCGCCTGATGCTGATGCAGCTGGCGCGCAGGGAGGGCAACTGATGGCCGGCAACCCCCGTGGCGCCAGTGCGCTGTACCTGCGCCGCCGCATCACCAACGCCGTCGCCCTGCTGCTGTCCTGCGCCACCGCGCTGTTCGGCCTGTTCTTCCTCGGCTGGATCCTGTGGACCCTGCTGGCCAAGGGCCTGGCCGGGATCGACTGGAACCTGTTCACCCGCGTGACCCCGCCGCCCATGGAGGAAGCAGGCGGCCTGGCCAACGCCTTCTTCGGCAGCGCGGTGGTCTGCGCCATGGCCATCGCCATCGGCACGCCGCTGGGCGTGGCTGCCGGCACCTGGCTGGCCGAGTACGGCAAGGCGCGCAGGATCGGGACGGTGGTGCGCTTCGTCAACGACATCCTGCTGTCGGCGCCGTCGATCGTGCTGGGCCTGTTCGTGTACACGCTCTACGTGATGCGCACCGGCGGCAACTTCTCCGCGTTCGCCGGCGCGCTGGCGCTGGCCTTCATCGTCCTGCCGGTGGTGGTGCGCACCACCGACGAGATGCTGCGCCTGGTGCCGGTGCAGATGCGCGAGGCGGCGCTGTCGCTGGGCATCCCGCAGTGGAAGGTGACCATGCAGGTGCTCTACCGCAGCGCCAGCGCCGGGATCGTCACCGGCATCCTGCTCGCCCTGGCGCGCATCTCCGGCGAGACCGCACCGCTGCTGTTCACCGCCTTCGGCAACCAGTTCTGGAGCACCGACGTGTCCAGGCCGATGGCCACGGTGCCGGTGGTGATGAACCAGTTCGCCGCCAGCCCCTACGAATCCTGGCAGGTGCTGGCCTGGGCCGGCGCCCTGGTGCTGACCGTCTTCGTGCTGCTGGTGGGTCTGCTCGCCCGCGGCCTCCTCCTGCGCAACCGGATCGCCCATGACTGACGTCCACGGAAACCTGGCCATGCCCCTGACCAATGCCGCCGCCACCGTCCGGCCCGTGCCCCTGGCCGCCGCGCGTCCCGCACCCGTGGCGGGTACCCCGGCGAAGCTGTCCGCGCGCGGCCTGGACTTCCACTACGACCGCTTCCACGCGCTGAAGAACATCAGCCTGGACATCCCGGAGAAGCAGGTCACCGCCCTGATCGGCCCGTCCGGCTGCGGCAAGTCCACCCTGCTGCGCGTGTTCAACCGGATCTACGCCCTGTATCCGAAGCTGCGGGCCAGCGGCCAGGTGCTGCTGGACGGCGAGGACATCCTCGCGCCGAAGTACCCGATGAACCGGCTGCGCTCGCGGGTGGGCATGGTGTTCCAGAAGCCGGTGCCGTTCCCGATGACGATCTTCGAGAACGTGGCCTATGGCATCCGCCACCACGAGAAACCGTCGAAGGCCGAGCTGGCCGGGCGCGTCGAGCAGGCGCTGCGCCAGGCCGCGCTGTGGGACGAGGTCAAGGACAAGCTCGGCCAGTCGGCGCTGGGCCTGTCGGGTGGCCAGCAGCAGCGCCTGTGCATCGCCCGCGCCGTGGCCCTGCGCCCGGACGTGCTGCTGCTGGACGAGCCGACCTCGGCGCTGGACCCGATCTCCACCAGTCGCATCGAGCAGCTGGTCGAGGAGCTCAAGCGCGACTACACCATCGTGATCGTCACCCACAACATGCAGCAGGCCGCGCGCGTGTCGGATTACACCGCCTTCATGTACCTGGGCGACCTGGTCGAGCACGACCGCACCGCAACGATCTTCTCCAGTCCTTCGGAGCGGCGGACGGAGGATTACATCACCGGGCGCTTCGGCTGACGCCGAAGCGCCCGGTGCGGGATTCGGGATTCGAGACTTGTGGTTGGTGATTTGTGATTCGTGATTGGTAAGAGCCAAAGCCAGGTGCTTCTCCGCCTCTTCGAATCACCAATCACCAATCACGCACCGGAGGTGCACCATGCATATCGTCAGGAGCTACGACGATGAACAACGCCAGCTGGTCGAACGGATCGTGGCCATGGGCCACACCGCGGTGGCGCAGCTGGAGGCGGCGCTGGACGTGGTCGAGCGCCGCGACGACGGCGCCGCCCGCCGGGTCGTGGCCAACGACGAGGCGATCGACGAGGCCGAGCGCCAGGTCAGCCAGGACGTGATGCGCCTGGCCCTGCGCGGGCCGATGGCGCGCGACCTGCGCGCGGTCCTCGCCGGGCTGCGCATCCCCGCCGAGATCGAGCGCATCGGCGACCACGCCGCCAACGTGGCCAAACGCTCCATCGTCCTGCATGCCGCACCGCCGCTGCCGCAGGTCGCCGGGCTGCGTGCCCTGGGCATGGTGGCCGCCGGCCAGGTGCGCCAGGCCCTGCGCGCCTACGCCACGGGCGACGACACGCTGGCCCTGCAGGTGCGCGACAACGACGCCCGCCTGGACCAGCAGTACACCGCCCTGTTCCGCGAGCTGCTGACCTGGATGATGGAGGATCCGCGCCACATCACCCCCTGCACCCACCTGCTGTTCATGGCCCGGAACCTGGAGCGGGTCGGCGACCACGCCACCAACATCGCCGAGAACGTCTGGTTCCTGCGGCATGGCGACGAGCCGTTGCCGCCCCGCGACAAGCGCGACGGGACCAGCGCCCCCACGGCCCTGCCGTGAGCGGGACGTCAACGCGCGCATAACCTCCGGGGCCGGCGCCGGGGGTAGACTGGCGGCCCCACGACGGCCCGGCGCACCGCACCCGCGCCTTCCTTCCGGAGTTACGCCATGACCAAGCAGAAACCCGCCGCGCTCGCCCTGGGTACCGCCCTCGCCGGCCTGACCCTCGCCGGTTCGGCCTTCGCCATGGAGCCGCTGGCCCAGGGCTACATGCTCGCCGCCAGCGACGCCGCCAAGGCGCAGGAAGGCAAGTGCGGCGAAGGCAAGTGCGGCATTGGCAAGGTCGACACCGACGGTGACGGCCGCATTTCGCAGGCCGAGTTCGCCGCCGCGCATCCCGACAAGGCCGAGCATTTCGCGAAGATGGACACCAACCAGGACGGGTTCATCGACGAGGCCGAGCACAAGGCCCACCACGCCGCCAAGGGCGACGAGGGCAACTGCGGCGGGAAGGCCGACAAGAAGGCCGGCGAAGGCAAGTGCGGCGAGGGCAAGTGTGGCGAAGGCAAGTGCGGCGGCGCGGCCTGAGCCGCTGATCCGCCACTGACGCCATGGCATTGCCCGAGGCCAGCGCCGGACTGGGCCTGCGGCGCGCACTGCTCGACGAGCTGCGCGCCGCGCCGGCCGGCGCCTTCGACTTCCTCGAATGCGCGCCGGACAACTGGATCGGCGTGGGCGGCACGCTGGGCGAGGCGCTGGACGCGCTGTCGTCCCGCCACCCGCTCACCTGCCACGGCCTGTCGCTGTCACTGGGCGGCCGCGAGCCGCTGGACGAGACCTTCCTGGCCAGGACCCGGCGCTTCCTCGACCGCCACGGCGTGGAGCTGTACAGCGAGCACCTGAGCTACTGCAGCGACGACGGCCACCTGTACGACCTGATGCCGATCCCGTTCACCGCCGAGGCGGTCCGCCACGTGGCCGCGCGCATCCGCCAGGTGCAGGACACCCTGGGCCGGCGCATCGCGGTGGAGAACATCTCCTACTACGCCACCCACCCGCTGCCGCCGGAACAGGCGCTGGACGAGGCGGATTTCGTCAATGCGGTGCTGCAGGAAGCCGATTGCGACCTGCTGCTGGACGTCAACAACGTCTACGTCAACGCGATCAACCACGGCTACGACCCGCAGGACTTCCTCGCGCGCATGCCCGGCGGGCGGATCGCCTCGTACCATATCGCAGGCCACTACGACGAGGCCGAGGACCTGAAGATCGACACCCACGGCGCGCCGGTGAAGGACGACGTATGGGCACTGCTGGGCCACGCCTACCGCCTGCACGGCGTGCGTCCGACCCTGCTGGAGCGCGACTTCAACCTGCCGCCGCTGGAGGTGCTGCTGGGCGAGGTCGAACGCATCCGCCAGGTGCAGCGCGAGGCCCTGCAGGCCTCGGCGGGGGCCGTCCATGCCTGACTTCCTGCAACTGCAGTCGGCCTTCGCCGCGCATCTGCGTGACCCGGAGGCGAACCCCGCGCCCGCCGGCATCGAACCGCGACGCCTGGCGGTGTACCGCGACCTGTTCTTCAACAACATCTCCGGCCTGCTGGCGAACAACTTCCCGGTGATCCGCCGCACGCTCGGGGATGAAGGCTGGACCGCGCTGGTGCGCCGCTTCTATGCCGGGCACCGCAGCCGTACGCCGCTGTTCCCGGAGATCGCACGCGAGTTCATCCGCTTCCTCGAGGACCGCGCCGGGGACGGCGCCGGCGATCCGCCGTGGCTGCCGGAACTGGCCCACTACGAGTGGGTCGAGCTGGCGGTTCGGATCGACGACCATCCCCTGCCCCCGCACGATCCGGACGGCGACCTGCTCGCGGGCGTGCCGGTGCTCTCGCCCTACGTGCGCGCCCTGGCCTACCGCTGGCCGGTGCACACCATCGGCCCGGATCACCAGCCCGCCGAAGCGCCGGCGACGCCGACCCTGGTGCTGGTGCTCCGCGCCAGCGATGGCCAGGCGCGCTTCGCGGCGCTCTCGCCGCTGGTCCACCGCCTGCTGGAACAACTGGGGGAAGGCGGGCGCAGCGGACGCGAACACCTGGCCGCGCTGGCGTCGGAGGCGGGCGTGCCCGGCGACGAGGGCTTCATCACCGAAGGCGCCGCCATGCTCGAGCGCATGCGCGAGGAAGGCACCCTCCTCGGCACCCGCCCGGTCCACTAGCGCACGTTTTCCGCCCCTGAGAAGGGAATCCCGGCGTCCCGGCGGGCCCGCTCTGCTACGCTTCCCCGCATGAGCGAAGCCGACCTGGAAAACTTCCCCGACACCGAACCTCCGGCTGCGCCGCCGGGGGCGATGGCGCGCCGCTTCCGCGGCTACCTGCCGGTGGTGGTGGACGTGGAGACCGGCGGCTTCGACTGGAACCGGCACGCCCTGCTGGAAATGGCCGCGGTGCCGATCGAACTGGACGCACAGGGCCTGTTCGTCCCGGGCCAGACGGTCAGCGCGCACTTCATCCCCGCGCCGGGCACCGAGATCGATCCGAAGTCGCTGGAAGTCACCGGCATCGACCTGGACCACCCGTTCCGCCTGGCCAAGCCCGAGCGCGACGCGCTCGGCCACGTGTTCAACCAGGTACGCGCCGCGGTGCGCCGGCACGGCTGCCAGCGCGCGATCCTGGTCGGGCACAACGCCCATTTCGACCTGAACTTCGTCAACGCCGCGGTGGCGCGCAGCGGGCACAAGCGCAACCCGTTCCATCCCTTCAGCGTGTTCGACACGGTGACCCTGGCCGGGATCGCCTACGGCCAGACCGTGCTGGCCCGGGCGATGCAGGCGGCCGGATTCGAGTGGAGCGCCGAAGACGCGCACTCGGCGGTGTACGACGCCGAGCAGACCGCGAAGCTGTTCTGCCGCATCGCCAACGCCTGGCCCTCGCCGCTGCCGGGCTGAGCCGCGGCTGCTGGATCAGCCCACGCGCAGCCGGTCGCGACCGGAGTTCTTGGCCTGGTAGAGCGCCGCGTCGGTGCGCTCGAACAGCGTGGCCGGCGTATCGCCCGGCTCGCACTGGGCCAGGCCCAGGCTGAAGGTCACCTGCAGCCCCTTCACCCCGGCCCAGCTGGCGCGCTCGCGGAAGCTGGCCTGGATGCGGGTGCATACCACCAGCGCTTCCTCCAGCGTGGTGTCCGGCAGCACCAGGGCGAACTCTTCGCCACCCAGTCGCGCGACCAGGTCGGAAGCCCGGCTCTCGGTCTCCAGCAGCTGCGCGGTCTCGCGCAGCACCGCATCGCCGACGGCGTGCGACCAGTTGTCGTTGATCCGCTTGAAGTGGTCCAGGTCCAGCAACGCCAGGCACAGCGCATGGCCGCCGCGACGGACCAGGGCCAGGTCGCGGGCCAGCACCTCGTCGAAGTGGCGCCGGTTGGGCAGTCCGGTGAGCGCGTCCTCGCGCGCCTGGCGGCTGTAGGCCTCGGCCTGGTGGCGGAGGCGCTCGAGCAGCTCGGTGCGCTCGTGGTCCACCGCCACCAGCCGCTCGGCCTGGGCCTGCAGGTCGGCAGTGCGCTCGGCGACCAGCGCCTCCAGCTGCAGGTTGCGCCGTTCGAACCGGCTCATGCGCCGGCGGTAGAGCGCGAACAGGCCCAGGAGCACCAGCAGCGTGGCCAGCACGCGCAGGTCGGTGCGTTGCCACCACAGCGGACGCACGCTGAAAGTCCAGCGTGCCGGCTGCGCGGTCCACTCGCCGTCCGGATGCGCGGCGGCGACTTCCAGCGTGTACTCGCCCGGCGGCAGGCCGACGAACTCCACGCTGCGCTGGTCGCCGCGCTGGATCCAGCCTTCGTCGAGGCCGAGCAGCCGCGTGCGGTACCGGATGCGTTCCGGGAGCAGGTAGCTCAGGCCGGTGTAGGTGATGCTGATGCGGCCGCCGCCGTCCAACGCCTGCGCCGCGGTCCAGTCCAGCGGCTGGCCGTCGTGCTTCACCGACTCGATCACCACCGGCGGCGACGGCCGGTCGAGGTAGCGCGGCAGCCGTGCCGGATCGGCCATCGCCACGCCACCGGCGGTGGCTACCCACAGCGTGCCGTCGCCGCGCAGGATCGCCGGCGGCGACGAGCTGCCGTTGCCCTGCGCGTTGGGCAGGCCATCGCTCTCGGTGTGCCGGCGCACGCGTTCCAGCGTCCGCCGCCGCCCGTCCGCGACCGCCTGCAGTTCCGCCATCGCCACCCGGATCACGCCGCGGTTGCTGGCGATCCAGGCTTCGCCACGACGGTCCGGCACCAGCTGGAACACGGCGTCGACCGGCAGTCCGTGTTCGAAACCGACGCGTGCGACCTGGCCGTCGCGGTAGCGGTACAGCCCGCGGTCGGTGGAGATCCACACCGCGTCATCCACTTCGCGGAAGCCGAACACCGTGCGCGCGCCGCCACCGGCGGAGTCCAGGTCGATGCGTTCCACCCGCCCGCCGCGCAGCACGCTGGCGCCTTCGACCGAGCCGATCCACAGGTCGCTGCCGATCCCGGCCAGCGCGGTGACCAGCCCCTGCGGCATGCCCGGCAGCGGCGGCGGCGCGTGCACGCCGGTCTCGTCGACGCGCATCACCCCGCGGCGGCTGCTGACCCAGACCACGCCATCGGCGGTCACCGCGATCGCCCGCACGGGGCCGCTGGGCACGCCGTCGCCGGCGCCGTAGTGGCGCAGCAGGCGGCCGCCGCGCAGGCGGTAGACGCCGTCGGCGTAGCTGCCCACCCACAGGTCGCCGCCGTGGTCCTCGGCCAGGCTCAGCACCGATGGCTGGTCGGTGCCGCCGCCCGGCAGCGGCACGTGGCGGAAGCGGCCGTCGCGGCCCTGGCGGTCGAGGCCGCCGCCGGTGCCGACCCAGAGCACGCCGTCGCGGTCCTCGAGCACGGCGCGCACGTAGTCGCTGGCCAGGCCGTCGCGGCCGGTGTAGCCGGTGAACAGGGTCTCGCGCAGGCGGAACAGGCCGCCATTGGCGCCGACCCAGATGCTGCCCTCGGCGTCCTCCAGCAAGGAGCTGACGCGGCCGCGCGGCAGCACTTCGCCGGGACGCAGCCATTCGGTGCCATGCGGCCCGATGCGGGCCAGGCCCTGGTTCTCGGTACCGACCCACAGTGCGCCGGTGCTGTCGGCCAGCATCGCGGTGATGTGGCCGGCGCCGGGCAAGGGCCGCACCTCGGCGACGCGGCCGTCGACGAAGCGCAGCACCCGCTCCTCGGCCACCACCCACAGCTGTCCGTCCGGGGCCAGGTAGGGCCAGGCCAGCCCGGCAGGCACGCCGGCGCTGGCGCCGAAGCGCTGCCAGGCGCCGTGCTCGTTGCGTACCAGCAGGCCGTCTAGGGTCCCGATCCAGAGCCGGTCGTCCGCGTCGATCGCCATGCGCGGGAAGCTGGCGCGCAACGGCACGCCGTCGGGCGGCGGAAAGTAGGCGAAGCTGTCGTCGGGCTGCACGCAGCCCACGCCGTGGCCTTCGAACAGCAGCCACAGCCGGCCCTGCCCGTCCATGGCCATGTCGTGGACCAGCGCCTGCGGCCACTCGGGGGTGCGTTCGAGGAAGTGCCAGCTGCCGTCGCGTTCAAGGCGGCCGACGTTGCCGCGCGAGTCGCTCAGCCACAGCCGCCCGGCCGGATCGACGTACAGCGCGCCGACGCCGTTGTCGCGCAGGCCCGGATCGCTGCCCCGGTCGAACAGGGCGAAACCGACGCCGTTGTAGCGCGCCACGCCTTCCCAGGTCGCCATCCACAGGTAGCCGTCCGGGGTCTGCGCCAGGTCGCGCACCGAGTTGTGCGGCAGGCCGATGCGCGTGCTCCAGGCATCGATGGCGTAGTCGCGCAGCGCCGGCACCTGCACAGCCGCATCGGCCGGGCCGGTCGCCGCCGGGGTGGCGAAGGCCGCGGGCGCCGCCGCCAGGAGGATGACCAGCACGCAGGCGATGGCGGGTGGCCATCGCCACCGCTCCCGTCGCACCGCCGCTTCCAGTACCGCCATCCCCACGCTCCCCCTGTGCGTGCCGGTCCGCTCAGCTGCGCTGTCGGACGGCCTCGAACAGACAGATGCCGGCCGCCACCGAGACATTGAGGCTCTCGATGTCGCCCGGCATGGGGATGCGCACCAGCGCATCGCAGTGCTCGCGGGTGAGCCGGCGCAGGCCTTCGGCCTCGCCGCCCAGGACCAGGGCGACGTTGCCCTTGAGGTCCAGCGAATACAGCGGCGCGTCGACCTCGGCGGCCAGGCCGTAGATCCACACGCCCAGCTTCTGCAGGTCGCGAAGGGTGCGCGACAGGTTGGTCACCGAGACCACCGGCAGGCGGTCGGCGGCACCGGCCGAGGTCTTGCGCACGGTGGCATTGACCGGCGCCGACTTGTCCTTGGGAATCACCACCGCGGTGGCGCCGGCGGCCGCGGCGCTGCGCAGGCAGGCGCCGAGGTTGTGCGGGTCCTGTACGCCGTCCAGCACCAGCAGCAGCGCGCGGCCTTCGGCGGCCTCGACCAGTCCGGCCAGCTCGTGCTCGTCCCAGGTCTTCGCCGCGGCGTAGCGCGCGGCAACGCCCTGGTGGCGGACGTTGCCGCCGATGCCGTCCAGGGCCTGGGTGGCGACCTTGCGCACCTCGATGCCGCGGCGCCGCGCCTGCTCCTGGATCTCGACCAGGCGGGGATTGCGGGTGCCCGACTCGACCAGCACCTCGCGCACGTGCTCGGCGTCGTGCTCCACGGCCGAAGCGACCGCGTTGACGCCCACGACCCACTGGTTCTGCTTGCTGCTCATGCTGCCGACCGCCGTAAGGAGGCCGGCATTATCGCACCCCTGCGGCCCGGCCGCCGGCCGGCCTCACTCACGCGGAGGCGGCCAGTCGGCGGTGTCGTGGTCCGGGTGCTGCCTGGAGACGATGCGGGCCAGGAACTCCGCCGCGGCCTCGTCCTCCTCGGTACGCCGTGCCGGCAGTCCGGGCAGCGTGTCCATGAACGCCAGCCGCGACTCCACCCCGTACTGGATCGACGGCGGCAGCAGGGCCGGTTCGTCGAACGCCCCGGCGGCCAGGGCGATGCCGTCCGGCGCCTCATAGGTCAGTGGGGTACCGCAGTCGACGCAGAAGCCGCGCCGCACCAGGTTGGAGGACTGGAAGCGCTTCGGCTCGCCGCGGGTCCATTCCAGCTGCAGGCCGCGGGTCGACACCAGCGGCGCGTAGTAGGCGCCGAACGCCTTCTGGCACATCCGGCAGTGGCAGATCGAGGCATCCCACAGCCTGCCGGTGACGCGGAAGCGCACCGCGCCGCACTGGCAGCCTCCGGTGTATGTCGGCTGCGGGCTGCCCATCTCAGTACTTCTGCTTCTTGCGGCGGGCCGGCTGCCCGCGGGGCGGCAGCGGCGGCAGGCCGGTGTCGGCTTCCGCCGCCTCGACCAGGCGGAAATCGATCTTGCGGTCCTCCATGCTCGCCTTGAGCACGACGATGCGCACCCGGTCGCCGAGGCGGAACTCCATGCCGCGGCGCTCGCCGGTGAGCGTCTTCCGCATCGGGTCGAAGTGGTAGTAGTCGTGCGGCAGCTGGGTGACGTGGACCAGGCCGTTGACCTTGGACTGGTCCAGCTCGACGAACAGGCCGAAGCTGGTCACGCCGCTGATCACGCCGTCGAACTGGCCGCCGACGTGCTGCTCCATCCACGCCGCGCGGTAGCGCTCGTCGACCTCGCGCTCGGCCTCGTCGGCGCGGCGCTCGCGCTCGGAGCACTGCAGGGCCAGGGCGGCCATGTCGCGCGCCGAATACAGGTAGCTCTCGGCCTTCTTCCGCGCCAGCGCATGCTTGATCGCCCGGTGCACCAGCAGGTCGGGGTAGCGCCGGATCGGCGAGGTGAAGTGGGCGTAGGCCTCCAGCGCCAGGCCGAAGTGGCCGGCGTTGTCCGGCGAGTAGATCGCCAGGCTCTGGCTGCGCAGCAGCACCGATTCGAGCAGGGTCGCGTCGGCGCGGTCGCGCACCTTCTTCAGCAGGCGGGTGAAGTCGCCCGGCTCCACCTTGCTCCACGCCGGCAGGCTCAGCTTGAACTCCTTGAGGAACTCCAGCAGGTCGGCGTACTTGGACTCCGGCGGCTTCTCATGGATGCGGAACGGCGCCGGGATCCGGGTCTTCAGCAGGTAGCGCGCCGCCTCGACGTTGGCGGCGATCATGCACTCCTCGATCAGCTTGTGCGCGTCGTTGCGCACCAGCATGCCGGCCTGGGTGACCTCGCCGCGGTTGTCGAGGACGAAGCGCACCTCCGAGCTCTCGAACTCGATCGCGCCGCGCCGCGCCCGCGCCTTGGCCAGCACCTGGTAGAGCTGGTGCAGGCGCTGCACCTGCGGCAGCAGGGCACCGATCTGGGCCTTGGCCTCCTCGTCGTCCTCGCCCACCGCCTTCCACACCTGGGTGTAGGTCAGGCGCGCGTGCGAGTTCATCACCGCCTCGTAGAACTTCGAGCGGACCACCTCGCCCTCGTGGTCCACCTGCATGTCGCAGACGAAGCACATGCGGTCGACCTTCGGCATCAGCGAACAGATGCCGTTGGACAGGGTCTCCGGCAGCATCGGCACGACGAAGCCGGGGAAGTACACCGAGGTGGCGCGCTTCTGCGCCTCGTCGTCCAGCGGCGTGCCGGGGCGGACGTAATGCGACACGTCGGCGATCGCCACCACCAGGCGGAAGCCCTGGCGGTTGGGCTCGCAGTAGACCGCGTCGTCGAAGTCCTTGGCGTCCTCGCCGTCGATGGTGACCAGCGGGAGGGCGCGCAGGTCGACGCGGTCGCCGATCATCGCCGGCTCCACGGTCAGCGGCACCGCGGTGGCCTCGTCCAGCACCTCCGGCGGGAACTCGTACGGCAGGTTGTGGCCGTGGATCGCAGTCTCGACCACCAGCGACGGGGTCAGGCTGTCGCCCAGCACCGCCACCACCTTGCCGATCGGCGGGCGCCGCGTATCCGGCGGCTGCACCAGCTCGCACACCACCAGCTGGCCCTCGCGCGCACCGCCGGTGGCGTCCGGCGGCACCTGCACGTTGCGCTGCATGCGGCGGTCGTCCGGGACCACGAAGCTGATGCCCGCCTCGGTGCCGAAACGGCCGATCAGGCGGTGCACGCCGCGCTCGAGCACGCGGGCGATGCTGCCCTCGCGGCGGCCGCGGCGGTCGATGCCGGTGACGTTGGCCAGCGCGCGGTCGCCATGCATGACCTTGCGCATCTCATAGGGCGGCAGGAACAGGTCGTCGCCGCCGCCCGCGTCCGGACGCAGGAAGCCGAAGCCTTCGGGGTTGGCGATGACCGTGCCGGGGATCAGGTTGGTGTGCTCCACCGGGGCGAAACCGCCGCGGCGGTTCTGCACCAGCTGGCCGTCGCGGACCATCGCGCCCAGGCGCTTGCCCAGCGCGTCGAAGCGCTCCGGGTCGATGAGGCCAAGGATGCGTGCCAGCTCTTCGGCGGTCTGCGGGCCGTCGGCCGCTTCCAGGGTGGCGAGGATGGCCTCGCGGCTGGCGATGGGATTGTCGTAGCGCTGCGCCTCGCGCGCGGCGAACGGATCGGCGACCGCGGGCCCGGCGGCATGCCGGCGCGGCGGTCGCGCCGGCGCGGGGGGCGCGGCGCCCTTGCCGGACCGGGTCGCCTGGCGGCTTGCCGGTGCAGGTTCCGGCATCCATGGGGGCAACTTGCCGGCCTGGCGCTTGCCGCCGCCCTTGCTTCCCGTCCCGTGTCCTGCGCCCTTCCCTGCGCCGGCGCCACCGGCTCCCTTGCGGCTGCTGCCGCGACTTCCAGTCTTGTTCATGGCGCGATCCTACACCCAGCCCGCTGTACCGCCGACGGGAGCGTCCGCCCCCGGCCGTGCACGAAACGTTGACATCGCCCGCGCACGCACGCAGAATGCGCGGCTCACCTGCCCAGGTGGCGGAATTGGTAGACGCACTAGTTTCAGGTACTAGCGGGTAAAACCGTGGAGGTTCGAGTCCTCTCCTGGGCACCAAGACACAGGCCTCACGGCCCGACGAAGAACCCGCTCCGGCGGGTTTTTTGC
Organism: Pseudoxanthomonas sp. J35; assembly: GCF_000513995.1. Classification (GTDB taxonomy): domain Bacteria; phylum Pseudomonadota; class Gammaproteobacteria; order Xanthomonadales; family Xanthomonadaceae; genus Pseudoxanthomonas. The sequence continues at coordinate 345,205 of NZ_AZVB01000001.1, forward strand.
TTTCCGCGATCCGCTGCTGCGTTCGCGCGCCGCCTGCTGTTGACAGCTTTCCGGGCCTCCCGCAGAATTGCCGCCCTGCGCCGCCCAGGTGGCGGAATTGGTAGACGCACTAGTTTCAGGTACTAGCGGGTAAAACCGTGGAGGTTCGAGTCCTCTCCTGGGCACCAACGGCGCAGCGGCCCCACGGCCACCGATGAACCTCGCCCCCGGTGAGGTTTTTTCGTTTCAGGGCCCGCGGACGTGGGCATCACCAGGCCACCGGCGCCGTTCTGGCACGATCCGGGCCAGCGCAGGGGATGCATGGCATGGACCCACAACAGATCGTCTTCCTGCTGATCCTCGGCGCCGCCCTGGCGCTGTTCGTCAGCGGGCGCATGCGGGTGGACCTGGTGGCGATGCTGGCACTGCTGGCGCTGGGCCTCACCGGCATCCTCGATGCGCGGCAGCTGCTGGCCGGGTTCTCCAGCGAGCCGGCGATCATCGTTGCCTCGGTATTCGTGCTTTCGGCCGGGCTGTCGGCCACCGGCATCACCGACCGCATCGGCGCAGGGATAGGCCGCGCCGCAGGCGGCAGCGAGTGGCGCACGATCGCCGTGGTCATGCCCGCGACCGCCGCGCTGGCAGCGTTCTCGCACCACGTCATGGTCACCGCGATGATGCTGCCCATCCTCATGCGCCTGGCGCGCGAGCGGAAATTGCCGGTCTCGCGCCTGCTGATGCCGATGTCGCTGGCCGCCTCGCTGGGCACCACCCTCACGCTGTTCAGCGCGCCGGCCTTCCTGCTGGCCAGTGACCTGCTCAAGCGCGGCGGTGCCGAAGGCCTGGACATCTTCGACATCACCCCGATCGGGGCGGTGCTGGTGATGCTGGGCACCACCTACATGCTGCTGGGCCGCTGGCTGCTGCCCCGGCGCGAAGGCGAGGCCCAGGCGCCGGAGCTGCGCCTGGAACGCTACTACACCGAGCTGCTGGTCGAGGACGGCTCGCCGTGGATCGGCCGCACCCGCGAGGAGTTCGAGCAGGCGTTCGCCGAGCGCCTGCAGGTGGTGGACTGGCTGCGCCATGGCATGCGCCGGCGCCGCCAGGCCGGCGACAGCCCGCTGGCGGCCGGCGACGTGCTGCTGGTGCGGGCGCCGCCGGACGAGATCGCCTCGATCCGCGACGAGCCCGGGCTGGCCCTGCATGCGGTGGCCAAGTACGGCGACACCCCGCGCGAGGGCGGCCAGGCCGAGCTGCTGGGCGAGGAGCAGCTGGTGCAGGCCGTGGTCGCCCCGCACTCGGAGTTCATCGGCCGCAGCGTGGCCGACATCGATTTCCTGCGCACGCTGGGCGTGGTCGTGGTCGGGCTGTGGCGCCGCGAGGGCTGGCTGCACGGCGAGCTGTCGGGGATGCGCCTGGAGGAAGGCGACCTGCTGGTGCTGTGGGGCCGGCAGGCGGACATCCAGCCGCTGGCCTCGCACCGCGGCTTCATGATGCTGATGCCGTTCCAGGGCCGCCGCCAGACCCGGCGCCGCGCGCCGCTGGCGGTGGCGATCATGGTGGCCACGGTGGTCGCGGCGGCCACCGGCCTGCTTGCGCCGCAGACCGCCTTCCTGGCCGGCGCCGTGGCCATGGTGGCGGGCCGCTGCGTGGCGATCGAACAGGCCTATGCCGGGATCGACGTGCGCATCTTCGTGATGATCGCCGGCGTGATCCCGCTGGGCATCGCCATGGAGCAGACCGGGACGGCGCAGGCCGTGGCCGACCTGCTGATGGCCCACGCCGCACAGTGGCCCGTGTTCGTCCTGCTGCTGGTGATGTTCGGCACCGCCGCCCTGCTGACCCAGATCCTGTCCGACGCGGCCACCACGGTGCTGCTGGCGCCGATCGCGCTGGCAGTGGCCGGGTCGCTGGGCCTGCCGCCGACGCCGTTCGTGGTCTGCACCGCGATGGGCGCGGTGGCCTCGTTCCTGACCCCGATCGGGCACCACGGCAACCTGCTGATCCTCAACCCCGGCCGCTACACCTTCGGCGACTTCCTGCGCGTGGGCGTGCCGCTGACCACGGCCATCGCCCTGGCCACGGCATGGATGGCGCAGGCGCTGTGGCTGGACGGCCCACTGCTGCCGTCGCTGCCGGGCTGAACGGCGCCGGGGCGCGGCACGCGGGTAGAATCGCAGGCTTCCGCAACATCAGGCTGTCGCCGCCCCCATGACCGAAACCATCCGCCCCACGTTCCACGGCTTCGAACAGATCCCGCTGCGCGAGTACGCCGAACGCGCCTACCTGGACTATTCGATGTACGTGGTGCTGGACCGCGCCCTGCCGTTCCTGGGCGACGGGCTCAAGCCGGTGCAGCGGCGCATCATCTATTCGATGAGCGAGCTGGGGCTCAACGCCGCGGCCAAGCCGAAGAAGTCCGCGCGCACCGTCGGCGACGTGATCGGCAAATACCACCCGCACGGCGACTCGGCCTGCTACGAGGCGCTGGTGCTGATGGCCCAGCCGTTTTCATACCGCTATCCGCTGATCGACGGCCAGGGCAACTTCGGCTCCAGCGACGACCCGAAGTCGTTCGCGGCCATGCGCTATACCGAGTCCAAGCTGACCCCGATCGCCGAGGTCCTGCTGGGCGAGCTGGGCCAGGGCACGGTCGACTGGGTGCCGAACTTCGATGGCACCCTGGAGGAGCCGAGCTGGATGCCGGCGCGCCTGCCGCACCTGCTGCTCAACGGCACCACCGGCATTGCCGTGGGCATGGCCACCGACGTGCCGCCGCACAACCTCAACGAGATCGTCAGCGCCTGCGTGCGCCTGCTCGACGACCCCGACGCGACCGTCGCCGACCTGTGCGAGCACGTGCGCGGCCCGGACTATCCGACCACCGCCGAGATCATCACCGCCCCCGACGAACTGCGGGCGATGTACGAGCAAGGCACCGGCTCGGTCCGCGCCCGCGCTACCTGGCAGAAGGAGAACGGCAACTTCGTCGTCACCGCCCTGCCCTACCAGGTCTCGCCGTCGAAGGTGATCGAGCAGATCGCCGCACAGATGCGCGCGAAGAAGCTGCCGTGGCTGGAGGACATCCGCGACGAGTCCGACCACGCCAACCCGGTGCGGGTGGTGCTGGTGCCGCGCTCCAACCGCGTCGACGCCGAACAGCTGATGGGCCACCTGTTCGCCACCACCGACCTGGAGAAGAGCTACCGGGTCAACCTCAACGTCATCGGCCTGGACGGCAAGCCGGCGGTCAAGAACCTGCGCACGCTGCTGGACGAGTGGCTGGTCTTCCGCACCGACACCGTCGCGCGGCGCCTCAAGCACCGCCAGGAGAAGGTCGAGCGCCGCCTGCACCTGCTGGAAGGCCTGCTGGTGGCGTTCCTCAACCTGGACGAGGTCATCCGCATCATCCGCACCGAGGACGAGCCGAAGCCGGCACTGATCGCGCGCTTCGGCCTGTCCGAGGAGCAGGCCGACTACATCCTCGAGACCAGGCTGCGCCAGCTGGCCCGCCTGGAGGAAATGAAGATCCGCGGCGAGCAGGGCGAGCTGGCGAAGGAGCTGGAGCGGATCATCGCCACCCTCGGCAGCAAGGCCAGGCTGAAGAAGCTGGTCAAGGACGAGCTGCTGGCCGACGCCAGGAAGTTCGGCGACGCGCGCATGTCGCCGCTGGTCCAGCGCGACGCCGCCCACGCCATCGACGAGACCGAACTGGTGCCCAGCGAGCCGATGACCGTGGTCCTGTCGGAGAAGGGCTGGATCCGCGCGGCCAAGGGCCACGACATCGATGCGGCCGGCCTGTCCTACCGCGAGGGCGACCGCCTGCTGGCCGCGGTGCGCAGCCGCAGCACCTGGCAGGTGGCCTTCATCGACTCGCAGGGCCGCAGCTACTCGACCGCGGTGCACACCCTGCCCTCGGCGCGAGGCAACGGCGAGCCGCTGACCGGCCGCTTCTCGCCGGCGGCGGGCGCCTCGTTCCAGGCGCTGGCCAGCGGCGACAACGACAGCCGCTTCGTGCTGGCGTCTTCGCACGGCTACGGCTTCGTCACCCGTTTCGAGAACCTCACCGGCCGCAACAAGGCCGGCAAGGCCATGCTCAACCTCACCCCGAACGCGCGCGTGCTGCAGCCGGCGGCGCTGGCCAACCCGGAGACCGATCGCATCGTCGCGGTCACCAGCGCCGGCCACCTGCTGGCGATCCCGGCCGCCGAGCTGCCCGAGCTGGACAAAGGCAAGGGCAACAAGCTGATCGACATCCCCAAGGCCAAGCTCGCCACCGAACGCGTGGTCGCCATCGCCGCGGTGTCGCCCGGACAGACCCTGCAGGTACGCAGCGGACAGCGCACCATGTCGCTGTCGTTCAAGGACCTGGAGGAGTACCTGGGGGCGCGGGCGACGCGGGGCGGGTTGCTGCCGAGGGGGTGGCAGAAGGTCGACGCCCTCGACGTCGAGTGACGCGGCGCACTTCACTGCGGCGGCGCGCCACGCGCCGTCGCAAAGCCGGTCGCGCGAGGGCGCGGCGGACGCTCGGCGCATTTGACCTCAGGTAACGGCATCCGGAAAGACGAAGGGGCGCCCATGGCGCCCCTTCCCTGTTTCCGCGGCCGTTCCGGGCGGCGCCGATCCGCCGGCGTCGCGGCGGCGCGTCAGCCGTGGGCCGGCGCGCCGTCGCCGTCGAGCTTGGACAGCTGGTAGTTCTCCAGGCCGATCATGTGGATCAGGCGCAGCTGCTGCTCCAGCCACCAGGCATGGTCTTCCTCGGTGTCCTTGAGCTGGGCCAGGAGCATGTCGCGGCTGACGTAGTCCTGCTTTTCCTCGCACAGCTTCATCGCCGCCGCCAGGTTGGCGCGGACCTCGTACTCGACTTTCAGGTCGGCCTCGAGCATCCCGACCACGGTGCTACCCGGGGTGAACGGGTGCGGACGCATGTCCGGCTCGCCCTCCAGGAACAGGATCCGCCGCAGGATCGCGTCCGCGTGCCCGGTCTCTTCCTGCATCTCGTGGTCGATGCGCTCGTACAGCGCCTTCAGGCCCAGGTCCTCGTAGCGGCGCGAATGCAGGAAATACTGGTCGCGCGCGGCCAGTTCGCCCCGCAGCAGTTCCTTGAGGCAGTCGATTACTTCGGGGTGGCCCTTCATCGTGGCGGCTCCGTGCGCGTGGGGGTTGCGGGACGAAGTCTGCCGCAAGCCCGGCGCCGGTGTTTCAATCGGAATCAGTCGCAATTGGCCGGCCCGGCCGCCGTGGAATAATCGGCCGCAGCGGGCCGCCGGCCACGCATCGCAAGGGGAACGCATGCTCCGCTGGATCCGACGCCTGTTCGCGTGGCTGCTGTTGCTGGTCCTGGTCCTCGCCCTGCTGGCCTGGTGGCTGCTGCGCGGCAGCCTGCCGACCCTCGACGGCGACAGCCTGCCCCTGGCCGGCCTGTCCGCGCCGGTGGAGGTGCGGCGCGACGCGCTGGGCGTGGTCACCATCGACGCGGCCAACGAGGCCGACGCGATGCGCGCGCTCGGTTACGTCCACGCCCAGGAACGCTACTTCGAGATGGACCTGATGCGGCGCAGTGCCGCCGGCGAACTGGCCGAGCTGTTCGGCCCGATCGCGCTGGACACCGACCGCGAACGCCGCATGCACCGGATCCGCGCGCGCGTGGTCCACGACCTCGACGCTTTCACCGGCGACCGCGCCGCGGAGCTGCAGGCCTATACCGATGGCGTCAACGCGGGGCTGGACGGCCTGCGCACGCGCCCCTGGCCCTACCTGCTGCTGCGCGAGCGGCCGCGGCGCTGGGAGGTCGCCGATTCGGCGCTGGCCGGCTACGCGATGTACTTCGACCTGCAGGACTCGCGCAACGCGCGCGAACTGGGCCTGTGGCAGCTGCGCCAGCACCTGCCGCCGGCGCTGTTCGCCCTGCTGGTCCACGACGGCAACGAGTGGGACGCGCCACTGCAGGGCACCGCGCGCGGCAACGCGGCGCTGCCCGGCCCCGACGAAGTCGACCTGCGCACCCTGCCCGTGCCCGAAGAGGAAGGCGCGCCGCGCCTGGCCGACAAGGGCACGCCGGGCAGCAACAACTGGGCGGTGGCCGGCACGCTGACCGCCGACGGCCGCGCCATCGTCGCCGACGACATGCACCTGGGCCTGCGCGCGCCCAACATCTGGTTCCGCGTGCGCCTGCGCTGGCCGGATCCACAGGCACCGGGCGGCCAGGTCGATGTATCCGGCTTCAGCCTGCCGGGCCTGCCGGCGGTGATCGTCGGCAGCAACGGGCATGTGGCCTGGGGATTCACCAACAGCTACATCGACGCGGCCGACTGGGCGCTGTATCCGGCGTCGTCGCCGGAGGCGGACGACGAGCAGGTGGTCGAGGAAACGCTGCGGGTGAAGGGCGGCGATCCGGTCGTCCTGCGCGTGCGCGAGACAGCCTGGGGCCCGGTCGTGCACGACCTGCCCGACGGCCGCCGGCTGGCGCTGCGCTGGGTCGCGCACCAGCCTGGCGCGGTCGGCATCGGCTTCGCCGACATGGCGCGTGCCGCGGACCTTGACCAGGCACTGGAAGTGGCCAGCCGCGCCGGCATCCCCGCGCAGAACCTGGTCGTGGCCGATGCCCGGGGACGGATCGGCTGGCAGCTCACCGGCATGCGCCCGCTGCGGACGGCGTGCAAGGCAGGAGGCGATGCCGATGCGTCGGAGCTGCCCGCTCCCGCAGCGGGCGAGATCGCCCCGGCGCCGGACTGCGCGTGGACCATCCGCGCCGGGGGCGCCCCGCGCCTGCTTTCGCCCGACGTGGATCGCGTCTGGACCGCCAACGCGCGCGTGCTCGATGGCGACGCGCTGGCGATCGCCGGCGACGGCGGCTACGCGCTCGGCGCCCGCGCCCGGCAGATCCGCGACGCGTTGCTGGACGGCGAACGCTTCGACGAACGCACCCTGCTGGCGATCCAGCTCGACGACCGAGCCGTGTTCCTGCAGCGCTGGTGGGAGCTGCTTCGTGACGAGGGCGCGCGTGCCACGTCCGGTTCCGCGCTGCACGCGCTGGCTGCCGCGTCGTCGCATTGGGAAGGCCGTGCGACGGTCGACTCGACCAGCTACCGCCTCGTCCGCGCCTGGCGCCTGGCCGTGCATGCGCGGATCGCCAGCGGCCTGACCGCACCGGCGCGGGCAGCGTTGGGCAAGGACTTCGCGATGCCGGACTTCCCGCAGCTCGAGGGCGTCGTGTGGCCACTCCTGCAGGAACGCCCGGCGCACCTGCTGCCACGCCGTTACGACAGCTGGGAGAGGCTGCTGGAAGACGCCGCGCGCGAAGTCCGCGACGACCTCGCCGCGAAGGGCCCGCTCGAACAGCGCAGCTGGGGCGAGCGCAACACCGCGCGGATCTGCCATCCGCTGTCCGGCGCCCTGCCCGGCTTGCTCGCCCGCCACCTGTGCATGCCAGCCGAGCCGCTGCCCGGCGACAGCGCGATGCCGCGCGTGCAGGGCCCGGCGTTCGGCGCCTCCGAGCGCATGGTCGTCGCCCCGGGACACGAAGCCGAAGGCATCGTGCACATGCCCGGCGGGCAGAGCGGCCATCCGCTCTCGCCGTTCTGGGGCGCCGGCCACGACGACTGGGTGCACGGGCGGCCGACACCGTTCCTGCCCGGCCCGGCGCAGCACACCCTGGTACTTACGCCGGCGGCGGGGCACTGAGGACAACAGGCCGGGCGGCGCCCCACTCCGGCCTGCGGCACAATCGCCGCAGGCCCAACGAGGAGTCCGCCATGCGCATCCACCTTGTCCTGCCCCTGCTGCTGGCAACGGGCCTGGTCGCCGCCTGCAGCTCGCTCCAACCCGATCCGGGCGCGCCCGGACGCGCAGGCACGGCAGCCGGCGCCTGCCAGGCCGACCCGGTGGCCTGGGCCGTCGGCCAGCCGGCCAACGAGGAAGTCATGCGCCGGGTCTGGCGCGAGAGCGGCGCTGGCCTGGTCCGCCCGATCGGGCCCGGTCAGGCGGTGACCCGCGACTTCCGCCGCGACCGCCTCAACGTGCACATCGACCGCAGCAACATCATCACCGCGGTCGACTGCGGCTGAGGCCTGCGGCACGGGTGTGCGCCCGGAATAGAGCAAACGCCAGGATCCCGGGCTCCGGAAGGGGACGCCGCACCCCGGGTATCCGGGTCACCGCTCAGAAGGACATCCTTGTCCTTATTCACGGCCGTGGCACATCCATGTGCCACTTGCCCCGGATACCCGGGGTACGGCGTCCTCGGGTGGCGTCCCGGTTGTGGCTTCGATTGGCGGCGCGATGAGGCGTCCGCGTGACCCGGACAAGACCGCAGGCCGCATCCGGGTTTTCCACCTGGCGCTTTCCGATTCCCGGATGCGCTTCGCTTATCCGGGCTACGCGCCATTGAGCCCCTCTCCCGGAGGGAGAAGGGAGCAAGAGCGAAGCGACGTCCGGAACGCACCGGAAGACGCGGTAGCGCGGGGGTATGGCGCAAGCAGCACATGGATGTGCTGCGTTCGCGCGTTGGAGCCAGGGATGGCGGAACCGCGCGATGCGGCATGCCCCCGCGCTGCCGCGGCTCCGTCCGAAGCCGGCGATCCCAACGCTGCTGATGTTGCGTTGCTCCCCCATATGAGCAGTCTTCCACCTGGCGCTTTCCGATTCCCGGATGCGCTTCGCTTATCCGGGCTACGCGGCTACCCGACCCCCACCCCTGCCCCTCTCCCGGGGGGAGAGGGGAAAGGGCTCATACGCCCAGCGCCTGCTCGTGCACGCCGGCCACCGCGCGCCCCGAAGGGTCGGCCATCTTCGCGAAGCTGGCGTCCCAGGCGATCGCTGCCGGCGAGGAACAGGCGATCGACTTGCCGCCTGGCACCGTCTCCGCAGCCGCCGGCGTCGGATAGAAGTGCTCGAAGATCGAACGGTAGAAGTAGGCCTCCTTGGTCTGCGGCGGGTTCACCGGGAAACGCCTGTCCGCCGCCGCGAGTTCGCGGTCGCTGACCTGCGCCTCCGCGTGCGCCTTCAACCCGTCGATCCAGCCGTAGCCCACGCCATCGCTGAACTGCTCCTTCTGCCGCCACAGGATTTCCGCCGGCAGGTAGCCGTCGAAGGCCGCGCGCAGCACGCCCTTCTCCATCCGCTGCGGACCGGCATCGCCCTTGCGCACCATCTTGTGCGCCGCGTCCATGCGCATGGCCACGTCGAGGAACTCGCGGTCCAGGAACGGCACCCGCGGCTCCACGCCCCAGGCCATCATCGACTTGTTCGCGCGCAGGCAATCGTAGTTGTGCAGCGCATCGAGCTTCCGCACCAGCTCCTCGTGGAACTCGCGCGCGTCCGGCGCCTTGTGGAAATACAGGTAACCGCCGAATACCTCGTCGCTGCCCTCGCCCGACAGCACCATCTTCACCCCCATCGCCTTGATCCGCCGCGCCAGCAGGAACATCGGCGTGGACGCGCGGATGGTGGTGACGTCGTAGGTCTCGATATGGCGGATCACCTCCGGCAACGCATCCAGCCCTTCCTCGAAGGTGTACTCGAAGCCGTGGTGCACCGTGCCCAGCGCCTCGGCGGCGATCTTTGCCGCGGCCAGGTCCGGCGAGCCCTCCAGGCCGATCGCGAACGAATGCAGGCGCGGCCACCAGGCCTCGGTGCGGTCGCCGTCCTCGATGCGATGCCGCGCATAGCGCGCGGCCACCGCCGCCACCAGCGACGAATCCAGGCCGCCGGACAACAGCACGCCGTAGGGCACGTCGGTCATCAGCTGGCGGTGCACGGCCGCCTCGAAGGCTTCGCGCAGGTCCTGCGGCGACACCGCCACGCCTTCCACCGCCGCGTAGTCGCGCCAGGGCCGCTCGTAGTATTTCACCAGCTCGCCGGTGGCGGTGTCGTACCAGTGGCCCGGCGGGAACTGCGCCACGTCGGCGCAGTCGTCGACCAGCGCCTTCATCTCCGAAGCCACGCGCAGGCGGCCGGCGCGGTCGTGGCCCCAGTACAGCGGCACCACGCCGATCGGGTCGCGGGCGATGATCGCGCGGGCCTTCGCCTTGTCCCAAAGGGCGAAGGCGAAGATGCCGTTGAGCCGGTTGAGGAACGAGGCCGGTTCGTCCTCGCGGTACAGCGCGTTGATCACCTCGCAGTCGGACTCGGTCTGGAACGCGTAAGCCTGCTCCAGTTCGCCCTTGAGCCGCTTGTGGTTGTAGATCTCGCCGTTGACCGCCAGGGCCAGCTGGCCATCGTCCGACAGCAGCGGCTGCGATCCGCCGGCCGGGTCGACGATGGCCAGGCGCTCGTGGACCAGGATCGCGCCCTCGTCCAGGTACACGCCGCTCCAGTCCGGGCCGCGGTGGCGCTGCCGCTGGGACAGGTCCAGCGCCTGCCGCCGCAGGGCCTGGAGGTCATCGCCTGCCTGCAGGCCGAAGATGCCGAAGATCGAACACATGGGAAACTCCTGGGAGGTCTGGTGGTGTTACGGAATCCTTCCTGCATCGAGGCCAGCGGTCGCCCTTTCCCGGGGCACAAAAAAAACCCGCATCGGCCGGATGCGGGTTCTCTGGTAGCCGGGGCCGGTTTCGTTCTAGGCCAGGCTGCGCTCCCGCATCGGTCGCGCACGGTTATTCGCCGCATTGTTATTGCGGTTGGAATTGCCCGGATTGGCGCGGTCGCGGAAGTGCATGGAGCCGACGTTAACCGGCCTCCCGGGGCCGCGCAACGGTTGCTGCGGCAACTGACACCCCGCTCACGCCACCGGCCGAATACTTCAGGCCCCAGTGCATCCGCCGTCACCGGAGGCCACCTTGCCCGATACCACCCAACGCCTTGCCCGCACCACGCAGGTCGTCACCCGCCTCGCGCGCCACCGCCGCATCCTCTCCGGGATGGACTGGAGTACGGCGCCGGCGACGGAGCCGACCATCGCCCACGTGTCCGAAGTCGCCGAAGCCAAGGCCTTCGCTGCCGACCTGGAGGCGCTGGGCCCGGCCTTCATCAAGCTCGGCCAGTCGCTGTCGACCCGTCCCGACCTGGTGCCGGCGGCCTACATCGATGCCCTGGACCGGATCCAGGACGAAGTCGCGCCAGTGGACACCGCGGTGATCGAGAAGATCATCGAGGACGAACTGGGCGCCAGGATCAGCCGCATCTTCGCCAGCTTCGACCCGGTGCCGCTGGCCGCCGCCTCGCTGGCGCAGGTCCACCGCGCCACCTTGCGCGACGGCCGCGAGGTCGCGGTCAAGGTGCAGCGACCGGGCATGGACGCGGCCATCCGCCTGGACCTGGAAGTGCTGGCCGGCCTGGCCGGCACCGCCGACGCCCTCACCCAGGCCGGACGCCGCCTGCGCTTCGCCGACTGGATCGCCGAGTTCCGCAAGATCCTGCTGCTGGAGCTGGACTACCGCCGCGAAGCCGAGAACCTCGAACGCTTCCGCGAACACCTGTCCGAGTACCCGCACCTGTACGTACCGGCGCCGGTCTGGGGCCTGAGCACCTGCAAGGTGCTGACCATGGAACTGGTCCATGGCGAGAAGGTCACCTCGGTCACCGGCCTGCAGCGCACCGAGCTGGACCTGCGTACGCCGGCCTCCGAGCTGATGCGCGCCTACCTGGACCAGGTGTTCGTCAACGGCGACATCCACGCCGACCCGCACCCGGGCAACGTGCTGCTGTGCCGCGACGGCCGCCTGGCCCTGATCGACCTGGGCATGGTCGCGCAGGTCGCCCCGCGCATGCGCGAGCGCCTGCTCAAGCTGCTGTTCGCCGCGGTCGACGCGCGCGGCGAGGACGTGGCACGCGAGCTGGTGGCGATCGGCACCCGCCTGGAACAGTTCGACGACGCCGCCTTCGTCCGCGACACCGGGCAGCTGGTGGCGCGCTACGCCACCGGCGGCCGGCGCACCTCCGAGGGCCGGCTGCTGCTGGACCTGGTCGCCTGTTCGGCCGAGCGCGGCCTGCGCGTGCCGCCGGAGATCAGCCTGCTCGGCAAGACCCTGCTCAACCTGGAGCGGGTGGCCGATGCGCTGGATCCGGACATGGACGTGCGGCGGATGGTCGAGGCCCACCTGCAGTCGATCATGCGCAAGCAGCTGCGGCGCTCGTTCTCCACCGCCAACATGGCCAGCGAGGCGCTGGAGGTGCAGGCGCTGCTGCGCGACGCGCCGCGCAAGATCTCCGACACGCTGTCGCTGCTGGCGGAGAACAGGATGCAGGTCCGCCTCGATGGCCTTGACCACTCCAGGATCATGGAGAACCTGCAGAAGATCGCCAACCGCATCGCCGCCTCGGTGGTGACCGCGGCGCTGCTGCTGTCCTCGGCGATGCTGATGCGGATCGAGACCAAGGCCACCCTGTTCGGCTACCCGGTACTGGCCGTTCTGCTGTTCCTGGTCGGTGCGGGCCTGGGCATCACCATCGCGCTGAGCGCGCTGATCTTCGACCGCCGCGCGCGGCCGCCCGAACGCAGCGGCCCGAACTGAGCTCAGCGCGCCGGCGGCAGCAGCAGGCGTTCGAGCAGGCGCAGGTACAGGCCAGGCAGCGCTTCCAGGTCGGCCACGGACACGTGCTCGTCGACCTGGTGGATGCTGGCGTTGACCGGCCCGACCTCGATGCACTGGGCACCGAGCGGAGCGATGAAACGGGCGTCGGAGGTGCCGCCGCCGGTGCTTTCCTCCGGCGGCGCGCCGGCGAACTGCGCCAGGACTTCGCGCGCCACGCGGCGCAGGGGACCTTCCGGCGTGTAGAACGGTTCGCCGCTGCGGTGCCAGCGCAGCGTGTAGTCGAGGCCATGGCGGTCCAGCAGCGCAGCGATTTCCGCCTCCAGCCGCGGCGCGTCCCAGTGCGGGTTGTAGCGCAGGTTGAACAGCACCCGCAGCTCGCCGGGGATGACGTTGCTGGCGCCGGTGCCGGCGTGGATGTTGCTGACCTGCAGGCTGGTCGGGGGGAAGCTCTCGTAGCCTTCGTCCCAGACCCGCGCGGTGAGCTCGGCCAGGGCTGGCGCGGCCTGGTGGATCGGGTTGCGCGCCTTGTGCGGATAGGCGACGTGGCCCTGCACGCCCTTCACCGTGAGCGTGCCCGACAGGCTGCCGCGCCGGCCGACGCGCAGCAGATCGCCCAGCTTCGCGGTGGACGACGGCTCGCCGGTGATGCACCAGTCGATGCGCTGGCCGCGCTGGCGGAAGGTTTCGGCGACGCGGCGCACGCCGTCGATCGCATCACCCTCCTCGTCCGAGGTCAGCAGCAGCGCCAGCGTGCCCGGATGCTCCGGATGCGCGGCGACGAAGCGTTCGGCGGCGACCACGAAGGCGGCGACGCTGCCCTTCATGTCGGCGGCGCCACGACCGTACAGCGCGCCGTCGCGGATCTCCGGCACGAACGGATCGCTGGCCCAGGCCTCGCGCGGACCGGGCGGCACCACGTCGGTATGGCCGAGCAGCACCAGCACCGGGCCTTCGCCGCCGTGCGTGGCCCACAGGTTGTCGACCTCGCCGTAGCGCAGGGATTCGCAGGCGAAGCCGGCACGCTGCAGGCGGTCGGCCAGCAGCGCCTGGCAGCCGGCGTCGTCCGGGGTCACCGAGGGACGCGCGATCAGTTCGCAGGCCAGGTCCAGCACTTCGCTCATGCACTCAATCCGTGTTTGCAGGCGCAGGAAGGATACGACCGCATGCGGTCGCGCGATCGGCTCAGCCGATGCCGAACAGCTTCTTGAAGCCGTTGTCGGAAAAGCCCTGGCTGAAGCTGCCGTCGTCCTTGACCACCACCGGGCGGCGCACCAGCTGCGGGTGCTCGCGCAGCAGCAGCTTCCACTCCGCCTCGCTGCCCGGCGACTTGCGGTTGTCCGGCAGCTGCCGCCAGGTGGTCGAGGACTTGTTCACCAGGGCGTCGAAGCCGCCGGCCTTGCCGGCCCACTCCACCAGGGTCTCGGGCGAAGGCTTGCTGTCGCGGTAGTCGACGAAGGTATACGGCACGCCGAAGCGGTCCAGCCACTTCGTCGCCTTCTTGCAGGTGTCGCAGTTCTTGAGGCCGTAGAGCGTGGTCATGCGTCCCTCACCCACGCAGCAGCTCGTTGATGCTGGTCTTGGCGCGGGTCTTCGCATCGACCTGCTTGACGATCACCGCGCAGTACAGCGAATGCGTACCGTCGGCGGCCGGCAGCGAGCCGGACACCACCACGCTGCCCGGCGGCACGTAGCCGTAGCTGATCTCGCCGGTAGCGCGGTTGTAGATGCGGGTGGACTGCCCGATGAACACGCCCATGCCGATCACGCTGTGGTGGCCGACGACCACGCCCTCCACCACTTCCGAGCGCGCGCCGATGAAGCAGTGGTCCTCGATGATGGTCGGGCTGGCCTGCAGCGGCTCGAGCACGCCGCCGATGCCGGCGCCGCCGGAGATGTGGCAGTGCTTGCCGACCTGCGCGCAGGAACCGACCGTGGCCCAGGTATCGACCATGGTGCCTTCGCCGACGTGCGCGCCGATGTTGATGAAACTCGGCATCAGCACCACGTCCTTGCCTAGGTACGAGCCGCGGCGGGCGATCGTGCCCGGCACCACGCGCACGCCCAGCCGGCGGAACTCGGCCTCGCCGTAGTCGCCGAAGCGCGCCGGGACCTTGTCCCAGAACGGCGCCGGGCGGCCGTCCATCACCACCATGTCGTTGACGCGGAAGTACAGCAGCACGGCCTTCTTCAGCCACTCGTTGACCGTCCAGCCGCCCTTGCCGTCCGGCTCGGCCACGCGGAACTCGCCGCTCTCCAGGCCGGCGATCACGCGCTCGACCAGCGGGCGGGTCGAGCCTTCGATCTCGTCCAGGGTCAGCGCGGCGCGGCGCGCGAAGGCGCTGTCGATCGAGAACTTCAGCTCCTCCAGTCCCGGGCCGGTACTGGCCGGGAGCAGGGTGCGCTTGCGCGCGGTCTTCTTCGCAGCGGTCTTCTTCGGGGGCTGTGCGGCCATCAGGCGGGGGCTCCTGTCGTCGTATTGCCATCCAGCCGCGCGCGCAGCTCGCCACGCAGCCTTTCCTGCGTGGCGGCGTCCAGCGGCCGGTCGTGTTCGTCGGTGATCTGGAAGATGTCTTCCACGCGCTCGCCGAACGTGGCGATGCGTGCGTCGTGCACGCGAAGCCCGCAGGCGCGCAGGGCCTGGGCCACGTCGGCCAGCAGGCCGGGACGGTCAGGGCAGACCAGGCCCAGCAGGCTGCGGCGGCCGTCGGCGGTGGTGTTGAACTCCACTTGCGGCGGGAAGCGGAAATGGCGCAGCTGGCGCGGCGCCGCGCGACGCGGCGCGCGCACCTGGTCCAGGGCGCCGGCCAGGGCCTGGCGCAGGGCCTGTTCCAGCTGCCGCGGATCGCCGCTGGCGAAGCTGTCGGAGGGCAGCACCTCGAAGGTGTCGAACACCGCGCCGTGCGGGCCCATCAGGATCCGCGCCTGGTGCACGCCGTAGCCGTGGCGGTCGAGCGTGGCCACGATCGCGGCGAACAGGCCGTCACGGTCGGGCGAGTGCACGAACACTTCCAGTGCGGCGCCGTGGTTGCCGATCCGGCGCACCGCCACCTGGGTGTCGCCGGCATACACCTCGACCAGCGCCGCGGCCTGCCAGGCCAGCTGCTCGGGGCGGAAGCGCAGGAAGCTTTCCTCCGGCATCTCCGCGAACTGGCGGTCGATGGTGGCGTCGTCGTAGCCCTGTCCGCGCATCAGCTGGCGGGTGGCCTCGCGCGCCTCGGCGACGCGGGCTTCCGCGTCCACCGGCGCTTCCAGGCCTTCGCGCAGCACGCGCCGGGTCGACAGGTACAGGTCGGCCAGCAACCGGTCCTTCCACGCGTTCCACAGCTTGGGGCTGGTGCCGGCGATGTCGGCGCAGGTCAGCAGGTACAGGTAGTCCAGGCGTTCGCGGTCGCCGACCAGGATGGCGAAGCGGCGCACCACCTCCGGATCGGAGATGTCCTGTTTCTGCGCGGTCACCGACATGCGCAGGTGCTGCTCCACCAGCCAGGCCACCAGGCCGGTGTCGGCCTCGCTGAGCCCGTGCGCGGCGCAGAACTCGCGCGCGTCGACCGCGCCCAGCTCGGAATGGTCGCCGCCGCGGCCCTTGGCGATGTCGTGGAACAGGCCGGCCAGCAGCAGCAGCTCCGGCTTGCGCAGGCGCGGCCAGACTTCGTGCGCGATCGAGAAGCGCTCGTCGGGCACGCCGCTGGCGAAGCCGGCCAGGTTGGCCAGCACCATCAGCGTGTGCTGGTCGACCGTGTAGGTGTGGAACAGGTCAAACTGCATGCGCCCGGACACCTGCGCGAACGCCGGCAGGTATTCGCCGAGCACGCCCAGGCGGGCCATGCGGGTCAGCGTCTCCACCGGTCGCGGGCCGCGCAGCAGGGCCATGAAACGCTCGCGCGCGGCCGGGCCGGCCTCGGTGTACGGCGGCAGCAGCTTGAGCGATTCGGCCAGCGCGCGCGCGGTCTGCGAGTGCAGGCCGCGCACCTCGCCGAGCCCGGCCCAGGTGGCGAACAGCGCCAGCACCTCGCGCAGGTCGCCTTCGGGCCAGTACGGCGCGGCGGCGGCCAGGTAACCGCGGCGCAGGACGAAGTCCGGGTTCACCGGCTCCGGCGTGGCCTCGCCGTCGAAGGTCTCCTCGAAGCGCTGCAGCAGCCGGTCGCTGATCCGGCGGATGATCGCGGCGCTGCGGTAGAACCCCTGCATCATCTTCTCGACGCCGAGGCTGTGCTCGTCGTCCTGGTAGCCCAGCCGCTCGGCCAGCGCCTTCTGGTAGTCGAAGCGCAGTCGCTCCTCCGGCCGGCCCGCCACCAGGTGCAGGCCGAAGCGCAGGCGCGCCAGCGAACGGCGCTCGCGGACCAGCGCCGCGGCCTCGTCCGGCCCGAGCTGGCCCAGGCTCACCAGCGACTCGATGTCGCGCACGCCGAACGCGCGCAGCGCCATCCAGCCCAGCGTGTGCAGGTCGCGCAGGCCGCCGGGGCCGTCCTTGATGTTCGGCTCGAGGTTGTCGGAGGTGTCGCCGTGGCGACGGTGGCGCAGCTGCAGTTCCTCGCGCTTGGCGAGGAAGAAGTCGCGCGGCGGCCAGATCCGCTCAGGACCGATCGCCCTGGCCAGCGCCGCCATGGTCGCCGCGCTGGCGACCACCGGGCGCGCCTCGATCAGCGCGGTCATCACCGTCTGCTCGGCGGCCGCGGTGGTGCATTCGTCCAGCGAGCGCACCGCGTGGCCGACCGGCAGGCCCACATCCCAGAGCAGGGCGAAGAAGGCGCACAGCTGCGCCTGGAAGGCCTGCTGGGCATCCGGTTCGGCCAGCACCAGCAGGTCGATGTCCGAGCGCGGGAACAGTTCGCCGCGGCCGTAGCCGCCGACCGCGACCAGCGACAGCGGCGCCTCGGCGGGAACGCATTCGTGCCAGGCGCGGCGCAGCAGGTCGTCGACCAGGCGCGCGCGCAGCGCCAGCAGCCGGTCGATGTCGACCTCGCGGCCGTAGCGCTTGAGCAGGCGCGCGTCGCCCTGGGCCAGCAGCTCGCGGGCCTGGGCCGCCCATCGTGCGGACGTGCCTGCATCGGCCTGGGCCGGGACCCGCTCCATGCCGGCACCCACGTCCGCGCCGCTCACAGTGGCGGGGGCTGCTGGCCGGGCGCCAGCGTCAGCACGTCCACGCCGTCCTCGGTCACCGCGACCATGTGCTCCCACTGCGCCGAGAGCTTGCGGTCCTTGGTCACCACGGTCCAGCCATCCGGCAGCACCTTGGTGTGGCGGGTGCCCTCGTTGATCATCGGCTCGATGGTGAAGGTCATGCCCGGCTTGAGCACCAGGCCCTGGCCCGGACGGCCGTAGTGCAGCACCTGCGGCTCGTCGTGGTAGACCTTGCCGATGCCGTGGCCGCAGTACTCCCGCACCACCGAGAAGCGCTCGGATTCGGCGTATTCCTGGATGGCGTGGCCGATGTCGCCCAGGGTCGCGCCCGGCTTCACCGCGCGGATGCCGCGCCACATCGCCTGGAAGGTGGTCTCGACCAGCCGCCGCGCCATCACCGACGGGGTGCCGACGTAGTACATGCGGCTGGTGTCGCCGTGCCAGCCGTCCTTGATCACGGTGACGTCGATGTTGAGGATGTCGCCGTCCTTGAGGACCTTGTGCGGGCTCGGGATGCCGTGGCAGATCACGTTGTTGACCGAGGTGCAGGTGGTCTTGGGATAGCCGCGGTAGCCGACGTTGGCCGGGATGGCTCCCTGCACGTTGACGATGTGGTCGTGGCAGATGCGGTCCAGTTCCTCGGTGGTCACGCCCGGCTTGACGTAGGGCGCGATCATCTCGAGCACCTCGGCGGCCAGGCGGCCGGCGACGCGCATCTTCTCGATTTCTTCTGGGGTCTTGAGGTGCAGGGTCATGCGGGGATTATCGCCGATCCGCGCCGATCCTGAACGCGACGGGCCGTTCCATGGCCGGGACCGCCGCTCTCCGCCCGCTTCCGGGCCCCGGTTCCCGCTTCGGGGGGAAACCGCTCTTGATTAGGATCAAAAACGTGATGGGGGTCAAGTATTTGAATCAATTGGACCAGAATATGACCAACTTGGTTACAAATATTTCGTGAAGCTGAACCGAATCGGCCGCCCTCCCCCCGTACCCCGAATTAAACGATCCGGCAGGCGCTTGCCGACTTGGCATGGTTCCTGCGCTGCCGTCGTCGGCTGCAACCCACCTTGGAACCAACGGAGTACGGAATGAACCTGTTCAAGACCACCCTCCTCGCCACCGTCGTAGCCGCCGCCGGGTTCGCGGGCACCGCGATGGCCGCCTCGCCGCTGACCGACACCTTCGAGGTCAGGATCGAGATCCAGGAGACCTGCGAAGTCCTGATCGCCAGCGACATCGTCTTCGACGCCACCATCCCGGAGCCAGGCACCGTCGAGCAGGAGGGCGAGATCGCCGTCGAGTGCACCAACGGCACCGCCTATTCCCTGTCCCTGAACGAGGGCGCCTCGGGCAATCGCCACATGGCCGGCCCCAGCTCGCAGGAGATCGCCTACGAGCTGTACCAGGACAGCGCCCGTACCCCCGTCTGGGGCACGGACGCCGACAACAAGCACGTCACCGGCGAGGGCGAAGGTCTCGGCAGCGCCTACCGGATCGTGCACGACGTCTACGCCGTCGCCCCCCTGGTGGGTAACGAAGAGCCTGGCGACTACAGCGATGTCGCGACCGCCACCCTGACCTTCTGATCCCCGAAGGTCGCAGACGGCCATGAAGGCAGCGATTCCTTTCCGCATGGCGCGCTTGCGCCATGCGGGCCTGGCACTTCTGGCGGCGCTCATGACGATGGCGCCGGCCGCCGCCGGCGCCGCCGACCTGCAGGTCTCGCCGATCACGGTCGAGTTCGGGGCGCGGCAGCAGGCGGCCGCCGTCTGGCTGAGCAACACCGGCGCCCAGCCGCTCCGTGCCCAGGTACGGATCCAGGCCTGGGACCAGGCGGACGGCGAGGACGTCCTCCAAAGCAGCCACGACCTGGTCGCCAGCCCGGCCACGCTCGAGGTGGCGCCCGGCGGCAGGCAGATGGTCCGCATCATCCGCCTGCCGCCGTCCGTGCAACCGCGCGAGCGCACCTACCGCCTGCTCGTCGACGAACTGCCCGCCGCACCCGACGAAGCGCGCAAGGGCCTGCAGTTCCTCCTGCGCTACTCGATCCCGGTGTTCACCGCGCCGGCGGCCAGTCTGGCTCAGCAGGTCCCGTCCGCCGCGGCACAGGCACCCCTGGCCGACCTGTCGTCGGTGCGCTTCAGCCTGGAAACGGATGCCGGAGGCAGCCGCCTGCTTGGCCAGCAATGCCGGGGCTACGCGGCTCAAGCTCAGCCAGCTGTCGCTGGTGGAGGCCGACGGCAGCGAGCGCCCCCTGAACCAGGGCCTGCTGGGATACGTGCTCGCCGGTCGCAGCATGGCTGGCCAGTGCCCCTCGCCTCTCCCCTGCAGCCGGGCCAGTCCCTGAAGGCGAGATTCAATGACGACCTGCAAGCGCAGCCGTTGCCGCTGGACCACCCTGGTCACTAGCCTCGCGGCGATCCTTGCCGCACCGCATGCCGTCGCCGACGTACGCACCGCAGCGCTGGCGACCGGCAGCGTCGGCGGGGGCATGCTCGAGCTGGTCGACGGCGGCGCCGAAAGCCTGCCGGACGGGGCGACGCAGCTCTTCCTGGAAGTGGTGATCAACCAGGCGCCGACCGGCCAGCTCGCCCCCATCGGCCTGGTCGATGGCCGCCTCGTCGCCGCCCCGGCCACGCTGCGCGCGCTTGGCCTGGCATGGCCGGAGACCGATGGCGACGCTACCGGCGCACCGGTGGTGCTGGAAGAGATCCCCGGCGTCGCGGTCACCTACGACGGCTCGCTCCAGCGCCTGCACCTGATGGTGCCGGTCGCGCTGCTGTCCGGGCCCACCGCCACCTTCGGCTACGTCCCGCCGCCCGCCCCGACGCTGTCCGCGGAACGCGCGCGCCGGGCCTGCTGCTCAACTACGACGTCTTCGCCCAGGGCGACCGCCACACCCGCACGCTGAGCAACTGGTACGAACTGCGCCTGTTCGGCGCCGGCCCCGGGGTGTGGCGCAGCAGCGGCGTGCTGCGCTCCGGCGACGGGCCGGAAACCTCGTCGACCGACGTGCGCCTGGACACCTCCTGGCAGCTCGACTTCCCGGAGCGGATGGTCAGCGTCCGCATCGGCGACGGCATCGGCGGCCAGCTCGACTGGACCCGCTCCACGCGCTTCGGTGGCATCCGCGTCTCGCGCGACTTCAGCCTGCAGCCCTACCGGGTGACGGTGCCGCTGGCATCGTTCGCCGGCGAAGCGGCCCTGTCCTCGACCGTGGACCTGTTCGTCGACGGCATCCGCCAGTCCCAGCAGCAAGTGGGCCCGGGGCAGTTCCGGATCGACAGCCCCCCCATCCTCAGCGGCGCCGGCCAGGCACAGCTGGTGGTGACGGACATCAACGGCCAGAGCCGCACCCTCTCCTTTACCCTGTACAACGCGCGCCAGCTGCTGCAGCGCGGGTTGAGCGACTGGTCGTTCGAGGCCGGCAAGGTGCGCCGCGAGTATGGTCGCGAATCGTTTGCCTGCGCCGACGACGCGATGGCCAGCGGCAGCTTCCGCCACGGCGCCAGCGACTGGCTCACCCTCGAGGCGCACGCGGAGACCACCCGCGGCCTGGACATGGCCGGGGCCGGCGCGGTGTGCTGCTGGGACATCGGGGGGGGGCGTGGCGTCCGCTTCGTACGCGTCCAGCCATTCCGCGGCCGGACGCGGCACCCAGCAGGCCTTCGGATACCAGTGGCAGGGGCGACGCTTCAACGTGAATGCCTCGCCCCTGCGCCGCGACCGGGCGTTCCGCGACGTCGCCAGCATGGAAGGCTCGCTCCTGCCGGCCCGTACCGACCTCGTGTTCGCCGGCACCAGCCTGGGCCATGGCCATCTGGCGGCCAGCTATGTGCGCCAGGAAATGTTCGACCGGCCACTGTCGCGTTATGCCGGCCTTACCTGGTCGCAGCCGTTCGGACGCGCCATGGCCGGCGCGCACCTGAGCCTCAGCTTCAACCACGACCTGGAACGCGGCTCCGGCACCAGCGGCAACCTGTACCTGTCGATACCGCTCGGACGGCAGCACCAGGCCTGGGCCAGCGCCAGCAGGCAGGAGCGCGGCAGCACCGCGTCGGTGGGCGCGTCGCGCTCGGCGGGCATGGACCAGGATGACTGGGGATGGCGCATGCAGGCCAGCAGCGGCGAGCAGGCCGGCGGCCAGGCCGAGCTGAGCCGGCTCGCGCGCCACGGCCAGTGGCGCGTGGGCGCACAGCGCTGGACCGGCAACACCCTCATCTACGCCAACGCCTCCGGCGGCGTCCTGCTGATGCAGGGCCGCCTGTTTCCGATGCGCCAGACCCATGACGCATTCGCCGTCGTTCTCCACCGACGGCATCCCGGACGTGCCGGTGAAGCTCGAGAACCGCCTCGTCGGCACCACCGACGAACACGGCCTGCTGCTGGTGACGCCGCTCAACGCCTGGCAGAAGAACGACCTGTCGATCGACCCGCTGCTGCTGCCGGCGGACATCAGTGTCGGCTGCACCCGGTTCACCGCCGCCCCGGCGACGGCCAGCGGCATGCTGGCGCGCTTCCCCATGCGGGCCGTGGTGGCGGTTCAGTTCGCCGTGCGCGACGCGCGGGGCCAGTGGCTGGCGCCGGGCACGCAGCTGCGTGCGGAGGACGGCAGCGTCGTGGCCATCGTCGGCCATGACGGGCTGGTCTACCTGGAGGATCCACCCGCCGGAAGCCGCCTGCTGGCCGTCACGGGGGCCCGTTCCATTCCGTTGCCCGCCACGCTGCCCGAGCGTGGCTGGATCGACCTGGGAGAACTGCAGTGCCACTGACCGATCATCCATCCCTCCGCGGGGCCGACCGGCCGCGCCTGGCACGGCGCCTGTCCGCATGGCTGGTCGCCGCGATGCTGGCCTGCATGCCGCTGGCCGCACTGGCGCAGACCTGCCACATATCCGGCTCGTTCGGCCTGGACTTCGGAAGCGTCAACGCGAACGGCAAGAGCGGCACCTCTTCGATCACCTACGTCTGCCAGAACTACACCTCGGCGCCGGTGCTTTATTTCGAGTTGTGCCTCTACGTGGGGCCGGGCCAGTTCAGCAACGGCCAGCCGACGCGGCGGATGATCAACTACAGCAAGCAGACCTACCTGTCGTGCGACCTGTTCTCCGACAGCTCGCATACCAGCACGCTCGGCCCGCCCGGCACCCTGCCGCCCTACCGGTTCCGATGACGGTGGCGAGCAACAAACAGATCTCCGCCAACGCGCCCATCTACGGGCTGGTCTATCCCGGACAGACGAGCGCGGCGGCCGGCAGCTACCAGGAGCAGGGCACCAGCGGCGTCCTGCGCTGGCGCTACGACAACCAGCCGTTCACCGCCAATCCGGACTGCAGCAGCGGCGGCCTGGGCGGCGGCGAGACCTCGTTCAATTCCTCCGGCGTCCTGGCGACTACGACAACAGCTGCGTGGCCCGGGTTACCGCCGCCGACCTGGACTTCGGCCAGACACCCCCGCCCGGCACCGCCATCGCCGCCACCTCCACGATCGCGGTCAGCTGCCCGCCACAGACCTCGTGGCGGCTGGGACTGGACGACGGCCTGAACCACGGCGGCGGCTCGCGGCGCATGGCCGGCAGCGGGGGCTACGTGCGCTACAACCTGTACCGCGATCCGGGCCGCATCCAGCAATGGGGCAACGCTGTCGCCAACAGCTACACCCACACCACCGCGGCCAATGGAAGCACCGTCACCGTCACCGTCTACGGCCTGCTGCCCGCCCAGCCGGAGGCGGTGCCCGGCAACTATTCGGATACGGTCACCGTCACCCTGACCTACTGACGTCCGGCCTCCGCGCCCCGGAAACACAGCCCGCCCCAAGGGCGCGTTTGCCGGGGGGCCGCCGGACGGCTATACTCCCGCGGCTGTCCCTCCGCCCGGTCTCGGGCCGCCCACGCCGGGCGGGGATGTGCCGGCTCCGTCCGGCCCGGCGAATACACACCTGTCGCCACCTACCGTGCCGGGGTGCCCGCCTCCCAGGAAGCGGGTTCGGACACGGAAGCGCCAGGGAGGCCCAACCCCGGAACCGTCGTGCGACCCGCCAGGGCCGCACCCCCGCGCGGTCATACCCATGACGCACCGCCGGGCGACGCAGCGGTTCCACTGCCAGGAGTTACCAAGCAATGCCCCAGATCACCATGCGCCAGATGCTGGAAGCCGGCGTGCACTTCGGCCACCAGACCCGTTACTGGAACCCGAAGATGGCCCCGTACATCTTCGGCGCCCGCGGCAAGATCCACATCATCAACCTCGAGAAGACCGTCCCGCTGTTCCAGGACGCGATGAACTTCATCTCGGGCATCGCCCAGAAGCGCGGCACCATCCTGTTCCTGGGCACCAAGCGCAGCGCGCGCGAGGCGATGAAGGAAGAGGCCGAGCGTTGCGGCATGCCGTACATGACCCAGCGCTGGCTGGGCGGCACCCTGACCAACTTCCGCACCGTCAAGCAGTCGGTCGCCCGCCTGAAGGAGCTGGAAGCGGCCGAGACCGACGGCACCTTCGACAAGCTGGTCAAGCACGAAGTGCTGGGCCTGCGCCGCGAGCGCGAGAAGCTGGAAGCCTCGCTGGGCGGCATCAAGGACATGAACCGCCTGCCGGACGCCCTGTTCGTGATCGACATCGGCCACGAGGACATCGCCATCAAGGAAGCCAAGAAGCTCGGCATCCCGGTGGTCGCCGTGGTCGACACCAACTACGACCCGAACCTGGTCGACTACCCCATCCCGGGCAATGACGACGCCATCCGCGCCGTCCAGCTGTACGCCCGCGCCGCCGCCGACGCGGTGCTGGAAGGCAAGGCTGCCGCCCCGCATGCCGCCACCGTGACCGAGAGCGACTTCGTCGAAGCCGACGAGGGCAAGGGCAACCGCCGCGCCCCGGCCAAGAAGGGTCCGCGCAAGGGCAAGGCCGAGGAAGGCGAGTCGGCCGCCGCCGAGTAAGCCACGCCGGGCGGCCGCCATGCGCGGCCGCCACTGTCCCGCGGGCGGCCCTACGGGCTGCCTGCGGCCGGGCCGGGCCGTTCCGCGCATGCGTGCGCGACGGCCACGCCCCTGCCCCGCCGGCGCGCGGGGCCCACTACATCCCATAACGAGGTCATTCCCGTGGAAATCACTGCTTCCCTGGTCAAGGAACTGCGCGAGCGCACCGGCGCCGGCATGATGGAGTGCAAGAAGGCGCTCACCGAGAACAACGGCGACATCGACGCGGCGGCCGAGTGGCTGCGCAAGTCGGGCCTGGCCAAGGCCGACAAGAAGGCTGGCCGCGTGGCCGCCGACGGTCGCATCGCCTTCGCCCAGGACGGCGGCAAGGCCGTGCTGGTCGAGATCAACTCCGAAACCGACTTCGTCGCCAAGGACTCCAACTTCCTGGCCTTCGCCGATGCCGTCGCCCAGGCCGCCCTGGCCTCCGGCGCCGCCGACGTCGAGGCCCTGAAGGCCGCCAGGCTGGCCTCCGGCGAGACCGTCGAGGAAGCCCGCGCCGCCGTCATCGCCAAGGTCGGCGAGAACGTGCAGGTCCGTCGCCTGGTCGCCATCGACAGCGCCAACAATGTCGCCGCGTACGTGCACGGCGGCCGCATCGGCGTGCTGGTCGAGGTCAAGGGCGGCAACGAGGAGCTGGCCCGCGGCATCGCCATGCACGTGGCGGCGATGAACCCGCCGCACATCAAGGCTTCGGACGTCCCGGCCGAGTTCATCGCCAAGGAAAAGGAGATCGAGCTGGCCAAGATGTCGGAGAAGGACAAGGCCAAGCCGGCCGAGATCCTGGAGAAGATCATCTCCGGCAAGATCGCCAAGATCGTCAACGAGGTGACCCTGTACGGCCAGCCGTACGTGCTGGACACCAACCAGACCGTCGAGCAGGCGCTGAAGGCCGCCGGCGCCGAAGTCCTGCGCTTCGACCGCCTGGCCGTGGGCGAAGGCATCGAGAAGAAGGAAGACGACTTCGCCGCCGAAGTGATGAAGCAGGCCGGCCTGGCCTGATCCACGCTCCAGCCCGGAACCGGGAAAAAGCCGCGGCCTGCCGCGGCTTTTTCTTTTCCGGCCGGACGCGGCGGCAGTCGCCCCCCCGGCTTCCCCGGGGCCGCCCAGGCAGCGCGCGCCCATGCCGCTTGCGCGCACCATCACGCCCGCCGAACCGGAAACGGCGCCGAATGCGCGATGCGCGCATCAGGAGGCGCGGGTTTTCCGCTAGAATTCCCGCACCCCCTCCACTGACCACGAGACCGCCATGTCCGAGCTCGCCTACCACCGTGTCCTGCTGAAACTTTCGGGGGAGGCGCTGATGGGGGCTGAGGACTACGGCATCGACCCGGTCGTCATCGGCCGCATCGCCCGCGAGATCATGGAGGTCCGCGAAGCCGGCGCCGAGATCGGCCTGGTGATCGGCGGCGGCAACATCTTCCGTGGCGCCGGCCTGGCCGCCGCCGGCATGGACCGGGTGACCGGCGACCAGATGGGCATGCTGGCCACCGTGATCAACGCACTGGCCATGCAGGACGCGCTGGAGAAGCTCGGCGGCAAGGTCCGGGTGATGAGCGCGATCAAGATCAACGACGTGTGCGAGGACTACATCCGCCGCCGCGCCGTGCGCCACCTCGAGAAGGGCCGCATCGCGATCTTCGCCGCCGGCACCGGCAACCCGTTCTTCACCACCGACTCGGCCGCCGCCCTGCGCGCGATCGAGATCAACGCCGACCTGCTGCTGAAGGCCACCAAGGTCGACGGCGTCTACGACCGCGACCCGAAGAAGCACGCCGACGCGGTGCGCTTCGAGGAGCTGGACCACGACGAGGTCATCGCCCGCGACCTGCAGGTGATGGACACCGCCGCGTTCGCCCTGTGCCGCGACCACGGCATCCCGCTGCGCATCTACGACATCTCCGTGCCGGGCAACCTGATGCGGATCCTGCGCGGCGAGGCGGTCGGCACCCTGGTCCGCGCCCGCCGCTGAGCCGGCGGCCGCGGGCTTCCCCGGGGCGCGCCGGGGGCGGTCATCGCCTATAATCCGCCGATTCGGTTTTCCGACGGAACATGGCGATGATCAACGAGATCAAACAAGACGCGCAGGCCCGCATGGCGAAGAGCATCGAAGCCCTGCGCCACAACCTGGTCAAGATCCGCACCGGGCGCGCTTCCACCGGTCTGGTCGACACCATCCGGGTCAGCGCCTACGGCAGCGAAGTCCCGCTGTCGCAGGTCGCCGCGGTCTCGGTGTCCGACGCCCGCTCGCTGGTGATCACCCCCTGGGACAAGTCGATGGTCGGCCCGATCGAGAAGGCCATCCTGGGTTCGGACCTGGGCCTGACCCCGAACACCGCCGGCACCACCATCCGCCTCAACCTGCCCGCCCTCACCGAGGAGCGCCGCCGCGAGCTGGCCAAGGTCGTGCACGGCGAAGGCGAGGACGCCAAGGTCGCGATCCGCAACATCCGCCGCGACGCCAACCAGCAGGTCAAGGACCTGCTGAAGGAAAAGCAGGTCACCGAGGACGAGGTCCGCCGCGCCGAGGAGGACATCCAGAAGATCACCGACAAGGCGATCAAGGACGTCGACGAGGTGGTCAAGGGCAAGGAACAGGAACTGATGGCGGTCTGAGCGGTCTGCACTCCGCATGACTGCCACTCCCGCCACCGCCGCGTCCGTCCCCCGCCACCTGGCGATCATCATGGACGGCAACGGCCGCTGGGCCCAGCGCCGGCGCCGTCCGCGCGCCATCGGCCATCGCGCCGGCGCGCGCGCGGTCAACCTGGCCATCGACTTCTGCCTCGAACGCGGCATCGGCGCGCTGACCCTGTTCGCCTTCTCCAGCGAGAACTGGGGGCGGCCGCAGGAGGAAGTCGGCGCGCTGATGAAGCTGTTCCTCAACGCGCTCGAACGCGAGGTCGACGAGCTCGACCGCCGCGGTGTGCGGGTGCGCTTCATCGGCGAGCGCTCGCTGTTCCCCGACGCGATCCGCGAGCGGATGGCCGCCGCCGAGCGGCAGACCGCGCACAACACGCGCCTGCAGCTGTCCATCGCCGCCAGCTACGGGGGCCGCCAGGACATCGCCACCGCCGCGCGCGCCCTGGCCGAGGACGTGGCCGCCGGCCGGTTGCGCCCGGAGGACATCGACGAGGCCGCGGTCGGCGCGCGCATGGCACTGGCCGACCTGCCGCCGCCGGACCTGTTCATCCGCACCGGCGGCGACCACCGGGTCAGCAACTTCCTGCTCTGGCAGCTGGCCTACACCGAACTGTGGTTCACCGAAACCCTGTGGCCGGACGTGGACGCCGGCGTGCTGCAGCAGGCCCTTGACGACTACGCCGGGCGCGAACGCCGCTTCGGCCTCACCAGCGCCCAGGTCGGCGCCAAGGCCACCGCATGACCCGCACCCGCGTCCTCGCCGCACTGGTGATGGCCCCGGCCGCGATCGCGGCCATCCTGCTGCTGCCCACGCCCTGGCTGGCGGCGGTGGCCGCGCTGGTCATGCTCGCCGCCCTGTGGGAATGGCTGAAGCTGGCCGGCGTCGACGACACCCTCCCGCGCACGGTGCTGGTCGGCCTGAACCTGCTGCTGATGGTGCTGCTGGTCTGGGCCTCGCGGACCGACGGCGAGTTCTCGCCGGTGCTGTTCCAGCTGGCCACCCTGGCCGGCGCGGGCGGCTGGGTGCTGGCGCTGGCCTGGCTGTGGCGCTCCGGCTTCAGCGCCGGCGAGCAGCCCTGGAAGCGGGTGTTCAAGCTTGCCGCCGGCACCATGGCGGTGATCCCGGCCTGGTGCGCGCTGTGCCTGGTCCACTCGGCCGGCTTCGCCGGCCTGGCCGCCGACGCCGCCGGCGACGCCAACGGCCATCGCTGGCTGCTGACCGCACTGGCCCTGGTCTGGGTCGCCGATTCGGGCGCCTACTTCGCCGGCCGCCGGTTCGGCCGCCACAAGCTGGCCCCGGTCATCAGCCCCAACAAGACCGTCGAAGGCGCCCTCGGCGGCGTGGTCGCCGGCACCCTCGTCGCCCTGGCCTTCGGCTGGTTCGCCGGCGCCACCACGGCGCAGCTGCCGGCGCTGGCGCTGGTGGCCGCGGTCACCGTGGCCGCCTCCATCGTCGGCGACCTGGTCGAGAGCCTGCTCAAGCGCCAGGCCGGGGTGAAGGATTCAGGCGACCTGATCCCGGGCCACGGCGGCGTGCTCGACCGCGTCGACAGCGTGCTGGCGGCCCTGCCGGTGTTCGCCATCGGCAAGGAAATCTTCGGTTTCTGAGGCTGGACGGACCGGACATGCAAGCCGCTGCGGACATGCGCCAGGTCGCCGTGCTCGGCGCCACCGGCTCGATCGGCATCTCGGCGCTGGACGTGATCGCCCGGCACCCGCGGCGCATGCGCGCCAGCGTGCTGGCCGCCGGCAGCCGGGTCGAGGCGCTGCTGGCGCTGTGCGTGACCCACCGCCCCGACCATGCGGTGATCGGCGACCCGGCCGGCTACGTGCAGCTGCGCGAGGGCCTGGCCGCGGCCGGCCTGCACACCCAGGCCCACGCCGGCGACGGGGCGCTGGAAGCGCTGGTCGCCGGACCGGCCTGCGACACCGTGGTGGCGGCCATCGTCGGCGCCGCCGGCCTCGGCTCCACCCTCGCCGCGGCCCGCGCCGGCAAGCGCCTGCTGCTGGCCAACAAGGAATCGCTGGTGCTGGCCGGTGAACTGGTCATGGCCGCCGCGCGCGC
Organism: Pseudoxanthomonas sp. J35; assembly: GCF_000513995.1. Lineage (GTDB taxonomy): Bacteria > Pseudomonadota > Gammaproteobacteria > Xanthomonadales > Xanthomonadaceae > Pseudoxanthomonas. The sequence continues at coordinate 374,462 of NZ_AZVB01000001.1, forward strand.
CTCCGGCGCCGACATCGTGCCGATCGACAGCGAGCACAGCGCGGTGTTCCAGTGCCTGTGCGCGTGCCGCGCCGAGGAGGTGCGCCGGATCGTGCTCACCGCCTCCGGCGGCCCGTTCCGCGGCCGCGACCGCGCCGCGCTGGCCGATGTCACCCCGGCCCAGGCGGTGGCCCATCCGAAGTGGTCGATGGGCCCGAAGATCTCGGTCGACTCGGCCACGCTGATGAACAAGGGCCTGGAGGTGATCGAGGCCCACCACCTGTTCGGCCTGCCGGCCAGCCGGATCGGGGTGCTGGTGCATCCGCAGAGCCTGGTCCACGCCCTGGTCGAATACGTCGACGGCTCGACCCTGGCCCAGCTCGGCCTGCCGGACATGCGCACCGCCCTGGCCGTGGGCCTGGGCTGGCCCGAACGGATCGAGTCGGGCGTGGGCGGCCTGGACCTGCTGGCGCAGGGCCAGCTGGCGTTCGAGGCCCCGGACCTGGAGGCCTTCCCCTGCCTGCGCCTGGCCGGCGAGGCCATGGAAGCCGGCGGCACCGCCCCGGCCGTGCTCAACGCCGCCAACGAGGAGGCGGTTTCAGCCTTTCTTCAGGGCCGGATCGGTTTCCTAGGCATACCCGCGCTGGTCGAGGAAGCCCTCGCCGCACTGCCCGCGGCACCGGCCGGTTCGCTGGATGCCCTGCTGGAAGCCGATGCGGCGGCACGCCGACTCACCCGCCAGCGCATCGACTCCGGAACCGCCGCATGAGCGTCATCGACCCGCAGGATCCCGCCCATGGGTGACTTCCTGGGCTCCGTCTGGTGGCTGGTGGTCAGCCTCGGCCTGCTGGTCACCTTCCACGAGTTCGGCCACTACTGGGTGGCCCGCCGCTGCGGCGTCGACGTGCTGCGCTTTTCGGTCGGCTTCGGCCGCCCGCTGTGGTCGCGGCGCAACCGCGCCGGCACCGAGTTCGCCATCTCGGCCATCCCGCTGGGCGGCTACGTGAAGATGCTCGACGAGCGCGAGGCCGACGTCCCGGTCCATCGCCAGGCCTACGCCTTCAACCGCCAGGGCGTGTGGAGCCGCATCGCCATCGTCGCCGCCGGCCCGGCCGCCAACCTGCTGCTGTGCGTGGCGCTGCTGTGGGTGATGTTCATGGTCGGCCGCCAGGATTACGCGCCGGTCGTCGGCCAGGCCACCGGCGTCGCCGCCCAGGCCGGCTTCCAGCCCGGCGACCGCCTGCTGGAGGTGGACGGGCGCCGGATCGCCACCTGGACCGAGGCGGCCATGGCCTTGGCCACCCCGGCGCTGGACCGCCGCGACATCGAGGTCCGCGTCGAGGACGCGGCCGGCCAGGAGCTGGTGCGCACCCTGCGCCTGTCGCAGCTGCCGGCCGCGCTGGACGAACACCGCATCCCGGAGCAGGCCGGCCTCACCTGGCGCTTCCTGCAGGCCCCCGCCCGGGTCGAGACGATCGCCGAAGGCAGCGCCGCCCAAGGCGTCCTGCTGCCGGGCGACCTGATCCTGGCCATCGACGGCACCCGCATCGACGCGGCCGACCAGGTCTCCCCGGCCGTGCAGGCGCTGGGCGAGCGCGGCGGCGTGGGCATGGTCGAAGTCGAGCGCGACGGCGAGCGCCTGGCGCTGGAGCTGGCGCCGCGCCGCTCCACCGACCCGGAGCGCGCCGGGCGCTGGGAGCTGGGTATCGCCCTGGCCCGCCCCGAGGCCCCGGCCTACGACGCGGTCCAGCGTTACGGCCCCATCGCCGCGCTGCCCATGGCCCTGCGCGAGACCGGCCGCCTGGCCAGCGATTCGCTGGGGATGATGCGGCGGATGGTCACCGGCGAGGCCTCGGTGAAGAACCTGTCCGGCCCGGTCACCATCGCCCGCGCCGCCAACGCCTCGGCCAAGCGCGGCGCCGACTGGTTCCTGTACTTCCTCGCCCTGCTGTCGCTGAGCCTGGCCATCATCAACCTGCTGCCGATCCCGATCTTGGACGGCGGTCACCTGCTGTATTACCTTATCGAGTTGGTCAAAGGCAGCCCCTTGAGCGAACGCGCGATGGCTGCGGGGCAGTACGTAGGCCTGGCCCTGCTGGCCGGGTTGATGGGACTGGCCTTCTACAACGACATACTGGGCCTGATGCCGCGATGACCGACCGTCGGCCCCAACCGCGGTTCCCGCCCCGATACCCCGTTTTCCACCGGATGTGACATGACGCGATACCCCGTGCGCCGCCTGCTCGCCCTCGCCCTAGCCTCCTCCCTGGCCCTGCCGGCGATGGCGCAGACGGTCGAGCCGTTCACCGTGAGCGACATCCGCATCGACGGCCTGCAGCGTATCGCCGCCGGCACCGTGTTCACCTACCTCCCGGTGGAACGCGGCGAGACCATGACCCAGTCGAGCGCCGGCGAGGTCATCCGCGCCCTGTACCGCACCGGCTTCTTCGAGGACGTGCGCGTGGACCGCCAGGGCGACATCCTGGTGGTCACCGTGGTCGAGCGCCCGGCGATCAACAAGCTGACCCTGCAGGGCAACAAGGACATCAAGACCGAAGACCTGCTGCGCGGCCTGCAGGACATCGGCCTGTCCGAAGGCGAGACCTTCGACCGCCTGGCACTGGACCGCGTGGTCCAGGAGCTGACCCGCCAGTACAACAACCGCGGCAAGTACAACGTCCAGATCACCCCGACGGTGTCGCCGCTGGACCGCAACCGCGTCGACGTCACCATCGACGTCAAGGAAGGCAAGGCGGCCAAGATCCGCCACGTCAACCTGATCGGCACCGAGACCTTCGAGAACGAGGAAATCCTCGATACCTGGGAGTCGCGCGAGAGCAACTGGCTGTCCTGGTACCGCCGCGACGACCAGTACTCGCGCGAGAAGCTCTCCGGCGACATGGAGAAGCTCAACTCCTGGTACCTGGACCGCGGCTACATCGACTTCAGCATCGACTCCACCCAGGTGTCGATCAGCCCCGACAAGCGCGACATGTACCTGACCGCCTCGGTGACCGAGGGCGAGATCTACACGATCTCGGAGATCAAGGTCACCGGCGACACCATCCTGCCGCAGGAAGACATCGAGCGCCTGCTGATCCCGCAGGCCGGCCAGGTGTTCTCGCGCGTGCTGCTGGAGGCCTCGGCCGACCGCATCACCGCCACCCTGGCGAACATCGGCTACGCCTTCGCCCGGGTGAACCCGATCCCGACGACCAATCGCGAAGACCGCACCGTCGCGATCAACATGCAGGTCGTCCCCGGCCCGCGCGTCAACGTGCGCCGCATCGTGTTCAAGGGCAACACCCGCACCTCCGACGAGGTCCTGCGCCGCGAGATGCGCCAGTTCGAGAACGCCTGGTTCTCGCAGGCGGCGATCGACCGTTCGAAGATCCGCCTGCAGCGCCTGGGCTACTTCGAGACCGTCGAGGTCGAGACCCCGGCGGTGGCCGGCAGCAACGACCAGGTCGACGTGGTCTTCAACGTCAAGGAGACCAACTCCGGCAGCTTCGTGTTCGGTCTGGGCTACTCGCAGCTGGCCGGCATGACCACCTCCATCCAGCTGAGCCAGAGCAACTTCCTCGGCGGCGGCAACCGGGTGTCGGTGGAAGCGCAGCGCAGCGACTACCTGCAGCGCTACGCGTTCTCCTACGTCAATCCGTTCTTCACCGACGAAGGCCTCTCGCTCGGCTACAACCTGTGGTGGCGCGAGCTGGACTACTCGGACTTCAACACCGCGCAGTACAACAGCACCAACGCCGCCGCGCAGGTCATGCTGGGCCTGCCGATCACCGAGCACAGCTCGGTCTCGCTGCTGTTCGGCATCGACAGCAACCAGATCCAGACCTACGGCGGCTACACCCCCCAGGCGATCATCGACTACGTCGACGCGATCGGCCAGCGCACGTTCCACTCCTGGCGCACCGAGCTGGGCTGGGCGCGCGACACCCGCAACGACTTCTTCATGCCGACCAACGGCACGTACCAGCGCGTGGGCCTGGAAACGACCCTGCCGGGCTCGACGGTCGAGTACTACAAGATCAACTACGAGTTCTCCAAGTACTGGCCGCTGAGCCCCTCGTTCGTGCTGCGCACCGGCCTGGACATCGGCTACGGCGACAGCTACGGCAACGACACCACCCGCAACATCTGCTACACGCCCGGCTCGTACATCGACACCGACGGCGACGGCAAGGTGGACACCTGGCAGCCCGGCCCGGCGCCGAGCGAACCCTGCCTGCCGGATTCGTCGGACTTCCAGAAGACGGTCACCGCCTCCGGCCTGCCGTTCTTCGAGAACTTCTACGCCGGCGGTACCCGTTCGGTGCGCGGCTTCCGCGACAACACCCTGGGCCCGCGCTCGGAAGTCATCGGCGGCTACCGCGGCCAGCCGCTGGGCGGCTCGCTGAAGACCGTCGGCCAGGTCGAAATGGTCTTCCCGCGCCTGTTCGACAGCAAGGCCGCGCGCGTCTCGGCGTTCGTCGACTTCGGCAACGTCTACAACGGCATCGACGACTTCGACGCCGGCGAGCTGCGCGCCTCGGCGGGCGTGGCCCTGCTGTGGCGCGCGCCGGTCGGCCCGATCTCGATCAGCTACGCCTTCCCGCTACGCAAGAAGGAAGGCGACGAGATCGAGCGCCTGCAGTTCACCTTCGGCGGCGGCTTCTGACCCGGCGGCAGCGCACGTCCATCCGCAAGACAGCGACGGCCCCTCACCGGGCCGTCGCTTTTTCCGAGAGCGGAACTCCCTCTCCACCTCCGCCCTCGTAGAGTCGGGCTTGCCCGACTCCCCCGCCGGATATCCCGGCGCGCGTGAGAAAGCAGCGGGGCAAGCCCCGCTCTACGGAAGCGCCGCACGCCGTCGATGCCCCTCCCTCCGGGAGAGGAAGCACAACAGCCAGTCCCGGCCCCCACGTCCCGTAGAGCCGGGCTTGTCCGGCTACCCACGCCCGATGGGGCGACATGAGGCATCGGCAGGGCGGCTACCCATGCCCGAAGGGGGCGACATGACGCAACCGCAGGGCGGCAAGCCACGCCCGACGGGGCGACATGACGCAACGGTAGCGGGGCAAGCCCCGCTCTACGGGTGGGTGGCGTCCTCGATGGTGCCCAGCTGCGCCAGCACCGCCGTCGCGTAGCTGCCCGGCGGCAGCGAGAACGACAGCCGCAGGCTGGTGTCGTCCAGCCACTCCCAGGCGAAGCCGTCCGCGCGCACGCGCAGCGCGCGCCGCTCCTGCTCCAGCCCGGCGCGTTCCAGGCCCTCGCGCAGCTTCAGGGCGCCGACGTCCTCCAGTGCCGCCAGTTCCAGCGCACGGCACGCCCCCTGCGTGCGCAGTTCGCCGCGGCCCCACAGCGGGCCGGTGGGATGGACGTCGAACGCCGCCAGGCGCCGCGCGATGTCGTCCGACATCGGCTCCGGCCCGAACACGCTGCGGCTGCCCTGCAGCGCCCAGACCTCGCCTTCCATGCCGCTGTCCCAGCTGCCGTCGGCCACGCGCGCGGCCAGCACCTGGTTGAACAGCGCCGAACGCGCCGCCGACAGCAGCATCGACCGCTGCTCGCGCCCGACCCGCTTGCCCGCGAACATCGCCAGCGCCTTGCCGACGTTGCCGCCGCCATGGCCGAAGCGCTGCTCACCAAAGGCGTTTGGCACGCCGCGCCGCGCGATCTCCTGCAGGCGCGCCTCGATCGCCACGTGTTCGCCTTCCACTTCGCGCAACACGAGCACGAAGCGGTTACCTGCCAGCGCCCCGCGCGGCAGCTTGCGGCGGTGGCGGACATGGGCCAGCACGCGCAGCCCGTCGCGCTCCAGCAGGGCCAGGTCCGGCGCCTCCCGTCCCGGCAGCTGCACGCTGAAGCGCTGCACGGTGACTGCGTGGCGGTCCTTCAGGCCGGCATAGCCGACCGCCACCTCGGGCACGCCAGCCCAGCGCGCGAGCTCGCCGGCCACGTAGCCGGTGTTCATGCCGCGCTTCTCGATGGTCAGCAGCAGGTGCTCGCCGTCGCCGCTGGCCTCGAAGCCGTCCAGCTCCTCGACCCGGAAATCCTCCGCGCTTACCCGGATGCGGGCCGCCAGCACCGCCGGCCCGAACGCCCCCGCGGCCGGATCGCCGGCGCTCACGCCCGCACCAGCAGGGCCACCGCCTGCGCGGCGATACCCTCGCCGCGCCCGGTGAAGCCCAGCTTCTCGCTGGTGGTGGCCTTGACGCTGATCGCATCCACATCGACGCCGCAGGCCCCGGCGATGCGCTCGCGCATCAGCGGCGCATGCGGGCCGACCTTCGGCCGCTCGCAGACGATGGTGATGTCGGCGTTGCCCAGCTTCCAGCCGCGCTCGGCCACCAGGGCCACGCAGTGGCACAACAGGCCGAGACTGTCGGCCCCGCGCCAGCGCTCGTCGCTGGGCGGGAAGTGCACGCCGATGTCGCCCAGCGCCAGCGCGCCGAGGATCGCGTCGCACAGCGCGTGCAGGGCCACGTCGCCGTCGCTGTGCGCGACCACGCCGCGTTCGTGCGGCACGCGGACGCCGCCAAGCATGACGTGGTCGCCGTCGCCGAAGACGTGCACGTCGTAGCCCTGGCCGATGCGGAAGGGAGGAAGTTCGGTTGCCATGTCGCAGGTTTTCCGGTGTTGCCGGAACAGCCCGGCACGTCGGCCGCTATTGTGCCTCGCATGCCGTACCGCTGCCCCCTCTCCCACGAAGCGAGAGGCTCTTCCCGTAGAGTCGGGCTTGCCCGACTCCGACGCCGGATGTGCCGGGGCGCATGAGCAGCAACGGGGCAAGCCCCGCTCTACGAAACCCAGCCCCCTTGCCACCTTTCCCCGCAGGGAGCGGGGATCTGCCCGTAGAGTCGGGCTTGCCCGACTCCCACGCCGGATGTGCCGGGGCGCGTGAGGAGCAGCGGGGCAAGCCCCGCTCTACGCCCCCTGCCCCTTGTCCCGCAGGGAGCGGAAATCAGCGCCGCGCCAGCTCGAACTCGAAGCGGGCCAGGTCGGCCGGTGTGGTGATCTTGAAGTTGTCCTCGCGCCCTTCCACCAGCAGCGGGCGCAGGCCCTGGCGCTCCAGCGCCATGGCCTCGTCGGTGACCTCGATACCGGCCGCGGCGGCGACCTGCAGGGCACGGGTCAGCTGGAGGCGGCGGAACAGCTGCGGGGTCAACGCGCGCCACAGGCGCTCGCGCGGCTCGGTGCCGTCGATGCCGCCGTCGTCGCCGGCACGCTTGAGGGTATCGCGCACCGGCGCGGCGAGGATCGCGCCCACCGGATCGGCACGGCCGCTTTCGAGCAGGCGGTCCAGGTCGGCCTGGGCCAGGTTCGGACGCGCCGCATCGTGGACCAGCACGAAGTCATCCGCCCGCACCGACTCCGGCAGCGTTTCCAGCGCAGCCAGCACGGACGCGGCGCGGCTGTCGCCGCCGGTGCAGGTCAGCACCGGCTTGCCGGCGAACTCGCTCCAGCCCGGCCACCATTCGTCGCCCTCGCCCACCGCCACGACCACGCCGGCCACCGCCGCATGCGACAGCAGCGCCTCGAGCGTGTGCGCCAGCAGCGGCCGCCCGGCCACGTCCAGGTACTGCTTGGGAATCCCGCCGCCGAAGCGCGTGCCGCGGCCGGCGGCGGGCACCACCGCCCAGATCGAGGCCATCAGTCCTGGGTCTCCTCGCCGCGGGGAGGCGGAGCAGGTCGCTGCCCCGGCTCCTCCACCACCCGGTAGAACACCTCGCCCGGGCGGATCATGCCCAGCTCGCTGCGCGCGCGTTCCTCGGCAGCAGCCACGCCTTCCTTCAGGTCGCGCACTTCCGCCGCCAGCGCGGCGTTGCGTTCCCTCAGGCCGCTGTTCTCACGGCGCTGGTGCTCGACCTGGGCCTGCAGCGCCGCGACCTCGCCGGCGCTGCCGATCCCGAACCACAGCCGGTACTGCAGCCATCCCAGCAGCAGCACCAGGCCGAGCAACACCCAGCGCATCGCGCGCACCGGCGTTCCGTCAGCGCTTCAGCGAGACGAACGCGTCGCGGCCGGCGTAGCGGGCCGAGGCGCCCAGCGCCTCCTCGATGCGCAGCAGCTGGTTGTACTTCGCCACGCGGTCGCTGCGGCACAGCGAGCCGGTCTTGATCTGGGTCGCGGTGGTCGCCACGGCGATGTCCGAGATCGTGGTGTCCTCGGTCTCGCCCGAACGGTGCGACACGATCGCCGCGTAGCGGGCCTTGTGCGCCATGGCGATGGCTTCCAGGGTCTCGGTCAGGGTGCCGATCTGGTTGACCTTGATCAGGATCGCGTTGGCGGTGCCCGAATCGATGCCCTGCTTGAGGATCTTCGGGTTGGTCACGAACAGGTCGTCGCCGACCAGCTGCACCTTGTTGCCGATGCGGTCGGTCAGCAGCTTCCAGCCGGCCCAGTCGTCCTCGGCCAGGCCGTCCTCGATGGTGATGATCGGGTACTGCGCGACCCAGTCCGCCAGGAAGTCGACGAACTGCTCCGACGACAGGCGCTTGTTCTCGCCCACCAGGTGGTACTTGCCGTTGTCGAAGAACTCGCTCGAGGCCACGTCCAGGCCCAGCAGCACGTCCTCGCCGGCCTTGTAGCCGGCCTTGCCGATCGCCTCGAGGATGGTGTCCAGCGCTTCCACATTGCTGCGGAAGTCCGGGGCGAAGCCACCCTCGTCGCCGACCGCCGTGCTCAGGCCGTGGCCCTTCAGCACCGCCTTCAGCGAGTGGAAGATCTCGGCGCCGGCGCGCAGCGCCTCGGAGAACGACGAAGCGCCGACCGGCAGGATCATGAATTCCTGGAAGTCGACGTTGTTGTCCGCGTGCGCACCGCCGTTGATGATGTTCATCATCGGCACCGGCAGCGACACGTCCGAATCGGTCAGGCCCGACAGGTACTGCCACAGCGGCTGCTTCTTCGACGCGGCCACCGCGTGCGCCGCAGCCATCGACACGCCCAGCAGCGCGTTGGCGCCCAGGCGCCCCTTGTTCTCGGTGCCATCCAGGTCGATCAGGCGGCGGTCCAGGCCCTGCTGGTCGGCGGCGTCGAAGCCGGCCAGGGCCTCGGCGATGGCGCCGTTGACGTTGGCCACCGCGTTCTTCACGCCCTTGCCCAGGTAGCGGGTCTTGTCGCCATCGCGCAGCTCCACGGCCTCCTTGGTGCCGGTGGAGGCGCCGGACGGCACCGCCGCGCGGCCGAAGGAACCGTCGGCCAGGGTGACCTCGGCCTCGAGGGTGGGATTGGCGCGGCTGTCGAGGATCTCGCGGGCGTGGATCTTGGCGATGCTGGTCATGGGTCGGGCATGCGTCCAGTGGGTGGAGTCGTGGCGAAGTTTAGCCGAGCGCGGCCGCTTCTGGCGCCATTTCCCACTGTTTCCGGGCACTTGCCGGTTGCCGCGGAAAGCATTGCCCCCGCCGGACCTGCGAGCGACGGGACGAAGCCGGCCGCCCTCCTGCCAGCCGAGCGGGGCCCGGCGAGACCTGGACAGAGGGCAAGGCACAGGCAAAGGGCGAAAGCCGGGCCAGGCAACGGCGAGGCCAGGGCAACGACGTGGGCGTGGCCGGCTTCGGACGGGCCGCCGCCCCAGGAGGTCTACGACGTCGCGAAAGCGCGCCATCCCGACGACCGCAGCAGCGACCGGGCTGCCGCACCCGGTAGCGTCGGGCTTGCCCGACTCCCACGCCCGATGTCCCAGCGCCGGCGAAAAGCAGCGGGGCAAGCCCCGCTCTACGGAAGCATCAGCACCGCCCTCAACGAACGAAGCCACGACCCGGAAGCGCCGGAATACGCGGCAATGCGGGGGAATGCCGCAAGCAGGCCATGGATGGCCTGCGTTCGCGCGTTGGAGCCATGGACGGCGGAACCGCGCGATGCGGCATACCCCCGCATTGCCGCGGCTCCGTCCGAAGCCAGCCGTCCCCACGCTGTTGCTGTTGCTGTTGCTGTCGCCCTGCGCCACCACACTGGACCCCGAGGGAGCCCAAGCGCCGCGCAGCGCGACTGCAAGGATCGCCTTACAGGCTCGCTTCCGCGAACCCGTGTTTCTTGGTGACCGCGTCCAGCTCCAGCAGCGTTTCCAGAAGCTCGGCCATGCGGCCCAGCGGCCAGGCGTTGGGGCCGTCGGACAGGGCCTTGGACGGATCCGGGTGGGTCTCGGCGAACAGGCCGGACACGCCCACCGCCACCGCCGCCCGGGCCAGCACCGGCACGAACTCGCGCTGGCCGCCGGAACTGCTGCCCTGCCCGCCCGGCAGCTGCACCGAATGCGTCGCGTCGAACACCACCGGGCAGCCGGTCTCGCGCATCACCGCCAGCGAGCGCATGTCGCTGACCAGGTTGTTGTAACCGAAGCTGGCCCCGCGCTCGCAGACCAGGATCTGTTCGTTGCCGGTCGACCTGGCCTTGTCCACCACCGGCTTCATGTCCCACGGCGAGAGGAACTGGCCCTTCTTGATGTTCACCGGCTTGCCGGCCGAGCACACGTTCCTGATGAAATCCGTCTGCCGGACCAGGAACGCCGGCGTCTGCAGCACGTCGACCACCGCCGCCACCTCGTTCATCGGCGTGTACTCGTGGACGTCGGTGAGCACCGGCACGCCGACCTGCTTCTTCACCTCGGCCAGGACCTTCAGGCCCTCCTCCATGCCCGGACCGCGGAAGCTGGTGCCGGAAGTGCGGTTGGCCTTGTCGAAGCTCGACTTGAAGATGAAGTTGATGCCCAGCTTGCCGGTGATTTCCTTCAGCTGCCCGGCCACGTCCAGCTGCAGCTGCATCGACTCGATCACGCAGGGACCGGCGATCAGGAACAACGGCTGGTCCAGGCCGACCTCGAATCCGCACAGTTTCATCGCTTCATTCCTCCAGGTGGCCGCGGCGGGCGTCGACGCGGGACGCGGCCCGACGGCGGCCGGACGTGACAGTGCACCCCAGGCGGCGCGAAGAGCGCGCCAACCCGGCGTCGCCGGGCCTCAGGCCCGGGCTTCCTTCAGCAGCTTGCCGCCGGCCTTCTTCTCGCGCGCGGCGCGGATGAAGCCGACGAACAGCGGATGGCCCTCGCGCGGCGTGGACAGGAACTCCGGGTGCGCCTGGCAGGCCAGGAACCACGGGTGCACGTTGCGCGGCAGCTCGATCATCTCCACCAGGGTGTCGTCCAGCGACTTGGCCGAAATGACCAGGCCGGCGTCCTCCAGCTGGGTGCGGTAGCGGTTGTTGAACTCGTAGCGGTGGCGATGGCGCTCGGCCACGATGTCCTTGCCGTAGAGCTCGCGGGCCAGGGTGCCGGGCTTGAGCCGCTGCTCCTGCAGGCCCAGGCGCATGGTGCCGCCCAGGTCGGATTTCTCGTCGCGCTTCTCGACCTCGCCGGTGCTGGTGCGCCACTCGGTGATCAGGCCGATCACCGGATGCGGGCACTGCTTGTCGTTCTCGGTGCTGTTGGCGCCTTCCAGGCCGGCGACGTTGCGCGCGTAGTCGACCACCGCCGCCTGCATGCCGTAGCAGATGCCGAAGTACGGGATGCCGTGCTCGCGGGCGTACCGGGAGGTGAGCACCTTGCCCTCGAAGCCGCGGTCGCCGAAGCCGCCGGGCACGAGGATGCCGTCGACGCCTTCCAGCCCGGCGGTGCCGGACTCGATGTCCTGCGACTCCAGCCACTTCAGGTTGACCCGGGTGCGCTGGCGCAGGCCGCCGTGCTTGAGCGCCTCGCCGACCGACTTGTACGCGTCCTTGTGATCCACGTACTTGCCGACCACGGCAATGGTGACCTCGTCGACCGGATGCACGGTCGCGTCGACCGCCGCTTCCCACTCCGACAGGTCGGCCGGGCGCGGCGGCTGCAGGCGCAGCCGGTCGGCGACCAGCGCGTCCAGACCCTGGGCGTGCAGCTCCAGCGGCAGCTTGTACAGCACGTCGACGTCCTGCACGGAGATGACCGCGCGTTCGGGGACGTTGGTGAACAGGGCGATCTTGCGGCGCTCGCCGTCCGGCAGCGGCTGCTCGGAGCGGCACAGCAGCACGTCCGGCTGGATGCCGATCGAACGCAGCTCCTTGACCGAGTGCTGGGTCGGCTTGGTCTTCAGCTCGCCGGCCGCGGCGATGTACGGCACCAGGGTCAGGTGCATGAACAGCGCCTTGTCCGGGCCGCGTTCGGCGCGGATCTGGCGGATCGCCTCCAGGAACGGCAGCGACTCGATGTCGCCGACCGTGCCGCCGATCTCGACCAGGGCCACGTCGTAGCCCTCGGTGGCCTCGTCGATGCAGCGCTTGATCTCGTCGGTGATGTGCGGGATCACCTGCACGGTCGCGCCCAGGTAGTCGCCGCGGCGCTCCTTGCGGATCACGGCCTCGTAGATGCGGCCGGTGGTGATCGAGTTCTTGCGGCTGAGGCGGGTGCGGACGAAGCGCTCGTAGTGGCCCAGGTCCAGGTCGGTCTCGGCACCGTCGTCGGTGACGTAGACCTCACCGTGCTGGAACGGGCTCATCGTGCCCGGGTCCACGTTGATGTAGGGGTCCAGCTTCATCATCGTGACCTTCAGGCCACGGGTCTCGAGGATGGACGCGAGCGAGGCGGCCGCGATGCCCTTGCCAAGCGAGGACACGACGCCGCCGGTAACGAAAATTAGGGGAGTCATTGGCGGGGCTCCGGAAAGCCATAGTCTACCGGCTCGGCTTCCGCGGCCCAAGCCGGGAACGGGCGGATGCAGCGTTCCGCGCCCGGCCGGAGCCCGCCGCGCAAGGCGGCGGGCGGGTTCAAACCGGCCTCAGCGCGGGGGGCGCTTGGCCTCTTCTTCCTCTTCCTTGCGCGGCGCGTCGGCCTTGCCGCGCGGGTCGTTGCCGCTGCGGGCCGCCTCGCGGCGCTTGGCGCGCTCGGCCGCGGCGGCCTGTTCGCGCTGCTCCTGGGCCTGGTGCTCGGCCAGCGCGGCCTTCTCGCCGGACTGGCCGGCCCTGCCCCGGTCCTGCGCCCACAGCGGGGCGCTCGCGGCTACGGCCACCACGGCCGCAACGGCACTCCAGAACAGACGTCGGTTCATGCTTTACCTCCTGTCGCGGCGGGCCTCCCCTCGTGCCCGCCTTCGGGTTGCAGGCCGCGGACGCCCCGGCAACAAGGCTTGCGCCCGTACCGGCCGCTTCCCGCGAACCTGGCGCCCTTATACGCCGTGGCGGCCTGCGCACTCCTGAACAGGCATCGAGGGGGTGCAAAAAGCGGGGCCAGGCCGCACACTTCCGCGTCGCATCGCGCCATCGCAAGGTTCCATGAGCAGCCGTTACAACGCCGCCGACATCGAAGTCCTCTCCGGCCTGGACCCGGTCAAGCGCCGCCCGGGCATGTATACCGACACCTCCCGGCCCAACCACCTGGCCCAGGAAGTGATCGACAACGCGGTGGACGAGGCCCTGGCCGGGCACGCGCGGGAGATCGAAGTCACCCTGTACCGCGACGGAAGCTGCGAGGTCTCCGACGACGGCCGCGGCATGCCGGTGGACATCCACCCGGAGGAGAAGATCCCCGGCGTCGAGCTGATCCTCACCCGCCTGCACGCCGGCGGCAAGTTCAGCAACAAGAACTACACCTTCTCCGGCGGTCTGCACGGCGTGGGCGTGAGCGTGGTCAACGCACTGTCGACCCTGGTCGAGGTGCACATCAAGCGCGAAGGCCAGGAACACCGCATCACCTTCCGCGACGGCGACCGCGCCACCCCGCTGGAAGTGGTCGGCACCGTCGGCAAGCGCAACACCGGCACCCGCGTGCGCTTCTGGCCGGACCCGAAGTACTTCGACAGCCCGCGCTTCAACCTGCGGGCCCTGCGCCACCTGCTGCGCGCCAAGGCCGTGCTGTGCCCGGGCCTGGCCGTCACCCTGCACGACGAGGCCAGCGGCGAACGCGACCGCTGGTACTTCGAGGACGGCCTGCGCGACTACCTCAAGGGCGAGCTGGCCGGCCGCGAGCTGCTGCCGCCGGAGCTGTTCACCGGCAACCTGAAGAAGGACACCGAGGTGGTGGACTGGGCGGTGGCCTGGATCCCGGAAGGCGAGCTGGTGCAGGAGAGCTACGTCAACCTCATCCCGACCGCGCAGCACGGCACCCACGTCAACGGCCTGCGCTCGGGCCTGACCGACGCGCTGCGCGAATTCTGCGATTTCCGCAACCTGCTGCCGCGCGGCGTCAAGCTGGCGCCGGAGGACGTGTGGGACCGCGTGTCGTTCGTGCTGTCGCTGAAGATGACCGACCCGCAGTTCAGCGGCCAGACCAAGGAACGCCTCAGTTCGCGCCAGGCGGCCGGCTTCATCGAGAGCGCGGCGCACGACGCCTTCAGCCTGTGGCTGAACCAGCACGTGGACTTCGGCGAGAAGATCGCCCAGCTCGCCATCGAGCGCGCCAGCGCGCGGCTGAAGACCGAGAAGCAGGTCGTCCGCAAGAAGGTCACCCAGGGCCCGGCCCTGCCCGGCAAGCTCGCCGACTGCATCAGCCAGGACCTGTCGCGCACCGAGCTGTTCCTGGTGGAAGGCGACTCGGCCGGCGGCAGCGCCAAGCAGGCCCGCGACAAGGATTTCCAGGCGATCCTGCCGCTGCGCGGCAAGATCCTCAACACCTGGGAAGTGGCCTCCGGCAGCGTGCTGGCCTCGCAGGAAGTGCACGACCTGGCCGTGGCGATCGGCTGCGACCCGGGCAAGGACGACCTCACCGGCCTGCGCTACGGCAAGGTGGTGATCCTCGCCGACGCCGACTCCGACGGCCTGCATATCGCCACCCTGCTGTCGGCGCTGTTCCTGCGCCACTTCCCGGCGCTGGTCGCCGCCGGCCACGTGTTCGTGGCGATGCCGCCGCTGTTCCGCGTCGACGTGGGCAAGCAGGTGTTCTATGCCCTCGATGAGGAAGAGAAACGCCTGCTGCTGGAGAAGATCGCCCGCGAGAAGATCAAGGGCCAGGTCAACGTCACCCGCTTCAAGGGTCTGGGCGAGATGAACCCGCAGCAGCTGCGCGAGTCCACCATCCATCCCGACACCCGCCGCCTGGTCCAGCTGACCGTCGACGACGGCGAGCAGACCCGGGCGCTGATGGACATGCTGCTGGCCAAGAAGCGCGCCTCCGACCGCAAGGCGTGGCTGGAGCAGAAGGGCGACCTGGCTTCGCTGGAGGTTTGAGGAAAGCCCTGACGCTTTGACAGTGCAGGGCCGCGGCGGCGGCCCAGTCGTTGTCGTACTCCAAGGGCGCGGTGGCGCGGCTTCGCTGGAAGCCCAGGTTCCCCAGGCATCGCGCTTCGAGCTGGCTGGGCGGGCCGTTGCGGCCCCTGTGAGGTGATCCAAACCGCCTGAAAAAGCAGCGGGGCAAGCCCCGCTCTACAACAGCACGGCTGGCCCCTCTCCCGCCGGGAGATGGGAGCAAAGAGCGAAGCCACGACCTCAACGCACACGAAGACGCGGTAGCACGGGGGCAGCTGGAAGCGTCTTGCCGGGTGATGCGGTTGGAAAGCTGGCGCGTGGCGACGCGCCGGACGGCGCCAGCGCCCTGATGCATTCCCGGCGCGGACGCCGAACCGCGCGATGCGCCATACCCCCGCGCTGCCGCGGCTCCGTCCGAAGCCGACGCAACCCGACGCCGTTGTCGTTGCTGTTGCTCTTGCGTTCTGTAGCCTTCG
The DNA here is from genome assembly GCF_000513995.1 of Pseudoxanthomonas sp. J35. Classification (GTDB taxonomy): domain Bacteria; phylum Pseudomonadota; class Gammaproteobacteria; order Xanthomonadales; family Xanthomonadaceae; genus Pseudoxanthomonas. Next base: position 390,058 of record NZ_AZVB01000001.1, read on the forward strand.
CCGTTGCCGACAGCGCCCACCCGGCTCAGTCGTGAAAGGCTTCCACCACCTTGCGCCGGCCGAGCATGAAGACATCCGCCACGTGCCGCAGCGGCGCCAGGTCCACGTCCGACTGGCCGCTGCGCACCAGCTCGGCAAACCTGCGGTACAGCTGCGGATATTCCTGCTCCGGCCCGGCGTGCAGCAACTGGCCGTCCACCGACAGCCGCGCCCCGCCCTCCGACAACCGCATCCCGCCCGCATCCGTCTGCGCAACGATGTCCCAGCTCTGCGGGCCGGTCTGGCGCCAGTCGAACTCCGCTTCCAGGTCCAGCCCTTCCGCATCGGTGAAGCGGATCGAAGCGGCGATCGGCGCATCCCGGTTCTCCGGGAACTCCAGCGTCGCCGCCGTGGCGAACACCGGCCGCGGCAGGATCCGGGTCACGATCGACAACGCGTTGATGCCCGGATCGAACACCCCCAGCCCACCGGGCTGCCAGATCCACTCCTGGTCCGGATGCCAGTGGCGCACGTCTTCCTTCCAGTACACCCGCATCGAACGGATCGTGGTGCCGGCCAGGAACTCGCGCGCCGCCTCCACCGCCGGCGCATGGCGCGAGTGCCAGCTGGCGAACAGCGTCACCCCGGCCGCCGCGGCCCGCGCAACCAGGTCTTCCACTTCCGACAGCGTCGCGCCCGGCGGCTTCTCCAGGAACACGTGCTTGCCGGCGGCCAGCGCCTTCACCGCGGCGGCGTGGCGGTACTGCGGCGGCATGCACAACGACACCGCCTCGATCGACGGCATCGCCTCCAGCATCTCCTCGATCGAGCCGAAGTTGTCGATGCCCTCCACGCGACCGTAGCGACTCGCTGCCGCGACCAGGCGGAACCCGGCGTTGCCGGCGACCGCGGGCAGGTGCTGGTCGCGCACGATCTTGCCGACTCCGACGATGGCGAGGTTGATGGGCACGGATACGGTCTCCAGTGACGGCACGGACACGCGGTCCGTGCGCGATTGTGGGTTCAGTCGAAGACGGAAGGATCGGGGCCGCAGGCGTCCAATGCTGCCGCGACCTCCTCCCACTTGCGTCGCGGCCCCGGCATGGCGAAACCGTACTCGATGCGCCGCCGGAACACCGTGCCCGGACGCAGCACCGCCTCCGGGAACGCCGGCTTGTTCGGCGCGTCCGGGAAGCCCTGCGGCTCCAGGCAGACGCCACGCCCCAGCCCCGGGTGCTGGTGGTCGAGCGCATGGCCGCCATACAGCTGCAACGCCGGTGCGTCGCTGTCGATGCGCAGCGCGATGCCGCTATGCGGCGAGTACAGGCGCGCCACCGGACCCGCACCGCCATCCAGCACCAGGCAGTGGTCGTAGCCGCCGGCGATGCGCAGCTGCGGGTCGGCTGGATCGGCAGCCACGTCCAGCGTGCGCGCCTCGCGGAAATCGAATGGCGAACCGGCAACGTCGGCCAGCGTGCCGAACGGGATCAGCCGGCCGTGCACCGGCAGGTAGCGCGAGGCCGGCACCTGCAGCCACTGCGCCGCGGCCGGCACCGAACGATCGCCGGCGAGGTTGAAGTACGGGTGGTGGGTCGGGTTGAACGGCGTGGGGGCGTCGCAGGTGGCCTCGAAGTCCAGACGCAACCGCGCCCCGCGCAGCCGGTAGGTCGCGCGCACCTCGAGGTTGCCCGGATAGCCTTCCTCGCCGGCCGGCGAACGGTAGCGCAGCACCAGCCGGTCGGCGGCGTGATCCTCCACGGTCCACATGCGCCGGCCGAAACCATGGGCACCGCCATGCAGGTGATGCCGCCCCTCGTTGGCGGTCACCTCGTGGCGCCGCCCGCCCAGCTCGAACGCCGCGCCGCCGATGCGGTTGCCGAAGCGGCCGACCAGGATGCCCAGATAGGCGGTGTCCTCGAGATAGGCCTGCGCATCGTCCAGGCCCAGCACGACGCCGGTGCGCCCCCGCGCGCCATCGAACTCCAGCCGCGCCAGGATGCCGCCGAGGTCGAGGATCTCCGCCGACAGGCCGTCGCCCTCGCCCAGCCGCAATGCCTGCACCGCAGTGCCGTCGTCCAGCTGGCCGAAGCTCCTCGTCCGGGTCATGCAGTTCCGTGAAAGCCTGGCCGCGATCCGGCCGCGTCGCAGGATAGCCACGCTCCGCCGCGGCGACCAATGCCGCCTGCGACATGGTCGATGTCCGGAATGGAATGGCTCGCCTGTCCCCGCGACACCCATGACATGGATACGCATTCGGGTATCGATCGTCTCGGTAAATTCATTGGCAGGTTATGGAACGCGTCACTATGCTCGGCCTGCTTCCCGACGTGCGCGCCGTCGCATCCGGAGGGAAAGCGCCGGCGCGGAAGCAGCGCGCCGCACAACACGACTGCATGCGTCAGACGTAGGCCTGGGAGGGTTGAGATGACGACGCTCATGTTCGACGGCATGCCCGCATGCCGCGGCGCCGGACGGCTGCCCGCGTCGATGCCTCGCCCGTCGCCTGTCGCGCCGATCGGCCCACCGTGCGTCAATCGGCAGCGTTTTCCGGCCGTCGACCGCGCGCGGCACGCCTTCCGTCCCCGCTCCATGCCGACGAACCCGACGCCGCAGGCCCGGCGCCTGCACCTCTGTGCCGGCAGTCCCTTGCCGTTGCCGACCGCACGCACGGCGGCGCCGCGGCGCCCAGGCCTTGCCGCCATTCCCCGCATTCCCGTTCCGCAACACGAGGCGACCCGATGCTGAAGAAAACCCTGCGTACGCTGGCCCTGGCCTCCGCCCTGTTCGCCGCCGGCGCCAGCGCCCAGGACAAGGTCCAGGCCAGCGCCACCCTGCGCGCCGACCAGCCCGGCGATACCGTCAGCCGCTACATCTTCGGCCAGTTCGCCGAGCACCTCGGCTACGGCATCTACGGCGGCATCTGGGTCGGCGAGGACTCGAAGATCCCCAACACCCGCGGCTATCGCAACGACGTGCTGGCTGCGCTGAAGCAGCTGCAGGTGCCGGTGGTGCGCTGGCCTGGCGGCTGCTTCGCCGACGAGTACTACTGGCGCGACGGCATCGGCCCGCGCGAGAAGCGCCGGGTCAAGATCAACACCCACTGGGGCGGCGTGGAGGAACCGAACAGCTTCGGCACCCACGAGTTCATGGACTTCGCCGAACTGCTCGGCACCGACGCCTACGTCTCCGGCAACACCGGCAGCGGCTCGCCGCGCGAGATGGCCGAGTGGGTCGAGTACATGACCTACGAGAAAGGCTCCTCGCTGGCCGAGGAGCGCCGCGCCAACGGCCGCGACAAGCCGTGGAAGGTGCCGTTCTTCGGCATCGGCAACGAACTGTGGGGCTGCGGCGGCAACATGACACCCGAGCACGCGGCCAACCTGCACCGCCAGTACCAGACCTTCGTCAAGGTCCCGGCCGGGCAGCAGATCACCAAGGTCGCCGCCGGCGCCAATGGCGACGACTACAACTGGAGCGAGGTGATGATGAAGATCGCCGGCAAGCACATGGATGCCTTGTCGGTGCATTACTACACCGTGCCCGGCGGCTGGCCACCGCGCGCCTCCAGCTTCGAGTTCGACGAGGCCGCCTGGTTCCAGACGCTGGAAAGCGCGCTGAAGGTCGACGAGCTGCTGCGCAGGCACATCGAGGTGATGGACAAGTACGACCCGGAGAACAAGGTCGCCCTGTACCTCGACGAGTGGGGCACCTGGTACGAGGCCTACCCCGGCACCAATCCCGGTTTCCTGCAGCAGCAGAACAGCCTGCGCGACGCGCTGGTGGCGGCGATCCACTTCGACGCGATGAGCAGGTACGCGCGCCGGGTGAAGATGGCCAACATCGCGCAGATGGTGAACGTGCTGCAGGCGATGATCCTGACCCGCGACGAGAAGATGCTACTCACCCCCACCTACCACGTGTTCGAGATGTACAGGCCGTGGCAGGACGCGACCCACCTGCCGCTGGAGATCAGGGCGCCGACGTATACCCACGGCAAGGTCGCGGTGCCGGCCGTGCATGGCTCGGCGGTACGGGCGAAGGACGGCGACGTGTACGTGGCGCTGAGCAACCTCGATCCCGACAGCGCGGCGGACGTGTCGATCCAGGTCGCCGGGGTGCAGGCCACGACGGTCTCCGGGCGCGTGCTGACCGCCGGTGCGATCACCGCCCACAACACCTTCGAGCAGCCGGAAACAGTGAAGCCCACGGCCTTCGACGGCGCCGTGCTCTCCGGCGGCACGCTGAAGGTCGAACTGCCGGCGAAGTCGGTGGTGGTGCTGCGGTTGCAGTGAACCGGGCGCGCCGCGCTTGCCCGGACCAGGTGCCTGGAACCGCGGCCCCCCCCCGGTAGAGTCGGGCTCGCCCGACTCCCACGCCTGAGGCTCCGACGTCCCCCCCGGTTTTGAGTAGCGCCGCGATCTGGAGTCCAATCCCCAACAACAAGGAGATTGGACGTGAAGAAGCGTTTTACCGAAGAACAGATCATCGGCTTCCTGCGTGAGGCCGAGGCCGGCGTGCCGGTCAAGGACCTGTGCCGCCGGCACGGCTTCAGCGAAGNCTCGTACTACCTGTGGCGCAGCAAGTTCGGNGGCATGAGCGTGCCCGACGCCAAGCGGCTCAAGGAGCTGGAGGCGGAGAACACCCGGCTGAAGAAGCTGCTGGCCGAGCAGATGTTCGAGAACGACGTGATCAAGGACGCCCTG
>NZ_AZVB01000002.1 GCF_000513995.1 Pseudoxanthomonas sp. J35
CAGGCAGTGGTGCACGAACGTCATGCGCTCCAAGGTCGAGCCGATGAAGGACGTCGCGCGGATGATCCGCAAGCACTTCGACGGCATCCTGGCCTGGAGCCAGACCCGCCAGACCAACGGCTTCCTGGAAGCCATCAACGGCCTGTTCCAGGCCGCCAAGCGCAAGGCCCGCGGCTACACCCGGCTCGACACCATGCGCACCGTCATCTTCCTGATCGCCGGCAAGCTCGACTTCTCGCGCCTCAACCCGCACGTGGCATAACCCACTCGAATTTCAAAAGAGCCTCTTTTTTCCAGCGTGCCACACCATGCCGTTGCCGTCGCTGTTCTCCGCCGATTGAGCGAGCCGAGCATCGCAAGCGACGGCGGGGGACGGCCCACAACTCGCTTCGCTCAGACAGTGGGCCTCTTCGCCCCCATCGCCGCTGCGATGCTCGGTTCGCTCCAACGGGTGGAGGAAAGCCAAAGCAACAGCAATGCCAACAGCAACAGCGTCTTGCTTGCCACTCTCTCCGGGGAGAGGGGCTTGAGATGCGCAGAAATGGAAAAGGCGAAGCTGAGGCTTCGCCTTTCCGCGAGGATGCCGCGAGGCGGCTTACTGCCCCGCCATCATCCGCAGGACCTGGCCCAGCCAGTACGCGATCACCGTGCCGGTGGCGTAGCCGATGGTGCCGAGCAGCACGCCGACCGGCGCCAGCGTCGGGTGGAAGGCCGCGGCCACCACCGGCGCCGACGCGGCCGCGCCGATGTTGCCCTGCGAACCGATGGCGAAGTAGAACAACGGCGCCCGCACCATCCGCGCCGCGCCCCACAGCACCAGGATGTGGACCAGCATCCACACCACGCCCAGCGCCAGCAGCCACGGACGGCCGGCCAGCTCCATGAAGTCCATCTGCATGCCGATGCTGGCGATCAGGAAGTACAGGCAGGCGCTGCCGATCTTGGCCATGCCCGCGTTCTCCAGCCGGCGCAGCGGCGTGAAGCTCAACAGCAGGCCGGCGATGGTCGAGCCCACCACCACCCAGACGAAGCTGGAGTCCAGGCTGAAGCGCGAAGCGTGCGGCACGTGCGCGCCGAACCAGGCCGCCAGCGGCGAGGCCAGCGCGTGCGCCGCGCCGACGATGCCGAAGCCGATGCCCAGGATCACCATCAGGTCGGTCAGGGTCGGGATGCGCGCGTTGGCCGCCTCGTAGGCTTCCAGCCGCGCCTTCATCTCGTCGATGGCGCGGGTGTCGGCGCCGCTGCGCGCGTCGATCGTGGCCGCGCGCCCGGCGAGGAAAAGCAGGGTCGCCATCCAGGTGTTGGCGATGGCCACGTCGACCACCGCGAACTGGCCGAACAGCGTCGCGTCGACCTCGTACACCTCGCGGATCGCCACCATGTTGGCGCCGCCGCCGATCCAGCTGCCGGCCAGCGCCGCCATGCCCTTCCACACGTCGCCGGCGACCACCTCGGGGTGGATCCACTCGAACACCTGGAAGGCGACGATGGCGCCGAGGAAGATGCCGAAGGTGCCGGCGCAGAACACGAACAGCAGCCGCGGCCCCAGCTTCAGCACGCCCTTCAGGTCGATGGTCATGGTCAGCAGGACCAGCGCCACCGGCAGCAGCACGCGGCTGCCGATCGGGTTGTAGACCGCGCCCTGGGTGCCGTCGATCAGGCCGACGGTGTTGTAGACCGCGGGGACGAAGTAGCACAGCAGCAGCGCCGGCACCCACGAGAAGAACTTCTTCCAGAACGGGGTCGGGCCGCTGGAAAGCCAGAAGATCAGGCCCAGCGTGGCGGCGATCAGGCCGAAGACGACGATGTCGTTCTGGATCAGGGCGGCGGTCGGTTCAGCGGCTTCGATCGCCATCGGCGATGTTCCTCTCTTCGTGCGGGCGGGAAAGCGCGGTGGCCGGCTTCACGCCGGCCACCGGGGATGGAGCTTACTGGCCGATGTGCTTCTTCAGCCAGGCATTGACCGTATCGTGCCAGAGCACGCTGTTGGCCGGCTTGAGCACCCAGTGGTTCTCGTCCGGGAAGTACAGCAGCTTCGACTCGATGCCCTTGCGCTGCAGCGCGGTGAAGGTGGACAGGCCCTGGTCCACCGGCACGCGGTAGTCCTTCTCGCCCTGCACCACCAGCATCGGCACGCGCCACTTGGCAACGTGGTTGACCGGGTTGAACTTCTCGAAGTTCTCCGGCTTGTCGAACGGGGTGCCGCCGTTCTCCCATTCGGTGAACCACAGCTCCTCGGTCACGTAGCCCATCGAGCGGGTGTCGAACACGCCGTCGTGGTTGACCAGGCACTTCCAGGGCTCGTTCCAGTTGCCGGCGATCCAGTTGATCATGTAGCCGCCGTAGCTGGCGCCCAGCGCGCAGGCCCTGTCGCCATCCAGGAACGGGTACTTCTGCTGCGCCGCGGCCCAGCCCTTCTGCAGGTCCTCCAGCGGCTTGCCGCCCCAGTCGCCGCTGATCGAGTCGGTGAAGGCCTGGCCATAGCCGGTGGAACCGTGGAAGTCGATCATCACCACCGCGTAGCCCTGGCCCGCGTAGGTCTGCGGGTTCCACCGATAGCTCCAGCCGTTGCCGAAGCTGCCCTGCGGGCCGCCGTGGATCAGGAACGCCACCGGGTAGCGCTTGCCTTCCTCGTAGTTCCACGGCTTGACCACGTAGCCGTGCACGGTCTCGCCGTTCCAGCCGGCGAAGGAGAACTGTTCGTAGTCGCCGAAGGCCACGTCCGGCAGCACCTGCGACGCGCTCGGGGTGATCGCGCGCTCGGCCTGCGGATTGGACAGCGAGGTGACGAACACCTGGTCGCCGCTGCGCAGCGAGTTGCGGGTGAACACCAGGGTGTCGCCGGCGATGTCGAAGGACGAGATGCTGCCGCCGCCCACGACCTTCTCCACCTTGCCGGTGGCGATATCCACGGCGAACAGCGGGTGCTCGCCCATGTCCTGCGCGGTGGTGTAGAGGGTGCGGCCGTCGGCGGACAGGACGATGCCGTCGGCGCTGCGGTCCCAGTCCGGGGCGATCTCCCGGGTGGCGCCGGTGGCCACGTCGCGCTCCATCAGCGCGAAGCGGTCGGCCTCGAAGCCCGGGCGCTTCATCGCGCGGTAGTACAGCTTGCTGCCGTCGGCGCTGAACACCGGGCCGGTGTCCCAGGCGCGGTTCTGGCCGGTCGGGCCCGGCGACGGCGCGTTGGCTTCGGTGCGGTCGTCGAAGGTCAGGCGCTCCAGCGGCTGGCCGGCGCGGTAGCGGTACAGGTCGAAGTCGGTCGACCAGGCTTCCTGGCGGTCGGCGCGGCGCATGGCGAACACGATCGACTCGCCGTCCGGCGACCAGGTGTACTCGTCGTTGCCGCCGAACGGCTTGGACGGCACGTTGCCGGGACCGGAGGAATGGATCGAGGAGTCGACCAGGAAGGTTGCCGGCCTGTTCTTGCCGGTGCTGGGCGAGGTCACGAACAGGCGGTTGTGACGGCCGTCCTCCCAGGTGTCCCAGTGGCGCACGAACAGCTGGTCGTAGACCACGCCGGTGGCCCTGGAAGCCTTGCGCTCTTCCAGGCGCTTGACCGTGCAGTCGATGTCCGCGCTGCAGTCGGGGAACACTTCCATGCTCACCGCCAGGCGGCGACCGTCCGGCGAGACCCTGAAGCTGCCGACGTCCAGCGGGTAATGGGTGGCCTGGGTCGGCGTGCCGCCGGTGGCCGGCATCACGTAGACCTGCTGGGTGCCGGACTGCGCGCTGAGGAAGTACAGCCACTTGCCGTCGGCGGAGAAGGCCGGCGAGTTGACGTTCCAGCCCACCGGAGTCAGCCGCTTGGCCGGTGCCAGGTCGCGCGTGCGCAGGTCGCGGATCCACAGCGAGGTCGAGGCCTTGCCGGGATCGTCGCCATTGGCACCGCTCATCTCGCGCTTGGCGAACACGACGAACGCGCCGTCCGGCGACAGCACCGGCGAGGACACGCGGTCCAGCGCGTGCAGGTCGCGCACGTCGAAACCGCGGGCGGCCTCGGCCGGACTGGCCCAGGCGGCACCCAGCGCGACGGCCAGGGCGAGCGGCAGGATCAGGGACGGTTTCAGGGCGGGTTTCATCCGGGGCTCCAGCAGGGCAAACCCCGGATGGTAGGCGCAGGCCGGCGCGCGGTGCAAAGGTGGAAGGTCATGCACGCTGGCGGCGCCGGCAGGGTGCCGCCGGGCGGTCTTCACGGCCCGGTGCAGCCTCCCCGCCGACTGCGCGGCCCGGGGCCGCGCGTCCGGACGGCCGGACGGCTTACGCCGCCTCGGCGCGCTTGCCGGTGCGGTACAGCAGCCAGCCGACCAGGAACAGCACGACCAGGCCGACCCACTGCGCGGCCTTGCCCAGGTCCACCGGCAGCGCGAGCACCTCGGCGTCCTGGCTGATCACGATGGGCAGGGCGATGGCGATGCCCATCAGCGCCTCGCCGGTGATCAGGCCGGCGGAGAACAGCACGCCGGGACGGTGCACGCGGTCCAGGCCGGCCTCGTCGTCGTCGGAGACCTTGTGGAAGCGCTGCACCATGTGCGCCAGCAGGCCGCCGAGGAAGATCGGCACCATCAGCTCCAGCGGCAGGTAGATGCCGATGGCCGCGGCCAGCACCGGCACCCGGAAGCGCGAACCGCGCGCCTTCAGCCAGCCGTCCAGGGCGATGGTCAGCGCACCGACCACGCCGCCGATGGCGATCATGGTCCACGGCAGCTCGCCACCGAACAGCCCCTTGGCGACGGAGGCCATCAGGTTGGCCTGCGGCGCCGGCAGGGTCTTGGAGCCGATGCCGTAGGCCTCCTGCAGCAGGTTCAGCACCGGGGCCATGATCAGCGCGCAGGAGAACGCACCGATGCCCAGCATCAGCTGCTGCTTCCACGGGGTGGCGCCGACCAGGTAGCCGGTCTTGAGGTCCTGCAGGTTGTCGCCGCCCACCGCCGCGGCGCAGCACACCACCGCGCCGATCATGATCGCGGCCACCGCGCCCAGCGGTGCGCCGCCGACCTGGCTCTGGCCGTCGGTGCCCAGCAGCACCAGCAGCACCACCGAGGCGAACAGGATGGTGGCGATGGTGATGCCCGACACCGGGTTGTTGGACGAACCGACCAGGCCGGCCAGGTAGCCGGACACCGAGACGAACAGGAAGCCGGCCACGATCATGATCAGGGTCATGGCGAAGCTGGCGATCCAGAAGCCGACGATGGCGTGGTACAGCAGCCACAGCGGCACCACGAAGGCCACCAGCGCCACCAGCATCCACTTCATCGGCAGGTCGCGGTCGGTCTCGGCGATGGCCGCGCCGTGCATCGCGCCCTTGCGCGCGGCGGCGAAGCCGCTCCTGATGCCGGCCAGCAGCGAGTTGCGCAGCGAGAACAGCGTCCACACGCCGCCGACCAGCATCGCGCCCACGCCCAGGAAGCGGATCTTGGCCGACCAGATTGCGAAAGCCGCGTCCTCGGCCGGCGCACCTGCAATTGCGCTGGCCAGGGCCGGGTCGCTGTCGAGGAAGAAGGCGTGGTACAGCGGGATGGCGATGTGCCAGGACAGGATCGCGCCGGACAGGACCACGATGCCGACGTTGAGGCCCACGATATAACCCACGCCCAGCAGCGCCGGCGACAGGCCGGTGCCGAGGTAGCCGATCACCTTGTTGTTGGCGAAGTAGCCGGCCACCGCCCAGCTGTCCGGGATCAGGCGCAGGCCGTTGGCCGCGGCCAGCTTCACCACGCCGCCGATCGCGGCGGAGATGCCCAGGATCTTCACGCCCGGGCCGGGGTTCTCGCCGGCCTTGAGCACTTCGGCCGCGGCCTTGCCCTCGGGGAACGGCAGCGGCTCCTCGACGATCATCGTCCGCCGCAGCGGCACCGAGAACAGCACGCCGAGCAGGCCGCCGAGGCCGGCGATGCCCAGCACCCACCAGTAGTCGAAGTCCGGCCAGTAGCCCATCAGGACCAGCGCCGGGATCGTGAAGATCACGCCGGCGGCGATCGAGGAGCCGGCCGAGGCGCCGGTCTGGACGATGTTGTTCTCCAGGATCGTGCCGCCGCCGAGCAGGCGCAGCACGCCCATGGAGACCACGGCCGCCGGGATGGCGGTGGCCACGGTCAGGCCCGCGAACAGGCCCAGGTAGGCATTGGCGGCCGACAGGATGACGGCCAGGACGACGGCCAGGACGACCGCACGGAAGGTGAGCTGCGGCGTCGCGCTTGGGCTGGCCATGTCTCTCGTGTCCCCGGATACGTAAGGGCGGACACGCTATCGGGCGGGAGCGGGCAAGTCCAGCCCCGCGCGGCCTGCACCGCCCTCCGGTCCGGTCCCGGGACCAGGGAGGACGGCAGGCGCGGACGCGGTGCGCGGGCCGGGCCCGCGCACCGTCCGGATCAGAACGGGATGTCGTCGTCGGCGAAGTCGTCGAAGCCGCCGGCCGCCGGCGCGGCAGGCGCGGACGCCGCCGGGGCGCTGCGCTGCTGGCCGCCGTACTCGCGGCGCGGCGCTGCGCTGCGCTGCGGGCGGTCGCCGCGATCGGCGTAGCCGCCTTCGCCGCCGCCGCTACGGCCGCCGAGCATCTGCATCTCGTCGGCGACGATCTCGGTGATGTAGCGGTCCTGGCCGTCCTGGCCGGTGAACTTGTCGTAGCGGATGGAGCCTTCGACATAGCACTGCGAGCCCTTGCGCAGGTACTCGCCGGCGATCTCGCCGAGCTTGCCGAAGAACTTCACCCGGTGCCACTCGGTGCGTTCCTGCTGGTTGCCATCGCGGTCCTTGCGCACGCTGGTGGTGGCGAGGCGGATGGTGGTCACGGCCATGCCGGACTGGGTGTACTTGGTTTCGGGATCGTCGCCGAGGTTGCCGACGAGGATCACCTTGTTGATGCCACGCGCCATAGTCTTGGATTTCCGTTGCGCGCCCGACCGGGCGGGAAAGGCATTGCAGTATACCGGCGCCCTCCGCGCCAGCGCTGAACTCCCCGTCGAAGGGTAGGGTTTCCCTGATCGGGCCTTTATAATTCAGGCACTTTCCCAGGCAACCCGCATGGCAGACCTCCCCATCTTCCCCACCCATGCCGGCCTTCCCGCGATCCAGGCCCTGGCCGCCGCCGACATGGCTGCCGTCGATGCGCTGATCCGTACCCGCCTGGCCTCGGACGTGGTCCTGATCAACCAGATCGCCGAACACATCGTCTCGGCCGGCGGCAAGCGCCTGCGCCCGATGCTGGTGGTCCTGGCCGGCCAGGCCACCGCGGGCAGCATCGGCACCACCGCCGACCACCACCAGCTGGCGGCGATCATCGAGTTCATCCATACCTCCACCCTGCTCCACGACGACGTGGTCGACGAGTCCGACCTGCGCCGCGGCCGCAGCACCGCCAACGCGATCTGGGGCAACGCCGCCAGCGTGCTGGTCGGCGACTTCCTGTACTCGCGCAGCTTCCAGCTGATGGTCGAGCTGGACCGCATGGAGGTGATGCAGGTGCTGGCCGACACCACCAACCGCATCGCCGAGGGCGAAGTGCTGCAGCTGCTGCACGTGCGCAACCCGGACACCGACGAGGCCGCCTACCTGCGCGTGATCGAGCGCAAGACCGCGGTGCTGTTCGCCGCCGGCACCCGCCTGGGCGCGCTGGCCTCCGCCGCCGACGAGGCCACCCAGCAGGCCCTGTACGACTACGGCATGGCCCTGGGCTACGCCTTCCAGATCGCCGACGACGTGCTCGACTACACCGCCGACGCGGCGACCATGGGCAAGAACCTGGGCGACGACCTGGCCGAGGGCAAGGCCACCCTGCCGCTGATCCACGCCATGGACCGCGCCGCCCCGGACGTGCGCGGGCGCCTGCGCGCGATCGTGCAGGAAGGGGACAGCACGGCGATGCCCGAGGTGCTGGCCGCGATCCACGCCAGCGGCAGCCTGGAATACAGCCGCCAGCGCGCGATGGACTACGCCGCCGCCGCCGAGGCCGCGCTGCACGGCCTGCCGGAGACCCCGGCGCTGGCCGCACTGCGCGGACTGGCCCGCTACGCGGTCGAGCGCACCCACTGAGTTCCGGCGGCGGGGCGCGCGCTCAGCCGCCGAACTGCTCCTGGAAGAAGTCCTCCAGCATGCGGTAGGCACGCCGCGCGGCGCGCTCGTCGTAGCGGCAGTTGCTGGCCGGGTCGTTGCCGGCCGAAGGCTCGGCGAAGCAGTGCACTGCGCCGCCGAAGTCGACGAACTGCCAGTCGGCGCCGGCCGCGTCCATCTCCTTGCCGAACGCGGCCACGTCCTCTCGGCTCACCCCCCGGTCGGCGGCGCCATTGAGGACCAGCACCGGCGCCTTCACCGCCCCCGCTTCGGCCGGCAGCGGTGTGGACAGGTTGCCGTGCAGGCTGGCCACCCCGGCCAGCGGCGCACCGGCACGGGCCATCTCCAGCACCGCGGTGCCGCCGAAGCAGAAGCCGAGGGCGCCGATCCGGTCCGCATCCACCGGTGCCTTGCCCGCCTGCGCCTTCAGCGCTTCCATCGCCTGCAGCGAACGCTTGCGCAGCAGTGGCCGGTCGCTACGCAACGCACCGGCGATCGCGCCGGCTTCCTTGCTGTCCTGCGGCCGCACGCCGGCGCCGTACACGTCGGCGACCAGTACCACGTAATCATTCCCGGCGATCTTCCGCGCGGTGGCGACCGCGTCGTCGGTCACGCCCATCCAGTTCGGCACCATGAGCAGGCCCGGGCGGCGCGCTTCGCCCTCGTCGTCGTAGACCAGCACGCCGCGGTAGCGGTCGTGTCCGATCGTCCATTCCACCGGCTCGGCGCGCGGCTTTGCCGCTGACGGCGAGGCCAGGCCCGTCGACAGCAGCACTGCACAGGCGATCAGCGGACTACGCATGGCCAAGCCTCCGGCGTCGGGAGGCCCGAGTGTACGCGTGGGCGCGATCGCCGCGGCCTGGCGCTCAGGCCACGCCCAGGCCGGGGATGGCGCTGATCGTGTCCGGATCGAAGCCGGCCAGCGCGGCGAAGTGGCGACCACGCTCGGTGTAGTCGCGGTAGGCGCCGAAGCTGGGCGCGCCGGGCGACAGCAGGACCACGCCCTCGCCGCCCAGCAGACGTCGCGCGCGCGCCACCGCATCGGGCAGGTCTGCCGCGGCTTCCAGGGCGAAGCGCCCGGCGTCGGCCAGCGGCTGCAGCAGCGCGTGGATGCGCGGGCCGTTGCCGCCCATCGTCACCACCGCCGCCGGCACATCGCCGGCCAGCTGCGCGGCGAAGCCCGACCAGTCCAGGCCACGGTCGTGCCCACCCAGCAGGATCGCCACGCGGCGGCCGCGATGGCAGTCCAGCGCCGCGAGGCTGGCGTGCGGGGTGGTGCTGATCGAATCGTTGACGTAACCGATGCCGTCGCGCTCGCCCAGCCACTGCAGGCGGTGCGGCAGCGGGTGGAAACCCAGCGCGGCCGGCGCCAGCGGCGCGGCATCCAGGCCGGTGGCCTCGATCGCCGCCAGCACCGCGCACAGGTTGCCGCGGTTGTGGCGTCCGGGCAGCGGCACCGCGGCGGTGTCGAAGACGAAGTCGGCGCCGCGGTACAGCGCGTCGCCACGCAGGTGCCACCCGTCCTCGCGGTTGAACCAGACGACGCGGCTGTCCGTCAGTTCCAGCGCCGCCAGCCGCGGGTCGGCGGCGTTCAGCACCGCGGTGCGCGGCCGCGCCTGCGTCACCAGGCGCAGCTTGTCCTCGATGTAGCGTTCCTCGCTGCCGTGCCAGTCCAGGTGCTCGGGGAACAGGTTGAGCACCACCGCCACCTCAGGGCGCGCGCCGCTGCGGGCGACGTCCCCGGTCTGGTAGCTGGACAGCTCGATCGCCCAGAACTCCGGCGCCGGCTGCGGATCCAGCACCTCCAGCAGCGGCAGGCCGATGTTGCCGGCCAGCGCGGTGCGGTGGCCGCCGGCGCGCAGCAGGTGCGCCAGCAGCGAGGTGGTCGTGCTCTTGCCCTTGGTCCCGGTGACGCACAGCGTGCGCGCACCGGCGTGCTCGCCGAACCACAGCGTGGTGCCGCCGATGAAGCGGGTGCCGCGCGCGGCCGCGGCCTGCGCCTCGGGCCTGTACGGGCTGATGCCGGGCGACTTCACCACCACGTCGAAGGCCGACAGCGCTTCGGCATCGGGCTGGCCACGCGTGGCCAGCAGCGGGTCGCCCAGCGCGGCCACGCGCGCGGCTTCCTCGTCGTTGCAGAACAGGGTCAGCGGCAGCGCCGGCAGGCGCGCGCGGATCGCGCGCCACGCGGCCTGGCCCTCGCGGCCCCAGCCCCACAGCGCGACCCGCTGGCCCTCAAGCTGCGAAATCTGCACGCACCCGCTCCCACACGGCCGCCGGCACGCGATGCTCGCCGCCCACCTCGAGCAGGGGCCCGATGGCCAGCTCCGCGGCATCCAGCTGCGGCTGGATCTCGCGCGCGAAGCGCGACACCAGCGCGTCGGCGCGCCATTCCGCGCGCGCGGCCAGCGCGGCCATGGCCGCGCGCGACTCGCGGCCCTCGCCCACGCACTCGAACGGCTTGTGGTCCTGGTACTCCAGCAGCGCGTCGAAGCCCGGCGCCAGCGCCGGATCGTCGAGCAGGTTGCGGCCGAAGATCCGCACCAGCCGCGGCTTGGGCATGAACGGCGCCAGCGCCAGGAACACGAAGTGGCACTTCGGGCACAGCCCGCACCAGCGCTGCGCCGGCTTCTCGCCGAGGATGTGGAAGTTGCGGTTGCAGCTGGAGAAATGCGCGTCGTAGTGGTCGTTCTTCGCGAACTGGCGGGCCACCGCCAGCTCCGACAGTGGCCGCAGCAGCGAGTAGTAGTGCAGGTCGGCGGCGACCGTGCGCTCGACGTGTCCGCCGAAGGCCTGCTCGAAGGCCCAGCCCTTGGACCACTGGTGGTTGACCTCGCCTGTGCCGGGGATGAGGCTGCCGTAGCTGGCCGAGCGCTCGTTGGAGAACACCACCTGGCCGTGGCCGGTGAGCAGTGCGGCCAGCACCAGGATCGCCGAGTTCACCGCGGTCACCGGGATGTGGCCGTTGTACGCGCCCTGGCGGTTGATCTCGAACAGCTGCGGCGCCAGCGCGCGGCCGATGTTAAGCGTGGGCAGACCGGTGCGTTCGGCGCAGGTGCGGATCAGCTGCGAACCGCCGATCCAGGCCACGGTCTGCTCCACGCCGGCGGCGCGCAGCGCCTCGATGCTGACCAGCGAGTCCTTGCCGCCGCCGATGGCGACCAGCGCGCGCGACGACTGCCCCAGCACCGGCGCCTGCGGCGCGGCGCCCCCCGCGACCGGGAAGCGGATGCGGTCGCGCAGGTCCAGGCCGTTGCGGTAGGCGAATTCGCCCAGGCCGTTGAGGTAGACCTGCTCCATCAGCGCGGCGGTGGCCGCGTCGATGGCGTACCCGTCGATGCGGATCGCGCGCGGCACCGCGGCCTTGTAGTAGCTGACGCCGGCAATCAGGTGCAGCAGGCGCACGGCCTGCTCCACCGCGGCGGCGCGCGGCGCGTCCAGTTCGAACGGCGCGCCGGGGATGGTGACGGTCTCGACCAGTTCCGCGCCATCGTCGAAGGCGTAGGCCAGTTCGGCCACGCCGGTGGCGGCGCTGAAGCCGCAGCGGACGAAGCGGAAAACCTGGATGGCGTCGCGGTCGAAAGTGGTCATGCAATGTCCGTGGTGGAACCGCCGCGGCGGCGCAGGTAGCGCCGGCACAGCACGAAAGCGGAGAAGAAGGCGGGCCAGGTGCCGACGAGCAGGGCCGCGAGGGTAGCGCCGAACACGATCGAAGGCAGCCACGGCACCAGCTCGCGCAGCGGCATGCCGCCGCTGGCCGCCTGCTGGTCCAGCGCGCCGGTGGCCAGCACCCAGGCCACGACGGCCAGCGGATACAGCAGCAGCGCCAGGCCGGTGCCGCGCAGGGCCATGCCGCGCGCGCTCCAGCGGCGCCCGGCGCGTTCGGCGCGCGCCTGCCAGGCGCTCACCAGCCACGCCGCCGGCAGCGCCGCCAGCGCGCCGCTCGGGCACCAGCGCGCGCCGTTGCCGGCGATCTCCGCCGGGGTCTGCTCGAACACCATCCACGAGGCCACGGCATAGCCCAGCAGGGCCACGACCGCGCCGGACAGCGTCGCCGACAGGATGAACTCAGCCCTCGGGCCCATCGATCACGTCCTCGGCCGGCAACCCGCGCAGGTTGTAATGGCTGGCCATCGCATGGCCATAGGCACCCGCGTCGGACACCAGCATCACGTCGCCCGGCACGGTGGCCAGCGGCAGGCGCCGGCGGCGGCCGAACACGTCGCTGGACTCGCACACCGGGCCGACCACGTCGAACACACCGTCGGCCGGTTCCTCCAGGCGCTGCAGGTTGGCCACGTCATGCCAGGCGTCGTACAGCGCCGGCCGCAGCAGGGTATGCATGCCGGCGTCCAGCCCGACGCGCGTCACCCCGTCCTTCTCGACGACGTTGGTGACCTGGGCCAGCAGCACGCCGCATTCGGCGACCAGGTAGCGGCCCGGCTCGATCACCAGGCCGAAGGCCGGATGCACCGCGCGGACCTCGGCCAGGCCGGCGGCCCAGGCATCCACGTCGAACGGTTCGTCGTCGGCGCTGTACGGGATCGGCAGGCCGCCGCCGATGTCCAGCGTGGCCACGGTACCGATGCGGCGGGCGAAGCCGGCCAGCTCGTCGCACATCTGCCGCCAGTGGCCCATGTTCTCCACGCCGCTGCCCAGGTGCGCGTGCAGCCCGGTGATGGCGATGCCCAGCGCGCGCGCGGCGTCGACGAACTCGTCCACGCGCTGCGCCGACAGGCCGAACTTGGAATCCTTGCCACCGGTGTTGACCTTCTGGTGGTGGCCGTCGCCGTGACCCAGGTCGATGCGCAGCCAGATGCGGCGGCCGCGGAACACCTCCGGCCAGCGCCGCAGGGCCTCGACATTGTCGAGGGTGACGGTGACGCCCAGGGCGAATGCCTGCGCGTACTCGTGCACCGGGGCGAAGCTGGGAGTGAACAGCACCCGCGACGGATCCAGCTCCGGCAGCACCTGGAACACGTGGCGCAGCTCGCCCAGCGACACGCACTCCAGGCCGAAACCTTCCTCGACCAGGGTGCGCAGGATCGCCGGGTGCGGGTTGGCCTTGATCGCGTAGTAGCGGCGATCGACCGCCTCGACCGCCTTCAACGCGCGGGCGCGCTCGCGCAGGGTTGGCAGGTGGTAGACGTAGCGCGGCGTGCCGGCGGCGGCCAGCTGCAGCAGGCGGCTGCGCTCGCCGCGCCACCACGGCACCGGCCGCGGGCGCACCGCGCCGTTGAGCTCGCGCCAGCGCGGGCCGAACACCTCCTGCTCCAGCACAGGCATCGCGCCGCTGTCGATCAGCGCCTCGTGCAGTTCCGGCAGCAGGCCGTCGGCGTCGGCCTCGTCGATCACGAAGGTCAGGTTCAGGTCATTGGACGACTGCGAGATCATGTGCACGCGTTCGTGGCCGAACGAGGAGAACACCTCCGACAGCCGGTGCAGCAGCGAGCGCATGCCGCGGCCGACCAGGGTGATCGCCGCGCAGGGCACGATCACCTTGACCCGGCCGATCTTCTCCAGGTCCTCGGCCAGCGCCGACAGCACGTTCTGGCTGAGCAGGTTCTCGCTCGGATCCAGCGACACGGTGACGTTGGTCTGCGAGGTGCCGATCATGTCGACCGACAGGCCGTGCTTGCGGAACAGCGCGAACACCTCGGCCAGGTAGCCGACCTGCTGCCACATGCCGATGTCTTCCACCGACACCAGGACCACGCCGTTGCGGCGGCTGATCGCCTTCACCCCCGGCACGGTGGCGGCGCTGCGGTCGATGCTGGTACCGGGCAGGTCCGGGCGCTCGGTATCGAGGATCGCCATCGGCACGCCGGCGTCGCGGCACGGCTTGATCGAGCGCGGGTGCAGCACCTTGGCGCCGGTGGTGGTGATCTCCTGGGCCTCGGCGTAGCCGAGCCGGTGGAGCAGGCGCGCGTCCGGCACCTCGCGCGGGTTGGCGCTGAACATGCCCGGCACGTCGGTCCAGATCTCCACCCGCGAGGCGCCCAGCAGCGCGCCGAAGTACGCGGCCGAGGTATCCGAACCGCCGCGGCCGAGGATGGCGGTGCCGCCTTCCGGATGGCGGGCGATGAAGCCCTGGGTGATCAGCACGCGCGACGGCTGCGCGTCGAAGCGCGCGCGCCAGGCGGCGTCGGCCTGCCAGTGGCAGTTCACCGACAGGCGCCGCGACCAGTCGCTCTGGTTCGGCTGCGCCGGCAGCGCTTCCAGCCACTCGCGCGCGTCCATCCAGCCGATGTCCAGGCCGCGCGCGCGCAGGTAGGCCGCGCCCAGCGTCGAGGACAGCAGTTCGCCGTGGGCCAGCACCTCGGCCTGCCAGTCCAGCGTGCGGCCGGCCGCGCGCGGGTCGGCCAGCAGCGCGCGCAGCGAGGCGAGGCGTTCGCCCAGCACCGCGTCGCAGTCCAGTTCCAGGTCGGCGAGGAAGTCGCGGTGGCGCTGCTCCAGCGCATCCACCCGCGCGGCGGCATCGTCGGCGCCATCGGCGATGGCGGACAGCTCGTTGGTGACGCCGGACAGCGCCGACACCACCACCAGCACCCGCGAACCGGTCTGCGCGGCCCGCTGCTGCGCCAGTTTGCCGATGGTGTCCCAGCGGTGGCGACGCGACACCGAGGTGCCGCCGAACTTGAGGACGATCCAGCCACCGGGAGCGGCGTGTTGCACGGGCGAAACTGCGGACATGTGCGAGTTGGGGACCACCCGACCATCGGGCATGAACCGCCGATTCTAAGCCCATTCCCCGCCGCGGATCGGGGTGCCGGCCGGATCCGGCGCGGCGCGGCGCCGTTAAGCTGTCGCCTCCCCCTGCCCGGTCCGCGCCCATGACCACCCGCCGCTTCGTCCAGCTCGACGTGTTCTCGCCCCGCCCCGGCGCCGGCAATCCGCTGGCCGTGGTCCTTGACGCCCGCGGCATGGACGAGGCCCGGATGCGCGCCTTCGCCGCCTGGACCAACCTCTCCGAAACCATCTTCTTCCTGCCGCCGACCACGGCCGGGGCCGATTACCGGATCCGCATCTTCACTCCGGTGATGGAGCTGCCCTTCGCCGGCCATCCCAGCGTCGGCGCGGCCTGGGCGGCGCTGGACGTGGACCTGGCCCGCGAGCACGACGGCCGGCTGGTGCAGGAATGCGGCGCCGGCCTGCTGCCGGTGCGCATCGA
This sequence comes from Pseudoxanthomonas sp. J35, assembly GCF_000513995.1. Lineage (GTDB taxonomy): Bacteria > Pseudomonadota > Gammaproteobacteria > Xanthomonadales > Xanthomonadaceae > Pseudoxanthomonas. Next base: position 15,221 of record NZ_AZVB01000002.1, read on the forward strand.
CCGCCGCGACGGGCATGTGCTGCCGGCGGTGCGCAGCCCGCGGGCCGAACCGCGCGCCGCGGCCGCGCCGGACTGGCTGCTCGCCGACCGCGTCTGGGGCGCGCGCCGCGGCGCGCTGGCCCCGGCGCTGTGGAACAACGGCCCGGACTGGTGGCTGCTGGAACTGGCCGACGCGACGGACGTGCGCGCCCTGCGCCCGGACCTGGCCGCGATCGCGGCGCTGCCGGGCAACGGCAAGCTGGCGGTGTTCGCACCCGGCGACGGCGATGCGGACCTGGTGGTGCGCGCGTTCGCGCCGGGCGTCGGCATCGCCGAGGACCCGGCCACCGGCAGCGTCAACGCGATCATCGCCAGCTGCCTGCACCGCGAGGGCCGGCTGCCCGGCCGCGACGGCCGCTACGTCGCCTCGCAGGGCCGCGAGATCGGCCGCGACGCGCGCCTGCAGCTGGAAGTGGACGCCGAGGGCGAGGTCTGGGTCGGCGGCGAGGTGCAGGCGGTGATCCGCGGCACCATGGACTGGTAACAGGGGGCTGGTAACCTCGGCCTCCCCTCCCCTGCAGGACTGTCGCCATGGCCCCGCGCCCCTTCGTCCAGGTGGACGTGTTCGCCGACCGGCCGGGCGCCGGCAATCCGCTGGCAGTGGTGCTGGACGCGAGCGGCCTGGACGAAGCGGCGATGCAGGCCATCGCCCGCTGGACCCGGCTGCCGGAGACCACCTTCGTGTTCCCGCCCACGCGGGAGGGCGCCAGCTACGGGATCCGCATGTTCAGCCCGCGCCGTGAGGTGCCGTTCGCCGGCCACCCGAGCGTGGGCACCGCGCACGCGGTGCTGGAAGCCGGGATCGCGGCGCCACGCGATGGCCTGCTGCTGCAGGAGGGCGTGGCCGGGCTGCTACCGCTGCGCGTGGAAAGCGTCGAGGGCAGCCAGCGCATCGCCATCCGCACCCCGCGCGCGAAGCTGGTCGAGACCGCCGACGCGCGCGGTTCGCGCATGTCCGAGGCGCTGGACTGGCTGCCGGTGGGCGAACTGCCGCCGGCCCTGATGGACGGCGGGCGGCGCTGGTGGGTGGCCGAGGCGCGCGACGAGGCCAGCCTGCGCAATGCGCAGCCGGACTGGGAGGCGATCGCGGGCCTGGCGCGCGCCACCGACAGCATGGGCGTGCTGGCCTTCGCGCGCTGCGACGGCCGCGACTACCAGGTCGCCGCGCGCGCTTTCGTGGGCGGGCCGGCGATGTTCGAGGACGCGGCCTCGGGTGCGGCCAACGCCACCCTCGCCGCGTGGCTGGCGCTGCGCGACGCCCTGCCCGGCCGCGACGGCCGCTACCGGGTCAGCCAGGGCCGCGAGGTGGGCTACGACGCGCGTCTGGACATGCACGTGGACGCCGACGGCGAGGTCTGGTCCGGCGGCCAGGTGGTCAGCGTGGTCCGCGGGACGATCGACTGGCCGGGCGGGGATTGAGCGAAGGCGCTGTCGACATCTGACGCATCGCCACGCGCGCGCCGGGAACGAACCAGGGCCCAGTGACGGATGGCGCGTCACCGCGCGCCGCGCCGGACATAAACCAGGGCGCTGGCGACGTTTGTGGCGTCGCCACGAGCAAACTGACCGCATTGCCAGTCTGCTGTCGAAGCGTCGCCTGGCTGGCTTCGGACGGAGCCGCGGCAGCGCGGGGGTATGCCGCATCGCGCGGTTCCGCGTCCTGCTCCCACGCGCGACCGCGGCACATCCATGTGCCGCTTGCGCCGCGCCGGGAATGAGCTGGGGCACTGGCACCGTCTGGCGCGTCGCCACGCGCCAGCTTTCCAACCGCATCACACAGCAAGACGTTCCTGGCTATCCCGCGCCACCGCGTCTTCCGGCACGTTTGGCTCGTGGCTTCGTTCTTTCTCCCCTCGCTCCGGGGAGGGGCTCTTGTAGCCCGGATAAGCGAAGCGCATCCGGGGGAACGGGGCTATGGCGCACCTGATCGACGTAGCGGCTCGGCCCCGGATGCGGCCTGCGGCCTTGTCCGGAATACGACTGCCCAGGTGGCAGGCGGTGGCGACGCCGTTCGACGCGGCGACTTCCACCGCGCGCGGAAGAAAAACTACCCCCGCAGCCACCACAGCGACAGCAGCCCGCCGATGAGGACCACCGCGCCGATGCGGCGCAGCGCCGGGTCGGGGCGCTGCGCCAGTTCTTCCATCGTCCGCCGCCACAGTCCCGGCGCGGCGAACAGGAACAGGCCTTCGAGCACCGCGACCAGGCACAGGGCCTGGAGCAGTCCGGCCGGCATCAGCGCTCGTTCTTGAAGTACTGCAGGAACGGATCGTTGCGGTCGAGCACGATCACGCCCTGGCCGTCGGAGAAGCTGGCGCGGTACGCCTCGAGGCTGCGGTGGAAGGCGAAGAACGCCTCGTCGCCCTTGGCCGCGTCGGCGTACAGGCGCGCGGCCTGGGCATCGCCTTCACCCCGCAGGCGCTGCGCGTCGCGCTCGGCCTCGGCCACCAGCACGGCCTGGTCGCGGTCGGCCTGGGCGCGGATGGTGCGGGCCTGCTCCTCGCCCTCGGCGCGCAGCGCGCTGGCCACCTGCTTGCGCTCGGCGCGCATGCGGTCGTAGACCTGCTTGATCACGCCGCTGTCGGTGGGCAGGTCGATCTGCTTGAGGCGGATGTCGACGATGCGCATGCCCAGCGTCTCGGCGCCGCGGTTGATGCCTTCCAGCTGCTTGGCGATGACCTCGCTGCGGTCGCCGGACACCAGCTGGGTCAGGGTGCGCGAGTTGATCTCGTTGCGCAGCGAGTCCTTGATGATCGGCGCCAGGCGGTCGGATGCGGCCGATTCGTCGCCGCCGGTGGCGCGGAAGAAGGCGCGCGCGTCGTTGATGTAGCCGATCGCCACGAAGTCGACAGACACGTCCTTGCGTTCGGAGGTCAGGTAACGCTCCGGCGAGAAGTCGACCAGGGTGAAGCGGCTGTCGAAGGTGCGCACGCTCTCGACCAGCGGCCACTTGAAGTGCAGGCCGGGGCCGATGTCGGTGCGGGCCACGCGGCCCAGGTTCAGGACCAGGGCGACCTGGCCTTCGCGCACGACATACACCGAGCCGAGCAGGCCCAGCAGGGCGGCCACGGCCAGTGCGATCCAGAAGGAATATTTCATCGCGTGGGCTCCTCGCGGTCGGCGCTGCGGGTCGCATCGCGGATGCCGCTACGGGTCGGCTCGGGGGTGCTTTCGATCGCCGGCAGCAGGGCCTCGGCCGACGGGACCGGGGACTGCACCGGCGCGCCGCCGGCGGTGGCCGGCATCGGCACGTAGATCAGCTGGCGGCCGTCGCCGCCGACCACCTTGCGGTTGCGGCCGAGCACGTCCTGCACGGTTTCCAGCCACAGGCGCTTGCGGGTGATCTCCGGAGCGTTGCGGTACTCGTCGCGCAGCAGGCTGAAGCGATCGACGTCACCCTGGGCCTGGGCGATCTTGGCGGCCTTGTAGCCTTCGGCCACGGTGCGCCGGCGCGCCGCCTCGCCGCGCGCCTCCGGCACCACCTTGGCGGCGTAGGCGCGGGCCTCGTTGATCAGCTGGTCCTTGATCTGCTGGGCGCTGTTGACCTCGTCGAAGGCCGGCTTGACCTCCTCCGGCGGACGCGCGTCCTGCAGGTTCAGTTCGGTCACCACCAGGCCGGTGCGGTAGGCGTCCAGCGAAGCCTGCAGCTGCTTGGCGGCGCCGGCCGACAGCGGGCCGCGCGCGCCGAGCACGGTGTCGAGGTCGGCGCGGCCGACCTGCTCGCGGACCACGCTCTGCGCGGCCTGCTCCAGCACGCGGTCGGCGTTGCGCGAACCGAACAGGTACAGGCGCGGGTCGCCGATGCGGTACTGCACGTTCATCGCCACGGTGACGATGTTCTCGTCGCGGGTCAGCACCGGCACGGTGTTGCTGAAGGTCTTGATCTGGGTGGCGTTGACCTTGATCACCCGCTCCACCGGCCACGGCCACTTCAGGTTCGGGCCCGGCTGCATGACCCGGGTGAACTGGCCGAAGCGCAGGACCACGCCGCGCTGCTGTTCGCCGACCAGCTGGAAACTGCTCAGCAGCACCAGCAGCGCCACCGCCAGCAGCACCCAGCGGCCGATGCCGCCGCCGTCGCCGCCGAGGAAGTCGCGCAGGCGCGCCACCACCTCGTCCAGGCCGCCGCCCTTCCCGCTGGGCCGTCGCGGCGGCCAGGGGTTCGGTCGGTTGTTGTCGGGGGAGTCCCCGCCCTTGCCAGGCGTATTCCAGACCATGAAAGCTCCGTGGTGATGGGCCCGGGCGGCGCGGGGGCGCCGCCGGATCGTGGGCCGATTCTAGCAATACCCGCCGCTGTCCCCGGGCGGAGGCGGCGGAACGGTCAGGGCCGGGCCCATTCCTCGGCCGGCGGCGGCTCCGGCAGCAGGGCGCGCAGCGGCTCGCCGTCGGCGCGCGCGGCCAGGCGCTCGGCCTCGCCGCGCGGCAGGTCCACCTGCAACAGCCAGCCGTGCTCGTCGGCCGTCTCCGAACGCACTGCGTCGAGCTGGTGCAGGCGCGCGCGCAGGCGGCCGGCGTCCGGCGGCAGGCGCACCTCGCCGTGGGCGCGCTGCAGGTCCAGGCGACGGGCCAGGGCCGCCTGCAGCAGTTCCAGGCCGCGGCCGTCGCGGGCCGACAGCCATACGCGCTCGCGATGGCCCGGGTCGTCGGCCGCGCCGCCGCTGTGGTCGTGGCGCGGTTCGGCGCCTTCGATCCGGTCGATCTTGTTGAACACCAGCAGCTGCGGCAGCTCGCCAGCGCCGACCTCGGCCAGCACCGCATCGACCTGGGCGATCCGCTCATCGCGCTGCGGATCGGCGGCGTCGACCACGTGCAGCAGCAGGTCGGCCTCGCGCGCCTCGCTCAGGGTCGAGCGGAACGCGGCGACCAGTTCGTGCGGCAGGTCGCGGACGAAGCCGACGGTGTCGGCCAGCACCACGCTGCCGCCGGGCAGGTTGACCCGGCGCACGGTCGGATCGAGGGTGGCGAACAGCTGGTCGGCGGCGTAGGCGTCGGCACCCGTGAGCGCGTTGAACAGGGTCGACTTGCCGGCGTTGGTGTAGCCGACCAGGGCCACGCGCGGCAGTTCGCTGCGCACGCGGGCGCGGCGCATCTGCGCGTGCTGCACCTCGACCTTCTCGAGCCGCCGCTGCAGCTGCTCCAGGCGCTTCTGCAGCAGGCGGCGGTCGGTTTCCAGCTGGGTTTCGCCGGGACCGCGCAGGCCGATGGAACCGCCGCGCTGGCGCTCCAGGTGGGTCCAGCCGCGCACCAGGCGCGTGGCCATATGCTTGAGCTGGGCCAGTTCGACCTGCAGCTTGCCTTCGTGGCTGCGCGCGCGCTGGGCGAAGATGTCGAGGATCAGCCCGGTGCGGTCGACCACGCGCCGCTGCAGCGCCTTCTCCAGGTTGCGCTCCTGCACCGGCGTGAGCTGATGGTTGACCAGGATCAGGTCGGCGCCGGTGGCGTCGGCGGCGGCCTTCACTTCCTCGAGCTTGCCGCTGCCGATCAGCGTGGCCGGGTTCGGGCGGTCGATGCGGGCGGTCAGGGTGGCGGCCACGCTGGCGCCGGCCGAACGGGCCAGGTCGGCGAATTCCTCCAGCACATCCTCGGCCACGGCCCCACCGGCGTGGGGCTGGATCAGCAACGCGTGTTCACCCTTGCGGGAACGTTCGAACAATCAATACTCCCAGGGCGGGAGGCTTACTCGGCCTCCTCGCCACCTTCTGCTGCCTCCCCGGCCTGCTGCACGTAGCCGCCGCCCGGTCCGACCCGGACGTTGCGCGACGGCACGACGGTGGAGATGGCGTGCTTGTAGACCATCTGGCTCACGGTACTGCGCAGCAGCACCACGAACTGGTCGAAGGACTCGATCGTACCCTGCAGCTTGATCCCGTTCACCAGGTAGACGGACACCGGCACGCGTTCGCGACGCAGTGCGTTCAGGAACGGATCCTGCAGCGATTGCCCCTTGGACATCGTTTCTTCCCCTTCGCTCTTCTTGGCGAGCTTGTTCTTATGTTGGGCGCCGGACCTCCCCGGGACCGGCCGTGGGGGCATGTTACACAAGCCCGCGGCCGGGTTCCGTTCAGGTACGCGGCAGAAAGCGTGAAACCGCCTCGCGGAGTTGAACTGCGTCACGTTCCGGATCGAACCAGCGCGCGTCCAGCTCGCCGCGCAGCCAGGTGAGCTGGCGCTTGGCCAGCTGGCGGGTGGCGGCGATGCCGCGCTGGCGGAACTCCTCCGCGCCGGCCAGGCCGGCCAGGTGCTCCCAGGCCTGGCGGTAGCCGACCGCGCGCAACGCCGGCAGGTCCAGCGGCCGCGGGTGCTCGCGCAGCGGCGCCAGCGCGCGCAGGCGGCGGACCTCATCGAGGAAACCGGCGGCGAGCATGCGCTCGAAGCGCAGAGCGATGCGTTCGTGCAGCACCGCCCGGTCGGCCGGCGCCAGCACCAGGCGCAGCACGCGCAGCGGCAGGCGTGGTGGCGGCGGATCGCGCTGCCAGGCGCTGATCGGGCGGCCGCTGGCGCGGTACACCTCCAGCGCGCGCTGGATCCGCTGGGCGTCGCCGGGGCGGATCCGCGTGGCGGCCTCCGGATCGACCCGCGCCAGCTCCTCGTGCAGCGCGGCCCAGCCACGCTCCGCCGCTTCGGCGCTGATCGCCTCGCGCAGCGCCGGATCGGCTTCCGGCATCGGCGCCAGGCCGTGCAGCAGGGCCTGGAAGTACAGGCCGGTACCGCCGGCCAGCACCGGCAACCGGCCGCGGGCAACGATGCCTTCTATCGCCGCGCGCGCATCCTGGGCGAACTCGGCCGCCGAATACGGCTGCCAGGGCTCGCGCACGTCGATGAGGTGGTGCGGCACACCGGCGCGTTCGGCCGCGTCGGGCTTGGCCGCGCCGATGTCCAGGCCGCGGTAGACCAGGGCCGAGTCGACGCTGACGATCTCGCCGTCATGGCGCTGCGCCAGTTCGATCGCGAAGGCGGTCTTGCCCGACGCGGTCGGGCCCATCACCGCGATCGCCAGCGGCCGCGTGTCCACGCCCACCGGGCGCTCAGTCCTCGTCCGGCCAGCGGATCGCCGGGGCGGCGTCGCGCCGCGGCGCCGGCACCGCGGCCACCGCTTCCCACACCTTCAGCGCATCGACGGTGGCGGCCACGTCGTGCACGCGCACGATGCGCGCGCCGCGCTGCACCGCCAGCAGGTGCGCGGCGACCGAACCGGACACGCGCCCGGCCGGAACCTGGCGGCCGGTCAGCTCGCCGATCGTGCGCTTGCGCGACAGCCCGGCCAGCACCGGCACCCCCAGTTCGGCGAAGCGGTCCAGGCGCGCGAGCAGCTCGAGGTTGTGCGCGGTGGTCTTGCCGAAGCCGAAACCGGGGTCGGCGACGATGTGCTTCTTCGGGATCCCGGCCAGTTCGGCGGCCAAGATCCGCTCGGCGAGGAAGCGATGCACCTCGGCGACCACGTCGTCGTAGCGCGGGTCGTCCTGCATGGTGCGCGGCTCGCCGAGCATGTGCATCAGCACCACCGGCACGCCCAGCGCGGCGGCGGTGTCCAGAGCCCCGTCGCGGCGCAATGCGCACACGTCGTTGATCATGCCGGCGCCGGCCTCGACCGCCGCGCGCATCACCTCCGGCTTGCAGGTGTCGACGCTCACCGGCAGCGCGGTCTCGCGGACCAGGCGTTCGACCACCGGAACCACGCGGCGCAGCTCTTCCTCCAGCGGCACCTCGTCCGCACCGGGACGGGTCGACTCGCCGCCCACGTCGAGGATGTCCGCCCCCTCCTCCGCCAGGCGCAGGCCATGGGCCACGGCCGCATCGGTGGTGGCATGCGCGCCGCCGTCGGAGAACGAATCGGGGGTGACGTTGACGATGCCCATCACCCGCGCGCGGTCGAGCTTCAGCACGCGGCCGGCACAGTCCAGGGTGGGTGAAACGTCGAACATCGGCGGCATCCGTCCAGGGGAATGCGCGCAAGTCTGGGCCCTGCCGCGCAGGCCGGCAATCCTTGGCGGGGTGCGGCGACGGCGCGCCGCGGCCGCTCAGCGGCCGCCGATCTGCGCGTCGAAGCGCGCCGCGCGCAGCCGCGCGTAGAGCCCGAAGCCGAACACCGCCACGGCCAGCACCACCGACACGCCGACCAGCACCAGTGGCAGCCGGCCCAGCGCGTAGAACACGGTGGTCGCGGTGAGCATCGCCGAGGCGCCACCGAACGCGGCGGACGACCACGTCCGCCACGGATTGCGGACGTAGTAACTGCGCCGCGGTTCGCGGCCGTCCGGCGACTGGACCACCGTCCCGACCTCAGGTCTGGGTGGCCGGGCCACCGACCGGCGGCAGCGGGCGCGGATCGCCCTTGTCGCCGCCCTTGCCCGACTTGCCCCAGCCCGCCGGCGGCGGCGGCTCGCGGCCTTCCATGATCGCGTCGATCTGCGGCGCGTCGATGGTCTCGTACTGCAGCAGCGCCTGCGACATCGCGTGCAGCTTGTCGATGTTCTCGGTCAGGATTGCCCTGGTACGGGCGTAGGCCTTGTCCAGGATCGAGCGCACCACCTCGTCGATCTTGCGCGCGGTCTCGTTGGACACGTTCTTGTGCTGGGTCACCGAGCGGCCGAGGAACACCTCGTCCTCCTCCTCGCCGTAGGCGATCGGGCCCATCTCGTCGCTCAGGCCCCACTTGGTGACCATGTTGCGCGCCATCTTGGTCGCGCGCTCGATGTCGTTGGAGGCGCCGGTGGTGACCTTGTCCTCGCCGAAGATCAGCTCCTCGGCCACGCGGCCGCCGTACAGCGAGCACAGCTGCGACTCGATCGCCACGCGGTTCATCGAGTAGCGGTCGCCCTCCGGCAGGTACATGGTCACGCCCAGGGCGCGGCCGCGCGGGATGATGGTGACCTTGTAGACCGGGTCGTGCTCCGGCATCAACCGGCCGACGATGGCGTGGCCGGCCTCGTGGTAGGCGGTCAGCGTCTTCTCTTCCTCGCTCATCGCCATCGAGCGGCGCTCGGCGCCCATCAGGATCTTGTCGCGGGCGCGGTCGAAGTGGTCCATGCGGACCTCCTTCGCGTTCTCGCGCGCGGCGAACAGCGCCGCCTCGTTGCACAGGTTGGCCAGGTCGGCGCCGGAGAAGCCCGGGGTACCGCGCGCGATCACCAGCGGCTCGACGTCGTCGGCCAGCGGCAGCTTGCGCATGTGCACCTTGAGGATCTGCTCGCGGCCCTTCACGTCCGGCAGGCCGACCACGACCTGGCGGTCGAAGCGGCCGGGGCGCAGCAGCGCCGGGTCGAGCACGTCCGGACGGTTGGTCGCGGCGATCACGATCACGCCCTCGCCGCCCTCGAAGCCGTCCATCTCCACCAGCAGCTGGTTGAGGGTCTGCTCGCGCTCGTCGTGGCCGCCGCCCAGGCCGGCACCGCGATGGCGGCCGACCGCGTCGATCTCGTCGATGAAGATGATGCACGGCGCGTGCTTCTTGGCCTGCTCGAACATGTCGCGCACGCGCGAGGCGCCCACGCCGACGAACATCTCGACGAAGTCCGAGCCGGAGATCGAGAAGAACGGCACCTTGGCCTCGCCGGCGATGGCCTTGGCCAGCAGGGTCTTGCCGGTGCCCGGCGGGCCGACCATCAGCACGCCGCGCGGGATCTTGCCGCCGAGACGGGTGAACTTGGACGGGTCGCGCAGGAAGTCGACCAGTTCGCCGACCTCCTCCTTGGCCTCGTCGCAGCCGGCGACGTCGGCGAAGGTGACCTTCACCTGGTCCTCGCCCTGCAGCTTGGCGCGCGACTTGCCGAAGGACATCGCGCCCTTGGCGCCGCCGCCGCCCTGCATCTGGCGCATGATGAACAGCCAGAAGCCGATGATCAGCAGGATCGGCAGGAACTGCAGGACGATGGTCCAGAAGCCCGGGCCGGTCTTCGGATCCTCGCGGGTGACGTCGACGTTCTTGGCGATCAGCTGGTCCAGCAGCTTCTGGTCGGCCGGGCCGGTGACGTGGCCTTCGGTGCCGTCGACGCGCTTGTAGCGGATCTTGTTGGCGGTGAAGGTGCTGTCGTCGGTGTAGACGACCGAGCGGATGCGCCCGGCCTCCACGTCCTGGACGAAGCGGGTGTAGCTGGGCGACTCGCCGACGCCGGCGGTGGCGCCGTCGCGGGGGGAGAAGCTCTGGAACACGACCATCAGCACGACGGCGACGACCACCCAGAGCAGGAGGTTCTTGGTCAAGTCGTTCATCCTCATCGGCTCCGCGGTTCCCTTGGTTCGGCTTGTCGCACTGCTGTTTCCGGTTGTTTCTTCCCGGCGTTCCGGGTCGAGCTTACTTGATCTGGGCGCGCTTGCCCTGCGCCAGGGCATAGACTTCCGGCGAACGCTTGCGCGATGCGGCCGGCTTGCGGATCACCACCCTGTCGTAGCGGCGGCGCAGCTCGCGCACGTAGTCGTCGAAGCCGACCCCCTGGAACAGCTTGATCAGGAAGGTCCCGCCCGGACGCAGGTGGCCGTTGGCGAAATCCATCGCCAGCTCGGCCAGGTACATCGCGCGCGGCTGGTCGACCGCGTCCACGCCACTCATATTGGGGGCCATGTCCGAAAGGACAAGGTCCACGCGCTGGCCGTCCAGCAGCGTCTCCAGCTGGGATAAGACGGCTTCCTCCCTGAAGTCGCCATGAAGGAATTCGACCCCGGCCAGCGGCGGCATTTCGAGGATGTCCAGGGCGACCACCCGGCCGCTGTCGCCCATCGCCTGGCGCACGTACTGGGACCAGCCGCCCGGGGCCGCGCCCAGGTCGACCACGACCATGCCCGGCTTCAGGAGCCGGTCGCGCTCGATCAGTTCCTCGAGCTTGTAGGCGGCGCGCGAGCGCAGGCCTTCGGCCTGGGCCTTCTTCACGTAGGGGTCGGCGAAGTGCTCGCGGAGCCAGCGGTGGCTGCTCTTGCTGCGGGAGCTGCGGGACATGCAGGAGGGACCGGGCCAGGCGGCCCGCGGCGGTATGGACGGCCATGATACCCTGAACGGCCCCACTGACCGTCCATGACCGATGTCCGTCGCCCTGACTTCCGCCCAGAACCGCTTCCTCCGTGGCCAGGCCCATGGCCGCAAGGCCCTGATGCAGGTCGGCGGCAAGGGCATCACCCCGGGCCTGGTCGCCGAGCTGGACCAGCTGCTGGAACGCCACGAGCTGGTCAAGGTCAAGGTCGGCGCCGAGGACCGCGAGGCCCGCGAGGCGATGATCGCCGAGCTGGCCGCGCAGACCGGTTCGGCGCTGGTGCAGCGGATCGGCCATACCGCCACCCTGTACCGGCGGTCGAAGGAAAACCCCGCCATCGTCCTGCCCCGCGCCTGAGCGGGCACCGGAACCTGCGATGCAGCTGAGCCACGAACGCCCCGACTACGCCTGGGTGCTGCGCGGCGCCGACGGCCGCCAGGCCCGGGTCAACGACCGGATCCTGGAGCGCAGCTTCGCCCTGGCTCCCGACCGCCTGCTGGAGGACTGGGACACCCCGGCCGCCATCGGCGAGCTGCAGCCGGCGCACATGGAACCGCTTCTGGCGCTTTCGCCGGAACTGGTAGTGCTGGGCACCGGCGCCCGCCAGGTGTTCCCGGCCGCGGCGGTGATGGCCGCCTGCCTGACCCACGGCATCGGTATCGAGGTGATGGACAACGCCGCCGCCGCGCGGACCTACAACGTCCTGGCCGGCGAAGGCCGCCGGGTCGTGGTGGCCCTGCTGCTGGGCTGAGCCCCGGAAGCCCCTCGCCCTCCGGGAGAGGGGGTGGGGAGAGGGCAGGCAACCACGGCGCCGAAGGCGCGCCCGGCAGGGTCGGGCTTGCCCGACTCCCGCGCCCGATGTCCCGGACCATGCGAGAAGCAGCGGGACAAGCCCCGCTCTACAGAGGCACGCCCGCAGTCCGGGGAGGTCGGAAGCGGCTCCGGGCGCGGCGCGGGGAATATCAGGACCTGCCGTCGCCGCCAGCGGAATCGTCCGTCGGCAACCGGCCTTCTTCGCCCCCTCTCCCGGAGGGAGGGGGAACGAACGAAGCCACGACCCAGATGCGCCTAAAGCCGCGGTAGTGCGGGGGTATCCCGCAAGCAGGCCATGGATGGCCTGCGCTCGCGCGTTGGAGCCAGGGATGGCGGAACCGCGCGATGCGGGATACCCCCGCACTGCCGCGGCTCCGTCCGAAGCCGACCCACTCGAACGCCTTTACTGAAACAGGCGAGCCTGCGATCCGCAGGATCGCGCGCGGGCGAGCGCCCGGCGCGCTGCGCCGGGCCGGGGATCCGCCCATGACCGCCAGCGTCGCCGCTTACTTCTTGGGCAGGTAAAGCAGCGGATCGACCGGCTTGCCGTTGTAGCGGATCTCGAAATGCAGCTTGTCGCGGTCGGTGCCGGTGCGGCCCATCTCGGCGATCTGCTGGCCCGCCTTCACGCTCTGGCCTTCCTCGACCAGGCGCTTGCGGTTGTGGCCGTAGGCCGACAGCCACTGCTCGTTGTGCTTGACGATGATCAGTTCGCCGTAGCCGACCAGGCCGGCGCCGGAGTACACGACCACGCCGTCGGCCGCGGCGGTCACCGCCTGGCCGCTGCTGCCGCCGATGTCGATGCCCTGGCGGGTGTTGTTGCCGGCCACGTAGGTGCTCAGCAGCACGCCCTGCGCCGGCCAGCGCCAGCTGAAACCGCTGCTGGGCGGCGGCGGCGGCGCCGGGGCCGGCGTGGAAGGCGTCCTCGCCGGGGTAGTGGTGCCGGTCTTCGGCGCGACAACGGTCCGCGCCGGCGTGCTGGCGGTGGTGCCGCGCGCACCCTGGCCCAGCTGCAGGCGTTGGCCCGGATAGATGGTGTACGGCGGCTGCAGGCTGTTCCAGCGCGCCATGTCCTCGACGCTGACGCCGTTGCGCCGCGCGATCGAATACAGCGTGTCGCCCTGCTGCACCACCACCGTCTTGCCCGCCGTGCCCTGCGTGGCGGTCGTGGCCGACGGACTGCGCACCACGGTGCTCTTGCCGCAGGCGGCCAGCAGCGCCAGCAGCGCCAGCAGCGCCAGCAGGCGCGCGACCGGTTTCAGAGCCTCGGCATTCATGCGAACTTCGCCCTCCAGACAAGCCAGGCCACCAGGGCGGCGACCAGCACGGTCGCGATCCACCCCAGCGGCTCGATCCAGCGCCGCAGCGCCTCGGCCGCGCGCGCGCCGCCGAAGCGGATCGCCGCGGCCAGCAGGAACACGCGCTTGGCGCGGCCGACCAGCATGCTCAGGAAATACGGCAGCAGCGGCACGCCGACAATACCCGACGCCCAGGTGAAGACCTTCATGGGGATCGGCATGAACCCGCCCAGCACCAGGAACCAGAACACCGCCCAGGGCGACTCGGCCATCTTCGCCTGCACCGTGGCGATGCCCGCCTCGATGGACGGCAGCATGCCCATCGTCTCCAGCAGCGGCTTGACCGCCTCGAAGGCGAAGTGGCCCAACGCGTAGCCGACCATCGCCCCGGCCATCGCCCCGGCCAGGCTCAGCGTGGCGAACCACCAGCCGCGCCTGGGCTGGGCCACGCACATCGGCGCGAGCATCACCTCCGGCATCACCGGGAAGATGATCGCCTCGAAGAAGCTCAGCACGGTCAGGTAGGTCGGCGCGCGCGGGTGGGAGGCCCAGCGCAGCGCGCGGTCGTAGAGGGGTCCGAATACCTGCATGCGTCAGTCCAGGGTGCCGGCAAGCAGCGGCACGAACACCACCGGCGCCAGGTTGCGTTCTTCGATGCTGCCGTCCGCGCGGCGGACCAGCTGCACCAGCGATTGTGCCGAAGCGCCGCCGACCGGGGCGACCAGCACGCCGCCGGGGGCCAGCTGTTCCAGCAGCGCGTCGACCAGGGCCGGGGCCGCGGCGGTGACCAGGATCGCGTCGAACGGGCCGTGCTCGGCCCAGCCGACGCGACCGTCGTCGTGCTTGCTGCGCACGTTCATGCCCAGGGTGCGGAAGCGCTTGCGCGCCTGCCGCAGCAGGTCGCCGATGCGCTCGACCGTGTACACCTCCAGGCCCAGTGCGGCCAGGATCGCCGCCTGGTAGCCGGAGCCGGTGCCGATCTCCAGCACCTTCTTCGGGCGCGTGGCCAGCACGGTCTCGGTCATCCGCGCCACCACCCAGGGCTGGGAGATGGTCTGGCCATGGCCGATCGGCAGCGCCGTGTCCTCGTAGGCGCGACTGGCCAGCGCCTCGTCCACGAACAGGTGGCGCGGCACGGTGCGGATCGCGTTGAGCACGTTCTCGTCGACGATCGGCGCGGTCCCGGGCACGCCCTCGCGCAGGCGCTGGACCAGGCGGTCGCGCACGCGCTGCGAGGTCATGCCCACGCCCACCGCCTCCGGTTGCAGGCGCAGCCGTGGGGTCATGCGGCCGCCCCCGGGGTGCTGCCCGAGGAGCCCAGCGCCGCGGTCAGGCCGCCGACCCAGCCGGCGACCTTCTCCAGCGCCTGGTAGCGGGTCAGGTCGACCTGGATCGGGGTGATCGAGATGTGGCCGGTGCGCACGGCGTGGAAGTCGGTGCCCGGGCCGGCGTCCTGTTCCGGGCCGGCCGGGCCGATCCAGTACACGGTGTTGCCGCGTGGATCCGGCTGCGGCACGCAGGCCTCGGAACGGTGGCGGTTGCCCAGCCGGCTCACTTCGAAACCGCGCACTTCGTGCCAGGCCAGGTCCGGGACGTTGACGTTGAGGATGGTGTCGGCCGGCAGCGGGTCGGTGACCAGGCGGGCGACGATCTCCACCGCGGCGCGCGCGGCGGTCGCGTAGTGCTTCGCCTCGTGGTTGCGGGTCGCCAGCGACACCGCCACCGCTGGAAGGCCGAGGAAGCGCCCTTCCATCGCCGCCGACACCGTGCCCGAATAGATCACGTCGTCGCCGAGGTTGGCGGTGTTGTTGATGCCCGAGACGACGATGTCCGGTTCGAACTCGAACATGCCGGTCAGCGCCAGGTGCACGCAGTCGGTGGGCGTGCCGGCGACCGAACAGGTGTAGTGGTCGATCCGCTTCACCCGGATCGGCAGGTCGAGCGTCAGCGAATTGCTGGCGCCGGAGCGGTCGCGGTCGGGGGCCACCACGTAGACCTCGTGGCCGGCGTCACGCAGGCCCTGGGCCAGGGCGTGGATACCCGGCGCATCCACGCCGTCGTCGTTCGAAACAAGTACGCGCATGGGCTTCCTCGAAAACATCCGCATGATACCGGAAGCCCCGCCGCGGTTCTGCGCCGCCGGGCACGCGGCGCAACGGGCCCGTGGTGGCGGCCGCTGCGCTACCCTTGCCCGATGCACGACGACGAGGAAGATCCCGCCGCCCTGTTCCGCGCCGCGGTCGGCAAGGTCGCGCCGCTGCGCAAGCCGGTGCACGCGCCGCCCGCGGCGCCGAAACCGCGCCCGGCGCGCCGCCGCGAGGACGAAGCCGCGCCTTCCGGCCGCCTGGCCGACGACCCGGACGCGGTGCTGCTGCGCGGCGACGCCAGCGCGTTCCGCCGCGAACGCGTGTCCGCGCGCGACTGGCAGCGCCTGCGCCGCGGCGGCTTCTCCGCGCAGGACGAACTGGACCTGCACGGTGCCAACGCGCTGCAGGCCGAGGCGCTGCTGGCACGCTTCCTCGCCGAGGCCGGCGCCCACGGCCTCGGCTGCGTGCGCATCATCCACGGCAAGGGCGGCAGCGACGGCGTGCCGGTGCTGAAGAACCTGGTCGACCGCGTGCTGCGCCAGCGCGGCGACGTGCTCGCGTTCCATTCCGCGCCGCCGGCGCAGGGCGGCACCGGCGCGCTGCTGGTCCTGCTCGGGCGCCGCTGAGCCATTCCATACGGTCCGGTCCGGCGTCCGCCTGCGGCTAGAATGCGCCGGATGGACTCCCCGAGCTTTACTGCCGCCGAGCTCGCCGAACGCTTCGCCCTGCAACTGCACGGCGACGGCGAGGTGCGGGTGCACGGCGTGGCCACCCTCGCCAATGCCGGTCCCGGGCAGCTGGCCTTCCTCGCCAACCCGCGCTACCGCGCCCAGCTGGCCGCCTCCGCCGCCGGCGTGGTGGTGCTGCGCGCCGACGATGCCGCCTCGGCCCCGGGCACCGCCCTGGTCGCGCGCGACCCCTACGTCGCCTTCGCCCGCATCGCCGCGCTGTTCGAGCGCGTCCCGGCGCGCGAGCCCGGCATCCACCCCAGCGCGGTGATCGACCCCAGCGCCGAGGTCTCGCCCGACGCCCACGTCGGCCCGTTCGTCTCCATCGGCGCGCGTTCGAAGGTCGCCGCCGGCTGCGTGATCGGCCCCGGCTGCGTGATCGGCGACGACTGCGAGCTGGGCGAAGGCTGCGAGCTGCAGGCCCGGGTCACCCTCTACACCCGGGTGCGGCTGGGCAAGCGCGTGCGCATCCTGCCCGGGGCGGTGCTCGGCGGCGCCGGCTTCGGCCTGGCGATGGACGCCGGCCAGTGGGTCAACGTGCCGCAGCTGGGCGGCGTGGTGGTCGGCGACGACTGCGAGATCGGCGCCAACACCTGCATCGACCGCGGCGCGCTGGACGACACCGTCCTCGGCGAGGACGTGCGCATCGACAATCTGGTGCAGATCGGCCACAACGTGCAGATCGGCGCGCACACCGCCATGGCCGGCTGCTCGGCCGCCGCCGGCAGCGCGAAGATCGGCCGCTACTGCCTGATCGGCGGCGGCGCCGGCGTGCTCGGCCACCTCGAGGTCGCCGACAAGGTGCTCATCACCGCGATGTCGCTGGTCACCCATTCGATCCGCGAGCCGGGCGAGTACTCCTCCGGTACCCCGCTCACCGACAACCGCACCTGGCGCAAGAACGCCGCCCGGTTCAAGCAACTGGATGCGCTGGCCCGGCGCGTCAACGCCCCCCCCCAGGAAAGTGCCGAATGAACGAAACCGTCAAGCTGCCTGTCGACGTCAACACGATCCAGACGCTGATCCCGCACCGCTATCCGTTCCTGCTGGTCGACAGGATCGTGGACCTGGACCTGGAGGCCAAGCGGATCGTCGGCATCAAGAACGTGTCGTACAACGAGCCGTTCTTCCAGGGCCACTTCCCCGGCCAGCCGATCATGCCCGGCGTGCTGATCATCGAGGCGCTGGCCCAGGCCGGCGGCGTGCTGACCCAGCTGTCGCTGGGCCGCGACGCCCAGTCCAAGCTGTTCTACATGGTCAAGGTCGACAATGCGCGCTTCAGTCGCCAGGTCGTCCCCGGCGACGTGCTGGAGCTGCACGTGCAGGTCAAGCGCGTGATCCGCAACATGGCGGTCTACTATGGCGAGGCCAAGGTCGACGGCGAGATCGCGGCCTGCGCCGAGGTCCTGTGCGCGGGCACCCGCGAGTAAGCCCAGGCCTGGACCGCACACGGAAACCGCAATGAACGACACCCCCCGCATCCACCCCACCGCCATCATCGACCCGGGCGCGCGCCTCGGCGAGGGCGTGAGCGTGGGTGCCTACACCGTGATCGGCGCCGAGGTGGAAATCGGCGACGGTTGCCAGATCGGCCCGCACTGCAGCTTCACCGGCCCCACCCGGATCGGCCGCGAGAACCGCTTCATCGGCCACGCCGCCATCGGCGGCGAACCGCAGGACAAGAAGTTCGCCGGCGAGCGCACCGAGCTGGTGATCGGCGACCGCAACGTGTTCCGCGAGTTCGTCACCCTCAACCGCGGCACCGGCGGCGGCGGCGGCGTGACCCGCATCGGCGACGACAACTGGATGCTGGCCTACACCCACGTGGCCCACGACTGCATCGTCGGCAACCACTGCGTGTTCTCCAACAACACCACCCTGGCCGGCCACGTCACCGTGGGCGACTGGGTGATCATCAGCGGCTTCGCCGGCGCCCACCAGTTCTGCCGGATCGGCGACCACGCCTTCCTCGGCATGGGCGCGCTGGTCAACGGCGACGTCACCCCGTACACCATGGTCGGCGGCAACTCGATCGGCCGGCCGCGCGGGATCAACAGCGAAGGCCTCAAGCGCCGCGGCTTCAGCCCGGAGCGGATCGCCGCGATCAAGCGCGCCTACCGCACCCTGTTCGTCGCCGGCCTGCCGCTGGCCGAGGCGCGCGAGCAGCTTGCCCGCCAGGCCGAGGACAGCGAGGACGTGCGCCTGCTGCTGGAATTCCTCGACAGCGGCGAACGGCCGCTGCTGCGCTGAGCGGGCGCCCGATGGCCGTGGGCGCACGGACCCGGAACCGGACCACCGCCGAAAGCGGCGGCCTGCGCGTGGTGCTGGTCGCCGGCGAGGCCTCCGGCGACGCGCTGGGCGCCGGCCTGGTCGGGGAACTGCGCCGGCGCTTCCCCGACGCACGCTTCGCCGGCATCGCCGGCGACGCGATGCGCGCCGCCGGCGTGGAGACCTGGCACGACGCCAGCGAACTGGCGGTGATGGGCCTGTTCGAGGTCCTGCGGCACCTGCCGCGCCTGCTGCGCCTGCGCCGCGAGTTCCGCGAACGGGCGCTGGAATGGCGCCCGGACGTGGTGATCGGCATCGACGCGCCGGACTTCAACCTAGGCGTGGAGCGCTGGTTCAAGCAGCGCGGCGTGCCCACCGTGCACTACGTCAGCCCCTCGGTCTGGGCCTGGCGCGAGAAGCGCGCCGAGAAGATCGGCGCCAGCGCCGACCGGGTGCTGTGCCTGTTCCCGATGGAGCCGGCGATCTACGCCAGCCACGGCGTGGACGCGCGCTTCGTCGGCCACCCCATGGCCGACGCCATGCCGCTGCAGCCGGACCGCGCCGCCGCCCGCGCGCGGCTGGGCGTCCCGGCCGGCGTGCCGGTGCTGGCGGTGCTGCCGGGCAGCCGCATGGGCGAGATCGAGCGCCTGGGCGAGATCTTCTTCGAGGCGGCCTGGCGCGTGTCCGAGGCGCTGCCGGACCTGCACGTGGTGGTGCCGGCGGCCAGCGCGCGCTGCCGCGAGGTGCTGCAGGAACAGCTGGCCGCTTCGGCGCTGCCGGCGGCGCAGACCCGCCTGCTCGACGGCCAGGCCCGCGACGCGATGGCCGCCGCCGACGTGGTCCTGCTCGCCTCCGGCACCGCGACCCTGGAGGCGATGCTGTCCAAGCGGCCGATGGTGGTCGGCTACCGGATCTCGCCGCTGACCTACCGGATCGTCCGCGCCCTCGGCCTGATCAAGGTCGACCGCTATTCCCTGCCCAACGTGCTTGCCGGGCGCGACCTGGCGCCGGAGCTGATCCAGGACGACTGCACGCCCGACCGCCTGGCCGAAGCGGTGCTGCACTGGTTCCGGTCGCCGGAAGCGGTGGCCCTGCTGGAACCGGAATACCTGGCCCAGCACGAACGCCTGCGCTGCGACGCCTCGGCGCGCGCGGCCGAGGCGGTGGCGACGCTGCCGGGCCTGGCCCGCGGCGGGGTGGGCGCATGAGCCCGCGTCCGCCACGCCGGGTCGCGCCGGAAGGCGCCGACATGGGCCTGTTCCCGATCGACCGGCGCCGCCTGCGCACCTGCGGCGTCGACGAGGCCGGCCGCGGCCCGCTGGCCGGCCCGGTCGCGGTGGCCGCGGTGATCCTCGACCCGAAGCGCCGCATCCGCGGCCTCGACGACTCCAAGAAGCTGACCCACGCCCAGCGCGAGGCCCTGTACCCGCGCATCGTCGAGCGCGCCCTGGCCTGGCACGTGGAGATGATCACGGTCGAGGAGATCGACCGGCTCAACATCCTCCACGCCACGCTCGAAGGGATGCGCCGCTGCGTCGCCGCGCTGGGACCGGAGGTGGAACTGGTGCGGATCGACGGCAACACCGTGCCGAAGGCGCTGCCGTGCATGGCCGAGGCCATCGTCGGCGGCGACGCGCTGGAGCCGGCGATCATGGCCGCCTCGATCCTGGCCAAGGTCAGCCGCGACCGGCTGATGTGCCAGCTGCACGAGGAGCACCCCCTCTACGGCTTCGACGTGCACAAGGGCTACCCCACCCCGGCGCACCTGGCCGCCCTGGCCGAACACGGCCCCTGCGTCCACCACCGGCGCAGCTTCGCCCCCGTGCGCGAGGCCCTGGCCCGCCACGCCGCCGTGCCCGAAGCCCTCGCCGTCACCGCATGACTCCGCCGTGGGGCGGGGGCTTGCCCCGCTCCCCGCCCCGCCACCCGGCATCCCCGCCCCCCCCCCCCCCGGAACGCGAACGGCCCGCCGAAGCGGGCCGTCCCGGGATCCCGTGCGGGACGCGGCTCAGTGGTGGTGGCCGCCGTCGCCGTGCACGTGGCCGTGCTCGATCTCTTCCTGGCTGGCCTCGCGGACCTCGACGATCTCCACGTCGAAGTGCAGGTCCTTGCCGGCCATCGGGTGGTTCAGGTCGACGTCGACCACGCTCAGGCCGACCTTCTGCACGGTGACCGCGCGCGGGCCGAAGTTGGTCTGCAGCACGACCTGCATGCCTGGGGCCAGCCTGGTGTTGCCGAAGTGCTTCTTCGGGATGCGCTGGGTCAGGCCGTCGCGGCGCTCGCCGTAGGCATCGGCCGCGGCCACGTCGACGCTGAAGCTGTCGCCGGCGACCTTGTCCTGCATCGCCGCCTCCAGGCCCGGGATGATGTTGCCGTGGCCGACCAGGATCGCGATCGGCTCGCGGTCCTTCGAGGTCTCGATCGGCTCCTGGCCGACCTCGGACACGGTGTAGTGGAAGCGGACGACGCGGTCTTTTTCGATCTTCATGCGCAACTCGGTCTGGCTGCCGGGTTGGCAGCTTGGGGGTGGGCGGCTTGTCTGCCGCATGGGGATGCGGCCAAGATGGCCGCGTGAGGAAAGAGCCGCATTATCCCGCCCTGTTCCCGGCCATGCCAGCGCCGGGCCTCCCGGCCCCGTTCCGGCGGGCCGCGATCCTCGTCGCCCTGGCTGGCCTGCTGGCCGGCTGCGGCCGCGAGGCCACCCGCCCCACCGCCCCGGCCGCGACCCGCTGGCCGCAGGTCGCCCCGGCTGATCCGGCCCGGGCCAACGCCGTGACCCTGCGCGCCCTGAGCCTGGTCGGCACCCCCTACCGCTACGGCGGCAACACCCCCGAGTCGGGCTTCGACTGCAGTGGCCTGGTCAATTACGTGTTCCGCGACATGCTCGACCTGCGCCTGCCGCGCAGCTCGCGCGAGCTGGCCGCGGTGCAGGGTCCGCGCCTGGCCCCGGAGAAGCTCGCCAGCGGCGACCTGGTGTTCTTCGGCAGCGGCCGCGAGGTCACCCACGTGGGCATCTACGTGGGCGAAGGCCGCTTCGTCCATGCCCCCAGCAGCGGCGGCACCGTGCGCCTGGACCGGCTGGACGGTCCTTACTGGCGGGACCATTACAGCGGCGCGAAGCGGGTCCTTCTCTGAATCCGCGACGGCGCTCACGGCCCTCTTAACGCGGATTTAACTTTTTGTGAACATCAAGGGACGGTGAAGGGGGCATGATCCCCGCATCGCCGTACTGTGACACCTGCGTGACGACCGACGACCTGCGTACAGGCCAGCCTGCCGCCACCCCCGCCGCCTCCGGGCGCCGGGTGCTCCGTCCTCTCCTCTTCGTCCTCCTGGCCCTGCCGGCGCTGCCGCTCCTGGCCGCCCCGGAGCCGGCCGAAGTCGTGCCCGAATCCATTGCCGCGCCGGCCGCCGAGGTCGTCGTAGCCGAGGTCGCGCCGGCCAATGCCCCCGCCGAAGCCATGGCGAACGCCGCGGCCCCGGCTGCAGCCAGGGCCGCCCCGGCCAGCAGCACCCTGCGCCAGAAGGCCGACGCTGCCGCCGACGCCACCCTGGCCGCGCTGCTGCCACACATCGCCGGCAACGACAGCCTGCCGCTGCTGGACCGCTCGGCGATGTTCGCCGGCGACGTCAGCCGCCTGCTGTCCGCCTACGACCTGACCCAGGGGGCCGCCGCCGCGCCGCCTTCCGAGGGCCGGGTGCAGCAGGTGCTGAAGGCCGCGATGTCCCTGATCGGTACCCCGTACCGCTGGGGCGGCACCTCCACCGAAGGCTTCGACTGCAGCGGCCTGGTCGGCTACGTGTTCCGTAGCGCCCTGGGCATCGAGCTGCCGCGCGTCTCCCGCGAGATGGCGGCCAAGGCCGACGCCGAGCTGATCCGCGACCGCAACCAGCTCAACCCGGGCGACCTGGTGTTCTTCGGCCTGCGCGGCCGGGTCAACCACGTCGGCATCTATGTCGGCAACGGCCAGTTCCTGCACGCGCCCAGCCGCGGCAAGGACGTGCGGGTGGACAGCCTGACCTCCGGCTACTGGGGCAACCGCTTCATGCAGGCGCGCCGGGTCCAGATCTGACCGGCACCGGCCAGTCCCGTCGAAGAAGGCCGCCCCCAGGGGCGGCCTTTCCGTTTCCGGGCGGGCGCCACGCAACCGGCGCCCCGGCTCAGTCGCCCGCGCCGCCGTGCTCCTCCAGCCCGACGTTGCTCGAGGCCTGCTCGTAGGTGCTCTGGTCCAGCAGCCCGGTTTCCCTGGCCACCAGCACCGGCACCAGCATCTGCCCGGTCACGTTGGTCATGGTCCGCATCATGTCGAGGATGCGGTCGATCGCCACCAGCAGGGCGATGCCCTCCAGCGGCAGCTTGGCCGCGCTCAGTACCAGGGTCACCATCACGATCGCCGTGCCCGGCACGCCGGCGGTGCCGAAGCTGCCCAGCACCGAGGCCAGCAGGATCACGAAGTACTGGTTCAGCGACAGGTCGATGCCGAAGTACTGGGCCACGAACACCGCGGTCAGCGCCGGATAGATCGCGCCGCAGCCGTCCATCTTGATGCTCGCGCCCAGCGGCACGGCGAACGCGGCGTAGTCCTTGTCCACGCCCAGGTTATGGGTGACGCTGCGCATCGCCACCGGCATCGAGGCGAAACTCGACGAACTGACGAAGCCCACCTGCATGCCCGGCGCGGCGCCACGGAAGAAGCGCAGCGGATTGAGCCCGTGCGCCAGCAGCAGGCCGCCGTACACCACCACGATATGCAGCGCGCAGGCCAGGTACAGGGCGAACACGAAGCTGCCCAGCGGCAGCAGCTTCTCGAAGCCGTAGCTGCCGACCAGCCCGGCGATCAGGCCGAAGGTGCCCAGCGGGGTCATCTCCAGCACGAAGCGGGTGACCTGGATCATCATCTCGCTGGCCTCGCCGGCCAGCGCGCGCAGCCGCGCGGTGCGCTCGCCCAGCTTGACCAGGGCGAAGCCGACCAGGCCGGCGAAGAAGATCACCTGCAGGATCTTGCCCTCGGCCAGCGCCTTGAACGGGTTGGACGGCACCACGTCGAGCAGCACCTGCACCGGGGTCGGCACCTCGCGCGGGGTGTAGTCGGCGGCCATCTCCAGCCCGGTGAGGCCGTGGCCCGGCTTGAGCACCAGCCCCACGGCGAGGCCCACGCCCACCGCCAGCGCCGCGGTCGCGGCGAACCAGAGGAAGGTGCGCCCGCCCAGCGCCGCCACCGATTTCTGCCCGTGCAGCGAGGCCACCGCGTTGATCACCGCGAACAGCACCAGCGGCACGGCGATCATCCGGATCAGGGTGACGTAGACCGTCCCCAGCGGGCCGAACCAGGTCTGCGCCGCCGGGCCCATCAGCCAGCCGGCCAGCGCGCCGAGCACGAAGCCGGCGAGCACGCGCTGCCAGAACGGGATGGCCAGCCAGGCCGAAACGAGTTTCATCGGGGATCCATCGCCTAGCGAAGCCGGCACGATAGCCCAATGGCCGTGCGGACCGCGACGGCGTGCGCGGAACGCCGTCGTGTCATCGGCATGACAAAGCGCCCGGCGCATAATGCGGCCTCCCTCTCACGCCGGCGGCGTCGGGACGCGGCGCCGCGACCGGCCGCCCCCGCACCGACGGCACGCTGCAACCGCCGGAATGCCGATGCCCCGCCTGAAGTACCTGCCCGCCGCCCTCTGCACCAGCCTGCTCGCCGCCTGCGCCTCCAGCGGCACCCTCCCCGCCGCCCCCGGCGCGCTGCCCTCCGCCGCGATCGACATCGAGGTCCCGGCCATCGCCCACCCGCAGGGCGAGACCGCCGAGTGGTGGTACCGCAGCGGCGCCGCCCAGGCCGCCGCCCGCGGCGCGATGGCCGGCAAAGCGAAGAACGTCATCCTGTTCCTCGGCGACGGCATGAGCCTGACCACGGTGGCCGCCGCGCGCATCCTCGAGGGCCAGCGCCGCCGGCAGCCCGGCGAGGAGAACCTGCTGTCCTGGGAGCGCTTCCCGCATACCGGCTTCAGCAAGACCTACAACACCGACTCGCAGACCCCGGATTCGGCCGGCACCATGACCGCGATCACCACCGGGGTGAAGTCGCACATGGGCGCGATCGGCGTGTCCGCCGGCCACCGCGACGACTGCGCCGGCAGCCTCGGCAGGCAGCGCCTGACCTGGCTGCACCTGGCCGATGCCGCCGGCATGGCCACCGGCATCGTCACCACCGCGCGCCTGACCCATGCCACCCCGGCGGCGACCTGGGCGCACGCCCCCAACCGCAACTGGGAACACGACGCCGACCTGCCGGCGAAGGCCGTGGCCGAAGGCTGCGTCGACATCGCCCGGCAGATGGTGTCCACGCCCTACGGCCGCGGCCCGACGGTGCTGTTCGGCGGCGGCCGCGCCCAGTTCCTGCCGGCGGGCGCGCGCGATCCCGAGCACGCCGACAAGGCCGGCCTGCGCCGCGACGGCCGCGACCTGGTCGCCGAGTGGAAGGCCGCCCATCCCGGCGGTGCCTACGTCTGGAACCGCGCCCAGCTGCAGGCCGCCGCCGGCGCGCCGGCGGTGCTGGGCCTGTTCGAATACGACCACATGCAGTTCGAGCACGAACGCGACGCCGCCGCCGAACCCTCGCTGGCCGAACTCACCGCCGAGGCGATCCGGCGCCTGTCGAAGCACCCGGAGGGCTTCGTGCTGATGGTCGAGGGCGCGCGCATCGACCACGCCAACCACTACGGCAACGCCTACCGCGCCCTGGACGAGACCATCGCCCTGGCCGAGGCGGTGCGCACCGCGGCGGAGATGACCTCGGCCGACGACACCCTGATCCTGGTCACCGCCGACCACTCGCACACACTCAACTTCGTCGGCTACCCGGTGCGCGGCAACCCGATCCTGGGCAAGGTCCGCGGCCAGGGCAGCGAGGACGACCCGTCCGGCGGCTACGCCCGCGACCTCACCGGCCTGCCCTACACCACCCTCGGCTATGCCAACGGCCCCGGCCACACCGGCGCCAGCAACCAGCAGCCGGAAGGCCCCAAGCGCTTCCTGCACGCGCCCTCTTCGGCCGGGCCCGCACACGGCCGCCCGGACCTGTCGCAGGTCGACACCACCGATCCGGATTACCTGCAGGAAGCGCTGGTGCCGCTGAAGTCCGAATCGCACGGCGGCGAGGACGTCGGCATCTGGGCGCGCGGCCCCGGCAGCGAGGCGGTGCGCGGCACCCTCGAGCAGAACGCGATCTACCACCTGATCGTGCAGGCCACGCCGAAGCTGCGCGAACGCCTGTGCCAGGCCGGCACCTGCGACGCCAACGGTGTGCCGGTGGAACTGCCGCGGCCGGAGCGGTTCCGCCGTCAGGACTGAGCCGGAAACGAAGACGGGCCGCTTGCAACGGGCGGCCCGCCTGCTTTGCCACCGCACCCCGCGCGGGGCGTGGGATCAGAGCGGCTTGGCCAGCACCAGCCAGATGATCCCGAGCAGCAGCAGGATCGGCAGCTCGTTGAACAGGCGCAGCCTGCCCGACGACGGCAGCCCGCGCCCCTGCTCCACGCCCTTCAGCCAGCGCCCGGTGAAGATGTAGTACGCCAGCATCAGCACCACCAGCGCCAGCTTCGCGTGCAGCCAGCCGGCCGGGTTCCCGACCATGGTCGGGAACCCGTCGATCACCCGATAACCCAGCCAAAGCACCAGGCCCAGCGCCGCGGCGATGCCGAACATGTTGTGGCCGAAGCGGTACAGCCGCCGTCCCATCAGCACCAGCCGCGCCTGCACTTCCGGCTGCCCCTGCGCCTCGGCCAGGTTGACCAGGATCCGCGGCAGGTAGAACACCGTGCTCATCCAGGCCACCACGAACAGCAGGTGGAACGACTTCACCCAGAGATACGTGGAATACATGCGTGGGCCCTGCGGCTAGGATGTGCGGATTCTCGGCCATCGGCCGCCTCCCTGTCGAACCACCGCGGCGCAGGCCGCGCCTGCCGTCCCTCAACCGTGCCGATGACCAAGACCTACGACCGCCACTACTTCGACCACTGGTACCGCGACCAGGCCATCCACGACCCGAAGCGCCTGGCCCGCAAGGTCGCCCTCGCCGTGGCCGTCGCCGAGCACCACCTCGAGCGGCCCGTGCGCACCGTCCTCGACATCGGTTGCGGCGAAGGCGCCTGGCGCGCGCCCCTGCTGAAGCTGCGCCCGAAACTGCACTACCTCGGCTTCGACAGCAGCGAATACGCCGTTGCCCGCCGCGGCCCGCGCCGCAACCTGCACCTGGCCAGCTTCGGCGACTTCGAATGGTTGCGCCCCTGCGCCCCCGTCGACCTGCTGGTCTGCGCCGACGTCCTCCACTACCTCCCCACCCGCGAACTGGTCCGCGGCCTGCCCGGCCTCGCCGAACTCTGTGGCGGCATCGCCTTCCTCGAAACCTTCACCGCCGAGGACGAGTTCGAAGGCGACACCGACGGCTTCCAGCGCCGCACGGCACTCTGGTACCGACGCCGCCTCGAGGACCAGGGTTTCACCGCCCTCGGTTCGCACTGCTGGCTCGCTCCCGCGCTTGCCGGCAGCACTTCGGCGCTCGAGTGCTCCTGAGTTCTCCGCCTGGCCCAGGTCGCTGCCGGCCAAACCGCTCCTGGAAAGTCCCGCACCTCGACAGCGCGGATGCGATGCCCGTGGGTGCGAAGTAAAGGAGGAGGCGCCGGCCGCAGGCCGGTGCCGGGGGACATGAGTACCCACGGGTATCGCGTCCGCGCCCCCAGCCCGCTTTCACGTTCGCGCCTTCTCCGCGTCGCAAAGCCGCAGCGGCGCACCGAACGTCAGCGCGCCCGCCGCGCCGCCCACCCGCGGATGATCCGCGCGAGCTCAGCCACCCCGTCGGTCAGCGCCGCCGGCCCCGGCTGCAGGATCAGCGGCGACTTCACCTCGTGCAGCTCCCCGTCCCGCACCGCCGGGATCGCATCCCAACCCGGCCGCGCCGCCACCTGCTCCGGCCGGAACTTCTTCCCGCACCACGAGCCGATCACGATGTCCGGCGCCCGTTCGATCACTGGCGCGCCATCGGCCAGGATCCGCGCCTTCGCCAGCGGCTCGCGCGACAGCCACGGGAAAACGTCCTCGCCGCCGGCGATCCGCACCAGCTCGGCCACCCACTGGATACCGGTGATCAGCGGCTCGTCCCACTCCTCGAAGTAGACCTTCGGCCGCACCGGCAGCTTTTCCGCCTCGCGCGCGACATCGTCCAGCCCGCGCGCCAGCGAATCCGCATACGCCTCCGCCCGCGCCGCGACGCCGACCAGAGCACCCAGCCGCCGCACGTAATCGAGGATGCCCGCGACGCTGCGATGGTTGGCGATCCACACCTCCACCCCACGCCGTACCAGTTCGGCCGCGATGTCCGCCTGGATGTCGGAAAAGCCGATCGCCAGGTCCGGCTTCAACGCCAGGATCGCCTCCACCCGGGCACTGGTGAACGCGCTGACCTTCGGCTTCTCGCGCCGCGCCTGCGGCGGCCGCACGGTGAACCCGCTGATGCCGACGATCCGGTCCTGCTCGCCGAGCGCGTACAGCGTCTCGGTCGGCTCCTCGGTCAGGCAGACGATGCGCCGCGGGCCCATCAGCGCACCGGCTTGCGGAAGTACACCACCTGTCCGGTCCCCTCGAAACCGCAGGCCTCGTGCGCGGCCCGGCTGCCGAGGTTGTCGATCAGCGCGTCGGAGGCCAGTTCACTGCAGCCATGCCCGCGGGTCCAGTCCTCCACCGTCGCGAGCAGGGCGCGACCCGCGCCCTGCCCGCGCCACTCCGGCGCCACGTACCAGGCCTCGAGGAAACCGACTGGCGAGGTCAGCGTGCCGTTGACGTACTCGCAGCGCAGGCTGGCTTCGGCGAGGCCGACCACCTTGCCGTCGCCCTCGGCGACGAACGCCGCCATGTCACGGGGATCCTGGAGGATGGCCTCCGCTTCCCCGCGCAGCTCGCCTGCGTCGCTGCCGGGCCACAGCGCCAGGCGCATCGCCGTCCACGCGCCGAGGTCGGCCGCCGCCGCCCGGCGCACCCGCACCCCGCTCACGGATAAAGCATCCGCTTGGACCAGTGACCCTCGATCTCGTGCTGGTAGCACCAGCGCTCGTGCAGGCGGTAGCCGGCCCCATACCAGAACTCGAACGTCTCCGGCACCACCCGGAAGCCGCTCCAGCCCGGCGGGCGCGGCACGTCGCGGCCCATGAACTCGGCCTCGGCGTCGGCCAGGCGCGCGTCGAATTCCTCGCGCGAGACCAGCGTGGCCGACTGCTTCGACGCCCACGCGCCGAGCTGGCTCATCCGCGGCCGCGTCGCGAAGTAGGCATCGGCCTCGGCGTCGTCGACCCGGACCACGCCGCCGCTGATCCGCACCTGCACCCCCGCCTCGCGCAGGTGCCGCCACAGGAACAGCAGCGCCGCGCGCGGGTTGGCGCGCAGGTCGCGGCCCTTGTGGCTGTCCAGGTGGGTGTAGAAGGTGAATCCGCGCTCGTCGAACGACTTCAGCAGCACCGTGCGCACCGACGGCACGCCATCGGCGTCGGCGGTGGCCACGGCCATCGCGTTCGGGTCCGCCATGCCGCTGTCCCGGGCCTCGTCCAGCAGGCGGCTGAAGGTCGCCAGCGCTTCCGCATAAAGCCGGTCGGTCATCGCAGTCTCCACGCGGTGTTCGGGTGCACGTATTGTGGACCCATGCACGCGCAGTCGCACACCGGTTTCCCCCGATGGCTGGCCGAACAGGCGCTGGCCGACAGCGGCGCGCGCCGCGGCGGCGGCCTGCGCGTGCTCGGCATCAGCGGCCTGCAGGGCAGCGGCAAGAGCACGCTCGCCGCGCAGGTCGTGGCGCTGGCGCGGGAGGCCGGGCTGGCCGCCGCCGGCGTATCGCTGGACGACTTCTACCTGGCCGCGGCACGGCGCGCGGCGCTGGCGCGCGAAGTGCATCCGCTGCTGGCCACGCGCGGCCCGCCGGGCACCCACGACGTCGGCCTGGCCCTGCGCACGATCGACGCGCTGCGCGAAGGCGGCACGCCGGCGCTGCCGCGCTTCGACAAGCCCGGCGACGACCGCCTGCCCGAGGCGGCGTGGATGGTGGTGCCGGAGCCGCTGGACCTGCTGGTGTTCGAAGGCTGGTGCCTGGCCGTGCCGCCCGAGGCGGAGACCGCGCTGCAGGCGCCATTGAACGCGCTGGAACGCGTCGAGGACGCCGGCGGCACCTGGCGGCGCTGGTGCAACGCCGCGCTGGCGCGCGACTACCCGGCGCTGTGGTCGCGCATCGACCGGCTGTGGTTCCTGCAGCCGCCCGGGTTCGAGGTGGTGCACCGCTGGCGGCGCCAGCAGGAACATGCCCTGCGCGCGGCCGAGCCGGGCCGCCGCGGCATGGACGATACGGCCCTGGCGCGTTTCATCCAGCACTACGAGCGGATCAGCCGGCACGCCCTGGCGACCTTGCCCGGGCGGGCGGACGCCTGCGTGGTACTCGATGGGGAACGCCGGCCGCTGGACCTCGTGGTCCGGGGCGGGCCGGCCGGGATTTGAGACGTTTCTCATTGGCTGCGGCCTCGGCCCGGCGCAGATTCCCCCCTCATGGGGGAATCGGAGTCGCGGGTCCATCGCAGGGGGATCCTGGTAGCAGGCTCTCCGGGTCTGCATGCCTTCCGCTCCGGTTCCCACGCCAGTCCAGGCCGCGCCACGCCGTGTGCTCCGTCCCCCCGGGGTAGCACGCTTGCGGCCCGTCCGGGCCCGCTGGGCCCGGACGTCCTGTTCCGGGGTCGTCCATCCTCGCCGCCCCCCACCCGGCCCTCCGGCGCCGGGCCTTTTGGCCCGCTGCTTGCTTCAGCCTGCCTATCCAGGGCCGGGTGCCATCGCCCCGCCCCACCGTCATGAACCGTTGCCGCCCAGCGCCGCCCGGCACGCCGTCCGGGCCCCAGCGCAGCGCCACCACCCTGGCGCTGGCGGCGGCATGTGGTCTGGCTCCGGGAGCCGCCTGCGCAGCGCCGGCGCAGGGCACGGCCAGCGCCTGGCTGCTGGGCGGGCTGGCCGCCGGCAGCCTCGCCACCGCCGGTGCCCTGGCCCTGTGGTGGCGCATGCGCAGGCCGCCGCAGCCGGCCATCGCGCCGCCCTCGGTCGGCCGCCAGGCCGAGGCGCTGCTGGAAGCCCTGCCGCTGCCGGCCTTCGTCCGCGACGCCGAAGGCCGCTTCGTGGCGGTGAACCAGGCCTATGCCGCGCTCTACGGCTGCCGGCGGACTGACGTGCTGGGTCAGACACTGGCCCAAACGCGACACATCCTCGGCACCGACCTGGAGCCCATGCAGCAGGCTGCGGCCGAACTGGAGCAGGGCGGCGGGCGCGCCGTCCGCGAGTTCCGCCACGAGGCGGCCGGGCACGGGGCGCGTGTCCTGCTGCTCCAGCTGCAGCCGCTGGCCGGCGACGGGGCAGGCCTGGCGCTGGGGACATTCACCGACGTCACCGCCTTGCACGACGCGCGCCAGGCAGGCGAGGCCGCCGCCCGCGCCACCGACAGCTTCCTGTCGATGATGAGCCACGAGATCCGCACGCCGATCGCCGGCGCGCTGGGCATCGTCGAGCTGATGGCGCAAACGCCGCTGGACCAGGAGCAGGTGCACCTGCTGGGGATGTTCGAGGACTCGGTCGACACCCTGCTGCACATCCTCGGCGACATCCTCGACTTCTCCCGGATCGAGGCCGGCGAGCTGAGCCTGGATCCGGCGCCGTGCAACCTGCGCGCGCTGGCCGACGGGGTGCTGGCCCTGTTCGCGCCGCAGGCCTGGGAGAAGGGCCTGCGCCTGCATTCGATCATCGACTGGCGGCTGGCCGCCGAGCACCGCTGCGACGCCTCGCGCGTGCGCCAGGTGCTGGCCAACCTGCTCAGCAACGCGATCCGCTTCACCGAGGCCGGGCGCGTCGAGCTGCGCATCGAACTGGTCGAGGCCACGGCCGACGGCCAGCGCCTGCGCTTCGTCGTCTCCGACACCGGGCCGGGCATGTCCGAAGAGCGCCTGCGCCAGGTGCAGCGCCCGCTGTTCGACGGCAGCGAAGGCATCGCCCACCGCACCGGCCTGGGCCTGGCGCTGTGCCGGCAGCTGGCCGGGCTGATGGAAGGTTCGCTGCAGCTGTCCAGCATGCAGGACGAAGGCACGGTGGCCACCTTCGAGGTGCTGCTGCCGGTGGTGCGGGCGCTGCTGCCGCAGCCGGACATGGCCGGGCGGATCGCGCTGCTGTGCACCCGCGACCGCCACGTCGGCCAGGGCCTGGCCAACGCGCTGTCGGCGCTGGGCTTCAACCTGATCGAGGCCGCGCCCGCGGACCTGGCCGAGATCGGCCCGGACGACGCGCACCTGTTCGTCGCCGACGCCGCGCTCGTCGCCGAGGGCCGCCTGCCGGCCGGCGCGCGCCAGATCCGCCTGGTCGATCCACTGGCGCCCCTGCCCCCGGGCCTGCCCGTCGGTGGCGTGGAGCTGCAGGGCACGCCGCTGCTGTGGCGGGCCACGGTCAAGGCCTGCCACGCCGCGCTGGGGCTGGCTTCGCCGGAGCCGCCGGCGGCCGCCACGCCCGGGCCGGTGCCGGTCCCGGGGGCGCGCATCCTCGTCGCCGAGGACCATCCGATCAACCGCGCGGTGATCTCGCGCCAGCTGCAACGGCTGGGCTATGAGCACGAGCTGGTCGAAAACGGCGAGGAGGCGCTGCAGGCGCTGGCGCGCGACCACTTCGACCTGCTGGTCACCGACTGCCACATGCCGGTGCTGGATGGCTACGCGCTCACCGCGCGGATCCGCGCGCAGGAGCGCGGCACCGGCGCGCGCCTGCCGATCATCGCGCTGTCGGCCAGCGTCCTGCCAGGCCAGGTGAAGTACTGCATCGATGCGGGCATGGACGGTTTCATCGCCAAGCCCGTGCAGCTCCACGAGCTGGAGATCCAGCTGGCCGCGCACCTGCAGCAGGCCGGCGCGGCGGAGGTACGCACCGCCCCGCCACCGGAGCTGCCCGCCGGCTCCTCCAGCTACCGCCAGCTGGCGCTGCTGATGGAGACCTTCGGTTCCATGCGCCAGGTGCGCGACGTGCTGCAGCGGCTGCTGGAGACCAGCCGCGAGGACATGGACGCCCTGGACCGCTCGTTCGAACAGGGCGACGTGGAGCAGCAGCGCGAGCTGCTGCACCGCATCGGCGGTTCGCTGCGCCTGCTTGCCGGCGAGTCCGGCACCGGCGAACCGCCGTCCGGGGCCAGCAACCGCGAGCGCCGCGACGCGCTGGTCGAACGCCTCGCCGAACTCGAAGAACTGCTCGACAGCCTGGATCCGCAGGCGACCACCACGGAGGGTGGACCATGATGGACCCGTACCCGCCTTCACCCCGCCCGCCCGCGCGCGACGAGGGCGCGCGCCGCAGCCTGCGCATCGTCCTGGCCGACGACCATCCGGTCGTGCGCAGCGGCGTGCGCATGCTGGTCGAATCCAACATCGCCGCCAGCGTGGTCGCCGAGGCATCCACGCCAGAGGAACTGTTCGCGGCGCTGGACCGCGTCGCCGCCGACCTGGTGCTCACCGACTTCAGCATGCCCGGCGGCAACGTCGTCGATGGCCTGAGCATGCTCGGCCGCCTGCGCCGGCGCTGGCCTGACCTGCCGGTGCTGGTGCTGACCATGGCCGGCAACGCCGCGGTGCTGCAGTCGATCCTCGACACCGGCGTGCGCGGCCTGCTGAACAAGTCCGACGCGCTGACCGAACTCACGCTGGCGATCAATGCGGTGGCGCATCGCCGCAACTACCTCGGCACCGGCATCCGCCGCCTGCTCGACGCGACCAGCCTCGAAGGCGGCTCGGCGCGCGGCCCGCTGTCGCGCCGCGAAACCGAAGTGCTGCGCCTGTTCACTTCCGGGCTGACCGTGTCGGAAATCGCGCGCAGGCTCGAGCGCAGCGTGAAAACCGTGAGCCGGCAGAAGATGGATGGCATGGCCAAGCTCGGCCTGCGCAGCGACCTGGAACTGTACGCATACGCACGGGAACACGGCCTGCTCTCCTGAGCAGCGCGTTGTCCAGTGCACGCCGCTCAATATGAAAGTGCGCACGATCTAGGAATCGAAGTTTTCAGACGAGTCTGATGGTTGCTCGGGCGCTTCTCCTACGACCATCCGGGCCATGGACACGATGACACTGCCGCAAGCAAGGCATGCGTCGCCGCACATGGACGAGTGCCCGATATGGCCCTTCGTGGGTGAAAGCCGGAGCTGGCAACCGCCACCGGCCGTCGACCCCGACTGGCACCGTCTCACCCACTCCGCCGTGGTCATGGCGTGGACGCGCGATCCGGACGTGATGTGCGACCTCGTCGCCACGCTGATGGACATCCACCTGCGCCGAAGTTCCGCCTCGCTCGAGGTAACGCTCGACGAGCTGCACCTCATGATCTCGATGGAACTGCAGCAACTCAGCGGCGAACCGGACTGAGCCGTCGCCACACCGCCGGCAGCCGGCACCGCCATCCCCGGCCACGCATCCCCAGGGGCGGTATGTCCTGCCGTCGGCACGGCCGTGCGGGCCATGCCGGCGGCGGCATCCGGTACCCCGTGCGCGGGCCGGACGGGTGCGGCTACTGGACGATGAAGGTCACCCGCAGGTTGACCCGCCACTCCAGGACGTTGCCGTCGCCGTCGGTGGCCACCTTGATCTCGTTGACCCAGGCGCCCTGGATGTTCTTGACGGTCTCGGAAACCTTGCGCAGCCCGCTCTTCACTGCCTCTTCCATGCTGGTCTTCGAAGAGGCGCTGATCTCGATGACTTTGGCGACCGACATGACGATGGCTCCTGCTGGACGGGCGCGCGTGCGCCGGGGCGGCAAGTCTGTTGCCGGCGCCGTTAACGCGGCGGCACGGAGGCGTGCAGGCGCGGGCAACGCGGGAGCGCCGCGGTTGCAGCGGTGACCATCTCGGCGGTGCTAGCATCGCCAGCCATGAATCCCGCCCCCAACCTCGTGCTGGTCGGCCCGATGGGCGCCGGCAAGACCTCGATCGGACGCCGCCTGGCCGAACGCTTCGGCCTGAGCTTCGTCGACGCCGACCACGCCATCGAGCAGCGCACCGGCGCCACCATTTCCGCCATCTTCGAGCACATGGGCGAGAGCGGTTTCCGCGAGCGCGAGTCGGCGGTGCTGGCCGAGCTGCTGGCCGGCGAGGCCCAGCTGGTCGCCACCGGCGGCGGCGCCGTGCTCGACCCGGGCAACCGCCGGCTGATGCAGGAGCGCGGCTTCGTGGTCTACCTCTGCGCCGGCCTGGAATCGCAGCTCAAGCGCCTGGCCCGCGACCGCAGCCGTCCGCTGCTGCAGCGCCCGGACCGCGAACAGGTCCTGCGCGAGCTGGCGCGCGTGCGCGAGCCGCTGTACCGCGAGGTCGCCGACCTGGTCATGGACACCGACGGCCTGACCGCGGCGGAGGCGTCCTCGCGCCTGTGCCTGCAGCTGGCCGAGCGCTGGAACGGCAACGGGGTGGCCGCATGAGCGCGGTACGCACGGTCCCCGTCGGCGGCGCCCATCCCTACGCGATCGATATCGGCCCCGGCCTGCTGGGCGACGGCGCGCGGCTGGCCGCCCACGCCCGCGGGCGCCACGCCCTGCTGCTCAGCGACAGCCAGGTCGCGCCGCTGTACGCCGAGGCGGTGGCCGCGGCGCTGCGCGCGGCACGCCCGGGCCTGAAGCTGGCCACGCACGTGATCCCGGCCGGCGAATCGCACAAGACCCTGGCCACCTTCACCGGCGCGATCGAGGCGCTGGCCAACCTCGGCGCCACCCGCGACGCGACCGTGTACGCGCTCGGCGGCGGCGTGGTCGGCGACCTGGCCGGCTTCGCCGCGGCCTGCTGGATGCGCGGCATCGACTGCGTGCAGCTGCCGACCACCCTGCTGGCGATGGTCGACTCCTCGGTCGGCGGCAAGACCGCGGTGGACATCCCGCAGGGCAAGAACCTGGTCGGCGCCTTCCATCCGCCGCGCGCGGTGATCGCCGATACCACGACCCTGCGCACCCTGCCCCCGCGCGAACTGCGCGCCGGCCTGGCCGAGGTGATCAAGTACGGCGCGATCCGCGACCCGGCGTTCTTCGAATGGCTGGAGCGCGAACACGCCGCGCTGCTGGCCGGCGACGACCGCGTCCTGGCCGAGGCGATCGCGCGCAGTTGCGAGCACAAGGCCGAAATCGTCGAACGCGATCCGCTGGAGAAGGGCGAGCGCGCCCTGCTCAACCTGGGCCACACCTTCGGCCATGCGATCGAGGCCGAGCAGGGCTATTCCGGCGGCGGCAGCGAGGCGCTGGTGCACGGCGAGGCGGTGGCGGTGGGCATGGTCCTGGCCGGACGCCTCTCGGCCCGCCTCGGCATGGCCCCGGACGCCGACACCGACCGCCTCGAACGCCTGCTCCAGGCGTGTGGCCTGCCGACGCGGATCCCCGCCGGGCTGGCCCCCGAGGCGCTGCTGGCACGCATGCGCCTGGACAAGAAGAACGTCGCGGGCCGCCTGCGCCTGGTCCTGTGGCATGGCCTGGGCCAGGCCGTGGTCGTCCCCGACGTGGACGAAGCCAGGGTGCTGGAGCTGCTGGCGGGCTGAGCGGGCTGGCGGTGAAGCACAGGCGTTGGCCGGAGCCGGGACGGCGCGATGCGCCGGGAACGAACGAGGGCGCTGGCCAAGGCTCGCGCGTCGCCGTGCGCCGGGTGACTCATCGCACTGCGACCTGTCGGGTGGAGAGCTGGCTTTCCGGTGGCTGGCTTCGGACCGAGCCGTGGCAGCGCAGGGGCATGTCGCATCGCGCGGTTCCGCGTCCTGCTCCAACGCGCGACCGCGGCACATCCATGTGCCGCTTGCGCCCTACCCCCGCGCTACCGCGTCTTCTGGTGCTCTGAGGGCTTGGTTTCGATCGCCCCTCCCCCCGGGAGAGGGGCGTCTCCTCGCTCTGCCCATAGAAGCCTCGGCCTTGACCCGGCCGAGGACGCCGCCCCCCCAAGGGGTGTCATCAGCAGTCCGCGGCTGATGCGGCAAGGGGGCTGACGCGGGGCGACGCGCCAACCGTCGCCAGCGCCCTGGTTCATTCCCGGCGCGGACGGCGGCCCCGTCCGGAGCCCGCGCCCGTGCCTCCGCCTGCCCGGCAGAGCGGCCGGGCCCACAAGGCCAGCTCCCCCATACGGCCTTCCGCACCGCCACCGCTACAATGTCGGCCATGCGCATCCTCCTGCAGCAGCGCCCCGCGCCGGGCGAAGCCCCCCGTTACCTGCAGCTGACCCTGCAGCCGGACCTGTTCGGCGGCTGGGAGCTGCTTCGCGAAAGCGGCCAGATCGGCGGCAAGTCGCAACTGCGACGCGAGCAGTACATGCTCCAGGAAGAGGCCACCGCCGCCTTCGAGAAGGCCCGCGACGCCCAGCTCAAGCGCGGTTTCCAGGTGATGTTCGTCAGCGGCGCCGAAGCGCCCCGCGGCGCCTGACGGCCACCCGCCCTTTCCCAAGTCCAAGGTTCAACGTGTCCGAAACCCTCGCCAACGACCGCCTGCTGCGCGCCCTGCGCCGGCAGCCCGTGGACTGCACGCCCGTGTGGCTGATGCGCCAGGCCGGCCGCTACCTGCCGGAGTACCGCGCCACCCGCGCCGCCGCCGGCAGCTTCCTGGCCATGGCCAAGAACCCGGAGCTGGCCTGCGAGGTCACCCTGCAGCCGCTGCGCCGCTTCCCGCTCGACGCGGCGATCCTGTTCTCGGACATCCTCACCGTGCCCGACGCCATGGGCCTGGGCCTGTACTTCGCCGAAGGCGAAGGCCCGAAGTTCGAGCGCCCCATCCGCGACGAGGCCGACGTGGCCCGCCTGGCGGTGCCGGACATGGAAACCGAACTGCGCTACGTGATGGACGCGGTGCGCGTCATCCGCCGCGAACTCGCCGGTTCGGTGCCGCTGATCGGCTTCTCCGGCAGCCCCTGGACCCTGGCCTGCTACATGGTCGAGGGCGGCGGCAGCGACAACTATTCGAAGATCAAGGCGATGGCCTTCAACCGCCCGGAGCTGCTGCACCGGCTGCTGGGCGTAGTCACCGACGCGGTCATCGCCTACCTGGCCGCGCAGCGCGCCGCCGGTGCGCAGGCGCTGCAGGTGTTCGACACCTGGGGCGGCGTGCTCTCGCCGACGCTGTACCGCGAATTCTCCCTGCCCTACCTGGAGCGGATCGCGCGCGAACTGGAACGCGGCCAGAGCGACGACCGCACCCCGCTGATCCTGTTCGGCAAGGGCAACGCGCCGTATCTGGAAGCGCTGGCCGAAACCGGCACCGACGCGGTCGGCGTGGACTGGCTGGTCGACCTGGCCGAGGCCGCGCGCCGCACCGGCGGCAAGGTTGCCCTGCAGGGCAACCTCGACCCGGCCACGCTCTACGGCAGCCCCGAGGCGATCGCCCGCGAGGCCGCGCGCGTGCTCGACGACTACGCCGCCGGCAACGGCGGCTCGCGCGAGGGCCACGTGTTCAACCTGGGCCACGGCATGTCGCCGGACATGGATCCGGAACACGTGCGCGCCCTGGTCGAAGCGGTGCACGCGCACAGCGCGCGCTGAGGCGCGCTTCGGCGGAACACCCGACGCCGGTCGGCGCCGGGTCAGCCGGTAGCGCGCAGCGGCGCCCGCGGCCGGCCGACCGGCGGCGAGCGCCGGTCCGAGTCGCCGGCCGCCGGGACCCGGTATTCGATGCGGATCTCGCGCATGTGCGGTGGCACGTCCGGTTCGATCGCCTCCGGCGCCACGCATCCCGGATACAGGGCCGCGGCCAGCTCGGTCGCCAGGCCTTCCGCGCGCGCGGCTTCGGCGCGCGCCACCTGCACGCCGGCGGCGGTGACCACCGCCGCCGTCGCCTTGCCCGGATCGCGGTAGCTGGCGAAGACCTGCGGCTCCGCCGGATCCGGCAGCACGTCGACGACTTCCAGCCGTTCCGGCAACCAGCACTCGCCGGTGCTGGCGATGCGCACCTGCGCGGCCACCTCCTCCATGAAGGCCTGCGCCTCCGCCAGCAGCGACGCCGGCGTGGCCGGGGGCGGCGCGCTCGCCCGCGCCTTGACCAGGTAGAGGTTGCGCGCGAACAGCAGCATGGCCGAAGCGCGCTGCTCGCCCGGGTATTCCAGGCCCAGGCGCCAGGCCTGCACCCGGGTTTCGCCTTCGCCCGCCAGGGCGATCTGCTGCAGCTCGCCGAGCCGGATCTGGCGGTCGGATTCGCGGGCGGCCGCGCCGATGCTCTCGCGTTCGGCCCGCGCCACCTGGCCGAGCAGTTCCGGCGCCTGCGGGCCACCGGGGTAGAAGTAGAGGTCGAGCCAGCGCTCGCCGTCGACGTAGCGGACCGCCACGCCATAGCGCTGGTCGGGGAAGCGCTGCTCGGACACCGCACGCCAGTCGCCCACCTGCAGCGGATACAGCACGCGGCTCTCGCTGAGCAGGCCGCCGAGCAGCAGGCCGGCGGGCAGGCCCTGTCCGCCGCTGCCGCCGTCGGGCGTATCGGCCAAGGCAGGCGCCGCCCAGCCCAGCGCGGCGGCGAACATCCATGCCGGCCAGCGTCGCGTCGTCATGCCTCGGCCAGCTCCGGCAGCAGGGCTTCGATCGCCGCGGCCAACATTTCACCGGTAACCGGCTTGCGCAGGAACCCGTCGAAGCCAGCGGCGCGTGCCTGGGTTTCGGCATCGGCGTCGGTGCGCGCGGTCACCGCCAGCAGCGGCTGGGCGAAGCCCTGCAGGCGCAGCTGCCGGGCCAGGGCCATGCCGTCCATGCCGGGCAGGTCCAGGTCGAGCAGGGCCAGGTCGAAGCGCGCCACCGACACGTCGGCCAGCGCGGCCAGGCCGTGCGCGGCACGGGCGACGCGATGGCCCTGCGCGCGCAGCAGGCTGGAGATCACGTCGGCGACGGTCGGATCGTCCTCGACCAGCAGCAGGTCCAGCTGCCGGCCGGCCTGGCGCGCGGGGCGCGGCGGCGCCGGCGGCGCCACCGGCTGCGCCAGCGGCAACGGCAACTGCACGCGGAACGCGGTGCCCTGCCCGGGCGCGCTGTCGACGCTGATGCCGCCGCCCATCGCCATCGCCAGCTCCTGGCAGATCGCCAGGCCCAGGCCGCTGCCGCCGTAGCGCGCGGCGGTGCGCGCGCCCTCGGCCTGTTCGAAGCGGCGGAACAGGCGCTGCTTCTGTTCGTCGTTGAGGCCCGGCCCGGTGTCGCGCACGACGAAGCCGACCCCGCCGCCGACGCCGGCGGACACTTCCAGCGCCACCTCGCCGCGGTCGGTGAACTTCAGCGCGTTGCCCAGCAGGTTGAGCAGGATCTGGCGGACGCGGCCGGGATCGCCGCGCAGCGCCTGTGGCGCATCGGCGTCCACATGCACGTTGAAGGCCAGGCCGCGCTGTTCGGCCACCGGCCCCATCAGCGCGGCGACCTCGGCGACCAGCGCGCGCAGGTCGAAGTCCTGCGGCTCCAGCTCCAGCTTGCCGGCCTCGATGCGGGCCAGGTCCAGCGCGTCGTTGACCAGGCGCATCAGGTGCTCGCCGGCGCGGCGGATCGATTCGACGTAGCCGCGCTGGCGCGCGTCCAGCGGCGTGGTCAGCAGCAGTTCGCTCATGCCCAGCACGCCAGTCATCGGCGTGCGCACCTCGTGGCCGAGGGTGGCCAGGAAGCGGCTCTTGGCCAGCGAGGCCTGCTCGGCCAGCTCGCGCTTGTGCACGTCCAGCTGCCACTGGCTGCGTCGGCGCAGGCGCAGGCGGTACATGCGCGCCGACCAGGCCAGCGCCAGCAGCGCGGCCGCGCCGAGCAGGGCCATGCCCCAAGGGCTGCGCCACCACGGCGGCGGCATGCTGAAGGCCAGTTCCTGCACCTCCGACCACGGCTGCCCGGGACCGGCGGCGGCCTGCAGCTGCAGCCGGTACTGGCCCGGCGGCAGGCGCGCGAACACGCGGTCGCCGCGGCCCTGGACCTCGTACCAGTCCTGCTCCAGGCCGAGCAGGCGGAAGCGGTAGCGGTTGGATTCCGGATCGTCGAAGGCGAGCAGGCGCACGGCCAGCTGCAGGTCGTGGTCGCCCGGGCGCAGCTCGAAGCCGCCCTGCACCGGCAGCTCGACCTGCGCGTCGCCGCGCATCACCTGCACCGAGTCGACCACCAGGCGCGGCGGCGGCCGCACCGGGTCGGGCATGTCCGTGTCCAGCAGCACCAGCGAGCCGTCGCCGGTGCTGCCGACCAGCACGCCGTTGCTGTCCAGCAGCAGCATGCGCTCGGTGAACTCCTGGCTGGGCAGGCCTTCGCGCACGCCGAAGCGGCGCACCGCCGCCTCGCCGTCGCGGCCGCCGGCCGGGTCGACGCGGAACAGGCCGCGGCGGGTGGCCA
This sequence comes from Pseudoxanthomonas sp. J35, assembly GCF_000513995.1. Classification (GTDB taxonomy): domain Bacteria; phylum Pseudomonadota; class Gammaproteobacteria; order Xanthomonadales; family Xanthomonadaceae; genus Pseudoxanthomonas. Next base: position 55,780 of record NZ_AZVB01000002.1, read on the forward strand.
GCCAGGCGCGGTGGTGGCCGTCGACCACCAGCCCGGTCGCCTCGGTCGCCGGGATGCCCTGGGCGGTGCCCAGGTGCATGCGGCGCTGCCACTGTCCGCCGTTGCGCTCCCACACTTCCAGGCCGGTGAGCCGGTGCAGCCACAACCGGTCGCTGCCGTCGAAGGCGAAGGCCAGCACCGGCTGGCCGTCGATACCGTCAGGCGCGACGAAGCTGGAGGTCGCCGGATCCCAGCGGCGCAGGCCATGTTCCACCGCGACCCACGGGCTGCCGTCCGGACCGATCCGCACCATCGCCAGGTCGGCCGCGCCCAGCCCGGGCACGCCGGCGCGCAGCGACTCGATCACCCGCCCGGTGACCGGGTCGCGGCGTTGCAGGCCGGCGCCCGGCGAACCGAGCCAGACGCTGCCGTCCGGCGCCGACAGCAGCCAGTTGATCGCCGCCTTCTCCAAGGTCGGGTCCTGCACCGACACGCTGTCCCAGCGCTGGATCCGGCCGGTGCCGCGTTCCATCCGGATCACGCCGGCGCCGTGGTCGGTCCAGATGTTGCCCGCGCGATCCTCCAGCACCGCGGTCGGGCGCGCTCCGTCCGGTTCGCGCACGGTGGTGACCTTGCCGGTGCGCGTGTCGAGCCATTCCAGCACCCCGGCGGTGCCGACCAGCCACACGCCGCCGTCGGTCGCGGTCGCGCCGCCGCGGTACACGCCGCCGCGCAGGCCGTGTTCGGCGTCCAGCACCGCGGTGCGGCGCCAGTCCGAACGCAGGTAGCCGAGGCCGCGCGACGGCAGCGCCACCCACAGCGCCCCGTCTTGCTGGCGCAGCAGCGCCTGCACCTGGCTGTTCACGCCCAGTACGCGCGACTGCCGGGTCACGGCGATCGGCGCGTCGTTGCCGCGCACGCGCCACAGGCCGTCGGTGGTCGCGATCCAGTAGCCGCCCTCGCCGTCGTCGCTCATCGCGGTGACGGTCCGCGAACCGTTGAACTCGGCCGCCCAGGCCGGCGTGCGCCACTGGCCATCGTCGCCGAGGCGGAACAGGCCGCGCGTGGAACCGACCCAGGTCGAATCGCCTTCGCGCCACAGCGAGACCACCGTCGCCCACGGGGTCGGCCCGGGCAGCGGCATCCGCTGCACCTGCTTGCCGGCGCAGCGCACCAGCCCCTGCAAGGTGCCGACCAGGATGCCTTCGTGTTCGTCGAACGACAGCGCCAGGATCGCGCGGTCCAGCACCGCGTTCACGTCCGGATCGGAGGAGCGCAGGCGCCGCACCTGGTCCTGCGCGTCGATGCGGTACAGGCCGCCGCCGTAGGTGCCGAGCCAGATCTCCTCGCCGCGCCCGGCGATGGCGAACACCTCGTCACTTTCCATCTGCGGGAACAGCGACTTGCGGAAATGGCGGAAGCCCTGGCGGCCGGGATCCATCACGCTCACGCCGCCGCCTTCGCTCGCCACCCAGATGCGGTTGCGGCCGTCCACGTGCAGCGCCTGCAGCACGTTGCCGGGCAGCGAGGCCGGATCGTCCGGATCGTGCCGCCAGACGCGGAAGCCGGCGCCGTCGTAGCGCGCCAGGCCGTCCCAGGTAGCCGCCCACAGGAAGCCGTCATGGTCGAGGGCCAGCGCCGGCACGGTGGTGGCCGGCAGGCCGTCGGCCGGACCGAGCACGCGGAAGCGCGGGACTTCGGGCACGGCGGCGCTGGCGGTCGCGGCGACCACCAGCAGCACGCACAGCCAAAGCGCACGCAACATCGTCGCCTCCTGCTCCCCGGCCCGAATCGTCGCAACGCATCGTTGCAGGCGCAAGCCACGGCCGTCGCCGACCGGGCCTAGAATGCGGCCATGATCCCACTCCCCGCGCCCGCCTGCCCGTCGCCCTGCCGCCGCGTGCTCCGCCGGCTGCTGGCCCTGGTGGTGATGACACCGCTGACATCGCTCCCGGCGTCCGCCGCCACCGCGCGCTACGAACTGGACCCGGTGCACACCCGGGTGCTGTTCGCGGTGTCGCATGCCGGCTACTCGCAGGCGCTGGGCACGGTGTCCGGCAGCCGGGGCACGCTGGAGTTCGATCCGGAGGACTGGAGCAGCGCGCGTCTGGACGTGAGCGTGCCGCTGCAGCGGGTGGACCTGGGCGACGAAGGCTGGAACCGTGCCACCCTCGCCCGCAACCTGCTTGACGCCGGGCGCTGGCCCGAGGCGCGCTTTGTCTCCACCCGGGTCGAACCGCTGGCCGCGGACCGCTTCATCGTGCACGGCCAGCTGACCCTTCGCGGCGTCACCCGCGAGGTGCCGCTGGAGGTGAGGTTCAATTCGTTGCACCGGCACCCGATGCCGCCGTTCCGCCGCACTGCCGGGTTCAGCGCCCACGCGCGCCTGAGCCGCGCCGCCTTCGGCATCGACGCGTGGCCGAACGTGATCGGCGACGAGGTGGAACTGCGCATCGAAGCCGAAGCGGTACGCGCGCGCGGCGCCGGCGACGCGGCCGATGATCCCGACACCCTTCCGGACGCGGAGCCGGGCGACGATGTCGAAGCCGTTCCAGGCGAGGCCATGCCGGCAACTGTGCCACCCGGAGCCGCCACCGATCCCGCCGCCACCGGCACCGAACGCCACGAGAACGAACCCGCATGAGCCCGAAGAACCTCGAACGCTGGGGCACCGTCAGCCAGCTGCTGCACTGGACCATCGCCGTGCTGATCCTGTGCATCGGCGTGGTCGGGCTGGTGATGGGCGAACTGCCGCGTTCGCCGAAGTACTTCTGGGTCTACACCGCGCACAAGTCGCTGGGCATCACCGTGCTGGCGCTGGTGGTGGCGCGCATCGGCTGGCGCCTGTACGCCGGCGCGCCGGCGCCGGTGCCGGGAACGCCGCGCTGGCAGCGGCAGCTGGCCACGCTGACCCACGGCGCGATCTACCTGCTGATCCTGGCGGTGCCGCTGTCCGGCTGGCTGTACGACTCGGCCAGCGGACTTCGCCCGTTCCGCTGGTTCGGGCTGGTCGCAGTGCCCAAGCTGGTCGCCCCTGACCACGCGCTGGCCGAAACCGCCAACAGCGCGCACGAACTGCTGTTCTGGGTGCTGATGGCGCTGGTCGCCGCGCACGCAGCGGCGGCGCTCTACCACCATTTCGTCCAGCGCGACGCCACCCTGGCGCGGATGCTGCCGCGCGGCTGGATTTCCGTTCCCCGATCCGAGGATCCACGATGACCATCAAGCTCACTTCGCCGGGCGCTGTGGCCGCGGCGCTCACCGCGATGCTTGCGGCGGCGCCGGCCGTCGCCGCCGACTACGTGCAGGCGCCGGGTTCCACCCTCGCCTTCGCCAGCCGTTACGACGGCGAGCTGTTCACCGGCCGCTTCTCGCGCTTCGACACGAAGCTGAGCTTCGACCCCGCAAAACCCGAAGCCGGCACGCTCGACGTCACCATCGGCCTGGCCAGCGCCTCCACCGGCAACGACGACCGCGACACCATGCTCAAGGCCGCCGAGTTCTTCGACGTCGCCCGCTTCGCCCAGGCGCGTTACACCGCCAGTGGTTTCCGCCGGCTGGACGACGATCGCTACGCCGCCGACGGCACCCTGGAACTGCGCGGCGTGCGCAAGCCGGTCACCCTGACCTTCACCTGGAAGGACGGCGCGCAGCCGGTGCTCGAAGGCAAGGCGGTGGTGAAGCGCCTGGATTTCGGCGTGGGCGACGGCGACTGGGCCGACACCACCACCATCCCCAACGAGGTCAACGTCAGCACGCGCGTCGTACTGAAGCCGCGCTGAGGGCGTGCCGGCTCAACGCATCCAGGCCCGGACCTGGCCGGCATCGAACGGCCAGTCCAGCTCGCGCCCGTCACGGCTATCGCGCAGCACCGGCACGCGCGTGCCGTAGGCGTCCTCGAGGGCCACGTCGTCGTCGATGAATACGCTCTCCGGCTCCGGGAAGCGGATCGAGGCCAGCACCGCCAGCGCCTGGTCGCACAGGTGGCAGTCGTCGCGCTGGTAGAGGACGTAACGGGGCATCGGGCAATCCGTGGCGTGGCCGGGGGCGCCACGGTAGCGGATCGACCGCGGCGCGTCATGCCCGTTTCAGCCGCAACCAATACAATGGCCGGCCTTCCGCCAGGATCCGCGCGTCCCCGATGGCCGTCAGCACCTTCGACCTGTTCAAGATCGGCATCGGGCCGAGTTCCTCGCATACCGTCGGGCCCATGCGCGCCGCCGCGCGCTTCGTCGGCCACTGGCTGGTCGAGCCGGGCCGCGTCGCCGAGGTCGCGCGGGTGCGCGCCGAGGTGTTCGGCTCGCTGGCCCTGACCGGCCGCGGCCACGGCACCGACAAGGCGCTGCTGCTGGGGCTGGAGGGCCACCTGCCCGACACGGTCGATCCGGACGCCATCCCCGGCCTGCTGGCACGCATCCGCAGCGAAGGCAGCGTGCGCCTCGCCCCCGGCCACGCCATCGCCTTCGACGAGAAGCGCGACCTGGTGATGAACAAGCGCCAGAAGCTGCCGTTCCACACCAACGGCATGCGCTTCACCGCCTACGACGCCGACGGCCAGGTCATCGCCACCCGCGACTACTACTCCGTCGGCGGCGGCTTCGTGGTCAATCCCGACGAGGCGGCCGAGGACCGGATCGTCCCCGACGACACCGCCCTGCCGTATCCGTTCTCCAGCGGCGACGAGCTGCTGCAGCGCTGCGCCGACAGCGGCCTGTCCATCGCGCAGGTGATGTTCGCCAACGAGCGCGCCTGGCGCAGCGAGGAGGAGATCCGCAACGGCCTGCGCGCGATCTGGAACGCGATGCAGGCCTGCGTGGCCCGCGGCATCCGCGCCGACGGCACCCTGCCCGGTGGCCTGCACGTGGTCCGCCGCGCCCCGGGCCTGTACCGCGAACTGTCGTCCAAGCCCGAGGCGGCGATGCGCGATCCGCTGACCACCCTGGACTGGGTCAATCTCTACGCCCTGGCGGTGAACGAGGAGAACGCCGCCGGCGGCCGCGTGGTCACCGCCCCGACCAATGGCGCGGCCGGGATCATCCCGGCGGTGCTGCACTACTACGACCGCTTCTGCCCCGGCAGCACCGAGCAGGGCGTGTTCGACTTCATGCTCACCGCCGCGGCGATCGGCATCCTCTACAAGGAGAACGCGTCGATCTCCGGTGCCGAGGTCGGCTGCCAGGGCGAGGTCGGCGTGGCCTGCTCGATGGCCGCCGCCGGCCTGGCCGCAGCCCTGGGCGCCAGCCCCGGCCAGGTCGAGAACGCCGCCGAGATCGGCATGGAGCACAACCTCGGCCTGACCTGCGACCCGATCGGCGGCCTGGTGCAGATCCCCTGCATCGAGCGCAACGCCATGGGCGCGGTGAAGGCGATCAACGCCGTGCGCATGGCCCTGCGCGGCGACGGCCAGCACAAGGTCTCGCTGGACAAGGTGATCCGCACCATGCGCGACACCGGCCGCGACATGCAGGACAAGTACAAGGAAACCTCGCGCGGCGGCCTGGCGGTCAACGTCATCGAATGCTGAACAGGCGGGTGCCCGCCCGCGGCTGGTGAGCGCCACGAAAAACCCGTAACTTGGCCCATGGGGAACAGGGGGAGTTCTCGGTTCACGTGCCAGCCGCTGCCGGTTGCCAGGGGGTTCCGTTCAGCATCGCCGCCGGCCTGCGCCGGATGACGCTGGGGGCCTGCGCCTGCGTGCTGGCCTGGCTCGGCCCCGCCCTTCCGGCCGCCGCGCTGCAGCCGGACAAATCCTTCAGCGACTACGTGGGCGACACCTGGGGCGTCGAACATGGCCTGCCGCAGATCAGCGTGCTGGCGATCACCCAGGACCGCGACGGCTACCTGTGGTTCGGCTCGCAGGGCGGCCTGACCCGCTATGACGGGGCCCGCTTCATCCGCTACGGCCAGGACGACGCGCCCGAACTCGGCGGACACGTGCTGGCCCTGCACGGCACCGGCGACGGCCGGGTCTGGATCGGCACCTCGCAGGGCCTGCTGGTCTACCGCAACGGCCGCCTGCGCAGCGTGCCGCTGCTCGATGGCGAGCGCCGTCCGCAGGCGGGCTTCGCGGTGCGCTCCATCGTCGACGGCCCCGCCGGCGGCGTACTGGTAGCCGGTCCCGGCGGCGTCTACGCCAGCACCGGCACCGCCCTCGAGCTGCGCCATCCCCTGCAGGACCCGGCGCTGGACCTGCTGCGCGACGGCGAGGGCGTGTGGGCCGGAAGCGTCGGCCAGGTGTTCCACCTGGAAGGCGACTCCGTGCGCGCGTATCCGCTGCCGGCGGAGGCCGCGCAGGTCCACGTTTCCCGATTGGCCCGCGACCGCGGTGGCACGCTGTGGGCCGGTACCACGACCGGCCTGTACCGCCACGCGGACGGCAGCTGGCAGCGCGTGGCGCGGATGGCGGTGGAAGCGATGGCCGGCGACCGCGACGGCAACCTCTGGGCGGCCAGCCCGCAGCAGCTGCAGCGCCTGCGCGACGGCCGGGTGGTGGAAAGCGTCGGTGACGTCACCGGCGCGCGCGCCATCCGCGCCATCCACGAGGACCGCGACGGCAACCTGTGGATGGGCAGCATGGTCGATGGCGTCACCCGCCTGTGGAACGGCTGGACGGCGCGCCTGGACCACGAGGAAGGCCTGCACCATCCGCTGCTGTGGTCGATCGCGCGCGGGCCCGACGGGAAGGTCTGGGTCGGCGGCAGCGACGGCGTCGAGGTATTCGACGGGCGCCGTTTCCACAGCCGCGTGGCCGGCGCGCGCCTGCCGCACCCGGAGGCCTACAGCCTGCTGGTCGAACGCGACCGCACCTGGATCGGCACCCGCGCCGGCGCCGCGGTGCTGGAACGCGACCGGGTCAGCATCCCCGCGGTGCTGGCGCCGCTGCGCGCGGCGCAGGTCAACGGCATCGTCCGCGACCGCGCGAAGCGGCTGTGGTTCGCCACCAGCCAAGGCCTGTTCCTGCTGTGGCCGGACGGGAGCCTGAGCCGCTACGGCAGCGAGCAGGGCCTGCCCGACCCGCGCGTGCGGGTGGTCCACGAAACCCGCGACGGCCGCGTGCTGCTGGGCACCCACGGCGGCCTGTTCGAGTGGCGCGAAGGCCGCATCGAGCCGCTCGGCCAGCTCACCGGGCTCGACCCCGAGGCGGCGATCAGCGCGATCCACGAGCTGGACGACGGACGCTGGATCGTCGGCAGCTACACCGGCGAGGACCTGCGCCTGTTCGACGGCCAGCGCTGGACGCGGCTGGGCCGCGCCCAGGGCGTCCCGGCCAACATCGCCTTCTTCATCGCCAGCGCCGGCGACTACCTCTGGGTCGCCGGCATGCGCGGCATCTACCGCCTGCCGCTGGCCTCGCTGGCGCCGCCGCTGCGCGAACCGGTGGGCGACCTCCGCGCCGAGCTGGTGCTCAATTCCGGCGCGCGCGAACAGGGCGGCCAGCCGGGCAAGTGCTGCAACGGCGCCGGCAACAGCCGCGGCCTGCTGCTGGACGACGTGCTGTGGCTGCCGACCCGCGAAGGCGTGGTCCTGGTCGACACCCGCTTCCAGCCGGCAGGCGGCGAACCGGCGCGCGTGCTGTTCGAACGCGTGCAGGTCGGCAATGAATGGGTCGTGCCCGACCCGGTGCAGGAACTGGAACTGCCGCTGGGCGTGCGCGACGTGAAGTTCGAGTTCACCCGGCCCTCGTTCCAGCCGATGCACGCGGTGCAGCTGCGCTACCGCCTGGCCGGCTACGAGCAGGAATGGCGCTCGCTGGACGCGCCGCACCTGCGCAGCGCCACCTACACCAACCTGCCGCCGGGGCACTACCGCTTCGAGGTGGTCGACGTCGGCGACCGCGGGGGCGCCGTCGCCACGGCGCGGCTGGGGCTGGCGGTGCCGCCGCACTGGCACGAGGCGCGCTCGCTGCGCCTGCTGCTGCCGCTGCTGTTCGGGGCCCTCGCCTACCTGGCGTACCTCGGCATGCAGCGCCGCTACCGGCGGCAGAGCCGCAGGCTGGAGCAGCTGGTGCAGGAACGCACCCGCGACCTGCAGGTGGCCAACGCGCGCCTGGAAGCGCTGAGCTTCACCGATCCGCTGACCGGGCTGCGCAACCGCCGCTACCTGTCGCGGCAGATCCCCGGCGACCTGGCCCTGCACGGCCGCGACACCGCGCCGGGCGACGACGAGGTGGTGGTGTTCGCGCTGCTGGACCTGGACTACTTCAAGTCGATCAACGACGCGCACGGCCACGCCGCCGGCGACCGCGTGCTCGAGCAGCTCGGCCGGCTGCTCACCGGCATGGTGCGCAGCGGCGACTACGTGGCGCGCTGGGGCGGCGAGGAGTTCCTGCTGGTGCTGCGCCCGCAGCCGCGCGCCAGCCTGGCCCGGATCGGCGAGCGGCTGTGCGAGCAAATCCGCGCGCATGCGTTCGAACTGGACCCGGGCGAGCTGCACCGGCTGAGCGTATCGATCGGCCTGGCCGAGTACCCGCTGTTCCCCGAGGCGCCGGAACTGCTGGGCTGGGAACAGATGGTCACCCTCGCCGACCGCGCGCTGTACCGGGCCAAGTCCGGTGGCCGCGACACCTGGGCGGCCTGCCGGCCGCGCCCGGGTGCGCACCTGCCGCCGGGCCTCGAGCGACTGGAAGGTGATCCGTCGTGGATGCTCGAGCAGGGCCTGGTCGAGACCTGGGGCCCTGCAGTCGAGCGCAACCGCGACGCCCCGGCCAGTGCCGGCGACACCTCGACCGGCTAGGCCGCGGCGATCCGCAGCACGTCGTCCAGCAGCGCCGCCGCGGTCACTTCCGCGCCCGCGCCGGGCCCCTGGATCACCAGCGGTTGCCGCGGGTAGCGGTCGCTGCTGACCGCCACGCGGTTGTCGGTACCGCCGCCACCGCACAGCGGATGCGCCGCCGGCAGCGCGTGCAGGCCGACGCCGGCGCCGTCGCCATCGAAGCGGGCGATGAAGCGCAGCCGCGCACCCGCGGCGCGCGCCCGCGCCAGTTCCGCGGCCAGGGGCGCATCGAGCGACGGCAGCAGCGCATCGACCTGCCCCACGGCCGCTTCCGCCAGGTCCGCCGGCAGCAGCGAGCGCACCTTCACCTGCGAAGCCTCCAGCGGCAGGCCGGCCGCGCGCGCCAGGATGAGCAGCTTGCGGCGCACGTCCTCGCCGGACAGGTCGATGCGCGGATCCGGCTCGGTATAACCAGCGGCCGCGGCCGCGCGCACCAGCGCCGAGAACGGCCGCGAGCCGTCGAAGTTGCCGAACAGCCAGGCCAGCGAGCCGGAGAGCACGCCTTCCACCGCGTGGATGCGGTCGCCACCGGCGACCAGCGCGCGCAGGCTGCCGAGCACCGGCAGGCCGGCGCCGACGGTGGCGCTGTCGCCATAGCGCGCGCCGCTGCTGCCCTGCGCGTCGTTGATGGCCTGCGAACGCGACAGCGCGGCGCCGTGGCCAAGCTTGTTCGCGGTGACCACGTGGACGCCGCGCGCGAGCCATTCGGCATGCCAGCCGGCGACCTGGTCGCTGGCGGTGGCATCGACCACGATGTCGTCCTCGTGGAGCGCCTCGGCCTCGGCCCAGCCGGGCAGCGTGGTCTCGCGGCGCGGCGCCGCCTTCACCGCGGACAGTGCCTGCGCCAGTCCCGCTTCGCAGGTCTGCACGCCGCGCGAGTTGGCCAGCCAGGCCACCTGCGGCAGCGCCAGCCCGCGCGACTGCAGCGACTGGTAGCGATCAACGAAGGCGGTGCCGACGGTACCGGTGCCCAGCACCGCCAGGCGCCGCACCGGCGCGGTGCGTTCGCGGCCGGCGCGCGTGCCCGGACGCGGCTGCGGCCGCAGCACTGCGCTCATGCGTCCACCCGTTTGCGGGCCAGCTCGGCATCCGCGTCGGCCGCGGCACGCACCGCCGCATCCAGCGCGGCGGCGACGTCGGCCACCAGGTCCTCGGAGGCTTCGATGCCGATGGACAGGCGCAGCAGGCCGTCGGAAATGCCGGCCTTGGCGCGCGCCTCGGCGCTCATCGCCGCGTGGGTCATGGTCGCCGGATGCGCGACCAGGCTTTCCACGCCGCCCAGCGACTCGGCCAGGGTGAACCAGCGCAGCGAATCGACGAAGGCGCGCACCGCCGCCTCGCCGCCGCGCAGCTCGAAGCTGAGCATCGCACCGAAGCCGGCCTGCTGGCGCGCGGCCAGCGCATGGCCCGGGTGCGACGGCAGGCCGGGGAAGTAGACCTTCTCCACCGCCGCATGGCCGTCGAGCAGCGCCGCGATCGCGTTGGCGTTCTCCTGGTGCACGCGCATCCGCGCATCCAGGGTACGCAGGCCGCGCAGGGTCAGGAAGCTGTCGAACGGCGAGCCGGTCAGGCCCAGCGCGTTGGCCCACCAGACCAGCTGCTGGTGCACCTCCGGGTCGGCCGCGACCACCGCGCCGCCGACCACGTCGCTGTGGCCGTTGACGTACTTGGTAGTCGAATGCAGGACCAGGTCGGCGCCGAACGACAGCGGCTTCTGCAGCGCCGGCGAGAGGAAGGTGTTGTCGACCACCACCAGCGCGCCGGCCCTGTGCGCGGCCTCGATCACGAAGCGCAGGTCGGTGACGCGCAGCAGCGGGTTGGACGGCGTCTCCACCAGCACCAGCTTCGGCGAACGGCCCAGCGCATCGGCCAGCGAGCGCGGATCGGTCAGGTCGGCGGTGACCAGTTCGAAGTGGCCCTTGGCGGCCAGCGCGTTGAACAGGCGCCAGCTGCCGCCGTACGCGTCGTGCGGCACGACCAGGGTGTCGCCGGGCTGCAGCAGCGCGTTGAGTACCAGGGTGATCGCGCCCATGCCGGTGGCGGTGACCACGCCGCCGGCGCCGCCTTCCAGTTCGGCCAGCGCCTCGCCGAGCAGGTCGCGGGTCGGGTTGCCGCTGCGGGTGTAGTCGTACTGCCGCTTGTTGCCGAAGCCGGCGAAGCTGAAGTTGCTCGACAGCACGATCGGCGGGGTGACCGCGCCATAGGCGGCATCGCGGTCGATGCCGGCGCGCACGGCGGCGGTGGCGGAACGACAGGCGGGGGAGGTTTCCTGGCTCACGGGTGGGCTCCGTTGCCGCGCAGCACGGCGGCGAGAATGAGGTCGATGCGGTCGGTTTCCTTGAGGAAGGTGTCGTGCCCGTAGGGCGAGCGCAGCACGCGCAGCTGGCCGCGGCCCTGCAGGCCTTCGACCAGGTTCACCGAATCGGACAGCGGCACCAGGCGGTCGCCCTCCACGGCGACCACGGTCACCGGCACGCCTACCGCGGCCGGATCGACGCGGTGCAGGTCGATCGACTCGGACAGGCGCAGGTAGGCGGTGACCGGGGTGCGCGCCACGTACTGGGCGCCGGCGGCGTCGAGGTAGTCCTCGGCCGCGCAGCGCACGCGGCCGTTGACGATCTCCGGCGCGCTGTCGAAGCGCTCGCCGAATTCCTCCGGCGTGCGGTAGCTGAGCATCGCGAACTGCCGCGCCAGGGCCAGGCCGGCGGCATCGGCGCACTGCAGCTGGCCCAGGGCGACGGCGCGGCGCTGCAGCGCGCGCCAGGCCGAGGCATACGGATGCGGGCGATGCGCGCCGCTGACCGCGACCAGCCGCCGCAGCCGCGCCGGATGGCGGACGGCGAACTGCAGCCCGACCATCGCGCCATAGGAATAGCCGACGAAGGCCTGCAGTTTCCCGATGCGCAGCGCGTCCAGCAGCAGCGCGATCGCATCGGCCTGGTCGGTGGTGTCGATCGGGGCGTCGAGGCGGCCGTCGGCGCCGACGTAGTCGAAGGCCACGACGCGGGTGCGGGCCGGATCCAGCGTGCGCCCGGCGGCGACCAGCGCGTCGGCCCAGCCGCGTTCGGCGAATACCTCGCTGGCCGAGACATGGCGATGCGCGGAAATGCCGCCGGCCACGAACACCGCCGGCGCATCGGCCGGGCCCTGGACCTCGTAGCGCAGCCGCAGCTCGCGCGTGCCGGCATGGCGCATCGGCAGGCAAATCGCGATCTCGCCGCGCACGGCGGACGCAACGGTATCGCCGGACGGCAGCGGCGTGCCGGCGAAGGTCTCGACGGTGTCTCGGGATTCGGGCTGGAGGACGGTGTTCACGAGGCTCATGGCGGGGATTCCGGGGAAAACCGCCATCGAGCCTTCGCGGGGCCCGCGTTCGCCGTGCGCTGGCACGGTTCGAACCATCTTCCGGCAGACCGCGTGGGTCCCCGCAGGATTTGGCACCTGGCTGGACGCTTTCGCGCCCGCTGGCTGCCCCGGCATCAAAGGGCCTGTCCCTCCGCCGGTCTCGATGGCCCGGCCAGACTGCCACCGGCCCGCGGCCCTGTCAATCGTTTCATCTGCATGAAGCGATGAATATCCCCTTCCCGCCCGCCCCTGTCCCTGCGGATAATCGGTTACATGCCCACCTTTCCACGCATCCTCTGCGCCGTCCTGGCCCTGGCCGCGGCGCTTCCCACCCCGCGCGCGCCTGCGGCCACCCCGACGACGGTGATCCGCGAGGCCTGGATCTCCGAGCCGGTGCCCGACGAGGAAATGGACTCGCTGGGGCTGTGGCGTCCGGCCGGCGGCGGCAGCCCCTGGCTGCTGGCCTCGGCCAAGGACGGCGCACGCCTGCTGGTGTTCGATGCCGACACCGGCATCCGCATCGGCGCCTCCGGCGGCCCCGGCGAGGGCCCGGGCCAGTTCCGTCGCCCCAACGGCGTGGCGGTGGCCGGCGACCTGCTGTTCGTGGTCGAGCGCGACGCGCGGCGGGTGCAGGTGCTGCAGCTGCCGCAGTTCCGCGTGCTCGGCGAGTTCGGCCGCGAGCAGCTGCAGCTGCCCTACGGCATCTGGCTGGACACCAGCGACGGCGGCGCGATCACCGCCTACGTGACCGACAGCTTCATGGAGGATTTCGCCACCTCGCGGTTGCCACCGGTGGAACGGCTGGCCGAACGGGTGAAGCGCTACCGGGTCGGCGTCGACGCGCACGGCGCGCTGCAGGCGGAATACGTGGACGCGTTCGGCGACACCGGCGAGGCCGGCGCGCTGCGCATGGTCGAGTCCATCGCCGGCGACCCGGCGCATGGCCGCATGCTGATCGCCGAGGAGGACCGCCGGGTCGGCTCGACCCTGCGCGAGTACTCGCTGCAGGGCCGCTACCTGGGCCGCAACCTGCCGCCGTTCGCCAGCGACGCCGAGGGCGTGGTGCTGTGGGATTGCGGTGGCGGCGCCGGTTACTGGATCGCCGCCGACCAGGTCGAGCCCACCCTGTTCCGGCTGTTCGACCGCGACACGCTCGCGCCGGCCGGCCGCTTCACCGGCATGCGCACCGCCGGCACCGACGGCGTGGCCCTCGGCGGGCCGACGCCGCGCTTCCCGCACGGCGCGCTGTTCGCGCTGCACGCCGACGTGTCGGTGGCCGCGTTCGACCTGGGCGAAGTCGCGCGGCGCCTCAAGCTGGCACTGGCCTGCCGCGGATGAATCCGCGCACCCTCCGGCGGATGCTGGCGACCGCGCTGGTCGCGCTGCCGCTGGCCGCACCGGCGGACGCGGCGCGGTTCTGGCCACGGCCGGACTCGAAGGACACGCCGCCGGCGCCGCGGGCGCCGCAGTCCACCGTGGACCGGCCCGCTTCGCCCGGCGAACCGGTGCGGTTGCAGGTGGGCGACCGCGGCAGCCACTACGAGGTTTCCGTGCGCAACCACGCGCCCGGCCCGATGCAGGTCCACCTGGGCCTGGCGCGCGCCAGCAACCTGCGCGCGGTGCCGGCGCTGCCGCTGGAGGCGGTGCTGCCAGCCGGCACGCAGCGGGTGCTGGCGCGGCTGTATCCGCTCGATCCGCGCCAGGAAAGCCGCTTCGACCTCGACCTGCGGCAGCTGCCCGGCGATCCGCGCGCGCGGCCGGCCGACGTCGAATACCGGCTGCCGTTCGACCACCAGCAGGTACGCATCGACCAGGCCTTCGGCGGTCGCTTCAGCCACGCCGATGCGGAGAACCGTTACGCGGTGGACTTCGCCCTGCCCGAAGGCACCCCGGTGCTGGCCGCGCGCGAGGGCACCGTGCTGCAGGTGGAATCGGACTTCGCCCGCGCCGGCCTGGACCGCGAGCGCTACGGCGGCCGCGCCAACTACGTGCGGATCCTGCATCCGGACGGCAGCATGGCCCTGTACGCCCACCTCAAGCCCGAAGGCGTGCTGGTCCGCCCCGGCCAGCGCGTGCGCCAGGGCCAGCGCATCGCCCTGTCCGGCAACACCGGCTTCAGCACCGCCCCGCACCTGCACTTCGTGGTCCAGGTCAACCGTGGCATGCGCCTGGAGGCGATCCCGATCCGGATGTTCGGCGCCCTGGGCGAGCTGAAGTTCGCCCGCGACACGGGGACTCGTTCGCGCTGAAGCCCACCGCGGACCACGCCGGCGCTTGACTTCGCCCCAAGTGTATTGTTGTATTGATACACATGGATGCACGCCTGCTGCACGTCAACCCCGCGCTGCCCGAGCCGATCTACCGCCAGATCGCCGAGCAGCTGCGGCGCCTGGTCAGCGCCGGCCAGCTGCGCCCCGGCGACGCCCTGCCGTCGGTGCGCGAGGTCGCCGCCGCGCACGCGATCAACCCGATGACCGTGTCCCGCGCCTACAGCCAGCTGGAGGCCGAGGGCGTGCTGGAGCGGCTGCGCGGCAAGGGCATGGCGGTGGCCGCGCGGCGCCAGCGCAGCGACAGCGTGGCCGCGCGCATGCAGCAGCTGGAACCGGCGCTGCGCGAGGCCGCGCGCCACGGCCGCGAACTGGAACTTCCCGTGGACCGCGTGCTCGCGCGGCTGCGGCAACTGCTCGAGGAGGAGGACGCATGAACGCACTGGCCACCGCCGTCGCACGGCACGACCTGGACCTGGACCTGCCCTTGGCCGCCACCGGCCTGCGCCTCGCCTACGGCCGCCGCGAGGTTCTGCGCGGCATCGACCTGGAGGTCCCGCGCGGCGAAGTACTGGGCCTGATCGGCCGCAACGGCGCCGGCAAGAGCAGCCTGATCGGCTGCCTGCTCGGCCTGCTGCGGCCGCAGGATGGGCAGGCGCGCTTGATGGGCGCGCCGGCGCTGGCCCTGGACGACGCGCGCAAGGCCCGGCTCGGCTACGTGCCGCAGCAGCCGCAGGCCTTCGGCTGGATGAAGGTCGGCCAGCTGTTCCAGTACCTGGGCCAGCTGTATCCGGGCTGGGACCCGGCGCATGCAGCCGCGCTCCTGCGGCGCTGGGAGATCGATCCGGCGCGCGCGATCGGCAAGCTCTCCCCCGGCGAAGCCCAGCGCCTGGCCATGGCCCGCGCGCTGGCGCCGCGGCCGGCTTTGCTGGTGCTGGACGAGCCGGCCTCGGCCCTGGACCCGGTGGCCCGGCGCGAACTGCTGCGCGAGCTGGTCGAACAGGCCATGGACACCGGGACCACGGTGCTGTTCTCCAGCCACATCGTCAGCGACCTGGAGCGGGTGGCCTCGCGGGTGGCGTTCCTGCACGACGGCCGCCTGCTGCTGGACCGCGCCCTGGACGAGGTGAAGGACGGCGTGGTCCGGGTCGTCGTGCCGACCGAGGCGGCCGCGCGCCTGCCGGCTGCATTCCGCGGCGAACTGGCGCGTCGCGCCCTCGACGACGGCACCGCGAGCCTGGTCCTGACGGGCCGCGAGGGCTGGCAGGACCTGCTGCTGGTCGAAGGCGTGCGGGTGGACCGGCTGGGCCTGGAAGACCTGTTCATCGAGGTGGCCGGATGAACGCCATCGCTGAGCGTCCACGCCTGTCGTATCCGTCGCTCGCGCCCCTGCGCACCATCCTGGCCGCCGGCGGCTGGGCCAATGCGCTGATCCTGCTGGGTATGGGGGCTGGCCCGCTGCTGGTGCTGATCGGCTTGCAGCCCGACACGGCATCCAATCTCGGACTGATGCTGTCCGCCGTGTTCACCATGTTCTGGGCCATGCTGGCCGGCGCACGGCTGATCGCGCTGACCGTACACGCCGCGCGGCTGCGGCTGCCCCACACCGGCCGCCAGGCCCTGCTATGCGGCCTGGCCGCGGCGGTCCTGGTCGTGCTGGTGCCGGCCCTGATCATGACGATGGCGACCGGGGGCGGATTCGCCCTGGCCGCGGCCGCGCTGGCGGCCGCCACCGCGCTGGGCCTGTTCTGGGTGAGCATGCCGCCGTGGATGATGTGGGTGCTGATCGCCTCGGGCGTGGCCGCGCGCTGGCTGCCCGGTAGCCTCGACGACGCTACCGCGCGGGCCTGGCTCGGCTCTCCCCTGTTCATCGCCGCGTTGGCGGCGCTCCTGTTCGCCGCCAGCGCGTCCTGCTGGTGGTGGATCGCGCGCCGTCCGCGGCCGCAGGGCACCTGGTCCACGCCGATGGCCCTGGCGCTGCCGGCCGATGGCCGCGGTTCGCTGGAACAGGCGCAGCAGGCGAACTGGAACTCGCCACTGTTCGCGCTGGACACGCCGATCGGCAGCGCCCTGCACCGCGAGCCGCAGCAGGCGCTGGCCATCGCCCTGGGCCCCGGCTTCGGCCGCGGCACCCTGCGCAACGTGCTGGCCACCCAGGGCCCGATCGTCGCGGTGGCGCTGTTCTGGCTGCTGCTCGGCAACACCACCGGCGGCCGCGGCCACATCGGCCTGGCCTTCGCGCCGCTGATGGTGCTCAGTACCGCCTTCGCCCCCATGATCCGCCTGCAGACGCTGTTCTGGCGCCCGGCGCTGGGCCTGCACGAACTGGCGCTGCTGCCCGGCCTGCCCGCGCGTCCGGCGCCGTCGCTGGCCGCCCAGCTAGGCCGGCAGGCGATCGTGCGCAGCCTGCCGGCGCTGGCGGTGATGGCCGGCTTCGGCCTGGCGGTGGACGCGCCGCGCGGGTACTACCTGATGCTGGGGTGGACCTGCGCCGGCAGCCTGTTCCTGATGTCCGGGGCGACCCTGCTATCGCTGCGCTCGCGGCCGGGGCGCTGGGCCTGCGCGGCGCTGGTGGTGGCGCTCATCCTGGGGTTGATGGCGACCATGCTGGCCACGATGCGCGGCGACCCGCCGTCCTGGCTGCACACGGCCTGGAGCCTGGTCCTGATCGCGGGGGTGCTCCTGCAGGGCGCGGCGCTGGCGCGGCTGCGGGCGCTCCCGCATCCCTGGCTGCAGAACTAGCGTCGGCCCGCCCCGTATAATCGCCGGCTTTCCGCTCCGAGCAAGCGCCTTCCGGCGCCCGACCCCATGTCCGAAGTCTCCACCGAAGCCGCGCGCCGGCGCACCTTCGCGATCATCTCGCACCCCGATGCCGGCAAGACCACGCTGACCGAGAAGCTGCTGCTGTTCGGGGGCGCGATCCAGATGGCCGGTTCGGTCAAGGGCCGCAAGGCCGCCCGCCACGCCACCTCCGACTGGATGGCGCTGGAGAAGGAGCGCGGCATCTCGGTGACTTCCTCGGTGATGCAGTTCCCCTACGAGGGCCGCATCGTCAACCTGCTCGACACCCCCGGCCACGCCGACTTCGGCGAGGACACCTACCGCGTGCTCACCGCGGTGGACTCGGCGCTGATGGTCATCGACGTGGCCAAGGGCGTGGAGGAGCGCACGATCAAGCTGATGGAGGTGTGCCGCCTGCGCGCCACCCCGATCATGACCTTCATCAACAAGCTCGACCGCGAGGGCAAGGACCCGATCGAGCTGCTGGACGAGGTCGAGACGGTCCTGGGCATCCAGTGCGCGCCGGTGACCTGGCCCATCGGCATGGGCCAGCGCCTGAAGGGCGTGGTCCACCTGGTGACCGGCGAGGTCCACCTGTACGAGCCGGGCCGCAACTTCACCCGCCAGGATTCGACCATCTTCCCGTCGCTCGACGCGCCGGGCCTGGAGGAGAAGATCGGCGCGGAGATGCTGGCCGGCCTGCGCGACGAACTGGAACTGGTGCAGGGCGCCAGCCATCCGTTCGACAAGGATGCGTACCTGCGCGGCGAGCAGACGCCGGTGTTCTTCGGTTCGGGCGTGAACAACTTCGGCGTGCAGCCGCTGCTGGACTTCTTCGTCGAGCATGCGCCGCCGCCGCAGCCGCGCGCGACCACCACCCGCGAGGTGGCGCCGCAGGAGGAGAAGCTTACCGGCTTCGTGTTCAAGATCCAGGCGAACATGGACCCGCAGCACCGCGACCGCGTGGCGTTCATGCGGGTGTGCTCGGGCAGGTTCACCGCCGGGATGAAGGCCTTCCACGTGCGCAGCGGCAAGGAGCACAAGCTGGCCAACGCACTGACCTTCATGGCCTCCGACCGCGAGATCGCGGCCGAGGCCTACCCGGGCGATGTGATCGGCATCCATAACCACGGCACGATCTCCATCGGCGATACCTTCACCGAGGGCGAGAGCCTGTCGTTCACCGGCATCCCGAACTTCGCGCCGGAGCTGTTCCGCCGCGCGCGCCTGCGCGACCCGCTCAAGCTCAAGCAGCTGCAGAAGGGCCTGGCGCAGCTGTCGGAGGAAGGCGCGACGCAGTTTTTCCGTCCGCTGATGAGCAACGACCTGATCCTGGGCGCGGTCGGCGTACTGCAGTTCGACGTGGTCGCGTACCGGCTCAAGGACGAGTACGGGGTGGACGCGAGCTTCGAGCCGGTCGGGGTGGCGACGGCGCGCTGGGTCCACTGCGACAACGCGAAGAAGCTGGAGGAGTTCCGCGAGAAGAACGCGATGAACCTGGCGATCGACGCGGCCGGCGAGCTGGTCTACCTGGCCCCGACCCGGGTCAACCTGCAGCTGGCCCAGGAACGCGCCCCGGACGTCCGCTTCTCCGCCACCCGCGAGCACGCGCACAGCCAGTCGGTGGACTGAGGCGGAACCGCCAGCCCGGATGCTGTTGTTGTCGCTGACGGCGGCAACGACAGCAGCAACGGCAGCAACGGCAACGGCGTCAGGGTGGTCGGCTTCGGATGGAGCCGCGGCAGCGCGCCTTTCAGCACATCCGGGTCGTGGCTTCGTTCTTGCTCCCCTCTCCCCGGGGGAAGGGCTTTTGCATCGCGCCACCAATCGAAGCCCTGGCCTCGACGCCACCCGGGGACGCCGTGCCAAGGGGCATGGCGCAAGCAGGCCATCCATGGCCTGCGCGCACGAGCGCAGCGCGAGCGGTCAGGGACGGGCGCGTGGCGACGCGCCGGACGTCGCCAGCGTTCCGGTTCATTCCCGGCGCGGACGGCAGAACCGCGCGATGCGCCATACCCCGTGGGTGCGGCGGCCCCGTCGGAAGCGGTGCTTCTGCCTGGCTCCTGCACCAGTGACCAGCCAAACCTCACCGATCAGGGAAGCACCGACCACCATTCCACGCGCACGCCACGCGTACTGATGCAAGCTCACGCGGCCTGCGGTAACGTGCGCGCCATGCCGGATGCCCCACCCCCCCCACGAGACACCGCGCACCCGCTGCGCGACGAAATCGCCAATGCCCTGACCCACGGCCTCGGTGCCGCCGCCGCGCTGGCCGGTGGCGCGGTGCTGATCACCCTGACCGCGATCTACGGCGACGGCTGGCAGCTGGCCGGCGCGATCGTGTTCGGCGTGGCCCTGTTGCTGCTCTACACCGCCTCGACCCTGTACCACGCGATCCAGCACCCGGTGGCCAAGGGCCGGCTGAAGGTGTTCGACCACTGCGCGATCTACCTGCTGATCGCCGGCACCTACACCCCGTTCACCCTGATCGGGCTGCGCGGGCCGTGGGGCTGGAGCCTGTTCGCGGCGATCTGGACCCTCGCCCTCGGCGGCGTGGTCTTCAAGCTGTTCTACACCGGCCGTTTCAAGCGCCTGTCGACGGCGATCTACATCGCCATGGGCTGGCTGGTGGTGGTGGCGATGAAGCCGATGATGCAGTCGCTGGATGCCTGGACGCTGGGCTGGCTGCTTGGCGGCGGCGTGTTCTACACGCTGGGCACGTTCTTCTACCACCGCGAGTCGATCCCCTACTCGCACGCGATCTGGCACCTGTTCGTGATCGGCGGCAGCGTCTGCCACTTCGTCGCGGTCAGCTCGCACGTGCTGATGCCGAGGCTGCAGGCACCCTGAACACCGGCGGCGGCCGCGAATCCGCGTGAATCGGGGCCGGGCAATTCGCGTGGCCTCCACGGGGCGTCCCGATACTGGGAAGCATGAACGCGCCAGCCCCATCCGAGCGACGCGCACGCTGGCGCTTCCCCCGCCTCCGGCGGCCCTCGCGCCGTGCCGGCATAGTGCTCGGGGTGGTGGCCGCGGCGATCGCGCTGCTGGTCCTGCTCTGGGACTGGAACTGGTTCAAGGGGCCGCTGCAGCGTGCGCTGTCTGCGGCGACCGGGCGCGAGTTCGTGATCGACGGCGACCTGGACGTCGCCCTGGGCCGCACCATCACCGTGTCCGCCGACCGCCTGCACCTGTCCGATGCGCCGTGGTCGAAGCGCCCGCGGATGGGCAGCGCCGATCGCGTCGAGGTCGACATCGCGCCCTGGCCGCTGCTGGCACTGCGCCTGCGCATGAAGGAACTGCGCGCGGTCCGGCCGGACGTGTGGCTGCAGACCGCGCCGGACGGCAAGGGCGGCAACTGGGAGTTCGGCGACGGGGCGCGCGACCGGGGAGAGCCGCGCTGGCGGCTGGACCGGCTTCGGGTCAGCGAGGGGCGCCTGCGTTTCATCGACGCGGCCAGGAAGACCGATATCGATGTCGCCCTCGACAGCATCACGCCGGAAGGCGATGAGACGCGTACGGAAGGCGCGCCGGTGGCGGTCGCCGGCAAGGGCCACTGGCGCGGTGCGCCGTTCCACATCGAGGGCCAGGCGGCCTCGCCGCTGGAGCTGGCCGACACCGGCACGCCCTACCGCGTGGACCTGGACGCGCGCGCCGGCGCCACCCGCGCCAGCGCCACCGGCACGCTGACCAATCCGTTCCGCTTCCAGACCTTCGACCTGCGGATGAAGCTGTCCGGGCAGGACCTGGCGGACCTGTACCCGCTCCTGGGCCTGGCCCTTCCGCCCTCGCCGCCCTACTCGCTCGACGGGCGCCTGCGCCGCAACGGCGAGCTGTGGCGTTATGACGGCTTCAAGGGCCGGGTCGGCGACAGCGACCTGTCCGGTGACGTGCAGGTCGATGTCTCCGGCGAGCGGCCGCGCTTCGAGGCGCAGCTGCTGTCGCGCCAGCTGGACTTCGACGATCTCGGCGGTTTCCTCGGCGCGCCGCCGTCCACCGGGGGCGACGAGACCGCCAACGCCCGGCAGGAGGCCGAGGCGGCGCGGCGCGCGGCCAGCGCGCGCCTGCTGCCGGACACGCCCTACGACCTGGCCAAGCTCAACGCGATGGATGCCGACGTGCGCTGGCGGGCGCGGAAGATCCACGCGCCGAAGCTGCCGATGATCGAGGACATGGACGCGCGCCTGCTGCTGGAAGCCGGCCGGCTGCGCCTGGAGCCACTGGATTTCGGCGTGGGCGGCGGCAACGTGCGCGCGGACATCCGCATGGACGCACGCCGCGCGCCGATCGACACGCAGGCCAGGATCAGCGTGCGGGGCGTGGAGCTGCCGAAGCTGCTCGCCAAGGCCGAACTGGCCCGCGGCGCGGTCGGCCGGATCGGCGGCGACATCGCCCTGCACGGCCGCGGCAACTCGGTGGCGGCGATCCTCGGCAGCGCTGACGGCGATGTCGCCCTGGGCATGGGCCGCGGCCGCATCAGCAACCTGGTGATGGAATTCGCCGGCCTGGATATTGCCGAGTCGCTGAAGTTCCTCCTGACCGAGGACCGCCAGGTGCCGATCCGCTGCGCCTTCGCCGACTTCGGCGTGAAGGACGGGCTGATGACCTCGCGTGCGCTGGCCTTCGACAGCACCGACACGATCATCGTCGGCGAGGGCACGGTGAACCTGGACGACGAAAGTTTCGACCTGCTGCTGCGCCCGCGACCCAAGGACCGCAGCATCCTGACCTTCCGCTCGCCGCTGCGCGTGGGGGGCACGTTCAAGGATCCGTCGTTCCGCCCGGACATGGCCGCGCTGGGCCTGCGCGGCGCCATCGCCCTGGCGCTGGGCAGCATCACCCCGCCGGCGGCGCTGCTGGCGACCTTCGAGGCCGGCCCCGGCGAGGACAGCGACTGCGGCGGGCAATACGCCCGCTAGCGCGGAATCAAGAAGCGATGTAGCGCTGCAGCTGTTCCAGCTCCATCTGCTGGTCGGCGATCACCGCCTTGACCAGGTCGCCGATGGAAATCACCCCGACCACGCGGCCCTGCTCCATCACCGGGAGGTGGCGGATGCGGCGGTCGGTCATCAGCTGCATGCAGGCCGGCACGGGCGTGTCCGGGGTAACGGTGACCACCTGGGCGGTCATGATCGCGCTGGCCGGCGTGTCGGCCGAGGAACGCCCCTGCAGCACCACTTTCCTGGCGTAGTCGCGTTCGGAAAGGATCCCGGCCAGCATCTCCCCGCGCAGCACCAGCACCGCGCCGATGGACTTCTCGGCCATCAGCCGGATCGCTTCCACCACCGGCGCCTCCGGCGCCACCGCGTAGACCTCAGCCGGCTTCTCCGCCAGCAATTGACGTACCGTGCGCATGTGCGCCTCCGTCAGCGGGTTCCTGCGCCGAGGATACTCCCGCGGCCGGCTGCCAGGTGTCGACGAGGTACAGCGGGCGCTGCTTGGCCTCGTCGTACAGCCGCCCCAGGTATTCGCCGATCAGGCCCAGCGCGATCAGCTGCACGCCGCCCAGGAACAGGATCACCACCATCATGGTCGGCCAGCCGGCCACCGGGTCGCCCCACAGCAGGGTCTTGGCCACCACCGCCACGCCGGCGGCGAACGCGCCCAGCGCGGTGAGCAGGCCGACGTAGGTCGCCACCCGCAACGGCGCGGTGGAGAAGCTGGTGATGCCCTCCAGGGCGAAGTTCCACAGCCGCCACAGGCCGAACTTGCTGCGCCCGGCCAGGCGTGGCCCGCGCCGGTACGGCAGCGCCACGCGGCGGAAGCCGATCCAGCCGAACAGGCCCTTCATGAACCGGTGCCGCTCGCGCAGCCGCGACAGCGCGGCCAGCGCGCGCGGCGACAGCAGCCGGTAGTCGCCGGTGTCGGCCGGCACCGGGGTATGCGAAAGGCGGCCGATCAGGCGGTAGAAGACCGCGGCCGCGCCGCGCCGCACCCAGCCCTCGCCTTCACGGGCGATGCGGGTGCCGTAGACGTCGTCCCAGCCCTCGCGCCAGCGCGCGACGAACTGCGGGATCAGTTCCGGCGGATCCTGGCCGTCGGCGTCGAGGATCATCGCCGCGCCGTCCTCGACCTGGTCCAGGCCTGCGGTCAGCGCCGCCTCCTTGCCGAAGTTGCGCGACAGCCGCAGCAGGGCCACGCACTGGTCGGCGGCGGCGATCCGCCGCAGCACCTCCCAGGTGGCGTCGCGGCTGCCGTCGTCGACGTAGAGCACGCGGCCATCCAGGCCCTCCACCGAATCCAGCGCCGCGCGGATGCGCGGGTGCAGCAGCGGCAGGGCCTCGGCCTCGTTGCACGCCGCCACCACCACGGTCAGGCGGTCGCAGGCGCTGTCGTCGGGGACGGCGGGCACGCGCCCGGCGGGGGTCTCGGCCATGCTCAGTCCAGCTGCTCCAGGTAGTGCCTGCCGCCCAGCTGGCGCATCTGCCGCTGGATCCAGGCCGCGCGGCGCTGCACGTACGGACCCTGCCGGGTCGCACTGTAGCGCCGCGGCGCCGGCAGCACCGCCGCCAGGCGCGCGGCGTGCGCCGCGTCCAGCCGGCTGGCGTCCTTGCGCCAGAAGCTGCGCGCGGCCGCCTGCGCGCCGTACACGCCGTCGCCGAACTCGGCGATGTTCACGTGCACCTCCAGGATCCGCCGCTTCGGCCACATCAGCTCGATCAGCACGGTGTACCAGGCTTCCAGGCCCTTGCGCGTCCAGCTGCGGCCCTGCCAGAGGAACAGGTTCTTGGCCACCTGCTGGCTGATCGTGCTGGCGCCGCGCACGCGGCGGCCGCGCCGGTTGTTGTCGATCGCCTTCCCGATCGCCTCCATGTCGAAGCCACGGTGGCGGGCGAAGTTCTGGTCCTCCGCGGCGATCACCGCCAGCGGCAGGTACGGGGAGATCTCCTCCAGGTCGCGCCAGTCGTAGGCGACGCGGAAGCCCCAGTCGCGCTGCGCCCAGGCCTCGAACTGGCGGGCCACCATGAATGCCGAGGTCGGCGGGTCGATGAAGCGCAGCAGCGCCACCTGCAGCACGGTCACGCCCACGAACAGCAGCGGCAGCCACAGCGCCCACCGCAGCCACCGCCAAAGACGCCTGCCGCGTTTGCCGCTCCCGCTGGCGATGGCTGCCCCCTGTCTGTCGATGCCCGGGGGAATGATAATGCGCCAACTTCCCGGCCAGATCCGTTTATGAACACGCGTTCCACCGAACGTTCCGCCGAACTGATCGCAGCGCTGGTCGCCGAAGCCGAGTCCCTTACCCGCCATGGCCGCATGCGCGAGGCCGGCGCGATGTGGGAACGCGTGCTCGGGATGGATCCCGCGCACGCCACCGCGCTCACCCAGCTCGGCGGCCTGGCCCTGGCCGCCGGCGACCTCGACCAGGCGCAGCACTACCTGGAGCGCGCGATCGCCGTCGCGCCCCGCCTGGCGATGGCCCATGCCCACCTGTCGCGGGTCCACGCCCAGCGCGGCGACCGTGCCGCGGCGCTGGCGGCGATCGACGCGGCCATCGCCGCCGATCCCACCGCCTGGGGCCCGCAGCTGGAGAAGGCGCGCCTGCTCGAGGCCGGCGGCGACCACCGCGCCGCCGCGCTGCACTGGGGCAACATGCTCACCTACATGCCCGAGGCGCTGCAGCGCCAGACCAATGTGCAGGCACTGGTGCGGCAGGCACAGGTGGCCGTGCAGCGCACCCGCGACGAACTCGGCGCCTACCTCGAGGACAACCTGGCGCCGCTGATCAAGGGCCACGACGCGCGCGAGGTCGAACGCATCCGCCATTCGCTGGACATCCTCGCCGGCCGCCGCACCTTCGTCACCGCCAAGCCGCTGACCCTGCCGATCCCGCGCCTGCCGGCGATCCCGATCTTCCACCGCGAGGACTTCGACTGGGCGCCGGAAGTGGAGGCCGCCTTCCCCGACATCCTCGAGGAACTGCACAACGTGCTGGGCGACCCGTCCGGGTTCGAACCCTACGTGCAGACCCCCGAGGGCCAGCCCAAGGGCCAGTTCGCCGCGCTCGACCGCAACATCGACTGGGGCGCCTACTTCCTGTGGAAGCACGGCCGCCGCATCGACCCCCAGGCCGACGCCTGCCCGCGCACCGAGGCCGCGATCGCCCGCGCCCCGCAGATGAAGGTGCCCGGCCGCGCGCCGGTCATCTTCTTCTCGGCCCTGCGCCCGGGCGTGCACATCCCGCCGCACAACGGCGCCACCAATGCGCGCCTGACCGTGCACCTGCCGCTGATCGTCCCGCCCGAATGCGGCTTGCGGGTGGGCGAGGAAGTCCATATCTGGGAACCCGGGCGGCTGGTGATGTTCGACGACACCATCCGCCACGAAGCGTGGAACTTCAGCGACCGCCTGCGCGTGGTGCTGATCTTCGACGTCTGGCACCCGATGCTTACCCCGCTCGAGCGCGAGCTGGTGGTGGCGATGACCCAAGGCCTGATGGGCTTCTACGGCAACGACGCCGACCTGGGAGAACTGTGAACGAAACGCCCCGAACCGACCTGCTGACCCGCTTCCTCCTGCCCCACGCGGGGGTGCGCGGGGTCCACGTCTGCCTGCAGGACAGCTGGACCGAGCTGCTTTCCCACGCCAGCTACCCGCCGCTGGCGCGGCGGCTGCTGGGCGAAGCCTGCGCCGCGGCGGCCATGCTGACCGCGCACGTGAAGGTCGACGGCCGCCTGTCCGTGCAGCTGCGCGCCGACGCCGGGGTCAAGCTCCTGTTCGCCGAATGCACCGCCGCCGGCCAGCTGCGCGGCATCGTCCAGCTCGACGGCGGCGACGCGCCGGCCGACCTGCGCGACCTGCCCAACCCGACCCTGGCCATCACCATCGAGAACCCGGGCCTGGACCCGCGCGAACCGCTGCGTTACCAGAGCCTGGTCGAGCTGGTCTCGGCCGAGCTGGACGAGGTCCTGCAGGACTATTTCCGGCAGTCCGAGCAGCTGCCCAGCCGCCTGCTGCTGGCCGCCGACGGCGACCGCGCCAGCGGGCTGATGCTGCAGAAGCTGCCCGGCGACTCCGGCGACGACGACGGCTGGGCCCGCGCCTGCGCCCTGTTCGACACCCTCACCGCCGCCGAACTGGCCGCCACCCCGGGGCCGGTACTGCTGCACCGCCTGTTCCACGAGGAGGCCCCGGAGCTGCTGGCGCAGAAGCCGCTGGCCTTCGGCTGCTCCTGCTCGCGGGAGCGGGTCGCGGCCATGCTCGAATCGCTGGGCGAGGCCGAGGCCCGGGCCGCCGCCGGGGAGGCCGGCCAGGCCAAGATCGCCTGCGGATTCTGCGGCCGCCGCTATCACTTTTCTTTGGCGGAAATCGGCGTATTGTTCGAGCAGCCGTCGGCCAACGCGCCGACGCCCGACCGGCTGCAGTAGCCGGGGAAGCTGTTCTGGGGAGGGCGGCGCTTGTTAACTAAACGTAAATCCCATACGATCGGCCTACCGCCGGCCCGGGAACTCCTCCCGTCGCCGCTGGTCTGAGAGACCGTCCATGACCCTGCGCCGCCTGCCACTGCTGGCCGTACTGCTGACCGCGCTCTGCGCGGGCCCGGCCGTGCACGCCCAGCAGGCGCGTGGCGCCAACGCCAGCGCGGCCAGCGACAAGGCCCCGCAGACGGTCCTGCCGGTGTGGAACAAGGGCAGCGGCAAGGTCGAAGCCGTGCTGCTGCTGGAACCCACCGGCCAGGCCGGACCGGGCGCCCGCTGGCGCTTCGGCAACAACACCCTCGACGCCGCCTTCGGCCTGGGCGCGGGCGATTCGCTCGGCCTGCTCTGCAACGGCCCCGGCGGCGCCGACATCAGCAGCCTGGCCAG
Organism: Pseudoxanthomonas sp. J35; assembly: GCF_000513995.1. Lineage (GTDB taxonomy): Bacteria > Pseudomonadota > Gammaproteobacteria > Xanthomonadales > Xanthomonadaceae > Pseudoxanthomonas. The sequence goes on from NZ_AZVB01000002.1 coordinate 82,733, forward strand.
CCACTGCCTGCTGGCCAGCCTCGGCGACGACGCGGCCTCCAGTCCGTCGCGCCGGCTGTCGGCCACCACCGCAATCAGCCGCCAGGGCAACCGTTTCGGCCTGACCGCCGGCGCTACCCAGGCCTCGGGCCTGCCGGCGTGGCTCAGCGGTGGCGCCAGCGGCACCAGCCTGGCCCAGGCCGACCGGATCGAGCAGAACGACCTGCAGGTCTTCGGCCAGAAGGCGCTGGGCACCGAGGCCTTCGTGTCCATCGCCGGCACCTATGCGCGGGCGCGCCTGGTCCCGCTGTCGGACGCGGCGCCGGGCCTGGCCGACCGCTGGGATACCAAGAGCCTGAGCGTGGGCGGCGGCTACGGCCCGTTCAGCGCCAGCATCATCGGCCGCGTGGTCGACGTCCCCGGCCGCCCGGACGGCAAGTGGGAAGGCCTCGGCCTGGGCCTGACCTGGCGCACCCCGTGGAGCGGCCAGCTCACCGTCGGCGCCGAAAACGTGGTGACCCGCGGCAAGAACCCCTTCTCGCCGTCCAACGGCGGCGCCGAGGAAGGCACCATCCCCTACGTGCGCTACGAGCAGGGCCTCTGAGGCCTGGCCCGCGGCGTTCCGGCGCACCCGCCGGAACCTGGCACCTCCCGTCGAATCCCGACCCGGTCGCGGCGCATGCCGGAGGCTGGCGGGCGATAATCGCCCTCCCCCGCCCTGCCCGCGCCTTCCGATGACGGCTTCCGATTTCCCCGATTCCCTGCAGCAGGCCGCCCTGCTCGAACGCCACGGGCGCCCCGGCGACGCCCTGCAGGCCCTGCAGCGCGCCGCCACGGAAGCCGGCGGCGATCCGCAACAGCACCGCGGCATCGCCCAGGCCGCCATGCGCCTGGGCTCGCCCGCCCTGGCCCTGGCGGCGATGCGGCGGGCGGTGGAGCTGGCTCCCGGCAACCCCGGCCCGCGCTTCGAGCTGGCCTGCCTGCTCGCCCACGAAGGCCACCACGCCGAAGCCGTCGGCCATTTCCAGGCCACCGTCGCCGCGCAGCCGCTCAATGCCCAGGCCTGGTACCTGCTCGGCCTGGCCCTGCAGCGGGGCGGCCGCCATGGCGACGCCCTGCAGGCGCTGCGCCGCTCCCGGGCGCTGGCGCCGGGCAACCCTCGCCTGGCGCCGGCCCTGGCCGAGGCGGAGTTCCACGCCGGCTATCCCGAGGACGCCCTGCCCCTGTGGCAGGCGCAGCTGCGCGAGCGGCCGGATGACGTCAACGCGCTGCTGCGCACCGCCGAAACCTTCAACCGGCTGGGCCGCCACGACGAAGCGCTGGCCCTGCTGCGCGACGCCAGCGCGCGCCTGGCGCAGGCCGGCGACCTGTGGGTGGCCCTGGCCCAGACCGCCGAAGACGCCGGCGACCGCGAGGCGGCGCGCCAGGCCTACCGCCAGGCCCTGGCGGGTCGCCCGGACTGGGCCTTCCCGGTCAGCGGCCTGCTCGGCCTGGACCGCGGCAAGGCCGACGAGGCCCTGGTTGGCCAGGCCCGCGCGCTGATGGCGCGCCCGGACCTGCCCGATCCCGACCGCGCCCTGGTCGGCTACGAGCTGGGCAAGGTCCACGATGCGCGCGGCGAGTACGCCGAAGCGATCGAGTGCTGGCACCAGGCCAATGCAGCGCGGCGGCGGATGATCGGCCCGGGCGATGCGGCGGGCTTCGCCGGCGCGGTGGGCCGGATCATCGCCACGCTGGACGGGCCGCGGCTGCGCGCCCGCACCGCGCGCTGGCCGGGCAACCCGGACCCGCGGCCGCTGTTCATCGTCGGCATGCCGCGCAGCGGCACCACCCTCACCGAGCAGATCCTCGCCGCGCATCCGGCCGGCCATGGCTGCGGCGAACTGCCGGACATCGCCCTGGTCGCGCGCAACCTGCCGGCCACCGCCGGCCCGGGCCGCGACTGGCCGGAATGCATCGACGACCTGCCCGACGCCGCGCTCGACGAAGCGGCGCGCCGCTACCTGCGCGCGGCCACGCGCCACGCGCCGGCGCAGGCGCAGCGGCTGGTCGACAAGGCGCCGCTGAACTTCTTCCACCTGGGCCTGGTCGCCGTGCTGTTCCCGAACGCGCGCGTGATCTGGTGCCGGCGCGACCCGCGCGACATCGCCGTGTCGGTGTATGGCGAGAACTTCGCCCTGGAGGAGAAGCTGGCCTGCGACCTCGGCGACATCGGCCACTACATCAACCAGCAGACCCGGCTGATGCGCCACTGGCAGGCGCAGCTGCCGCTGCCGGTGCTGGAGCTGCACTACGAGGCGCTGGCCACCGATCCTGAGGCGCAGGCACGGCGCCTGGTCGAATTCGCCGGGCTGGACTGGGATCCGGCCTGCCTGGAATTCCACCGCAGCGGGCGCGGCGTGCAGACGCCCAGCCGCTGGCAGGTGAAGCAGCCGATCTATACCCGCTCGATCGGCCGCTGGCGCCACTACGCGGCGCACCTGGAACCGCTGCTGGCGGTGCTCGACCGCGACGCCTACCCGTCGTCGGTGGACGTGGCCACGAACGACCAGGCCAGCACGCCCTCGGCCTGACGCAGCTCGTCGATGCGCACCTGCGCATCCGGCCGCGTCGCGCGTACCTGCGCGGCCATCTCCTCGACCTGCGCGCGTTGCAGCGCGTGGGCGACCATCTCGGCGGTGCGCAGGCGCGCGCCCTCCAGTTCCCCCGCATAGCCACGCAGCGCCTCGGCGGCCTGGCGGGTGTTCTCCGGGCGCACGCCGGCGAGCAGGCGCTGCACGGCGCTGGCCGACTCGTGGAGCAGGTCGGGGACTGGCGAGGCCGCCGCCGCATCGGCCAGCGCGCGCATCGCCAGGTTGTAGCGCTCGCGCGCGGCGTTGGCGGTGGCCACATCCTGGATCGGCACCCCCGAGCGCGCCTGCGCGATCCACGGGATCACCTCCAGCGCGGCGCGCAGCAGGCCGTCCTCGCCGAGCAGGCGCGCGTGGTGCGCCAGTTCCTCGCGCCCGACCCGCACCAGCACCGAACCGGCGTGGTGCATCACCAGGGCCAGCGTCGCCGTCGGCCTGGATACACGCAGGCATTCGGCCAGCGCGCGCGGACGGTCGGAGTATTCGAAGCCGAACTGGCTGGCAACGCAGTCGAAGCGCGCCGCCTCGAATGGCAGCGCCTCCATGCGTACGCCCGGGTGGAAACGCACCGAACGGTGCGTGCCGGGCTGGTGCCACGGCGGCGACAGCGCGGCCAGGTCCACCGCATCCACCTCGATCGCGTCGCCGCGCAGCTCCCACAGCAGCAGCGGCAGCGGGCCGTTGCCGGTGGCCAGGTCGAGCACGCGCGCGCCCGCGGCCAGGCCGGCGCCCAGCGTGCGCCAGAACGTGCCGATCGCGCCGTCGTAGTTGCCGGCATAGCTGCCGACGCAGGAATGCAGGCGGCCGCTGGACCAGTACCGGGTCCAGGCCTCGCGTCGCCCGTTGTCGCCGTGTTCGTGCATCGCGCAAGGATGCGGGCGAAACGCCGTGCTGCCAAGCGCGGAAGCTGGCGGCTTGCGCGGCACGCAAGGAGTAACGTGCGCGCAAAAAAAAGAAGGCCCCGTTTCCGGGGCCTTCCAGTTACAGCATGGCGACGCTCTTAGAACGTCTGGGTGTAGCGGAAGTACACGGTACGGCCGTAGGCGTCATACAGGTAGAAGTTCCACGGACGGCCGTCGTACGGCACCAGCTCCGGATAACGGTCGCCGACATTCATCGCACCGATGGCGACCTTGCCGTTCCACGGAGCCTGCCACGAGACCTGGACGTCGTTGGTCGCGTAGCCACCCACCTGGAGACCCGGGTTGCCGTTGGCGAGACGCGGGTTCTGCTGGCCATCGATGTAGTTGATGTTCCAGGTGAAGGTCCAGTCGCCGTAGGTCCAGTCGTTCTGCAGGTTGGCGCGCAGGTCCGGCGAACCCAGGGTGCCCGCGTACTCGACCACTTCGCCGTTGATCTGGGTCACGTCGAACTTGTTGATCCAGGAAACGGTCAGGCGGTTCTGCAGGCGGCCGGCGGTACCGAAGTCGAAGTCGGTGTTGGCACGGAAGTCGATACCGTCGGTCTCGAGGTCGCCCTCGTTCGCGTAACCGGCAACGATCTCGGTGATGCGGCCAGCGGCGTTACGGGTCAGGCTCAGGCCGGCCGGGATCGCGCCCCAGTTGGCCGGGTCGGTGTCCATGTTGACGATGTCCTGGGCACCGATCGAGGAAATGGTGTCCTCGACCTTGATGTTGTAGTAGTCGACGCTCAGGTCCAGCCAGTCGGTCGGGTCATACACCAGGCCGATGCTGAACTGGTCGGAGTGCTCCGAAGCCAGCGACGGGTTGGCGATGAAGTAGGTGTCGACCTGCAGGCGGCAGGTGGCCGGCTGGCCCAGGGCGGCGCAGGACTGCGGATCGTTGACCGGCTCGGCCGAGAAGCTGCGGGCCTGGGTCAGGATGTCCAGACCCGGAGCGCGGAAGCCCTGGCCCCACGAAGCACGGAAGGTCAGGTTGTCCAGCGGCTGCCAGCGGGCGGCGATCTTCGGCGAGAAGTCGTTGCCGTAGTCGCTGTACTTGTCGTAGCGGCCGGCCAGGGTGATGTCGAACGCGCTGCTGAACGGCAGCAGCCACTCGAAGTAGGCCGAGGTCACGTCACGGCCACCGCCCGACGAACCGCCCGACGAACCCAGCACGACGCCCGCCTGCGACAGCGAGTCGTAGACGTCGCGGAAGCGGTCTTCGCGGTACTCGGCACCGACCACCGCGTTGGAGATGCCGCCGCCCATTTCGAACAGGTCGAAGTTGACGTTGGCGAACCACTCGGCGCTCTTGTAGAACGAGTTGCGGCCGATGGTGGCGGTGAAGCCGTTCAGGGTCTCCTGCGAGGCGCCGAACGGATCGGTGACCAGGTAGTCGCCACGGTCGGCGGCCTGCTGGGCCAGGCTCGAGATCACGTAGCCGTAGCCGGTCTCGATGTACTTGTACTCGGTGCGGCGCATGCCGAAGTCGACCGAGACGGTGTCGGTCAGCTGGCCCTGGAAGCCGAGCAGGAAGTCGTTGTTGGTGGTGTCGGTGTAGTTGTCGCGGTTACCGGCCGCGGCGAAGCGGTGGTAGAAGTAGGTCGGCAGACCGTCGCCCTTGACGATGTCGTTCACCGTGCCGTCCGAGACCTGGAAGATGCCCGGGACCGGAGCGTAGCGACCGAAGGTCTCGACCTTGGTGGTGGTGGCCGTCATGTAGACGGTCCAGTCGTCGTTGATCTGGTAGTCGCCGCGGACGAACACCGAGGTGTTGTCGACCGAGGCTTCGTTGGCCGCGACCGAGTTGAAGTCGAACGAGCACAGGCCGTTCGGCAGGGTCCAGAAGCCGTTCGAGTCACAGGCAAAACCCGGGACCGGGGCGGCAGCGCCGGTGTCCCAGTCGTAGTAGTTGTTGCCGTAGGTCGAGACGCCCAGCGTCTGGCCGCCGATCTGGTCGCGGGTGAAGACCATGCCGCGGCTGGAGAACGAAGCGCCACCGATCAGGCGGCCGCGGTCGCTGGCAACGCCGAACACGCCGGAGACGTCTTCCAGGTCGCCGCCCTTGGTCTTGGTCGAGCCGTAGCCGTAACGCAGCTCGGCGCCGTTGAAGTCCTTGCGCAGGATGATGTTGACCACGCCGCCGATGGCGTCGGAGCCGTACACCGCCGACGCGCCGTCGGACAGGATTTCGATGCGCTCAACGGCAGCCAGCGGGATGGCGTTGAGGTCCGAGCCGGACGAAGCCGACATCGGGTTGGTCGGGGCGCGACGGCCGTCGATCAGGACCAGGGTACGACCCGAGCCCAGGCCGCGCAGGTCGACGGTGGCCAGCGACTGGGCCGAGCTGCCGGACTGCGGACGGAAGTTGCCGAAGGAAGCGAAGGTGCTGTCGCGCAGCACGTCGGCGACGGACACGTCACCCGAAGCGTCGATCGAAGCGCGGTCGATCACGATGACCGGCACGGCGCCTTCGATTTCGGCGCGCTTCAGGCGGGAACCGGTGACCTCGATGCGATCAAGGGTCTTGGCCTCGCTGTCTTCCGCTTCCTGGGCGAACGCGGCCACCGGAGCCACGACGGCGCCAACCAGGCCGGCCATCAGGCCGTAGCGCACCGCATCGCTCAGGAGATTGTGGTTCAACTTCATCATTCTCTCTCCAGCTTTAAAGGATTCCTGACGCCGGAACGGCGCCAAGGATGGGATGCCGGAAGGGGAGGGAAGCCCGTCCAGCTGCCCCGGACGTTATCAATTCCTTAATTTTGCCGCAAGCGCGCGTTATCGGCCCACTTGAAACCATCCGCGGCGCTGCTTTTTCCCCTTTTTTTTCATATGGATAGGGAAAAATCCGCCTCGCCTATTCAGTTTCAGGTGCATCCAGAATCGCTTTCATCGGCATCAGTTTCGCCGCATAGCGACGCCACTGGCCGAGGTAGCGGCGATGGATCGGCTCGCGCACCTGGACCGTGCTGGCGGTGCCGACCATGCCCTTGCGCCCGCCTTCGCCCAGCACTTCGTCGCACCACTGCAGGCCGCAGAAGGCGAGCACCCGCCGCGCCTCGGCTTCCGGGTCGGCGACCAGCGCTTCGTAGCGCACTTCGAGGATGCGGCCGGGGAAGCGGCGGTCCCAGTGCGCCATCAGCGCGCGGTAGCGCAGGTAGTGGCGCGCCATCTCCGCCTGCGAGTAGCTGTGCGGATAGGCATCGGCGAACAGCGCCTTGAGGTTGGAGAAGCAGCTGTCCATCGGGTCGCGCGCCATGTGCACGATCCGCGCCTGCGGCAGCGCCGCGGCGATGAGGCCGGCGACCAGGAAGTTGGCCGGCAGCTTGTCGATGTAGCGATCGCGCCCGTGCGCGCGCCAGGCCGTGTGCTCGAGGTAGCGCGCGCCGAGCAGGCGCGGATCGAGCCCGGCGGCGGCACGCGCCAGCGCCGCGTCCGGATGCGGCCCGCCCAGCCGGTCGGTGCACCAGCGCAGCTGGCAGGTGAAGTCGCGCAGCTCGCCGGCGTCGGCCACCGCCGGATGCGCGGCCAGCATGCGTTCCAGCAGCGTGGTGCCCGAGCGCGGCATGCCGACCACGAACACCGGCGCCGGCGTACCCGGCTCCGGCGCGGCCGCGGGCACGTCGCCGAACGGCAGCTGCTGAAGCACCCGGAACAGCTCCACTTCGGCCTGCTCGTCGTAGGCCAGCTGCACGCGGCGCGTGCGCATGCCCTGCTCGAGGTGCTGCCAGGCCGCCGCGGTGTCGCCGAGGTCGTCCAGTTCCTTGAACAATGCGTAGTGCGCCAGCGGGGCGAAGGCATGGCCCTCGCCCAGCCGCGCCAGCGAGGCGCGCAAACGGTCGACGTGATTGCGCTCAGGCGTCTGCCGGCGCAGCGTGGACAGCAGGCGCAGCGCCGGCAGGTAGTCCGGGTCGGCGCGCAGGCACTGCTCCAGCGCTTCCTCGGCCGGCTCCAGCGCGCCGCAGTACATCCGCGCCAGGCCGATGGCGTAGTCCAGGCGCAGGTCGCGCAGGCCCAGCCGGTGGGCGTGCTCGAGCCGTTCCAGCGCCAGGTCATAGAAGGACAGGTCGGACAGCATGCGCCCGGCCGCGGCGTGCACGCCGGGCTCGCGCGAAGCGGCCACCACCGGGCGGCGCAGGCATTCGAGGCCGGCTTCCACTTCGCCAAGGTCGAACAGCCGCCGGGCAAGTTCCAGCAGCAGGCCCGGATCGGATTCGGGCAGGCGCGCGGCGGCCAGCACCTGGGCGGTGGCGTCGCGCAGCGCGCCCTGCCCCAGGTCAAGGGCGGACAGGCGCAGGCGCGCCGGCAACTCCAGCTCGGGCCGCGCCAGCAAGCCCGCGAAGGCGGCCCGCGCCGCGGCCGCGCCGTTGCGCGCGGCCGCCTCGGCCCGGCGCCAGGCTTCGATCGATTGCACTTGCATGCCACGTCCGCAGGAGGAACCGGCGGGCATTATGCGGCCCGCCGGTCCGGTCCCGCGCTACTGGCGCAGCGCCTCGATCGGATCCAGCTGCGAGGCCTTGCGCGCCGGGTAGTAGCCGAAGAACAGGCCGGTCGCCACCGAGAACGCCGCCGCCAGGGTGATGACCTTGCCGTTGAGCTGGATCGGCAGGTCGGTATTGAAATGACCGACCAGCAGCGCGCCGGCGATGCCGAACAGGATGCCCAGCACGCCGCCGCCCAGCGACAGCAGCATCGCCTCGGCGAGGAACTGCCGGCGCACGTCCGACGGACCGGCACCGACCGCCAGGCGCAGGCCGATTTCCTTGATCCGCTCGGTCACCGAGACCAGCATGATGTTCATGATGCCGATGCCGCCGACGATCAGCGAGATGGTCGCCACCGCGCCGAGCAGCCACGACATCTGCCGCGTGGTCTCGTTGCGGGTGGCCACCATCTGCGAGACGTTGCGCACCTGGAAGTCGTCCGGCGCGCCGGGCTCGATGCGGTGGCGCTGGCGCAGCAGCGATTCGACCTCGCCCTGCACATAGGCCAGGTCGTCCGGGTGGGCCACGGTCAGCGAGATGTCCATCACCGCGCCCGGCGGCAGGCCCATCGCACCCATCAGGCGCCGGCGCGCGGTATCCAGCGGCACGAACACCACGTCGTCCTGGTCGCGGCCGAAGCCGCTCATGCCCTTGGGCTTGAGCGTGCCGATCACGGTGAAGTTGGTGCGGCCGATGCGCACGGTCTCGCCGATCCCGGTGCCGGTGCCGAACAGCTCGCGGCGCACGGTCTCGCCGATCACCGCCACCTTGTCCCCGCCGAAGTGCTGGGCCTCGAACGCCGAACCGTTGGCCAGCTGCCAGCCGTTGATCTCCAGGAAGTCCGCCTGCACGCCCTGCCAGCTGGTGGACCAGTTGGTCTCCGCGTACACCACCTGGCTGCTGCCGCGCAGCGAGCCGGACACCAGCTGCACTTCCGGGATCTCCTCGCGGATCGCCTCGGCATCGCCCTCGGTGAGGGTGAAGAAGCTGCTGGAGCTCATGCGCACGCCGCCGATGGTGCGCTGCATCTGCGGGCCGATGTCGAGCTTCTGCGCGCCAAGTCCGGCGAGCTGGCGCTCGATCTCCGCCTGGGTGCCCTGCCCGACCGAGACCATCACGATCACCGCGGCGATGCCGATGATCACGCCCAGCGAGGTCAGCGCGCTGCGCATCCAGTTGCCGCGCAGGGCGAAGATCGCCGTGCGCAGGATGTCCAGGAACGTCATCCGGCCACCTCCTCGTGCGTGGCCTCGTGCAGCTGGCCGTCGCGCATCACGCAGATGCGGTCGGCGTGGCGCGCCACATGGGCGTCATGGGTGATCAGGACCACGGTGTGGCCTTCGTCGCGCAGGCGCTTGAAGAGGGCCAGGATCTCCTCGCCGGTACGGCTGTCCAGCGCGCCGGTCGGTTCGTCGGCGAGCAGCACCGGCGGGTTGTTGATCAGCGCGCGGGCAATGGCCACGCGCTGCTGCTGGCCGCCGGACAGCTCGTTGGGACGATGGCCGACGCGCTGGCCCAGGCCTACCGCCTCCAGCGCGGCGCGGGCGCGGTCGCGGCGCTCGGCCGGCGGGATCCGCGCGTAACCCAGCGGCATGGCCACGTTCTCCAGCGCGCTCATGCGCGGCAGCAGGTGGAAGCCCTGGAACACGAAGCCGATCTTCTCGCGGCGCAGGGTGGCCAGCTCCTCTGCGTCCAGGGTCGACACGTCGACCCCGTCGCACAGGTAGCGGCCGCCGCTGGGCGTGTCCAGGCAGCCGATCAGGTTCATCAGCGTCGACTTGCCCGAACCGGACGGGCCCATGATCGCGATGAACTCGCCCGGCATCACCTTCAGGTCGACGTCGCTCAGCGCCACCACCTCCGCTTCGGTGCCCGGCGAATAGACCTTGCGCAGGTCGTGGGTCTCGATCACCGGCATCAGCGCGGGGCTGAACGCCGTCGCTGCGGCCGCGCTCATCGCGAAGCCGCCCGCTCGCCGGTCACCAGCACGTCGCCTTCCTTGATGTTGCCGGCGATTTCGGTGCTGCTGCCGTCGCTGGCGCCGACCCGGACCATGACCGGCACCGGCTTGGCACCCTCCAGGCGGTACACGGTGACCCGACGCGCGCCGGCGAGGTTCGCCAGTTCGCGCTCCACGGCCTGGCGCTGTTCGTCGTCCAGGGTGGCGAAGAAACCGGCGAAGCTCTGCTGGAAGCGCTCCATCATCCGCTGGCGCATCTGCCCGCTGGCACCGGCCTGGCCCTGGCCCTGGCCAGAACGCATGACCATCATGCCGCCCGCCGGACCGCCGGCGCCGGCACCGGCGCGCTGCGCGTTCTGCATCGCCGCTTCCATCGCCTTGCGCATCTCCTCCTGGCGCTGGCGCGCGGCGGCCAGGTCGGCCTCGAAGGCCGAGCGCTGCGCCGGGGTCAGTTCCATGGCGCCGACGAAGGCGGCCAGGTCGTCGAGCATGCCGGCGCCGCCACGCGGGCCGGGCGCCGGTGCCGGCGCGGCCGTCGCGTCGGACGGCTTGAAGCGCAGCGCGGCGTTGGACACCTTCAGCACGTCGTCACGGCGGCTGACCTCGATCTCGGCGTTGACGGTCAGACCCGGCAGCAGGGTGCCGTCGCTGTTGTCCACGCTCACCACCACCGGGTAGGTCACCACGTTGTTGCTGGTGGTCGCCGCCAGGCGCACCTGCTGCACCTCGCCGCGGAACTGGCGGTCCGGGAAGGCGTCGACGGTGAAGCTCACGCGCTGGCCCGGCTTGACCTGGCCGATGTCGGCCTCGTCGACCGACAGCTCGATCTTCATCTTCGACAGGTCTTCGGCGATGGTGAACAGCTCCGGCGCCTGCAGGCTGGCGGCCACGGTCTGGCCCGGTTCGATGCTGCGGGTCAGGACCACGCCGTTGACCGGCGAGCGGATCACGGTGCGCTCGAGGTTGACCCGGGTGGTCTCGGTCGAAGCCGTCTGCTGGCGGATCTGCGCCTGCGCGGAGTTCACCTGGGCACGGGCCTGGTCCAGCGCGGCCCTGGCCAGGTCGATGTCGGCCCGCGCGATCAGCTGACGGTCGACCAGGGCAGCCTTGCGCTGGTAGTCGGCCTCGGCGTTGGCCAGGGTCGCCTGGGCCTGGCGCAGGCTGGCCTGGGCGCTGGCGATCTGGGCGTTGCCCTGCTCGATCTGCGTCTGGTAGGTCTTCGGGTCGATCCGGGCCAGGACCTGGCCTTCGGTCACCCGGTCGTTGAAGTCGGCCAGCACTTCCAGCACCTGGCCAGAGATCTGGCTGCCGACAGTGACGGTCGAGGTCGCGCTGAGCGTGCCGGTGGAGGAGATCGCCACGCGGATGTTGCCGCGTTCCACCGGCGTGGTGCGGAACGCGCCCTCGTCGGCGGCGCCGCGATGGCCCTTCCAGTACCAGAAGCCGGCCCCGGCCAGGGCAAGCACGGCAACGACGATGCCGGTGCGGAACAGCGTTGAACGGGAGCGGGAGACCTGGTTGCGGGAGGGACGGCTCATGCGCGCGGGGAAGTCTGATGGACGCACACTCTAACGCCCGGGTGGGCGCGCGGTTGACAGCCGCGGCCGGAGCGCGGCGTTCAGGCCAGCTGCCCGCCTTCGCGGTCGAAGCGGATGACCGCGCGGGTGCCGGTGTCCAGGGTGCTGTCCAGCGATACGGTCCAGCCGAAGCGCTCGCACAGCCGGCGCACGATCGACAGGCCCAGGCCGCTGCCGGTCGGCCGTTCCGGCGCGGCGCGGTAGAACGGCTCGAAGGCCCGCGCCAGCGCCTCCGGCGCCATGCCGATGCCGGTATCGGCCACGACCACGCCGTCCTCCTCGATGGTGACCTCGATGCGGCCGCGGTCGGTATAGCTGCAGGCGTTGCGCAGCAGGTTGCCGACCACCACGTGCAGCACCCGCGGCGGCGCGTACAGGCGCGGCCGCGCGACGCAGTGGACCAGCAGTTCGACCGGCTTGTCACCGAGCAGGTCGCGCGCCGTGCCGGCTTCCTCCTGGACCACCTCGCACACGTCGAACCACTCGCTCTGCGGCTCGATCTCCGATTCGCGCGCCAGGATCAGGAAGGCGTCGATCACCGCCTCCATGTCGCGGCCGGAACGCTGGATCCGGTGCAGGCTGCGGACCACGCGCGGCGCCAGACCTTCCTCCTCCAGGGCCATGTCGCTGGCCACCCGGATCACGGTCAGGGGCGTGCGCAGCTCGTGGCTGGCGTCGCGGGTGAAGTTGCGCTCGCGCTCCAGGTGCGCCTCGACCCGGCCGCCGAGCGTGTGCAGCGCGCGCGCCAGCTGTCGGGCCTCGCCTTCCATGTCCGGCGGCAGGCGTTCCGGCGCCAGCGCGGCGATGTCCGGATGGCGCGGATCCCAGCGCGACACCAGCCGCGCCAGCCAGGCCACCGGCGAGACCATCCGTTTCGAGGCCTTGTAGGTGAGCCAGGTCGCGCCATAGATCGCGAACAGGGCCAGCATCGCCGGCAGCACCGCGAACCACAGCGCCACCCGCGTCGCCTGCTCGCGCAGGTAGACCAGGTAGAGGGTGCCGGCATCCTGGCGGTCGACCCAGACCAGCTGGCCGTCGTCGACCAGGTCGTGGAAGCCCGGCGCCAGCGGCCGCAGGTTGGCCGGCAGCGACAGGTTCGAATACCCGGCCTCGACCAGGTAGCCGCGAAGGGCGTGGTTGTTCGGTGGCGGCTGCGCCGGCGACGCCGCGTACAGTTCCCAGAAGTGTGCCGCCTCGTCATTCAGGGTGGCCTGGATGAAGCTGTACTTGAACAGCGCGGTGACGACGTAGAACGCCAGCAGGATCGCCAGGCTGGCCAGCACCATTTGCACGATGAAGGCGATCCGGATCTTGCGTGGCAGGCCGTGGGGCATCGGGGTACTTCTGCTGCGAGGCAGCCGAGTCTAGTCAGGACCGGATCGCGCCGGCGTGAGCAGACGCCCGGTCCGCGGACCCGGCGGCAACGCATTCCCCCCTCCTCATGGCCCCGCCTCCTCAGTTCGCGGCCACCGGCTGGGCGATGTCGGCGACGCGGTAGCCGGCGCTTTGCACGGTGTGCAGCAGCGGGCGGTCGAACGGCTTGTCGATCACCTTGCGCAGGTTGTACAGGTGGCTGCGCAGGGTGTCCGAATCCGGCAGGCTGTTGCCCCAGATCTCGCGCTCGATCTCCTGGCGGCTGACCACCCGCGGCGACTCGCGCATCAGGATGGTGAGCAGCTTCAGGCCGATCGGCGACAGCTGCAGCTCGACGTCGCCGCGGGTCACGCGCATGCTCACCGGGTCCAGCACCAGGTCGGCCACGGTCAGCACTTCCGAACCCACCTGGCGGCGCTCGCGGCGGATCAGGGCGCGCAGGCGCGCTTCCAGTTCCTGGATCGCGAAGGGCTTGGTCAGGTAGTCGTCGGCGCCGTGGCTCAGGCCCGTAAGCTTGTCGTCCAGCGTGTCGCGGGCGGTGAGCATCAGCACCGGGGTGGACTTGCGCGCATCGCTGCGCAGGCGGCGGCAGACCTCGATGCCGTCCAGGCGCGGCAGCATGAGGTCCAGCACGACCGCGTCGTAACTGTTTTCGGCGGCGAGCCGGTACCCGTCGAGTCCATCGGCGGCGTAGTCGACCTCGAAGCCGCGGCTTTCCAGGTACTCGCCGATCATTTCCGAGATGTTGCGGTTGTCCTCGACGACCAGTACCAGTCCCGAGGTCTCTTTGCCCTGACGCATGTGGACGGCTCCGTGGTTTCAGCTTTGTGAAAAATGCCCAAGCGGCAGTGGAAAAGGCGTGAAGGCGATCGCGGACCGGCCCGCCCCGGCTACTGGGCGGCCCCGGACGGCGCCTGGAGCAGGGGTTCCAGCGCCGGCCAGACATTGTCCAGCAGCCGAGACTGCGCAGAGGCGGTGGGATGGATGCCGTCGCCCTGCATCAGTCCCGGCTGCAGGGCCACCCCCTCCAGCAGGAACGGGACCAGGCCGGCATCGTGGGCCTGGGCGAGTTCGGCATACGTACGGCGGATGCGCTCGCGGTAGGCCGGGCCGTAGTTCGGGGGGACGTCGATCCCCAGCAGCAGGACCCGCGCGCCGGCGCCGTCGGCCAGGACGATCATCTTCTCGAGGTTGGCGTGCAGCTGCGCCGGCGGCAGGCCGCGCAGGGCGTCGTTGCCGCCCAGTTCGATCACCAGCACCGAAGGCCGGTGCTTGCGCAGCAGTTCGGGCAGGCGCGCCAGGGCGCCAGCGGTGGTCTCGCCGCTGATGCTGGCGTTGACCACGGCCGGCGGGCGCGGCCGCTCCCTGGCCAGCCGCCGCTCGAGCAGGCTGACCCAGCCCGATCCGGCCGGTATGTTGTGTTCGGCACTGAGGCTGTCGCCCAGCACCAGGATCGGACCTGCGCCCGCACTTCCGGCAGGACGACCTCCGGCACAGGCCAGCGCCGGCGCCAGCAGCAATGCTGCCAGGGCCAGCAGACCCACGATCCTCGCCCACGTCCGCACCATCCTGGAGCCTCCCATCGATACGCCTGCCTCCCCCAGCATAGCCAGCCCCACCGTCATCGCGGTTTCCGGCGTCGGCAAGTCCGTCGCCGGACCCGAGGGTGAAGTCCGGATTCTCGACGGCGTGGACTTGACCATCGATGAAGGCGACAGCGTCGCCATCGTCGGCGCGTCGGGTTCCGGCAAGACCACCCTGCTCGGCCTGCTCGCCGGCCTGGACCTGCCCAGCCGCGGCGCGATCACCCTCGCCGGCCAGCGCCTGGACGCGCTGGACGAGGAAGCCCGCGCCGCCCTGCGCGCCCGCGAGGTCGGCTTCGTGTTCCAGAGCTTCCACCTGCTGCCCTCGCTCACCGCCGAGGAGAACGTCGCCCTGCCGCTGGAGCTGGCCGGGCGCGAGGACCCGGCGCGGGTCCGCGAGGTGCTGCAGGCGGTCGGCCTGGAGCCGCGGCGCCGGCACTACCCGCGGCAGCTGTCCGGCGGCGAGCAGCAGCGCGTGGCCCTGGCCCGCGCCTTCGTCGGCCGGCCGCGGATCCTGTTCGCCGACGAACCCACCGGCAACCTCGACCAGGCCACCGGCCAGCACGTCAGCGAGCTGCTGTTCGAGATGAACCGGGTCAACCGCACCACCCTGGTGCTGGTGACCCACGACCTCGAACTGGCCCGGCGCTGCCGCCACGTCTAC
This sequence comes from Pseudoxanthomonas sp. J35, assembly GCF_000513995.1. Classification (GTDB taxonomy): domain Bacteria; phylum Pseudomonadota; class Gammaproteobacteria; order Xanthomonadales; family Xanthomonadaceae; genus Pseudoxanthomonas. The sequence goes on from NZ_AZVB01000002.1 coordinate 97,885, forward strand.
CGCCTCGACGGAGGGCGCCTGCACGCCTTCGCCCCGGGGCCGCGTGCATGAACGTGCTGCGCCATGCCACGCGCTCGCTGCGCCGCGAGTTCTTCGCTGGCGACCTGCTGACCGTGGTCGCCGCGCTGGTGCTGGGCGTGGCGGCGATGACCGCGGTCGGCACCCTGGTCGACCGGGTCAACCTGGCCCTGGCCTCCAGCGCCGCCGAGGTGATCGGCGGCGACCTCGGCGTGCGCGGGCGCGAGGACCCGCCGGAGCACTTCGCCGAGGAAGCGCGCCGCCGCGGCCTGCGCAGCGCGCGCATCGTCGCCTTCCCCAGCGTGCTGTTCCATGGCGAGGCCAGCCAGATGGCCACGGTGAAAGGCGTCGACGACGGTTATCCGCTGCGCGGGGAACTGCGCGTGGCCCGCGACGCCACCGGCCTCGATGCCGGCCCCGCCGGCGCGCCGGCGCGTGGCGAGGCGTATGCCGATCCGCGCCTGCTGGATGCGCTGGGCGTGCGCATCGGCGACGACGTCGAGTTCGGCAGCGGCCAGCTGCGCATCGCCGGCGTGCTGCTGGCCGAACCGGATGCCTCCGGCGAGCTGCTGCAGATGGCGCCGCCGCTGCTGGTCCATCGCGAGGACGTCGACCGCCATGGCCTGCTCGGCCCGGGCAGCCGCGCTTCGTTCCGGCTGATGTTCGCCGGCGACGCCGATCGCATCGCCGGGTTCGGCGACTGGCTGCGCCCCCAGCTCGACGGCGCCACCCGCCTGGTCACCCTGGAGGACGCGCGCCGCGGCCTGCGCGATTCCTTCGACCGCGCCGGCCGCTTCCTGGCGCTGTCGGCGCTGCTGGCCGTGCTGCTGGCCGGCGTGGCCACCGCGCTCGCCGCGAACCGTTTCGCCCTGCGCCGGATCGACACGGTGGCGGTGCTGCGCTGCCTGGGCGCGCGCCAGCGCGACATCCTTTCCGCGCTGGCGCTGCAACTGCTGCTGCTCGCGATCCCGGCCTGCGTGCTGGGGATCGGCGTCGGCATGCTGGCGCAGCTGGCCCTGGTCGAGGCGCTGGGCGGGCTGATCCCGGGCCGCCTGCCGCTGCCCCAGGCCACGCCGGTGCTCAGCGGCGCCGGCATCGGCCTGCTGCTCCTGCTTGGTTTCGGCCTGCCGCCATTGCTGCGCCTGCGTGGGGTGCCGCCGATGCGCGTGCTCAACCGCAGCTTCGCCGCGCTGCCGCCGGTCTCCCTGCTGGCCTACGTGGCCGCGCTGGGCGCGACCCTGGCGCTGGCCGTGTACGTGACCGGCGACCTGCGCCTGGCGCTGTGGGTGCTTGGCGGACTGGCCGTGCTCGCGCTGCTGGCGGCGATCGTCGGCGCCAGCCTGCTGTGGCTGTTGCGGCGCGTGCAGGGCCGGCTGCGCGGCCCATGGAAGCTCGGCCTGGCCGCACTGACCCGGCGCCGCGGCCTGGCCGTGGTGCAGCTGGTCGGCCTGTCGCTGTCGCTGTGCGCCCTGCTCCTGCTGGCGGTGATCGGCCCCGGCCTGCTCGGGCAGTGGCGCGACCGCCTGCCGCCGGACACGCCCAACCACTTCCTGCTCAACGTGCAGCGCGACCAGGCCGATGCGGTCACCGCCGCGCTGCGCGGCCTGGGCGTGGCCGACCCGGACCTGCAGCCGTTCGCCACCGGCCGGCTGCTCGCGATCAACGGCCAGGCGCCGAAGCAGGCGCAGGCCGGCGACGAGGCCGAGGACGACAGCAACCGCCCGGTCAACTTCTCCTGGCGCAGCACCTTCCCGCCGGCGAACGCGCTGGTCGCCGGCCGCTTCTGGGAGCCCGGCAGCGTCGAGGCCGAGGCCTCGGTCGAGGAAGGCTGGGCGCGGCGCTACGGCGTGGGCCTGGGCGACACCCTGACCCTGCGCCTGGGCGAGGAGGAACGCAGCTTCACCGTCACCAGCCTGCGCAAGGCCGACTGGGATTCGTTCCGGGTCAACTTCTTCCTGCTGCTCAACCCGGGGGCGGTCGGCGACGCGCCGCACGGGCTGATCTCCAGCTTCCACCTGCCGTCCGGCGGCACCTCCGCGCTGGCGCCGCTGTCGCGCCAGTTCCCCAACGTCTCGGTGCTGGAGATCGAGGCGATCCTGCAGCGGGTGCGCGAGGTGATCGAGCGGGTCTCGCAGGCGGTGCAGCTGGTGATGGGCTTCAGCCTGGCGGCCGGCGTACTGGTCCTGCTGGCGGCACTGCAGGCCACCGCCGCCGAGCGCCGCTACGACAGCGCGGTGCTGCGCACGCTCGGCGCGCGCCACGGCCAGCTGCGCGGCGCGGTGCTGGTGGAGTTCGGCGCGCTGGGCCTGCTGGCCGCGCTGCTGGCGGTGGGCGCGGCGGCGGTGATCGGCACGCTGCTCTCGCGGCAGCTGTTCGAGCTGGCGCTGTCGCCGCCCTGGCCGGCGCTGCTGTCCGGCGGCGCCCTCGGCGTGGCGCTGAGCCTGCTGGCCGGCTGGACCGGCACCCGCCGGATCCTGCGCACGCCGCCGGCCCTGGCCCTGCGCCAGGGCTGACCCGCGCGGGCCGGGGAGCGCTGGCTTATGCTGCGCGCTCCCTTGCCTGCGCATCGTCGCCATGCCCGCCCTGCCCCTGCACAGCTACATCGTCCCGGTCCTGTTGCTGCTGGCCAGCAACGTGTTCATGACCTTCGCCTGGTACGGCCACCTCAAGTACAAGAGCGCGCCGCTGTTCATGGCCATCGTGGTCAGCTGGGGCATCGCCTTCTTCGAGTACAGCCTGATGGTGCCGGCCAACCGCATGGGCAGCGCGGTGTACTCGGTGGTCCAGCTCAAGACCCTCCAGGAGATCATCACCCTGGTGGTGTTCGCCGGATTCTCGGCCTGGTACCTGGGCCAGCCGCTGAAGTGGAACCACTACGCCGCCTTCGCCCTGATCGTGGGCGCGGCGTTCCTGATGTTCTACGAGGGCCCCTCGCCGCTGCCACGCTGAGCGCGCGGCGGCGTCAGAACGGGATTTTACCGGCGAGGATGTCCTTGAACATCACCCAGTCGCCGGCGAAGGAATAGAACGGGTGGCGGAAGGTCGCCGGCCGGTTCTTCTCGAAGAAGAAGTGCCCGACCCAGGCGAAGCCGTAGCCGCAGAACAGCGCGGCCAGCAGCCACCACGCGTTGCGGTCGACGATCGCCACCGCCACCAGCGCCAGCACGCCGCAGCTGCCGATGAAGTGCAGGCGGCGCGAGGTGCGGTTGCTGTGTTCGGACAGGTAGAACGGGTAGAACTCGCGGAAGCTGGCGAAGCGGGCCATCGCATCCTCCTCCCGGTGGCGCGGCTCACCCCTGCCGCGGCGCGAACATGATGACCGCCATGCCGGCCAGGCACAACGCCGCCCCGAGCAGGTCCCAGCGGGTCGGCCTCACCCCGTCCACCGCCCACAGCCACACCAGGGCGAAGCTGACGTAGACCCCGCCGTAGGCCGCATACACGCGGCCGGTCGCGGTCGGGTGCAGGCTCAGCAGCCAGGCGAACAGGGCCAGGCTGGCGGCGGCCGGCAGCAGCAGCCAGGCGCTGCCGCCGTTGCGCAGCCACGACCACACCAGCCAGCAGCCGCCGATCTCGGCCAGCGCGGTCAGGGCGAACAGCAGGAAGGTCGCCACCGGCTCAGTCCGGCTGGCCGCGTTCGCGCCGCTTGGCGCGCTCCCAGTACCCTTCCTGCGCGGCCAGGTCGAGCGTCGGCAACGGCGTGCCATCGGCCTCGGCCAGCTGTTCCATCGCGCGGAAGCGGCGCTCGAACTTGAGGTTGGCCCGGCGCAGCGCGGCGCCGACGTCGACCCTGGCGTGCCGCGCCAGGTTGGCGGCGACGAACAGCAGGTCGCCGATCTCGTCCTCGAGGCGCTCGCGGTTGGCCGCCACGTCGCCACGGGCGAACTCGGCGCGCACTTCCTCGATCTCCTCGTGCAGCTTGGCGATCACCGGCTCCGGGCCCGGCCAGTCGAAGCCGGCGCGCGCGGCGCGCGACTGCAGCTTCACCGCGCGCTGCCATTCCGGCAGGCCGCGGGAAATGCCGGCCAGCGCCGAGGTGTCGGCCTCGCCGGCAGCCTCGCGCTCGGCGCGCTTGATCTGCTCCCAGTTGAGCGTCTGCTCCTCGGCATCGGCGAAGCTGGCGTCGCCGAACACGTGCGGGTGCCGGCGCACCATCTTCTCCGAGATCGCCTCGGCCACGTCGTCGAAGCCGAACGCGCCCTGCTCGCGCGCCATCTGCGCATGGAACACCACCTGCAGCAGCAGGTCGCCCAGTTCGTCCTTCAGCGCGCGCAGGTCGCCGCGGTCGATCGCGTCGGCGACCTCGTAGGCCTCCTCGATCGTGTACGGGGCGATCGTGGAGAAGTCCTGCTCCAGGTCCCACGGGCAGCCGCCGTCCGGATCGCGCAGCTTCGCCATGATCCGGAGCAGGCGGTCGATCGGGCGTTCGGGTTGCATGCGGTCGGGCTCCAGCTTGGGGGTGGCGCCACGCGTCGCCGCCGCGCGCCCGTGGTCGACGGGCGGCGCCGCGGTCAGAGCCAGTCGCGCCAGGGCAGGTCCGGGTCGCCCAGGGCGATGAAGTCGCCGTTGAGCAGGGATTCGCGGCGGTTGTAGCGGAACGGCTTGCCGGTGTCGGCGGCCAGCAGCACGCCGCCTGCCGAATGCAGCACGCACTGCGCGGCGGCCGTGTCCCACTCGGAAGTCGGGCCGAAGCGCGGATACACGTCCAGCCCGCCCTCGGCGATGCGGCAGAACTTCAGCGACGAGCCCAGCGACATCTCCTCGATCCCGCCCATGCGCTCGAGCACGCCCTGGGTGCGGGCGTCGCGGTGCGACCGGCTGGCGGCGACCTTCAGCGGCGCGGTGGCCGGGGAACGGGTCTTCAGCTGGGTGTCGCGATGGCCGTCGCGGCGGTAGGCCTGCTCGCCGCGCACGGCGTGCCACACCTGTCCGCCCACCGGCGCCTGGACCACGCCCAGCACCGGTACGTGGTGGTGGATCAGGGCGATGTTCACGGTGAACTCGCCGTTGCGCTTGACGAATTCGCGGGTGCCATCAAGCGGATCGACCAGCCAGTAGGTGGCCCAGTGCCGGCGCGTGTCCCACGGCACCCCGGCCGATTCCTCCGACAGCACCGGCACGTCCGGCGTCAGCCGTTCCAGGCCCTCGACGATGATCCGGTGCGCGGCCAGGTCGGCGGCGGTCAGCGGGCTGGCGTCGTCCTTCTGCGAGACCTCGAAACCGGCGGCGTAGATTTCCATGATCGCCGCGCCGGCCTGGCGGGCGATGGCGATGACCGTTTCGCGCAGGTCCGCGGTGATGCGGATCATTGCGCGGCCAGCCAGGAGCGGGCGATGAACAGCGCCGCCAGCGAGCGGCCCTCGGAGAAATCTTCGCGCAGCATCAGCTTTTCCAGTTCCTGCAACTTCCAGGGAATGACTTCGAGCTCCTCCGGCTCGTCGCCGGGAAGCCTCTCGGGATAGAGGTCGCGCGCCAGCACCAGCCAGGACACGTGGCTCATGTAGGTCGGCGCGAGGGTGAGGCCGCGCAGCACGTCGATGCGCCGCGCGCCGTAGCCGGCCTCTTCCTTCAGTTCGCGGTCGGCGGCCTGCTCCGGGGTCTCGCCGGCATCGATGCGGCCCTTGACCAGGCCCAGTTCATAGCGGTGCACGCCGGCGGCGTATTCGCGCACCAGCAGCACGGTCTCCTCGTCGAGCATCGGCACCACCACCACCGCGCCGTGGCCACGGCTGACCATGCGCTCGAAGCGGCGGCGTTCGCCGTTGGAGAACTCCAGGTCCAGGCGCTCGAGGCGGTAGGGACCCGCGTCCTCCACCGTGGTGCCATGGATGAGGGGAAGCCGGCGGCTCATGAACGGGTCCCGCGGCGGGGCCGGGACGCGACCGATATCATGGCGGGATGCACGGACGTACTCATGAATCCCGAATGCTAGCAGACCCGGACGCGGCGCTGGCTGCCGATGCGTGGCGCACGCGCGACCTGGCCGTGCTCTGGCACCCCTGCACGCAGATGCGCGAGCACCCGGACGTGCTGCCGCTGGTGCCCATCGCCCGCGGCGAAGGCGCGTGGCTGGTCGGCCAGGACGGGCGCCGCTACCTGGACGGCATCAGCAGCTGGTGGACCAACCTGCACGGCCACGCCGAACCGCGCATCGCCGAGGCCATCGCCCGCCAGGCGCGCTCGCTGGAACAGGTGATCCTGGCCGGCTTCTCGCACGCGCCGGCGGTGGAGCTGGCCGAGCGGCTGCTGGCCATCGCCCCGCGCCAGCCCGGCCGCGAACCCCTGGCGAAGGTGTTCTACGCCGACAACGGCTCGGCCGGGGTCGAGGTCGCGCTGAAGATGGCTTTCCACTGGTTCCGCAACCGCGGCGAACCGCAGCGCACCCGCTTCGTCGCCCTGGAGAACGGCTACCACGGCGAGACCCTGGGCGCACTGGCGGTCGGCGACATCCCGCTGTACCGGCGCACCTACGCGCCGCTGCTGGCCGAGGCCCTGTTCGCGCCCTCCCCCGATGCCTGGCTCGCTTCCCCCGGGGAAACCCCGGCGCAGCGGGCACTGCGCGCCGCGGACGCACTGGCCGACCTGTTCGACCAGCACCCCGGCGAAATCTGCGCGGTCATCGTCGAGCCGCGCCTGCAGTGCGCCGGCGGCATGCGCATGCACGACCCGGTGTACCTGCGCCGGGTCCGCGAGCTGTGCGATGCCAATGGCGCCTTCCTCATCGCCGACGAGATCGCCACCGGCTTCGGCCGCACCGGCACCCTGTTCGCCTTCGAGCAGGCCGGGGTCATGCCCGACCTGATGTGCGTCTCCAAGGGCCTGACCGGCGGCTTCCTGCCGCTGGCCGCGGTGCTGGCCACCCGGGCCACCTACGACGGCTTCCTGGACGACTCGCGCGAGCGCGCGTTCCTGCATTCGCACAGCTACACCGGCAACCCGCTGGCCTGCGCCGCCGCGCTGGCCTCGCTGGACATCTTCGAAAGCGATGGCGTGCTCGAGCGCAACCGCGCCACCGCCGCGCGCATGGCCCGGCTGGCCGCGCCGCTGGCTGCCCTGCCGCACGTGGCCGAAGTACGCCAGGCCGGGATGGTGGTCGCCTTCGAACTCACCCGCGACGGCCAGCGCGAGGTGCCGTTCGATCCCACGCTGCGGATCGGCCTGCGCGCCTATCGCGCCGCGCTCGAGCGCGGCGTCCTGCTGCGCCCGCTGGGCGACGTGCTGTACTGGATGCCCCCCTACTGCGTCGACGAGGCGCAACTGCAACTGCTCGCCGAAGCCACCGGCGAAGCCATCGAGGAAGCCACCGCATGCGCCTGACCCGCTGCCACGTCGACCTGCCGCTGCACCCGGGCAGCGACGTGGTCCTGCCCGAACGCGCCGCCAGCCACCTGGCCCGCGTCCTGCGCCTGCGCGAGGGCGACGCCTGCGTGCTGTTCAACGGCGACGGCCACGACTACGCCGCGCGGCTGGCGGCGGTCGGCAAGCGCGAGGTGCGCGCGGAGGTGCTGTCGGCCAGCGCGGTCGACAACGAATCGCCGCTGCGGATCGTGCTGCTGCAAGGCATCGCCCGCGGCGAAAAGATGGACCTGGTATTGCAGAAGGCCACCGAGCTGGGCGTGGCCGCGGTGCTGCCGGTGTCCGGCGAGCGCACCGAGGTGCGGCTGGATCCCGAACGGGCGCAGAAGCGCCTGGCGCACTGGCGCAGCGTGGTCGAATCGGCCTGCGAACAGTCCGGCCGCGCCCGGGTGCCGGAGGTCGCCGCGCCCGCCACGCTGGACGTCGCCGCACGGTCATTGCAAGGAGAAGGCCTGCGCCTGGTCCTCGATCCGCAGGGCGAGCAGCGGGCGGACAGCCTCGAACGTCCGGCCAGCGCGACCGTGTGGATCGCGATCGGCCCCGAGGGCGGCTGGTCGCCGCGCGACCGCGAGGTGCTGCGCACCGCCGGATTCACCGGCCTGCAGCTGGGGCCGCGGATCCTGCGCACCGAAACCGCCGGCCTGGCCGCGATCGCCGCCCTGCAGGCCCGCTTCGGCGACCTGTAGGGTCGGGCTCGCCCGTTTCCCACGCTGGATGTCCCGGGACGCGTGAAAGCAGCGGGGCGAGCCCCGCTCTACAACAGCGAAGGGAGAAGGCGGCAGGAAGAACCAAGCCGCAATCTCGAAGTACCGAAGCCGTGGTAGCGCGCACATCCAGTTCTGGCGCCCCCACGCTGCCGCGGCTCCGTCCGGAGCCCAACGTTGTGGCTGTTGCCGTGGCTGTGGCGGTTCCAGCTGTGCCGGCGCGGCGAAGCCGCGCCTCGACAGTGTCAGGGTCAGGATCGCCGGAAGTGCGCCTGGCTGCGGACAGGCCCGCATGCCGGTGCCCGGCCCTCTCCCCTGGCCCTCTTCCGGTGAAGCGGGATGAAGAGCGCGTCAGGCGGGGACGGTAACCGTCGCCAGCGCCTCGGCGATCGTGCGCTCGAGGCCTTCCAGGTCGGGAAGCAGCGCGCTCTGGTCGCCCAGCAGCACGCGCATCTGCACGCCGCGCGGCAGGTCTTCCTCGGACGCATCGGCCAGCAGGCTGTCGCGGGCCACCGAGGCCAGCTGCGGGAAGGAGGCGGTCAGCAGCGCGAAGTACGGCATCGCCTCGTTGTTGCCCAGCGCCTTCAGCACCACGACGCGGTTGTTGCGCTGGACCGGCTCGTCGCCCAGCGACGCCAGCCGCGCGAACGAGACCAGCGGCACGTGCCAGCCGTGCCAGGAGATCTGGCCCGCCAGCCAGTGCGGCGCGCCCTCGATCGGTTCCACCGCCACGCGGGCAAGCACCTCGGCCACCGTCGCGTTCGGCAGCAGCAGGCGCTCTTCGCCGACCTGCACCAGTACGCCGCGGATTTCGTCGCTGTTGTAGCCCATGGTTCCGTGTTCCTTGAAAGGCGCGCGCCGGTCAGTTCCAGCGCGCGGCCAGCTGCTCGGCCAGCTGCGCCGGCGTTCCGAGTTCGATGCCCGCGGCGGCCAGCAGCTTCACCGCCGTCGCGTCGTAGCATCCCTCCAGCGCCTGGCCGGCCACATGCCCGCCGCGGCTGGCCAGGCCCAGCATCAGTTCGACCCGCCCGGTTTCGGCGCCGCTGAGCACGATCACCGCGCTTTCCGCCGGCGGCAGCACCTCGAGCGGATCGCCACCGCCGTCGACGAAGGCCAGGCCGCCGTCGCGCGCCTCGATGCCGACGCCGTCGGGCAGCACGTACACCGTCGCCGCGGCGACCGCGTCGCCAGGCATCGCCATGGCCACCGGCAGCTGCGACACGCGCCCCAGCTGCTTGACCAGGTTGTCGTAGCGGCCGCCATCCAGGCGCAACTGCACCAGCAGCGGGCGGCTGAACTCCTGCGGCAGCGCAGTCAGCAGCCGGCGCACCGCGTCCGGCCCGCCGATGCCGGCCACGACCAGCACCGCGCCCGGCACCGTCGCCGCCGGGGTTTCCGGTTCCAGCGGCGCCAGCTCGAGCCCGGAGAAATCGATCGGCGGCGACACGGCCTCGGCGCGTGGCCTGCTCTCAGCCACCACCGGATCGTCGGCCAGCGTCCACGCATGCGCCGGCGGCAGCGGCGGCGGCCTGGGCGCGTCCTCCACCGGCAGCTCGTAGGCGAACGAAGGCTCGGCCACCGCCGGCGTTTCGCCGGGCCGGTCCTGCGGCAGGCCGCCGGCACGCGCGGTCGCCTCGGCCAGGTAGGCCTCGAACGGATCGTCCGCGTGCAGCTGCGCCGGCGTCACCGGATGGCCCGGCTGCAGGTCGATCACGAAATCCTGCTCCGGGCCCGGCGGCAGCACGTCGTCGTGCCCGTGCAGCTTGGCCGCCAGGTGGCGGATCCAGCGCTGCGCTTCCCAGCCGTCGCGACACGCGGCCAGGTCGGCTTCGTCGAAGATCACCAGCAGGCCCGGGGCTTCCAGCGCCGGCTCGAGGGCGACCAGCGCGTCTTCCACCGCCGGCTCCAGCGCCACCAGCGCCGCCTGCGGCGCGGCCGCGGCGAAGGTGGCCGCGTCGAGCACGGTCGGGTCTTCTTCCAGCACCACCCGCGCGCCGGCCGCGTCCAGCGCCTCGCGCAGGCGGTCGCGGGCCTGGCCCGCGCGCGCCAGCAGGGCAACCGCCTTGCGCTCGTCAGCCACGTGCACGGGCGATCCCCAGCAGGTCATACACGTTACGCATCAGGTCCAGCTCCTGGTACGGCTTGCCCAGGTACCGCTGCACGCCGATCTCGAAGGCGCGCTGGCGGTGCTTCTCGCCGGTACGCGACGTGATCATCACGATCGGCACGTCGCGGAAGCGGGTATCGGCGCGCATGGCGGTGGCCAGCTCGTAGCCGTCCATGCGCGGCATCTCGATGTCCAGCAGCATCAGGTCGGGCACGCGCTCCTCGAGCCGTTCCAGCGCCTCGATGCCGTCGCGCGCGGTGACCACCTCGAAGTTGTGGCGTTCCAGCACGCGTCCGGTGACCTTGCGCATGGTCAGCGAGTCGTCGACCACCATCACCAGCGGCACGTGGCGCTGCTGCTGCGTGTCGACCTGGGCGGCCGGACGCTCCGGCTGCGCCAGGTGGCGACGCACCAGCGGGGCGACGTCGAGGATGACGACCACGCGGCCGTCGCCGGTGATCGTCGCACCGTAGATGCCCGGCACCGAGGAGATCTGCAGGCCGACCGGCTTGACCACGATTTCGCGGTTGCCGATCACCTGGTCGATCGCCACGGCCGCGCGCAGGTCGCCGGCGCGGACCAGCAGCAGCGGGACCTGCGGCTGGCCTTCGGCCTTGGCCGGACCCTGGCCGACGAGCAGGCCGAGGTCATGCAGCGCGTACTCCTCGCCGGCATAGCGGTAGCCGCCGGTGCCGGCCTCGAAGCGCTCGCGCGAGATGCGGCCGATACCGGAGACCGAGGCCACCGGTACCGCGTAGGTGGTGTCGCCGATCTGCACGAACACCGCCTGGGTGACCGCCAGCGTCTGCGGCAGGCGCAGGGTGAACGTGACGCCCTGGCCGGTGGTCGAACGGATGTCGACCGAACCACCCAGCTGGCGCACTTCGTTGCGGACCACGTCCATACCCACGCCGCGGCCGGCCAGCTGGCTGGCCTTCTCGACGGTGGTGAAGCCGGACTCGAAGATCACCGAGTCCAGCTCGGCGTCGGTCAGCTCGGCGCCCGGCCGGATCAGGCCGCGCTGTTCGGCACGGCGACGGATCGCGGCGCGGTCCAGGCCGCGGCCGTCATCCGACACCTGCAGCACGATTTCCGAACCCTCGTGGCGCAGGGCGATGGTGATCGTGCCTTCCTCGTCCTTGCCCGCGGCGCGGCGGTCGGCCGGGGTTTCCAGGCCATGCGCGACCGAGTTGCGCAGCATGTGCTCCAGCGGCGCGACCATGCGGTCGAGCACGTTGCGGTCGAGTTCGCCGTGGGTGCCGTCCAGGCGCAGCTGCACCTGCTTGCCGGTGTCGTGCGCGGACTGGCGGACCACGCGGCGCAGGCGCGGCACGATACTGTCGAACGGCACCATGCGCGCGCTCATCAGGCCGTCCTGCAGCTCCGAGCTGACGCGCGACTGCTGCTGCAGCAGCACGTCGTACTGGCGGGCCAGGTCGTCGAGCACGCCCTGCAGGCCGGTCAAGTCGGCCGCCGATTCGTTCAGCGCGCGGCTGAGCTGCTGCAGCGTGGAGAAGCGGTCCAGCTCCAGCGGGTCGAAGGTCGGGTCGGCGCTGTCCTGTTCGCGCTGGTAGCGGGCGACGATCTGCGCCTCGGTTTCCAGGTCCAGGCGGCGCAGCTGGTCGCGCAGACGGGCGTTGGTGCGGTCCAGCTCGGCCATCGCCGCGCGGAACGCGCCCAGCTGCTGCTCCAGGCGCGAGCGGTAGATCGCCACTTCGCCGGCGTGGTTGACCAGGTTGTCGAGCAGGTCGGCGCGCACGCGCACCTGTTCCTGCGGCGCGCGGGCCAGGCCTTCCTCGGTCGCGGCGTGCTGGCGGTCGTCCTCCAGCGGCGCCGACAGCGGCTTCTGCGCGGCCGGCTGACGCACCGGGAACGGCACGACCGGCGATGGCTTCGCCTCCGCAGCCTCGGCCCCGGCCACCGGGGTGGCGGACTGGGGCGCGGCCGGGGCCGGCGCGGGGGCCGCTGCCGGCACCGAAGCCGGCAGCGGTTCGCCGCGCAGGCGCGCTTCGAACTGGTCGATCAGCGCCTGCGGCATCTTCGTCGCGCGGTGCGCACGGGTCTGCTGCAGCAGGCGGTGCAGCATGTCGAAGCCGCGCTCCAGCAGCTGGATGTCGCCGCGGCCCAGCTCGGTGCGGTGCTCGGCGGCCGCTTCCAGCAGCGATTCGATGATGTGGCCGAGGTCGCCGATGGTGGTGATGCCGGCCATGCGCGCGCCACCCTTCAGCGTGTGCAGGTCGCGCTGCAGGCTGATGATCGTCTCGCGGGCGCCGGTGTCGGCGCGCAGCTCCTGGATCAGGCCATCGATGTGGTCGAGCAGGTCCACGCCCTCCTCGACGAAGATGTCGACGAGGTCGCGGTCCAGCTCGTTGAAGTCGAGCATCGGCGCGTCGGCGTCGACCCCGTCCTCCATCGCGAGCGGCGCCTCCACCGGTACCGGTTCGCCCAGGGCCGGCAGTTCGACGGCGGGCGCAGGCGCTTCGGCCGGCGTTGCGGCCTCGACGCTTTCCGGAACCGGGGCGGATGCCTCGGCCGCGGGCGCCTCGGCCAGCACCTCGTCGGCAACGACGGGTTCGGCGGCCTCGCCCGGGCCTGCGGCTTCGGGCTGCGCTTCGACGGCTTCGACGGCCTCCGCGGGTTCGACGGCCTCCACGGCCTCGACCGCTTCGATGGCGTCGGCGGCTCCGGTGCCTTCGACAGCCTCGGCGGCTTCGACCGCGCCGGTCGCCACCACCTCGGCGGCTTCGAGCTCGACGAAGCCGGTTTCCAGGCCGGCAACCTCGACCGCTTCGGCGGCCGCAGCGGCTTCGACGGCTTCGGGCTCGACGGCGGCGGCCTCGGCTTCGTCCTCGAAGCCGGCGGCAAGCTCCTCCGCCATGTCCTGCGTCGCGTCGACGGCCACCAGGCCTGCGTCGGCAACGGCTTCGGCCTGGACCTCTTCCGGCTCCGCCAGCGTTTCCGCGGCGACGTACTCCGGCGCCGGGGTTTCGTCCGCCACGGCGGCGACCGGCCCGGCTTCCCAGGTGATGGATTCGAACTCGATGGAGCCGGCCTCGGCCGCCTCCACGCCGGTCGCTTCGGCCGCGGCGTCCTGCGCGACCTCGACGGTGTCGACGCCGGCGGCTTCGACCGCCCCGGTTTCATCGCTGGACGCCAAGGCGGTCTCGATGCCGGCCAGGTCGATATCCGCCAGCGCCGGCTCGAATGCCTCGACCGGCGTTGCGGTGTCGGCATCTTCCGCCACGGAGGCCAGGTCGAAAGCCATCGCGCTGGCCTCTTCGACCGGCATGGTGGTATCGGCATCGGCAGTCGCCAGCGGCGCGCCCGGCAGCACGGCGGCAACCTCGTCCAGCTGGGCCGGATCGAAGTAGGTGCTCAGGTCGTCGACCGCGGTGAGGTCGTCGGCCACCGCCACCGGCTCTTCCATCGGCGCCTCGACGTCGGCCACCTGCGGCCAGCGCGCCTCGGGCAGCGAGTCGGCCAGGGTGCGCAGGCGCGCCGACAGCACGGCGAAGCTGGGGATGCGCGGCGACTCGGCCTGCAGCGCGGCGACGCAGGTGCGGATCGCGGCGGCCATCGAGGCCAGCGCGTCGACCGCGTCGGCCGACGGCACGGCTGTGGCGGCCAGCGAACGCTTGACGAAGGTTTCGGCCGGGTCGGTGACCGTGGTGATCTCCGGCACGTCGGTCATCGCGAACGCGCCGTTCATGGTGTGGATCGCGCGCAGCAGCGCGTCGGTGGCCGCGACCGGGGCCGGGCGAGCTTCCGCCAGCCACGCGTCGACGGTTTCCAGGTGCTGGGCGACCTCGGCCTCGAGGATCTCGCGCAGGACGCTGTCGACCGACGCCGGCGTGCCCTCGTGCACCTGTTCGCTGGCCACAGCGGCCGGCGCGGCTTCGGCGGCCGCCTCGGCGGCCACCGGCGCGGCCGCGGCCGGCGCCGAGTAGAAGGCTTCCTCGCCGGCGGCGATGCGCTCGGCCACCGCCTCGATGGCGTGGATGTCGGCCTGGACGCTGGCCACGCCGCGCAGCGCGGCGTCGAACTGCGGCAGCGTGCCGCAGGCCAGCTGCACCATCGCCTGCACCGCCGGGCTCGGCGGACGGGTGCCGTCGAGCACGCGGTTGAGCATGCCCTCGATCTTCCAGCTGAACTCGCCCAGGGCGCGCGCGCCGACCAGGCGGCCGCTGCCCTTGAGGGTGTGGAACACGCGGCGGATCGGACGCAGGCGTTCCAGGTCGTCGGTCGCCTGCAGCCACTCCGGGACCATCCGCGCCAGGTTGCCGCGCTCTTCCTCGAACTCCTCGAGGAACACCTCGCGGATGTCGGCGTCGATGTCCTCGGCTTCGTCGAAGCCGCCGAGCGTCGCGCCCGTGGGCGCGACCGGCGCGGCCGGGATTCCGGCGGCCGCAGCCGGCGCGACTTCCGCGACCGCCGGTTCCGCGGTGGCCGGGCCCGCCGGCAGCGGCGCGTCCAGGTGGGCCGCGGCCGTGGTGATCTCGGCGATCAGCGTGGTCGAATCGCCATCCACTTCGAGGCGGCTGTTGCTGGCCTCGAACACCTGGCCCAGGTGCACTTCCGGCTCGACCTTCATGCTCACGTTGAGCCAGGAGGGCTTCTCCTCCGCGGCCGGCGCCTGCGGCGCCGCATCGGCGGAGGCCGGCGCGTCGCCGGCCTCGGCGGCAACAGGATCGAAACTGGTCCATTGCGCCGCGACCGCGCCGGCATCCGGCGCCTGCACGGCAGCCGGCTCCACCGCCGGCAGGTCCACCTGCAGCGGCGGCAGCTCCAGCGCTTCCGGCTGCGGAGCGAGGCTGGCCGCCTCGGCGGCGACCGGATCCCACGGAGACGCAGCGGCCGGCGCGACCGGCTCGGGTGCCGTTGCGGCGGGCACCGCGACCACGGCGGCCGGTTCGACCACCGGCGCGACCGGCCCGGGCTCGTCCGGCAGCGGCCAGTAATGCAGGCTTTCCAGGCTGCTGCGCGCGATCTCGAGGATCTCGTCGCGGTTCGGGCGACGGTCGCGCAGCGCTTCGAGGTAGTACTCGAGGCTGGCCATGGCATCGGCCAGGGTGTCGAGCTGGCGGCCGCTGGGCACACGGTGGCGCAGCAGCAGCTCGGTGCCGATGTAGCGGCGCACGCCTTCCAGGTAGTCGGCCGGCTGCGGCAGGTCGAGGATGCGCAGCGCACCGGAGACTTCGGACAGCAGGCGCGGCACGTCGGCCAGGCGCTCGTGCTCCCAGTTGGTCTCGATGAAGGCGACGAAGTGTTCGCGGGCGGCGGCGAAGTTGGCGATCGCCTCCTGCGCCAGCACCTCGAGGGTGCGCAACGTCTCGGCGGCGGCCGAGGCATCCTCGCGCGAGTCCTCGCCCGGCGCGCCCAGGCGCGAGACCTGGTCGTCCAGCGAAGCGTCGACGTAGAGCAGTGCGCCGGCGATGTCCAGCAGCGCGCTTTCGCTCGCCGGCTGTTCGCCGCGGACGATGGCATCGAGCGTGTCGCGCTGCTGCAGCACGACGTCGCGGGCCACGCCCAGGCCGAGCATGCCGAGGGTGTCGGCAACGTTGGCCAGGTCGCCGACCTGCGGCTGCAGCGCGCCCGGATCGCCGCCGGTGCGCAAGTGCAGGTCGAGCGCGTCCTTCACCCGCAGCAGCTCTTCCTTGACCACGGTGCCGACGGTGTTCAGCAGCTCGCGGTTGCGGCCGGAGAGGCTGCCGCGGGCGTGATCGAGTTCGGCTTCGGTCGGGGCCAGCGCGTCCAGGTCGAAGGCCTGGCGCAGCGCGTCCAGCGCCGGGTGCGTGGCGCGCGCCTGCGCGACCACGTACAGCAGCTGGCGGGTCGGTTCCTGGCTGGCCGCGCCCTGCGACGCGGTCAGCGCGGATTCGTCCTCGTAGGCCTGGCGCAGCGCGCGGGCGACGCCGGCGAAGGCCGAGCGCAGCGCGTCGGACGACGGCAGCGCGCCGTCGCGCAGCGCGTCGGCGGTCGAGGACACCACCCACAGCATGCGCCGGGTGGTGTCGTGGCGGGCGTTCTCCAGCAGCTCGCCGGCGGCCTGGGCCAGCGCCGCCGGATCGGCGGGACCGCCCTGCTCCGGCCAGGCCGCGAGCGCCTGCTCGAAGCGGGCCTGCGCGGCGGCGACCTTGTCCTGGCGCTGGATCCACGGCAGCTGCGAAGCCTGCGGCACCTGCTCCGGCAGCGGCCGGGTCAGGTCGGGCGCGAACAGCACGCTCTCGTTGAGGCCGGCGGCCCCGCGCGCGGCGCGGATGTCGTTGAGCAGCGGCAGCAGCACGATCGGGATGTCGCGGTGGCCGTTCTGCAGGCGCTCCAGGTAGTCGGGCAGCAGCACGGTGCCGCGCATCAGCGTGGCGCAGGCCTCGTCGCGGTCGTTGGCCGCGCCCTGCTGCACCGCCTGGGCCAGCAGCTCCAGTTCCTCGGCCACCATCGCCGGGGCGTACAGCTCGACCATGCGCAGCGTGCCCTGCACCTGGTGCAGGTAACCGGCACAGAAACGCATCCGGCTGGTATCGGCCGGATCCTCGACGAACGCCTCGATCTCGTTGCGCGCCTGGCGCAGCGTCTCGTCGAGCTCGGGCTTCACCCAGCCCAGCACGGCATGGCTCATCGCATCGCGAAGGGCGCTCATCGGCGTTCCTCCGGGCGGCATCCCTGCGTGCGCATGTTACGACCCGTCATTGGCTCTTTCCCCCGTCGCGCGCCAATCAGGCCGGCAGCTTGAAGTCGGCCACCGAGCGACGCAGGTCCGCCGCCAGCTGAGCCAGGTGTCCGATCGAATCCGCCGTCTGACCCGCGCCCCGCGAGGTCTGGCCGGAGATCTGCCGCACCACTTCCATCGTCTTGGTGATGTCGGCGGCGGCGCCTGCCTGCTGCTGCGCCGCGACGGAGATGTTCTTGATGAGTTCGTTGAGGTCGTTCGACACGCGCTCGATCTCGGTCAGCGCGGTACCGGCGTCCTCGGCCAGGCGGGCACCGGACACCACCTCGGCGGTGGTCTGCTCCATCGAGCTGACCGCCTCGTTGGTGTCGGCCTGGATCGCCTGGACCAGGCCTTCGATTCGCTTGGTCGCGTTGGAGGTGCGTTCCGCCAGTCGCTGCACTTCGTCCGCCACCACCGCGAAGCCGCGGCCCGTCTCGCCCGCCGCCGCGGCCTGCACGGCCGCGTTGAGCGCCAGGATGTTGGTCTGTTCGGAAATGTCGTTGATCAGTTCCACGATCGAGCCGATCTCCTGGGACGATTCGCCCAGGCGCTTGATGCGCTTGGAGGTCTCCTGGATCTGGTCGCGGATCTGGTCCATGCCCTGGATGGTCTCGCGCACCACGCCGGCACCCTCGGCCGCGATGACCACCGAGCGCTGCGCCACTTCCGCCGATTCGGTGGAGTTGCGCGACACCTGTTCGATGCTCGCCGCGATTTCGTTGATCCGCTCGGAGGCGGCGTTGATCTGCTCGGCCTGGTGGTTGGACGCCTCGGCCAGCTGCAGCGCGGTGGCCTGGGTCTCCTGCGACGAGGCCGCGACCTGCACCGAGGTCTCGGTGATCGTGGTCACCAGGTGGCGCAGCTCGTCCACGGCGTAGTTGATGGCGTCCGCGATCGCGCCGGTCATGTCCTCGGTCACCGACGCCTTCACCGTCAGGTCGCCTTCACCCAGCGAGCTGATTTCGTCCAGCAGCCGCATGATCGCCTGCTGGTTGCGGCTGTTGAATTCCACCTGCGCCTGGTAGCGCTGTTCCTGTTCGCGCTGGCGGCTGCGCACGGTGGCGACGATGTAGAGGGTCAGCGACAGCAGGGCGATGAAGCCGGAGCCGGCGCCGATCCAGAAGTTCGGGAAGATGCGGGTGTCGCGCACCGAACCGAACGCCGCGAACGCGTCGAACAGCTTCTTGCTCGAATCCAGCATCCCGCCCGAACCGGCCACCAGGCTGGAGGCCGCGGCCTGCGCGGCGAACAGGTTGCGTGAGCTCGCCAGGATCGCGTCCAGGTCGGTGCGCATCTCGGCCCACAGCTTCTGCGACTGCTCCAGCGCGGCCAGCGCGGCGGCGTTGCGGACCGGGGCCACGCCCAGTTCCTCGTTGCCCTTGGTCAGGCCTTCGAGCACCTGGCCGAATACCACCGCGTCGCGCGCCAGCGCGTCGCCCGCGGAGGAGGCGCCGGGACCACCGGCGCGGATTTCGGTCACGCGGCGGGCCATGGTGCCCGCGACCACGACCTGCTGCAGCGCGCTGAACACCTGCGAGGCGGGCGCGCCGCCGGCGGTCATCGCGCGGACCACTTCGTTCAGCTGCGCCTGCAGCTGCGGGACGCGGCCGGTGAAGCGGTCGGCGTTGCCGGCCAGCGCCAGCACCGCCGGTTCGGAGGCGACGATCTGGTCGGCGTTCTCGCCCAGCGGGCGCCACACCTTGACCAGGTCGGCCAGCTGCCCGGACACGCCCGGCTCGGCGCCGAAGCGCGACTGCAACTCCTGCACCGTGGTCTCGACGCGGGTCTTGGTCTGGCGGAAATCCTTGAACGCCTCGGCGTTGCCGCCCACCGCGTCGCGACCCTGGTTGGCCAGCTGCTGCGACAGCACCTGCAGGTCGGCGGCGCCGGTGCTGGCGCCGGCCAGGCGGTTGCCCTGCCAGAGGCTCACGCCGGTGTTCAGGCCGAGGACGATGACCGAGAGGATGAGCAGCACCAGCCAGAAGCCGGTGCTGCCACCCGTGCGGCTGGCCTTGGAGGAGTCCGGAGTGGTGCTCATGCTTGCTCGACCTCGATGCGGTAAAGCCGGCCGCTGCGCTTACGCGGCGGCGTGGCGGAATTCGGGGGTGCGTGCCAGGCGTGACAGCGAGAACACGCCCCAGTCGGCGTCGTCGCTGTGGAAGGCACGTTCGATGAAGTGCGCGTAGCGGCCCTGCGCCAGCGGCGCCGGGTCGATCGCCTGCTCCTCGCCGAAGCTGCGCTGGCCGTAGAGCTCGTCGATGGTCAGCGCCACGTCGCCACCCTGCTGGCGCATGACCAGCACGCGCTGGCCCTCGTGCAGCACGGTGCGCTCGCCCTCCAGGAACAGCTTCAGGTCGACCACCGGGAACAGGTTGCCGCGCAGGTTGCCGATGCCCAGCAGCCACGGCTGCGCGCCGGGGACGGGGGTCACCGGCGGCATCGACAGGATTTCGACCACCTCGCCGAACTGCGAGACCAGGCGGTGGTCGCCGATGCGGTAGCCCACGCCGCGCCACGTCTCCGGCCCGAGCTCGCGCGAGGGCAGCTGCACCGCATGGGCCAGGCTGCGCGATTCGTAGTCGGCGAGGATGTCGAACGGGGTACGCATGTCAGGCGGCTACCAGCTGTTTGATGCGCTCGAGGAGGTCTTCCTCGCGCGGCGGCTTGACCACGTAGTCGACCGCGCCCTGGCGCATGCCCCAGGCCCGGTCGGTTTCCATGCTCTTGGTGCTGACGATCAGCACCGGGATCTTGCTGGTCGCGTCGTCCCGGGTCAGCGCGCGCGTGGCCTGGAACCCGTTCATGCCAGGCAGGACCACGTCCATCAGGATCAGGTCCGGCAGCTGCTTGCGCGCCAGTTCCAGCCCGTCCTCGGCGTTGGTGGCGAGGAGCACCTGGTGCCCACCGCGCTGCAGCCACTGGGTGAAGACCGCCCTGTCGGTCGGCGAGTCCTCGATCAGCAGAATTCGAGCCATGTTGTGCCTGCCCCCCGGTCAGGCGTTGACGTACGTTCGGATCGCGCCCAGCAGCTCTTCACGTGTGAATGGCTTGGTGAGGTACTGCTCGGAGCCGACGATCCGGCCGCGCGCCTTGTCGAAAAGGCCGTCCTTGGAGGACAGCATGATCACTGGCGTCGACTTGAACTTCTGGTTGCCCTTGATCAGCGCGCAGGTCTGATACCCGTCGAGCCGCGGCATCATGATGTCGACGAAGATGATCTGCGGCTGCTGGTCGGCGATCTTTGCCAGGGCCTCGAAACCGTCGCTGGCGGTGACCACCTCGCAGCCTTCGCGCTTGAGCAGCGTCTCAGCCGTCCGCCGGATGGTCTTGGAGTCATCGATCACCATGACCCGCAAGCCGCCCAATGCCCCGCCAGGGGCCGTGTTGTCAGTCATTACCTACTTCCCCATGCGCGCGGCGCTTCTGGTGGCGCCACTGCGAAGGTGTCTATATCCCAGTCCGGCAAAGGGCTGTCAAGCCCGGCTTCTCCGCACTGGGATCGCCGCCCCCGGCGCGGGAGGGGCCTCCCGCGATTCTGTGGCGCAGTTCACATTTCCGCCCCGCCGGGCCCCGGGGCCGGATCGGCTAACATGCCCGGCCCACCCCAGCGTTTCCCGCCGACCGCATGGCAGCCCCCCTGGACGTGATCGTGGTGATGGACCCGATCGGGTCGATCAAGATCGCCAAGGACACCACCTTCGCCATGCTGCTGGAGGCCCAGCGGCGCGGCCACCGCCTGCACTACGTGCGCCCCGGCGGGCTGTCGCTGCGCGACGGCCGGGCCCTGGCCTGGGCCGCCCCGCTGAAGGTCCGCGACGACAAGGCCGGCTGGTACGAGCTGGGCGGGTTCGGCGAGCTGCCGTTCGGCCCCGGGCAGGTGGTGCTGATGCGCAAGGACCCGCCGTTCGACGGCGAGTACCTGTACGACACCCACATCCTGGACATCGCCAGGGCCGCCGGCGCCGAGGTGGTGAACGACCCGCAGGGCCTGCGCGACTTCAACGAGAAGCTGGCGGCGATGCTGTTCCCGCAGTGCTGCCCGCCGACCCGGATCAGCCGCGACGCGGCCGAGCTGAAGGCCTTCGCCAACGAGCACGGCAAGGTGGTGCTCAAGCCGCTGGACGGCATGGGCGGGCGCTCGATCTTCCTCAGCCACGCCGGCGACCCCAACCTCAACGTGATCCTGGAGACGCTGACCGAGGGCGGCCGCAAGCTGGCCCTGGCCCAGCGCTACATCCCCGAGATCACCGCTGGCGACAAGCGCATCCTGCTGATCGACGGCGAACCGGTGGACTACTGCCTGGCGCGGATCCCGCAGGGGGACGAGTTCCGCGGCAACCTCGCCGCCGGTGGCCGGGGCGAAGGCCGCCCGCTGGGCGAGCGCGACCGCTGGATCGCCGCCCAGGTCGGCCCGGAAATGCGCCGCCGCGGCATGCGCTTCGTCGGCCTGGACGTCATCGGGGATTACCTGACCGAGGTCAACGTCACCAGCCCCACCTGCGTGCGCGAGCTGGACGCGCAGTTCGGGCTGAACATCGCCGGCCTGCTGTTCGACGCGATCGAGGCCGGCCCACCGGGCGCCCGCCAGGCATGAACGCGGCGGCCGTCGCCCCGCGCCCGCCGATCGGGCCGCAGCAGCGGCTCAACGCCACCGTCGTCCTCTCGGTGCTGGTGCACGGGATCCTGATCCTGGGCCTGGGCTTCGTGCTCAAGGGCGAAGCGCCGCTGGTGCCGACCCTGGACGTGATCTTCAGCCGCACGGAAACCCCGCTGACGCCCGAGCAGGCCGACTTCCTCGCCCAGGCCAACAACCGCGGCGGCGGCGAGCACGACCAGGCGCAGCGCCCGCGCGACCTGCAGGCCGGCGCCGTGCCGCGCGCCGAACCCGGCGACGCGGCGCTGCCCGAACGCGCCCGCCCGCCGGTGCAGGCGCCGCCGGAACAGGCCCGCGTCGTCGCAAGCCGCCGTGGCGAGCACCCGGTCCCCACCGCCCAGCCCGACGCCCCCGAGCTCCCCGCCGAGCTGCCGCCGGTGAGCCCGGCCAAGTCCGCGCGCGACGCCGAGATGGCGCGCCTGGCCGCCGAGGTCTACCTGCGCTCGGAGCTGTACGCCAAGCGCCCGACCCGCAAGTTCGTCTCCGCCAGCACCCGCGAATACGCCTACGCCAACTACCTGCGCGCCTGGGTGGACCGCGCCGAGCTGGTCGGCAACCTCAACTACCCGGACGAGGCGCGGCGCAAGCGCCTCGGCGGCCAGGTCGTGGTCAGCGTCGGCGTGCGCCGCGACGGCACCGTCGAAAGCACCCGCGTCCTGCGCTCCAGCGGCACCCCGCTGCTGGACGACGCCGTGCTGCACATGGTCCGCCTGGCCGAACCCTTCCCGCCCCTGCCGGACGCGAAGGACGGCGTGGACATCCTGCACGTGACCCGCACCTGGGTGTTCGTGCCGGGCGGAGCGCTGCGGACGGAGTGAGCGGCGGCGATGGCAGCCCCACCGGCCGGGTCGGGCTTGCCGGCTCCCACGCCGGAACCGCCCGGCACGCATAGCCCGGACAAGCCAAGCGCATCCGGGACGAACGGATACGCAGCGCACCCGGATGCGGCCTGCGGCCTGTCCGGGCGGCGGGATTGGCCGCGCCAGCCGTCCTCGGGGCGACGTCCCCGGTGGCTCGCCCCGGAGTTCCCATCGGCGGCGGCGCGATGGGCGCCAGCGCGGCGAAGACCCGTAGAGTCGGGCTTGCCCGACTCCCACGCCGGATGTCCCTCCACGTGAAAGAGCAGCGGGGCAAGCCCCGCTCTACAAGAAGCGCCGCGCGCCAACCCCACTCCCACCGGGAGAGGGGTGCAAAGAGCGAAGCCACCGCCTCAAAGCACCGAAAGACGCGGTAGCGCGGCGGTATGGCGCAAGCGGCACATGGATGTGCCGCGGTCGCGCGTTGGAGCAGGACGCGGAACCGCGCGATGCGGCATACCCCCGCGCTGCCGCGGCTCCCTCCGGAGCAGACACACCCCACACCGTTGCTGTTGCTGTTGCTGTTGCGGTTACTGTTACCGATGCGGCCGTCGCTGCTCCAGCAGCTTGCGTAGCCCGGATAAGCGAGCCCATCCGGGCTCAAGGCGTAGCAGGCGCGACGCGGATGCGGCCTTCGGCCCTGTCCGGGCCAGGAGGCCATGGCCCTCGTAACCGGGACCCCGGTCGGCAGCCGCCCTCTCCCCTACCCCTCTCCCGGACGGAGAATGGGACAGAGGGGCTCAAGCGCCCTTCCACTGCCCCAGCGCGGCCAGGCCGTTGTCGCGGGCGCGGGCGTAGACGGTTTCCTGCGCCTTGCGGTAGTTGCCGGCCATGTCCTTCGCCCACAGCGCCAGCGCCGCCTGCTGCATCGCCCGGCCATAGGAGAAGCTCAGCGGCCACGGATTCGGACCCAACCGGTTCATCGCGTCCAGGTGCGCCGTCGCGTCCTCGTCGCCCTGCCCGCCGGACAGGAACACGATGCCCGGCAGGATCGCCGGCACCGTGCTCTTCAGGCACATCAGCGTCGACTCGGCCACCTCCTGCACATCGGCCTGCTCCTCGCAGTCCTTGCCCGGCAGCACCATCGACGCCTTGAGGATCGTGCCCTCCAGCAGCACGTTCTGGTCGTACAGCGAACCGAACACCGAACGCAACACCGCCTCGGTGACCTCGTAGCAGGTCTCGATGTCGTGGTTGCCGTCCATCAGCACCTCCGGCTCGACCATCGGCACCAGGCCCTGCTCCTGGCACAGCGCCGCATAGCGCGCCAGCGCGTGCGCATTGACGTCGATGCAGGTGCCGGTGGGGATGTCCTCGCCGATGTTGATCACCGCCCGCCACTTGGCGAAGCGCGCACCCAGCCTGTAGTACTCCTCCAGCCGCGCGCGCAGCCCGTCCAGGCCCTCGGTGACCAGCTCGCCCGGGTAACCGGCCAGCGGCGTCGTGCCCTTGTCGACCTTGATGCCCGGGAGGATGCCGTGCTCCTCCAGGTACCTGGCGAACGGGACCCCGTCCTGCGTCGACTGGCGCAGCGTCTCGTCGTACAGGATCGCGCCGGAGATGTGCTCGGACAGCTTCGGCGTCGTGAGCAGCAGCTCGCGGTAGGCGCGACGGTTCTCTTCGGTGTTCTCGACGCCGACCGCGGCGAAGCGCTTGCCGATGGTGGTCGTCGACTCGTCGATGGCGATGATGCCCTTGCCCGGGGCGACCATCGCCTGGGCGGTTTCGGCAAGCTGCTCGATGCTCATGGGGGAAAGCCTGTGGGGGGGAAGAATGCAGCCGCAAATTATAAGCGGCGCCCCCGTGCAGGCCTGTTGACAACCATGGCCTCGCCGCAGGTGGCCGCCACCCCGCGCCACCTGCGTTCCGCCGTCATCGCCGTGCCGCGGGCACCGGCGCCGGGCGGGTACAGCTCCCGCCCGCGTGCATGGCGGCTGCTACAGCTCGCCCAGGCCGCTTGCGCGGCCGTCAGGGCCGACCTCGAGCAGGCGCAGCGTATTGGTCGCGCCGTGGGTTTCCATGTGCTCGCCGCTGGTGAACACCACGCGGTCGCCCGGCGCCAGCAGGCCGGCGTCGACCAGCACGCGGATGCTGCCGCGCGCGGCCTCGCGCGGGGTCAGGCCGCGGCTGTCGAAATTGATCGCGAACACGTCGCGCATCAGCGCCATCTGCCGGCGCGCGCCGTCGTGGCGGCTGATCGCGTAGATCGGCGCCGAGGCGCGGAAGCGCGACAGGAAGCGCGGCGTGCCGCCGGACTCGGTCATCGCCACGATCGCGCGCACGCCGATGTGCTCGGACAGGAACATCGTGGCCATGGCGATGGCCTGGTCGGCGCGCTCGAGGTTGCGCTGCGCCTTGCCGTAGTCGGTCTCGGTCTGGAACTGGCGCTCGGCGCCCAGGCAGATGCGCGCCATCGCCTCGACCGCGCGCACCGGATAGGCGCCGGCGGCGGTCTCGGCCGAGAGCATCACCGCGTCGGTGCCGTCGATGACCGCGTTGGCCACGTCCAGCACCTCGGCACGGGTCGGCAACGGGCTTTCCACCATCGACTGCAGCATCTGCGTGGCGGTGATCACCACCTTGTTCTGCGCCAGGGCCTCCTTGATGATCTTCTTCTGCAGGCCCGGCAGCTCGGCGTCGCCGATCTCCACGCCCAGGTCGCCGCGGGCGACCATCACCACGTCGGAAGCCTCGACGATCTCGACCAGGTTCTCGATCGCCTCGGCGCGCTCGATCTTCGACACCAGCGCCGCGTCGCTGCCGTGCTCGCGGGCGATGCGGCGCGCCTCGTTCATGTCCTCTGCATTGCGGCAGAAGGACACGGCGATGAAGTCCACGCCGATCCGCGCGGCGATGCCGATCAGCTCGCGGTCGCGGTCGGTCAGCGCGCCCAGCGACAGGCCGCCGCCCTGCTTGTTCAGGCCCTTGCGGTCGGACAGCACGCCGTCGTTGAGCACCGTGGTGACGATGCGCTCGCCCTGCACCTCGGCCACCTGCAGCTGCATCAGGCCGTCGTCCAGCAGCAGCACGTCGCCCGGCTTCACGTCGCCCGGCAGGCCCAGGTAGCTGACGCCGACCTGGCTGGCGTCGCCCGGAGGCGCGTCGTTGGAGGCGACCAGGTCGAAGCGGTCGCCGGCCTTGAGCATCACCTTGCCCTCGGCGAAGCGCTCGATGCGGATCTTCGGGCCCGGCAGGTCGGCGAGGATGCCGATCTCCACGCCGACCTTCTGCGCGGCGATGCGCACTTCGGCGGCGCGCCTGGCCTGGCCGGACGGATCGCCGTGGGAGAAGTTCAGGCGCACGACGTTGACGCCGGCGCGGAACAGCGCCTCCAGCACGCCCGGCGCGTCGGTGGCCGGTCCGAGGGTGGCGAGGATCTTGGTGCGGCGCAGGCGATCGGTCATGTCCGGGACGTCATCGGGGGTCGGAAAAGACAGGCGAAGCTACCACATCGCCGGGACCCAAGGCAGCGCTGTCATCCCGGTGTCCCGAGGCCATCGCGGACCCGCTTCGACATACGCCAGCGGACGGAAAAAGGTTGCAGCAACAACGGTCTGCACGTCGGCCGGGGTGGGCGACGCCGGGCGGCAGGCAGGCTAGGATGGACAGTCTTCCCTGTCCCCCGAGCCATTGCGATTCCGATGACCGCCACCGTCCAAGCTTCCGCCCCCTCCCGCCTGCAGCAGCTGCGCGAACTGTCCGTCGTCGTGGCCGACACCGGCGACTACGACGCGATCGTGCGCCTGCGCCCGGTCGACTGCACCACCAACCCGACCCTGGTGAAGAAGGCGCTGGCCCTGCCGGTCTATGCGGAACTGATCGAGCGCGAACTGGCCTGGGCCCGCGGCCAGGACGGCGACCGCAAGGCGCTGGTCGACGAAGTGGCCGACCGCCTGACCGTCGGCGTCGGCACCATGCTCAGCGCGCTGGTCCCCGGCCGCGTCTCCACCGAGGTCGATGCCGACCTCGCCCACGACACCGCCGCCACCGTCGCCAAGGCACGCAAGTTCATCGCCATGTACGCCGAACGCGGCGTGCCGCGCGAGAAGATCCTGATCAAGGTCGCCGCCACCTGGGAAGGCGTGGAAGCCGCCCGCCAGCTGCAGGCCGAAGGCATCGACTGCAACCTGACCCTGATTTTCAACCCGACCCAGGCCATCGCCTGCGCCGAGGCCGGCGCGTTCCTGATCTCGCCGTTCGTCGGCCGCATCCTCGACTGGTACAAGGCCCACGGCCAGGTGCCGGCGACCATCGACGAGGACCCGGGCGTGCAGTTCGTGCGCGGCGTGTACACCGAGTTCAAGAAGCGCGGCGCCGCCACCGTGGTGATGGGCGCCTCGTTCCGCTCGGTCGACCAGGTGCTGGCGCTGGCCGGCTGCGACCGCCTGACGATCTCCCCGGACCTGCTCGAGCAGCTGGACAACTCGACCGGCCACGTCGAGCGCAGGCTCTCGCCGGTTCCGCGCGAAGAGCGCACCATCGCCCCGGTCACCGACACGCGCTTCGCCGCCGACCTGGCGGCCGACGCCATGGCCAGCGAAAAGCTCGCCGAAGGCATCGCCGCGTTCGCCAAGGACCTGGACGCCCTGCGCGCCGACATCGCCCAGCGCCTGGGCGGCTGATCAGGCCAGCCGTACGGTGCGGGAGTCCCGGCCGCGGACTGCGGGCAATCCTGTAGAGCGGGGCTTGCCCCGCTGCCTTTCGCGCACACGGGGCGCCAGGCGGGGGAGTCGGGCAAGCCCGACTCTACCGGGGCGCGGCGAACCCGCCGGTCGTGCCGCACGGTGTCCGTTCCGCGACCCTCAGATCGCGCAGGACACCCCGGTCCCGCCGAGCCCGCAGTAGCCCTGCGGGTTCTTCGACAGGTACTGCTGGTGCAGGTCCTCGGCGTAGTAGAACGGCGGTGCCGGATACACCAGTTCGGTGGTGATCGGCGGGTAGCCGGCCGCGCGCAGGTCGGCCTGGTAGGCCTCGAGGCTGGCCTGCGCCGCCGCGTGCTGGGCGGCCGTGTGGCTGTAGATGGCCGAGCGGTACTGGGTGCCGACGTCGTTGCCCTGGCGCATGCCCTGGGTGGGATCGTGGCTTTCCCAGAACACCTTCAGCAGGGTGGCGAAGTCCACCTGCGCCGGGTCGTAGACCACCCGCACCACCTCCGCGTGCCCGGTGCGCCCGGAACAGACCTCCTCGTAGGTCGGGTTGGGCGTCCCGCCGCCGGCATAGCCGACCGCCGTGGTGAACACTCCGGGCACCTGCCAGAACTTGCGCTCGGCGCCCCAGAAACAGCCCAGGCCGAGTTCGACAACCTCCATCCCCGGGAACTCCCCGCGCAGGGGCCGGCCATGGACGTGGTGCGCGTTGTGCAGCGGCAGCGGCGTGTCGCGGCCCGGCAGCAGGTCTTCGGCGCGCGGCATGCGCTGCTTGTGCGCGCCGATGCCCAGCAGGGATTCCAGGTTCATGGGGGCTCCTTCAGGCCGGCAGCAGGCCGGGTTCGGCCTCCGGGATGGGGTCCGCCGGATCGTCGCGCAAGCCCGCCGCACGCAACGCAGCGTCGGCCTCGGGCAACGAGGAGTCGGACACGCAGACCCGCAGCACCCCGAACAGCGGCAGCTCGCCGGCCCCGCCGAGCAGGTTCTCGCCGAATACGAACGCGGGTATCCCGGCGTCCTCCAGCACGTGCCTGGCCAGGTGGGCGTCGATCAGGTTGTTGGCGCGGTAGGCGACCTGCATGCGGGCTCGAGGGGGAATGGGCCTGTCCCGAGCATACGCCCGGCCGGGATTGGCGCCCTGAACGGCGCAGGCGCTGCGGCCCGGCGGGGGCGGCGCTCGGCTAAACTTGCGGTTTGCCTTCGCAGCCCCCGCGCCCCATGTCCCTGCCTGCCGACACGCCCACGCCCGCCGACGCCGCCCCCGAGAAGCGCGACTTCATCCGCCAGATCGTCCGCGAGGACCTGGCCAGCGGCAAGCACACCGCGATCCGCACCCGCTTCCCGCCCGAGCCCAACGGCTACCTGCACATCGGCCACGCCAAGGCGATCTGCCTGGACTTCGGCGTCGCGGCCGAGTTCGGCGGGCGCTGCAACCTGCGCTTCGATGACACCAACCCGGCCAAGGAAGACCCCGAGTTCGTGCGCGCGATCCAGGACGACGTGCGCTGGCTGGGCTTCGAATGGGCCAGCCTGCGCCACGCCTCGGACTACTTCGAGGTCTATTACCTGGCGGCCGAGAAGCTGATCCGCGACGGCAAGGCCTTCGTCTGCGACCTGTCGGCCGAGGAAGTGCGCGCCTATCGCGGCACCCTCACCGAGCCGGGCCGCAACTCGCCGTACCGCGAGCGCAGCGTCGAGGAGAACCTGGACCTGTTCCGGCGCATGCGCGCCGGCGAGTTCCCGGACGGCGCGCGCACCCTGCGCGCGAAGATCGACATGGCCAGCGGCAACATCAACCTGCGCGACCCGGCCCTGTACCGGATCAAGCACATCCCGCACCCTATCGCCGGCGACGGCTGGTGCATCTACCCGATGTACGACTTCGCCCACGCCCTGGGCGACGCCATCGAGGGCATCACCCATTCGCTGTGCACACTGGAGTTCGAGGACCACCGCCCACTGTACGACTGGTGCGTGGACAACGTCGACCTGGCCGGCAACCCCGAACTGCTCGAGCCGCTGCTCGCCAAGGGCCTGCCGAAGGAAGCCGGCAAGCCGCGCCAGATCGAGTTCTCGCGCCTGAACATCAACTACACGGTGATGAGCAAGCGCAAGCTGACCCAGCTGGTCAGCGAGGGCCTGGTCGACGGCTGGGACGACCCGCGCATGTACACCCTGCAGGGCCTGCGCCGCCGTGGCTACACCCCGGCCTCGCTGCGCCTGCTGGTGGACCGCGTCGGCATCTCCAAGCAGAACTCGGTGATCGACTTCTCGGTGCTGGAAGGCTGCCTGCGCGAGGACCTGGATGCCAGCGCGCCGCGGCGCATGGCGGTGATCGACCCGCTGAAGCTGGTGCTGGCCAACCTGCCGGAAGGCCACGAGGAATCGCTGACCTTCCCCAACCACCCGAAGGACGAGAGCCAGGGCGAGCGCCAGGTGCCGTTCTCGCGCGAACTGTGGATCGAGCGCGAGGACTTCGCCGAAGTGCCGCCGAAGGGCTGGAAGCGCCTGGTCCCGGGCGGCGAGGCCCGCCTGCGCGGCGCCGGCATCGTGCGCATCGACGAGGTGGTGAAGGACGGCGCGGGCAACGTGGTCGAACTGCGCGGCTGGCTCGACCCGGAATCGCGCCCGGGCATGGATGGCGCCAACCGCAAGGTCAAGGGCACCATCCACTGGGTCAGCGCGAAGCACGCGGTGGCCGCGGAGATCCGCCTGTACGACCGCCTGTTCTCGGTGGAGAAGCCCGACGACGAGTCCGAGGGCAAGACCTACCGCGACCATCTCAACCCGGAGTCGAAGAAGATCGTGCGCGGCTGGGTCGAGCCGGCCGCGGCGCAGGCCGCGCCGGAGCAGTCGTTCCAGTTCGAGCGCACCGGCTACTTCGTCGCCGACCGTTACGACCACACCGCCGAAGCGCCTGTGTTCAACCGCAGCGTGACCCTGCGCGACACCTGGGCCGGCTGAGCCCGAGGAGCCTGGCCGGCCTCGCGCCGGCCAGCACCACCGCATGCCTTCATCGACGCCCGCGGACACCCCCCGCCGCGAAGCGCACCTGGCCCGCGGCGTGTGGAGCGGCGTGGCCGCCGGCGCGCTGTGGGGCCTGGTCTTCCTGGCCCCGCAGCTGCTGGCCGCGTTCACCCCGCTGCAGCAGGCCGTGTCCCGCTACCTCGCCTACGGCCTGCTCGCCCTGGCCGTGCTGCTGCCGCGCTGGCGCGCGGCCACGTCCCACGTGGGCGCGACCGAATGGTGGGCGCTGGTCCGCCTGAGCCTGCTCGGCAACCTCGTCTACTTCGTCCTGCTGGCGCGCGCGATCCACTCCGCCGGCGGCGCGGCCACGGCGCTGATCGTCGGCCTGGTGCCGGTGGTGGTGACCGTGGCCAGCGGGTTCGCGCGCAACCGCCGCGGGCCTTCGCTGCGCGCGCTGGCCGGACCCTGCGTGCTGTCGGTGCTGGGCATGGTGCTGGTGGCGATCGACGCCATGCACGCCGGCCGCGGCATGGCCAGCGGCCAGGCGGGGCGCGCGCTCGGCCTGCTCTGCGCCGCCGGCGCGCTGCTGTCGTGGTCGGCCTATTCGGTGGTCAATGCGCGCTGGCTGGCGCAACGCCCGGACATTTCCGGCCGCGACTGGTCGCTGCTGACCGGCGTGGCCACCGGCGGCCTGGCCCTGCTGCTGGTCGTCCCCGCGTTCGCGGTGGGCGGCGGGCACGACGCGGGCGACTGGCTGCGCTTCTGGGGCGTGTCGGCGGCGCTGGCGCTGTTCGCCTCGGTGATCGGCAACGCCTTCTGGAACCGGGCCAGTCGCCTGCTGCCGCTGAGCCTGGCCGGGCAGATGATCGTGTTCGAGACGGTGTTCGCCCTGCTCTACGGCTTCCTCTGGGAGCTGCGCCTGCCCAGCCTGCTGGAGCTGCTGGCGATCGCCTGCCTCATTGGCGGCGTGCTGTGGTGCGCTTCGCTGCACGCCCGCCACGTACCGCCGGAACACGCCGGCTGACCGGATCCGGCATGCCCGCCGGTGCACCGGCACGACCGGCCACGGCCGGCCCATCGCGCAGCACGTACACTGCACATCTTCCCCCCGCTCCCCCCGGTTACGCATGCTTTACGCCCAGGTCCACCTCACCCTTCCCGCCTGGATCCACGACGCCTTCGATCCGGCCGCGACCTACGCCTCCGACGAGGACAAGGTCGCGCTGGCGATCGAACTGTCGCGGCGCAACGTCGAGGCGCGCAGCGGCGGGCCGTTCGGCGCGGTGGTGTTCGGGCCGGACGACCGGGTGATCGCCGCCGGCGTCAACCGCGTGGTGCCTCACAGCACCTCGCTGGCGCACGCGGAGAACATGGCCTACATGCTGGCGCAGCAGCGCCTGCAGACCCCGCGCCTGAACGACGTCGTCTCGCCGGTGACCCTGGCCACCTCCTCGCAGCCGTGCTGCCAGTGCTACGGCGCCACCATCTGGGCGGGCATCGACCGCCTGCTGATCGGCGCCCGCGCCGAGGACGTGATGGAACTGACCGAGTTCGACGAAGGCCCGCTGCCGGCCGACTGGACCGGCGAACTCGAGCGCCGTGGCATCGCCGTGGTCCGCGACATCCTGCGCACCGACGCCCGCGCCGTGCTGCGCGCCTACGGCGAAGGCGGCGGCGAACGCTACTGAGGCCAGGCGCGATGCACGTGCACGGATTGCTGGGCTACTGCCGGCAGGGATTCGAACCGGAACTGGCCGCCGAACTGGGCGAACGCGCCGCCGCGGCCGGCATCCCCGGTTACGCGCGCGCCACCCGCGACGACGGCTACGTGCTGTTCGTCACCGGCGAGGACGGCGACGCGCAGGCGCTGGCGCGGGCCCTGCCGTTCCGCGACCTGGTCTTCGCCCGGCAGAAGCTGCGCCTGCTGGCCGAGCTGCGCGACCTCGATCCGAAGGACCGCCTGGGACCGCTGCTGGCCGCGCTGCCGGCTGGCCTGCGGCTGGGCGATGTGTGGGTCGAGCATCCGGATTCGGACGCGGGCAAGCCGCTGTCCGGGCTGGCGCGCAGTTTCGGCAACGCGCTGCGTCCGGCGCTGCGCAAGGCCGGCCTGCTTCCGGCGAAGGAAGATCCCCGCCTGCCGCGCCTGCACGTGTGTTTCCTCGCCGGCAACCACGCCTTGCTGGCCCTGGCCGACCCGCGCGACAGTTCGCCGTGGCCGCTGGGCATCCCGCGCCTGAAGCTGCATCCGGACGCGCCCTCGCGTTCGGCGCTGAAGCTGGAGGAGGCGTTCCTGGTCCTGCTCGACGCGGGCGAGCGCGAGCGCCTGCTGCGCGCGGGCATGACCGCCGCCGACCTCGGTGCCGCCCCCGGCGGCTGGACCTGGGTGCTGACCCGCCACCACCTGCGGGTAACCTCGATCGACAACGGGCCGCTGCGCCGCCACGTGCTCGACACCGGCCTGGTCGAGCACCTGCGCGCGGACGGCTTCCACTGGCATCCGTCGCGATCGCTGGACTGGATGGTCTGCGACATGGTCGAGCAGCCCAGCAAGGTCGCCGCGCGCATGGCGCAGTGGTTCCGCGAGGGCTGGTGCCGGCACGCGGTGTTCAACCTGAAGCTGCCGATGAAGAAGCGCTGGCAGGAAACGCGGCTGTGCCTGGACCTGTTCCAGGCGCAGGCCGGCAACCCGCTGACGGTGCGCGCGCGGCAGCTCTACCACGACCGTGAGGAGATCACGGTGTTCGCGACGCCTGGGTCGTAACTGACGGTTACGGCCAGAAGCAAAAGCAACAGCAAGGGCAACGGCAACAGCAACGGCAACGGCAACCGCAACAGCGTTGGCGTGCGCGGGCTGCGGACGGGGCCGCCGCCCCAAGGGGGTATGGCGCATCGCGCGGTTCCGCTTTCCATGGCTCCAACGCGCGAACGCAGGCCATCCATGGCCTGCTTGCGCCATACCCCCTTGGGACGACGTCCTTCGGCGCCTTGAGACCATGGCTTCTATCGACGTCGCGTAAAGCTCACCCCCGTGTCCCGACGGGACGGGTTGGGAGAGCGCCTGCAGCCCCGTAGAGTCGGGCTTGCCCGACTCCCACGCCCGATGTCCCTGCCCACGTGAAAGAGCAGCGGGGCAAGCCCCGCTCTACAAGAAGCAACCGCACAGCCCCTCTCACGCCGGGAGTGTGGAGGAGGAACGAACGAAGCCACGACCGGAACGCGCCCGAAGACGCGGTAGCGCGGGCGTATGCCGCAAGCGGCACATGGATGTGCCGCGGTCGCGAACGCAGTACGAGCGGTGAGACAGCTGGCGCGTGGCGACGCGTCGAACGTCGCCAGCGCCCTCGTTCATTCCCGGCGCCCCGTGCTGCCGCGCTCCGTCCGAAACTGCTCCGACCGACTACCGATGTGCCGCAGAGGCATCGCTTGACAGGCGACATCCACCGTCCGGTCGCGTCAGAGGAACGGAAACACCAGCTTCAGCAGTCCCTTCACCGCGCTTTCGGCGCTGCTGGAGACCGCCTTGGCGCCCAGGCTGTTGAGGGCGTTGCGCGCATCCTCCCAGCGCAGCCTGGTGACATCCTTGCGCAGCAGGTCAGCCAGTTCCTCGGAGCCGGGGGCGAGCTTGCGCAGTTCCTTCACCATCGCGTCGGCGTCCTGCTGCAGGAAGCCGGCCTTCTCGGCCAGCGCTACCAGGGTGTCGAAGCGCACCGCCAGCACCTCGCGGTTGCGCTCGTAGACCGGCAGGCCGCCGCCGTCGAGGATCGCCTGCTCGAACAGCTGGCGGTCGTCGGGGTGTTCGACCCGTACCGCCAGGAAGCCGGCCTTGCGGCTGCGCTCGCTGACGTGGCGGCTGCCGGAACGCAGGTTGGCCTCGTCCAGTACATGCGAGAGCACGCGCCGCAGGGCCGCGTCGACCGGTTCGGTGACCAGCTGGCGCCAGCGCGCGTAGCCATCGCGGCGCAGCGCGCGCAGCTTCGCCGGGGTCACCCGCAGCTGCTGGGCGGCAGCGTGGTTGCTGGCGTTGCGGTCGATCGCGCCGTCGCGCTCGAGCAGCACGTACACCAGCAGTTCCAGGTCGCGCTTGCTGAGCGAGCCGAAGCCCTGCAGCTGCGTCTGCCGCATGAATTCCGCGGCGAAGCCCGCCGGGTCCTTGAGTTCCAGTTGCTGCATGGGGCCTTGCCTCCTCCGGTGCCGCAGTATCCGCCGGCGCCGTCGCACGGGCCGGGACTGGAGGCCGGATGGTAAGCGGCCGCGGTTATGGCGTCGTCATACGGTGGCGTGTGGTGGCGGTTGCCGGCGGGAAGCCCGTGGCCACATCACGCTATTCGCAGCCGGCATGCATGGCATGCGCAGCCGGCAGTGGCGGCGCACGGCCATGCGTCCTATGGTTGGGCGAGCCGCCGCCCCGGCCCACGACGCAGGAGGGACACCATGCAGGCACCCGTGATGACCCGTCGCCAGCTGCTGGCCACCATGGCCGCCGCAGGCATCGGCACTTCCCTGCCGGCCTTCGCGGCAGGCCCGCGGAAGGAGGCGGGTACGACCGCGAAACGGGCTGGGGCCTCCATCGGCGTGGCCCTGGTGGGCCTGGGCTATTACGCCACGCACCTGCTCGCCCCGGGCCTGCAGCAGACGAAGCATTGCCACCTCGCCGGCATCGTCACCGGCTCGCCGGACAAGATCCCCGAGTGGCAGCGCAGGCATGGCATCGCCGACGCGAACGTCTACAGCTACGACGACTTCGACCGCATCGCCGACAACCCGGATATCCAGGCGGTCTACATCGCCACGCCCAACGACCTGCACAAGCCGCTGACCCTGCGCGCGGCGGCCGCGGGCAAGCACGTGTGGTGCGAGAAGCCGATGGCGATGAACGCGGCCGAGGCGCAGGACATGGTCGACGCCTGCCGCAAGGCGGGCGTGAAGCTGACCATCGGCTACCGCCTGCAGCACGAACCGAACACGCGCCGGCTGATGGCGATGGCGCGCGAACAACCGTACGGGCGCATCCTCAAGGTCCGCGCCGAGGCGGGCTTCCACGCCTACGACGATGTCGATCCGGCCAACAAGCCGTGGCGCCTGCTGCCGCAGCACGGCGGTGGGGCGATGTACGACATGGGCGTGTATTCGCTCAACGCCGCCCGCTACACCACCGGCCAGGAGCCGGTGGCGGTGGCCGCGCGCCAGGAGATCCACCGCCCGCAGCTGTTCGAGGGTGTGGACGAGACGATGTTCTTCACCCTCGAATTCCCCGGCGGGCTGGTCGCCGAATGCGCGACCAGCTTCGGCCGCAACATGAACACCCTGCGCGCCGACTGCGAACGCGGCTGGTACGAGCTTTCGCCGTTCCAGACCTACGACGGGCTCGAGGGCCGCACCAGCGACGGCCAAGCCTTCGCCGACGCGGTGCCGCACCAGCAGGCCAGGCAGATGGACGACGACGCGCTGGCGATCCTGCGCGGCACCGCGCCGCTGGTGCCCGGCGAGGAAGGCGTGCGCGACATGCGCGTGGTCGATGCGGTCTACGCCTCGGCCCGCGATGGCGGCCGCCGCATCGTGCTGTAGCCGCGCGGCGGTTCAAGCCTGCTTCACCCGCCGCTGCCTAGCGTCTGCGCCATGGACACGCGCCGCGCCAATCCGTTCCGCTCCGCCCTCGCCGCCCCCCTGCTGGCGGTGGCCTGCACCGCGCAAGCCGCCGCCCCGGCCACGCCGCTGCCAATGCCGCCTCCGCCGGCGACGCCGTCGGACCAGCCGCTGCAGCGCCAGACCGGCATGGTGGTGCTCGAGCGCGAGGGCGGCCAGAAGATCATCGTGCGCTCGCTGGAACCGGACAGCCTGGTCGGCGGCGACCGCTACGAATTCGGGCAGCTCGACGCCGATGGCGACGGCTTCGTCGAACGCGGCGAGGCCGGCGCGGTCGACCGCTACCTGCTGCGGTCGTTCGACCAGCTCGACGCGAACCGCGACGGACGCCTGGACCGCGACGAACTGGCCGGCTGGATCCTGTAGTCAGCGAAGGAAGCGGCACCCCCGTAGAGTCGGGCTTGCCCGACTCCCACGCCCGATGTCCCACGCCCTGTGAAAAGCAGCGGGGCAGGCCCCGCTCCACAAGAGCGTGCCGCAGCCAGCGCGCGGATGGAGCGCTGGATTCCCCGCGCCCGTAGAGTCGGGCTTGCCCGACTCCCACGCCCGATGTCCTAGACCTTGTGAAAAGCAGCGGGGCGAGCTCCGCTCNACAAGAGCGCGCCGCAGCCAGCGCGCGGATGGAGCGCTGGATTCCCCGCACCCGTAGAGTCGNGCTTGCCCGACTCCCACGCCCGATGTCCTAGACCTTGTGAAAAGCAGCGGGGCGAGCTCCGCTCTACAAGAGCGCGCCGCAGCCAGCGCGCGGATGGAGCGCTGGATTCCCCGCCCCCGTAGAGTCGGGCTTGCCCGACTCCCACGCCCGATGGCCCAGGCCCCGAGAAAAGCAGCGGGGCAAGCCACGCTCTACGGGGCACGCCGCCTGCGGGACAGGGTGCGGGGCGGCGTCAGACGCCTGCGGCGTGCCGCCACAGGGCGCGCTGCAGCGGCGGCAGGCGCCCGGCCAGGCCCAGCAGCGGGCCGCGCGCCAGCGTCGCCAGCGGATCGGCGTTGGAGAACAGGTGGTTGATACCTTCGAAGGCGTAGGCCGAGACGGTGTTGTCGCTGCGCCGGCGGCGCGCCCAGCGTTGCAAGCGGTGTCCGGCAGTCCAGTCGGCGCGGCGTGCCTGCGCGTCGGCGATCTCCGCGGCCAGCGCGGCCACATCGCGCAGTCCCAGGTTCACGCCCTGCCCCGCCAGCGGATGCACCACATGCGCGGCGTCGCCCAGCACCAGCACGCGCCCGGCGAGCTGTTGCCGTACCAGCTGGCGGCGAAGCGGGAACGCGGCGCGCGCCGACACGGCGCGTGCCTTGCCCAGCCGCGCAGCCGAAGCGTCGGTGAGCTCGATCGCGAAGGCGTCCTCGTCCAGCGCCAGCACCCGCGCCGCTTCGGCATCGGGCAGGGTCCAGACGATGGAACTGCGGCCGCCGGTGAACGGCAGCAGCGCCAGCGGCCCGGTCGGCAGGAAACGCTGCCAGGCGGTGTCCTCGTGCGGGCGCCCGGTCTCGATGAAGCAGACCACGCCGCGCTGGCCGTAGTCGTGCGCATCGACGTCCAGCCCGGCCAGCGCGCGCAGCTTCGAGGCGCCGCCGTCGGCGGCCACGGCGATCCGCGCTTCCAGGCGGCGGCCGTCGTCCAGGGTGAGGCGCACGCCGGCGCCGTCCTGCTCCATCGCCTCGACCCGCGCCGGGCAGTGCAGCTGCACGCCGGCGGAGGCCAGCGCCGCCCACAGGCGGTCGACCAGCAGGTCGTTCTCGACGATCCAGCCCAGCTCGTCGCGGGCCATCGCCGAGGCGTCGAAGGCCAGCTCGCCGCCGCCGGCCGCGTCCCACACGCGCATGCGCCGGTACGGCTGCGCGCGCGCGGCCAGCACCTGCGGCCACACCCCCAGCCGTTCCAGCAGCGCGGCGTTGTCCGGCGCCAGCGCGTACACGCGCAGGTCCGGCTGCGCCGCCGACCAGCGTGCCGCCGGGCGCGGTTCGACCAGGGCCACTTCCAGGCCGGCGCGGGCCAGGGCCAGCGCGCAGGCCGCGCCGACCACGCCACCGCCGGCGACCACGACATCCAGGCGCGCGCGGCTCATCGGCACAGCTCCGGCACGTCACCGCGGAAGCCCATCGCCCCGCCCACCAGCCAGGCCTGCAGCCAGCCGGCGCGGTCGGCGGCCAGCAGGCCGAGGCTGCGCAGCGGACGCAGCAACGGCGACGCGTTGCCGGTGATCCGTGCCAGCCCGTGGGAGAACGCCAAGGTGCGTTCGCGGTCCTCGCTGCGGCGCTCGGCGTGGCGCTGCAGCAACGCTGCATCGCCAGGATCGCCGGCATGGGCGCGCAGCAGCTCGGCCAGGGTCAGCGCGTCGCGCAGACCGAGGTTGAAGCCCTGCGCGCCGATCGGATGGATGGTCTGGGCGGCATTGCCCAGCAGCACCGCGCGCGGCGCGACCAGGTCGCCGGCGATCACCGAGGCGATCGGATAGGCGCTGCGTTCGCCGGAAGCGACGAAGCGGCCGGCGCGCCAGCCGAACACCTGCTGGATGCGTGCCAGCCAGCCGGCCTCGTCCAGCGCCGCCACTTCCGCGACCTGCGCGCTGGGCACGCCGTGGACCACGCCCCAGGCGCGGTCGCCGCGCGGCAGCAGCGCGGTCGGGCCGCTGTCGGTGAAGCGCTCGAACGCGGTGCCGTCGGGCGCGCGCTCGCCGCGCACGCGGGCGACGAACAGGGTCTGGCCGTAATCGTGGGTGCGGGTGCCGATGCCCAGCGCCTCGCGCAGGCCGCTGCGGGTGCCGTCGGCGGCCACCACCAGGCGCGCGCGCAGCTGCAGCTCGCCGTCGCCGGTGGCCAGGCGGACGCCGCGCGCCTGGCCGTCGTCGCCGTCCAGCGCGACGAAACGCGCCGGACGGTAGCGGGTCAGGCGCGGCAGCTGCGCCAGGCGCGCCTCCAGCGCTTCGCCGAAATCCCGCGCCACCACCACCTGGCCGAAGGCCTCGCGCCCGTAGTCGGAGGCCTCCAGGCGCGCGCTGCCGAAATCGCCGGCGCGGCTGACGTGTATGCGACGGATCGGGCCGGCCGGCGCGCGCAGTTCGGCCATCACGCCCAGCGCACCGAGCGCGTTCACCGAGGCGGCGGCCAGGCTCAGGTTGCGCTGGTCGAACACCGCCGGCAGGTCGCCCGGCGGGGTGGCCTCGACCATCGCCACGTCCAGCGGCAGGCCGTCGAGGGCGATCGCCAGGCTGGCGCCGACCAGGCCGCCGCCGACGATGAGCACGTCATGGGTTCGGATCATCCGCACATGATACGCGGCGGCGCATCCACGCCCGCTTCGCGCCGTGGCCGGCCGGCTCGGCTAGAATGCCGGCCGAGCCTTCACGAACCGCGCGCCATGACCGCCAATACGTCCCGCCTCTTCATCCTGTTCGTCCTGGCCCTGCTGATGGCCGCCTCGCGCGCGCACGTGTTCGACCACTTCTCGCCGCCGGACGCGTCCTGGGCGGCGTTCTTCGTCGGCGGCTTCCTGCTGCGCGGCTGGGGCCGCTGGGTGTTCCCACTGATGATGGCGCTGGCGATGGGCATCGACTGGATGGTGATCTCGCGCCATGCCGCCTCGTTCTGGGACCACTACTGCGTCTCGGCCGCCTACTGGGGCCTGATCCCCGCCTACGGCCTGCTGTGGGCCGGCGGCAGCTGGCTGCGCAGCCGCTACACCGGCGCCAGCCTGGCCCAGGCCGGCCGCCTGCTCGTCGCCTTCGTGGTCGCCGTGGTCGCCTGCCAGTTCGTGGCCCAGGGCACCTTCTACTGGTACAGCGGCGTGGTCGCCGAACCGACGGTGGCCGGCTGGTGGAAAAACTTCAACGACTGGCTGCCGGGCTACATGGGCACCGCCGCCGCCTACACCGCCATAGCCGCCGTGCTGCAGGTCGCCGCCGAGCGCATCGCCCCGCTGGTGCGCGGCGTCCGCGCCGCGCAGCGCTGATCCGCGGCCGGTTGCGTCCGCATGGGCAACCGCCTCTCGAAGATCTACACCCGCACCGGTGACGACGGCAGCACCGGGCTGGGCGATGGCAGCCGCACCGGCAAGGATTCGCTGCGGGTCGAGGCCTACGGCGCCGTCGACGAGGCCAACTCGGCCATCGGCGTGGTGCTGGCGGCGCCGGGCGTGCCCGACGCCGTCCGCGAGCTGCTGACCGCGGTCCAGCACCAGCTGTTCGACCTCGGCGGCGAGCTGTGCATCCCCGGCCACGCCGCCATCCACGGTGAGGACGTGGACGCGCTGGAGCGCCACCTCGACCGCTGGAACGCCGACCTGCCGCCGTTGAAGGACTTCATCCTCCCGGCCGGCGGCGAGGCTGCGGCGCGCTGCCACCTGGCCCGCACCATCGTCCGCCGCGCCGAACGCGCCACCGTGGCCCTGTCGCGCGTGGAAACCGTGCGCGCCGAGGCGGTGCGCTACCTCAACCGCCTGTCGGACCTGCTGTTCGTGCTGGCCCGGGTGCTGGCCCGTGCCGATGGCCAGGGCGAGGTGCTCTGGCAGCACGCGCGCCGCCACACCTGAGCCTCCGGGCCGCGGCCCGTGTCCCGGGGAAGCCCCGATTCCCGCGGTTTTTCCTCCCACCAAAAGCGGATGGCGCCCTGCCTCGCCGCCGGGTTACGGTGGGCCAATGCTCGTCTACACCCACCCGGCCTGCCTCGAACACGACACCGGTCCGGACCATCCCGAACGGCCGGCCCGCCTGCGCGCGGTGCTCGACGCCCTCGGCCGTGCCTGGCCCGCCCTGCAGTGGCGCGAGGCGCCGATGGCCCTGCGTGGCGACCTGCTGCGCGTGCATAGCGAGGCGCTGGTGGACCAGGTGCTGGCGCCGCTGGCCGAAGGCCTGCACCGGCTGGACCCGGACACCGTGGTCGGCCCCGGCTCCGGGCGCGCCGCGCTGTACGCCGCCGGCGCCGGGATCGCCGCGGTCGACGCGGTCATGGACGGCCGCGAGCGCACCGCCTTCTGCGCCGTGCGCCCGCCCGGCCACCACGCCACCGCCGACGCGGCGATGGGCTTCTGCCTGTTCAACAACGTGGCGGTGGCCGCGGCCCATGCCCGCGACCGCCACGGCCTGGAGCGGGTGGCCATCGTCGATTTCGACGTGCACCACGGCAACGGCACCCAGGCCATCTTCCAGCGCGACCCGGCGGTGGCCTACTTCAGCACCCACCAGGCGGGCCTGTACCCGCACACCGGCAGCGTCTACGAACGCGGGGTGGGCAACATGCACAACGTGCTGCTGCCGCCGGGCAGCGACGGCTTCCGCTTCCGCAACACCTGGGCCGACACCCTGCTGCCGGGGCTGGACGCGTTCCGCCCGCAGCTGGTGCTGGTCTCGGCCGGGTTCGACGCCCACCTGGCCGATCCGCTGGCCGACCTGATGCTCGACGCCGACGACTTCGCCTGGCTCACGGCCGAGCTTCTGGGCATCGCACGGCGCCACTGCGACGGCCGCCTGGTGTCGACCCTGGAAGGCGGCTACAACATCGAAGCACTGGCCGAATGCGCCACCGCCCACGTCGGCGCCCTGCTCGCCTGAGGCCCCCGTCCAGGCCCTACCGGGGATGAACCCCGCCTGCGTGCCGCGACGCCTTTCATTGCCCGCATGCACCCGCATCCGGCAAGCTACGGCGGTTTTCGGCCGGATGTCCCCGCCTTGCGATCCCCCCTGCGCCTGCTGCCGCTGTCGTTGAGCATCGCCGCCTGCCTGCCGGGCGTTGCCTTCGCCGCGGACGACAAACCCCTGAGCTGGGCCCTGTGCCCGGCCGGCGACATCATTCCCCCGTTCGAGGGCGCGCCGCCGCCGGCGCAGCCCGGCGACCCGGCGCGGGAACAGCAGCCGACGATCATCGAGGGCGACGAGCAGAGCGGCACCCGCGTGACCCCGCTGATCCAGGGCAACGTGGCGCTGGTCCGCGGCGACCAGTTCCTCGGCACCGACCGCATCGAGATGGACACCGAGGCGGGCACCTACGTGGCCGAGGGTAACGTCCGCTACCAGGACACCGGCATCCGCATCGTCGCCGACCGCGCCGAGGGCAACCAGAACACCGACACCCACACCATCACCAACATCCGCTACCAGCTGGTGGACCGCCGCGGCAATGGCGGCGCCGACTCGATCGAGCTGACCGGCCCGCTCGGAAAGATGCACCACTCCACCTACAGCACCTGCGATCCCGACCAGCGGATGTGGGAGCTGCGCGCGCAGCAGATCGACGTGGACAGCGACGACGGCTTCGGCGTGGCCCGCAACGCGGTGCTGCGCATGGGCAAGTTCCCGGTGCTGTACGTGCCGTGGTTCAAGTTCCCGGTGGACGACCGCCGCCAGACCGGCCTGCTCTACCCGTCGGTGAGCATGTCCGGGCGCAACGGCTTCGACTACCGCCAGCCGATCTACCTCAACCTGGCGCCGAACTACGACATGACCCTGCTGCCGCGCTGGATGAGCAAGCGCGGCCTGCTGCTGGACAGCGAGTTCCGCTACCTCTACGGCGGTGGCCGCGGCACGATCACCGCCGCGTACATGCCCGACGACGACCTGCGCGACCGCGACCGCGGCCGCTTCACGTTCAAGGGCTACCACAACCTCAACCGGCACTGGCAGGCCCGCGCCAACATCGGCTGGGTCAGCGACGAACGCTACGTGGAGGACTTCTCCAACCGTCTGGCCGGCATCTCCGCGTCCTACCTGCAGAGCACCGCCGGCGTGTTCGGCGTGGGCCAGCACTGGACCGCCGGGGCGATGGTCGAGCACTTCCAGCTCACCGACTACACCCTCAGCGACAACAACCTGCCGTACAGCCGCCTTCCGCGCGTGTACGCCAACTGGGAGCGGCCGCTAGGCCAGTGGCTGGACGCCGGCGTGTGGGCCGAGGCGGTCAACTTCCACCACAGCGAGCGCGCCGGCGGCAGCCGCCTCGACCTCAAGCCCTATGTCTCGGCGCGGCTGGCCGGCCCGGCCTGGTACGTGACCCCGACCCTGGCCTGGCGCTTCACCGGCTACCAGCTGGAACGCGAGCTGGCCGACCAGCACGGCGGCGACACCTCGCCGACCCGCAGCCTGCCGATCGCCTCGCTGGACGCGGGCGTGTACTTCGACCGCGACACCCGCATCGGCGGCGAGAACTACCTGCACACGCTGGAACCGCGGATCTTCTACCTCAACACGCCGTACCGCGAGCAGAGCGGGCTGCCGCTGTTCGACACCCGCCCGTTCACCTTCAGCTGGGGCCAGCTGTTCCGCGACAACCGCTATTCCGGCGCCGACCGCCAGACCGACGCCAACCAGCTGACCGTCGCCCTGAGCACGCGCCTGATCCGCCAGGCCGACGGCCGCGAGAAACTGTCGGCCAGCATCGGCCAGATCCGCTACTTCGAGGACTCGCGCGTGCTCGCCCCGGGCGAGACACCGGTGGAGAAGGGCAAGTCGGCCTGGGTGGCCGACGCCAACTACATGATCAACGACCGCTGGAACCTGGGCGCCTCCTACCAGTGGGACCCGAAGTTCCGCCGCGAGGACCTGGCCAGCATCCGCGCCCGCTACCTGTGGCCGGACGACGGCGTGGTCAACATCGGCTACCGCTACCGCCGCGACCTGCTCGAGCAGGCCGATTTCTCCTTCCTGTACCCGATCAACTCCACCTGGAGCGTGGTCGGCCGCTACTACCATTCGCTGCAGGACGACAAGCTGCTGGAGGCCATCGCCGGCGTGCAGTGGGACAGCTGCTGCTTCGCGGTGCGGGCCCTGGCCCGGCGCTACGTGCGCAACCGCGAGGGCGAACTGGACAATTCCATTCAGGTGGAATTCGTCCTGAAGGGCCTAGGTTCGGCCGGCCAGGACACGGAGCGTACCCTGCGCCGTGCTATTCTCGGCTACCACCGCGACGACCTGTACCTGGTCCCGCCCAGCAACACCACGCCCGATCCGGACGACTACGATCCGAACCTCATTCCGTGAGTCCATGAGCCCTCGCCTTCTCGCGCTCTCCCTGGCCGCCGCCGCCCTGTGCTCCTTCACTTCCGCCGTCCCGGCGCAGCAGCTGCAGCCGATCGAGCGGATCGCCGCGGTGGTCGACGAGGGCGTCATCCTGCAGAGCGAGCTGGACCTGGCGCTCCGCAACATCACCGCCCAGTATGCCGGCCGCGAGGACCAGCTGCCGCCGCGCGCGGTGCTCGAGCGCCAGGTGCTGGAGCGCCTGGTCCTGACCCGCCTGCAGGTCGACCGCGCCCGCAGCCAGGGCATCCGCCTGGGCGACCAGGAGATCAACCAGGCCGTGGCCGCCATCGCCCAGCAGAACGGCATGACCGTCGATGCGCTGCGCCTGCGCCTGGCCGAGGACGGGATGTCGTTCGAGGATTTCCGCCGCTCGCTGGCCGACGAGATCATGGTCCAGCGCCTGCGCCAGAGCTTCGCCCAGAGCCGTATCAACGTCAGCGAGGCCGAAGTCGACTCGGCCCTGGCGCAGCAGGCCGCCGGCGGCACCCAGTACCGCCTGGCCCACATCCTGGTCGCGCTGCCGGAAGGCGCCACCGCCGACCAGATCGCCACCGGCCAGCGCAAGATCGAGGGCATCCGCAGCGTCATCGACCGCGGCGAACTGACCTTCCCGGCCGCGGCCGTGCGCTACTCCGACAGCCCCAACGCGCTGGAAGGCGGCGACCTGGGCTGGCGCACGCTGGACGAGATCCCGAGCGTGTTCTCCCGCGCCATCACCCAGATGACCCCCGGCCAGATCCTCGGCCCGATCCGCGGCCCCAGCGGCTTCCAGCTGCTGCAGCTGGTCGACGTGCGCGACGCGGCCGACGCCGGCCCGGCCCAGACGGTCACCGAGTACCACGTCCGCCACATCCTGGTGCGGGTCAACGACCGCCAAGACGACGCGGCCGCGCGCGCCAAGATCGACACCCTCCGCGCGCGCATCGCCGGCGGCGCCGACTTCCAGGAAGTGGCGCGCGAATCCTCCGA
The DNA here is from genome assembly GCF_000513995.1 of Pseudoxanthomonas sp. J35. Lineage (GTDB taxonomy): Bacteria > Pseudomonadota > Gammaproteobacteria > Xanthomonadales > Xanthomonadaceae > Pseudoxanthomonas. The sequence continues at coordinate 142,518 of NZ_AZVB01000002.1, forward strand.
GGACAACAACACCCGCGGCCAGGGCGGCGACCTGGGCTGGTTCCCGGCCGACGCCTACGGTCCGGACTTCGGTCGCCAGGTCACCGCGATCGGGGACGGCGAGGTGTCGCAGCCGTTCCGCACCGACGCCGGCTGGCACGTGATCCAGCGCGTGGCCCAGCGCCAGACCGACGTGACCAACGAGAACCGCCGCGCCCAGGTCCGCGACACCATCGGCCGGCGCAAGCTGGAAGAGGAATACAACCGCTACCTGCAGGAACTGCGCGGCGAAGCCTACGTGGTGTTCCGCACCGGCGACCGCGCCGTCGAAGGCGCGGCCCCGGCGGCTTCCGAGCCGGCCGCGCCCCCGTCCGGCGGCTGAGATGGCCCTGCCCCGGCTCGCGCTGGTTCCAGGCGAACCGGCCGGGGTCGGCCCAGAGCTCTGCGTGCGCCTGGCCCAGCGGCCACGCAGCGACTGCACGCTGGTCACCCTCGCCGACCCGGCGACGATGCGGGCCGCCGCCGAAGCGCTGGGCCTGCCGCTGAACCTGCTGCACGAGGACGACGTCGCCCGCGAGCCGGGCGACATGCCGTTGCGCATGTTCCCCAACACCAACGCGGTCGGGTTCGGCCATCCCGACCCGCGCAACGCCGGCGCGGTGGTCGGCGCCCTGCTCGATGCGGCCGAAGGCTGCGTGCGTGGCCGCTTCGCCGGCATGGTCACCGGCCCGGTGCAGAAGTCGACCATCAACGAAGGCGGCATCGCCTACACCGGCACCACCGAACTGCTGGCCGGCCACGCCGGCCGCGACGTGGTGATGATGCTGGCCAACGACCTGGTCCGGGTCGCGCTGGCGACCACCCACCTGCCGCTGCGCGAAGTGCCCGACGCGATCGACGCGGTCCTGCTGCGGCGGGTGCTGCGCATCACCCACGAAGCCCTGCGCCGGGACTTCGGCATCGCCGAACCGGTGATCGCCGTGCTCGGCCTCAACCCGCACGCGGGCGAACAGGGCCACCTCGGCCGCGAGGAGATCGACCTCATCATCCCGGTGCTGGAGCAGCTGCGCGCCGAAGGCATGCGCCTGCCCGGCCCGCTGCCGGCGGACACCGCGTTCCTGCCGCAGAAGCTGGCGGGGTTCGACGCGGTGCTGGCGATGTACCACGACCAGGGCCTGCCGGTGCTCAAGTACAGCGGCTTCGAGCGCGCGGTGAACCTGACCCTCGGCCTGCCCTATCCCCGCGTGGCCGTCGACCACGGCACCGCCCTGGACCTCGCCGGCCGCGGCCTGGCCGACCCGTCCAGCCTCGAAGCGGCCGTCGCCACCTGCGCCCGCATGGCCATCCAGCGCCTCCAGCACAGCTGACGCATGCCCTCTCCCGAAGGAGAGGGCTCCAGTATTCGTAGCCCGGATAAGGCCGCAGGCCGCATCCGGGGAGACGTCCCTGCCCATGCCCGAAGGCACGTCGCATCCTGTTCCCCGGATGCGCTTCGCTTATCCGGGCTACGCGGCGGGTTGTCGCATTGGTTGGATCGGTGGTGCCGCGGAGCCCCTTGTAGAGTCGGGCTTGCCCGACTCCCACGCCTGATGTCCGAGGCGCCCATTGAAAGCAGCGGGGCAAGCCCCGCTCTACAACAGCGTGCCGTCGCCCGGCCGGGGACCGATGAACCTGTCCCGCCGGGAGCCGGGAGCAAAGAACGAAGCCACGGCCTCGAAGCGCCCGAAGACGCGGTAGCGCGGGGTAGCCAGAAGCGTCTTGCCGAGTGATGCGGATGGAAAGCTGGCGCGTGGCGACGCGCCAGACGGCGCCAGCGCCCACGTTCAGTCCCTGCGCGGACGCGGAACCGCGCGATGCGGCATACCCCGTGCTGCCGCGGCTCCGTCCGAAGCCGCCCCACTCCGACGCCGTTGCCGTTGCCGTTGCGGTGCCGTGCGGCTGCGGCTGCGGTGGCCGTCGCTGGCATGCCCCCCCCGCTCGGCCCTGCGTCAACGCCCAGCCGGCCGCCGGCTCAGAACAGCTCGCCCGTCTCCCGCGGCGCGGCCGGCGGCTTCAGGCCGAGGTGGCGGTAGGCCTTCGAGGTGGCCATGCGCCCCCGCGCCGTGCGGACCAGGAAGCCCTGCTGGATCAGGAACGGCTCGATCACGTCTTCCAGCGTGCCGCGCTCCTCCGACAGCGACGCCGCCAACGACTCCACCCCCACCGGCCCCCCATCGAAGTGCTCGACGATGGTGCGCAGCAGGCGGCGGTCGAGGTCGTCGAACCCCTCCGGATCGACCTTCAGCATGCCCATTGCCGCCTGCGCCACCGCCGCGTCGATGCGCCCGCCCGCCTTCACCTGGGCGTAGTCGCGCACCCGTCGCAGCAGGCGGTTGGCGATGCGCGGTGTGCCGCGCGAACGCCGCGCGATCTCGCCCGCCCCCTCGGCCTCGCACTCGATCCCCAGGATCTTCGCCGAACGCCGCACGATCCTCGTCAGCTCCTCCGGCGTGTAGAACTCCAGGCGCTGGACGATGCCGAAGCGGTCGCGCAGCGGCGCGGTCAGCAGGCCGGCGCGGGTGGTGGCACCGATCAGGGTGAACGGCGGCAGGTCCAGCTTGATCGAACGTGCCGCCGGGCCCTCGCCGATCATGATGTCGATCTGGAAGTCCTCCATCGCCGGATAGAGCACCTCCTCGACCACCGGCGACATGCGGTGGATCTCGTCGATGAACAGCACGTCGTGCGGCTGCAGGTTGGTCAGCAACGCGGCCAGGTCGCCGGCCTTCTCGATCACCGGGCCGGAAGTGACCCGCAGGTTCACCCCCAGCTCGTTGGCGATCACGTGGCTCAGCGTGGTCTTGCCCAGGCCCGGCGGGCCGAAGATCAGCACGTGGTCCAGCGCCTCGCCGCGGGCGCGGGCGGCCTGGATGTAGATGTCCAGCTGCTCGCGGACCGGCTGCTGGCCGAGGTATTCGTCCAGGCGCCTGGGCCGGATCGAGGCCTCGATGGCCTCGTCCTCGCGGGTGGCGCCGGCGGTGATGATGCGGTCTTCGCTCATGCCGCGATTATGGACGCTGCGGCGGCGTTGCGCCCGCCCCGGCGACCACGGACCCGGCCGGGCCGGTCAGATCTCGACCTGCGAGCCCAGTTCGACCAGGCGGTTGCCCGGGATGCGGAAGAACCCGGTCGCCGGCGCCGCGTTGCGGTGCATGAAGGCGAACAGCTTGTCGCGCCAGATCGGCATGCCGCGGCGGGCGCTGGCGACGATGGTCTCGCGGCTGGCGAAGAAGGTCGTGTCCATCGGGTCGAAGCCCATGCCGGTGGCGTCGCTGGCGCGCATCAGCGCCAGCGGCACGTCCGGCGTTTCCATGAAGCCGAAGCGCACCACCATCCGGTAGAAGTCGTCGCCGATCTGCTCCACCTTCAGCTGCCGCTCCGGCGGCGCGTGCGGCACCGGCAGCGTCTCCACCGTGAGGAACACGTTGCGCTCGTGCAGCACCTTGTTGTGCTTGAGATTGTGCAGCAGCGCGTGCGGTACCACGCTGCCGTCGGCGGTCAGGAACACCGCCGTACCCGGCACCCGCACCGGCGGCGCCAGCATCAGCCCGGGCAGGAAGGTGTCGACGCGGATGCCGTCCTTGCGGATCTCCTCGTGCAGCAGCTCGCGGCCGCGCCGCCAGGTGCGCATCAGGGTGAACAGGACGATGCCCAGCACCACCGGGAACCACGCGCCCTGCAGGATCTTGGCGCCGTTGGCGACGACGAAGCCCACGTCGATCACGAAGAACACCACGCACAACGGCAGCACCCAGTTGCGCCAGCGCGGCCACAGCGCGCGCGCCACCAGTGCCAGCAGCAGGGTGTCGATCAGCATCGTCGCCGAGACCGAGATGCCGTAGGCCACGGCCAGGTTGCTGGAACTGCGGAACGCCAGCACCAGGCCGATCACCATCACCATCAGCATCCAGTTGATGCCCGGCACGTAGATCTGGCCGATGGCGTCGTGCGAGGTGTGCTTGATCCGCATCCGTGGGATGTAGCCCAGCTGCATGGCCTGCCGGGAGATCGAGTAGGCGCCGGTGATCACCGCCTGCGAGGCGATCACCGCCGCCAGCGTGGCCAGCACGATCATCGGGTACAGCGCCCACGACGGCACCGACTCGTAGAACGGGTTCTTGACCAGCTCCGGGTGCTCCAGCACCAGCGCGCCCTGCCCCAGGTAGTTGAGCAGCAGGCAGGGCAGGACGAAGAAATACCAGCCATGCCGGATCGGGCGGGCGCCGAAGTGGCCCATGTCCGCGTAGAGCGCCTCGCCGCCGGTGACCGCCAGCACCACCGCGCCGAGGATGAACACCCCGTGCCAGCCGTGCTCCATGAAGAACCGCGCACCCCACCAGGGGTTGAACGCCTTCAGCACCTCCGGCGCCTCGATGATGTTCCAGGCACCGACCGCGCCGATGGCCACGAACCACAGCATGGTGATCGGGCCGAACACCTTGCCGACCTTCTCGGTGCCGAAGCGCTGGGCGAAGAACAGCACCACCAGCACCGCGATCGTCAACGGCACGATGAAGTGGTGCAGCCCGGGCGCGGCGACCTCCAGGCCCTCGATCGCGCCCAGCACCGAAATCGCCGGGGTGATCACGCCGTCGCCGAAGAACAGCGAGGCGCCGAAGATGCCGAGGATGCCCACGACATACGCCGAGCGCGAGCCGTTCCTCAGCGTGCGCTGGGCCAGCGCCATCAGCGCCATGATGCCGCCCTCGCCCTCGTTGTCGGCGCGCATGATGATGGTCACGTACTTGAGCGTGACGACCACCATCAGCGCCCAGAACGCGAGCGACAGCACGCCCAGCACCGTGTCGTGGTCGCTGTCCAGGCCGTAGTGCGGCGAGAACGCTTCCTTGAGCGTGTACAGCGGGCTGGTGCCGATGTCGCCGAAGACGACGCCGATGGCGCCGACGACCAGTGCCAGGTGGCTGGCGCCGACGCCGTGCGATGCGGCGCCGTGCTGTCCGTGGCCAGGCGTGGGGGTGTGCGCTGCGGTCATGGCGGCCCTAGGTTAGCTCGGTTGCGATCGCATCGGCGCACGGCGTCAGCGCAGGGCCGACTGCAGCGCCTTGCGGATGATGGTGGAGGCCTCGTCGCCCGCGGCGGCCGCGTCGCGGGCCATGCGCGCGGCCTCGGCCGGCTTGTAGCCCAGCTGCACCAGCGCGGTGACCGCATCGGCCATCGGGTCGCCGGCCGCGGCCGGCAGGCCGGCCGGGCCGGCGCCGGCGAGGTCGGCGGCGCGGTCGCGCAGCTCCACCACGATGCGCTCGGCGGTCTTCTTGCCGATGCCGGGGATGCGGGTCAGCGCGGTGACGTCGCCGGCCTGCACCAGTCGCGCGAACTCGTCCACGCTCACCCCGGACAGCACCGCCAGGGCGATCTTCGCGCCGATGCCGCTGACCTTCTGCACGTCGCGGAACAGGCGCCGCTCCGACTCGCGCAGGAAGCCGTACAGCGACACGCTGTCCTCCTTCTGCGCGTAGTGGGTGAACAGCGAGACCTCGCGCCCCAGTTCGGGCAGGTCGTAGAAGGTGCTCATCGGCGCCTCCAGCTCGTAGCCGACGCCATTGACGTCGATCACCAGCCAGGGCGGCTGCTTGAGGGCGAGGATGCCGCGCAGGCGACCAATCATTTGAGGCTCCTTCGGAGCGGGACTGGGGAATCCCGAATCACTGATCACGGATCTACTTCCTCCACGCCAGCCTGGTACTCACGCCCAGCAGCTGCGCGGTGGCGCGCACGTGGGCGTGGGTCAGGGCGATGGCCAGGGCGTCGGCGGCGTCGGCCTGGATCTTCCCGCTCAGGCCCAGCATGGCCGCGACCATGTGCTGGATCTGCGCCTTGTCCGCCGCGCCGGTGCCGACCACCGCCAGCTTCACCTCGCGCGCGGCATACTCGCTGACCGGCAGGTCGCGCAGCACCACCGCGCTGATCGCCGCGCCGCGGGCCTGGCCGAGCTTGAGCGCCGAGTCGGCGCTGCGGCCAACGAACACCTGCTCGATCGCCACTTCCTGCGGCCGGTATTCCTCGATCAGCGCCGACAGACCATGCAGCAGCCGCTTCAGCCGCGCCGCGAAGTCGCCCTCGCCCAGCAGCAGCAGCGGCTGGTGGTGGACGTGGCGCACGCGCCCGCCCGGCTCCACGTCGATGATGCCGATGCCGGTGCGCTGCGACCCCGGGTCGATGCCGAGGATGCGCACGCGCGCCGCGGCGGCCACGGGCATGGCGTTCACCGGACTGCCTCCGGGGATGCGATCCGGGCCGCTGCCGCCACCGCTTCGCCCCCGTGCGGGCACATCGTCAGCCGGCGTCGCCCAGATCGGCGTTGGAGTAGACGTTCTGCACGTCGTCCAGGTCCTCGAGCATGTGCAGCAGCTTCTGCACCTGCTGCGCGGTCTCGCCGGACACGGCCACGTCGTTGTCGGCGCGGAAGGTTACCTCGGCGTAGCCCGGGGCCAGACCGGCGGCTTCCATCGCCTGCTTCACCGCCTCGAAGTTCTCCGGCGCGGTGATCACGTCGATCGCGCCGTCCTCCGGGTACACGACCACGTCGTCGGCGCCGGCCTCGATCGCCGCCTCGGTCACCTTCTCCTCGTCGGCGCCCTCGTAGCTGAGCACGCCCAGGCGCTTGAACATGAAGGCCACCGAGCCTTCGGTGCCCATGTTGCCGCCGCACTTGGAGAAGGCGTGGCGCACGTCGGCCACGGTGCGCACGCGGTTGTCGGTCAGGCAGTCGACGATCACCGCCACGCCGCCGGGGGCGTAGCCCTCGTAGCGCACTTCCTCGTACTCGACCCCTTCCAGCTCGCCGGTGGCCTTCTTGATCGCGCGCTCGATCACGTCCTTGGACATGTTCGAGTCCAGCGCCTTGTCCACCGCCGCGCGCAGGCGCGGGTTGTTGGCCGGATCGCCGCCGCCGGAGCGGGCAGCGACGCTGATCTCGCGGATCAGCTTGGTGAAGATCTTGCCGCGGCGGGCGTCGCTGGCGTTCTTGCGGGCTTCGATCGAGGGACCACGACCCATGGGGGCTTCCGTATAGCGTTTGCGAAGCGGCGATTATAACGGGCGCCCGCGCCGGCCAAGCCGGCGTCAGCCTTCCGCGTCCGCGACGAAGGCGCCGGTGCGCAGGAAGCTGGCGACCTGGCGCGCCGCCGCGGCGGAGAACACCAGTCCGGTATGGCTGGCATGCACCTGGCAGTACGCGGCCAGCCCGGGCAGGCGGGTCTCGGCCAGCGCCACGGTGCCGTCGGAGGCCTCGTCCACCGCCGACAGGAAGCGGCCGATCCCGCGCGCCACGTCACCGGCCACCATCCCGACGGACACCGGCCCGTTCCACGGCGCGCAGCCCTGGCACAGCAGCGTGCCGCTGCGCCCCAGCGCCCAGGCCAGGCGCGGGCGCCCGGCGAGGAAGCGCGCGGTTCCGCTGCCGCGCAGCGGCGAGCCCAGGCATACCGCGCGCGCCACCGGCAGGTCCGGCGCGCGGCGCAGCGCTTCCAGCACCAGCAGCCCGCCCAGGCTGTGCCCGACCAGGTGCACCGGCGCGCCACCCCGCAGCCGCGCGACCAGCGCCTCGATGGCCGGTTCCGGGCCGCCGACGATGCTGGGATACCCGAAGATCCGCACGCGGAAGCCGTGCCGGCGCAGGCGCCAGGCCAGCGGCGCCAGCCACCAGGCCGAGTTCCACAGGCCGTGCACCAGCAGCACGCGGTCGCAGGCTCCGGCCTGCCCCTCCCTGCGCCATGAGCCGGCAGGCTCGGCCTCGCCCTCGCTCACGCCGCCACCGCCTGCCGCTTCCAGTCGCGCGGCGACAGCCCGCTGTGTGCCTTGAACACGCGCGACAGCGCCGCCTCGCTGCCGTAGCCGACCTCGCTGGCCACCACCTTCAGCGGCCGGCCGCGGCGCAGCGCCTGTTGCGCCAGCGCCACCCGCCAGCCCTGCAGGTACTGGCCCGGGGTGATGCCGAGCACGTTGCGGAAGGTCGTCGCGAACACGCTGCGCGACATTCCGGCCGCCGCGGCCAGGTCCTCCAGGCTCCAGTCCTTCGCCGGCGCGCCGTGCATGGCGACGATCGCGTGGCGCAGGCGCGGATGGCCCAGCCCGGCGAGCATGCCGCTGCCCAGTTCGCCGCGCTCCATCAGCTGGCGCAGCACCTGGATCATCACCACCTCGAACAGGCGGTCGACCATCGCCTGGCGCCCGCAGCGCTGTTCGAAGGCTTCCTCGAACAGCAGCTCCAGCACCGGTCCGGCGCCGTGCAGCGACTGCAGCGGCAGGCACACGAAGGACGGCAGCGCCGCGACCAGCGGATTGCCGGTGCCGCCTTCGAAGCGCAGGTTGGCGCACGCCATGTCGGCGCCGCGCTGCGGGTCGCTGGAGAAGCGGTGCGCCATCGGCCGCGGGTACAGCAGCAGGCTGGGCTCGGTGACCTGCACGGTGCTGCCGGCGTGGCCGACTTCCAGCGGCCCACGCCGGACCAGGTGCAGCTGGCCCATGCCGTCGAAGGCTTCGAGGGAGTTGATCCCGCACAGCGCGCCGGCGTGGAAGACCTGCGCACTGACCGGGAAGCGCTCCAGCAGGACGGCGAGTCGATCGGCCATCTCGTACTCCCAGTCAACTTTTCCGGACTTTCCGTGCTGGAGCCTAGCAGCCAGGGCCGCAGATTACGCCTGCCGCGACGGCAACCATCCAACACCACGAGGAGAACGACCATGAATGCCATTACCCGCCCGATCGCCGCCGGCCTGCTGGCCGTCGCCGCCCAGGCCGCGCTCCCGGCGCAGGCCGCCACCCCCGCCACGGTGCCCGCGCCCCGGGCCACCGTCGAGGGCAGCCACGTCGTCACCGCCGACGGCGTGCGCCTGTACTTCAAGGACTGGGGCCCGAAGGACGGCCCGGTCGTCACCTTCAGCCACGGCTGGCCGCTGAACTCCGACAGCTGGGAGGCGCAGATGCTGTTCCTGGCCGACCACGGCTACCGCGTCATCGCCCACGACCGCCGCGGCCACGGCCGCTCCAGCCAGCCGTGGGACGGCAACGACATGGACCACTACGCCGACGACCTGGCCGCGGTGATCGACGCGCTGGACCTGAAGGACGTCACCCTGGTGGGCTTCTCCACCGGCGGCGGCGAGGTGGCGCGCTACATCGGCCGCCATGGCACCTCGCGGGTGAAGAAGGCGGTGCTGGTCAGCGCGGTGACGCCGTTCATGCTGAAGACGCCCGACAACCCGGACGGCATTCCGCTGGAAGTGTTCGACGGCTTCCGCGCGGCGGCCGAGGCCAACCGCTCGCAGCAGTACCTGGACATCGCCTCCGGCCCGTTCTTCGGCTTCAACCGCCCGGGCGCGAAGACCAGCCAGGGCCTGGTCCAGTCGTTCTGGAGCGCCGGCATGCAGGCCGGCCACAAGAACACCTACGACTCGATCGCGGCGTTCTCGGCCAGCGACTTCCGCGCCGACCTGGCGAAGTTCGACGTGCCGACGCTGGTGATCCACGGCGACGACGACCAGATCGTGCCGGTGGAGATTTCCGCCAAGGCGGTGCCGAAGTATGCGAAGCACGCACGGGTGATCCTGTACCCGGGCGCACCGCACGGCATCACCGACACGCACAAGGACCGTCTCAACCAGGACCTGCTGGACTTCCTGCGCGAGTGAACGTGGCGGGTGCAGGTAGCGGAAACGGCCGCGGCTTCGCGGCCGTTTCCGTGTGTGCGGTCAGGCAACGCGCCTGCCGGGAGCCTCGGTCAGTTGGCGGAGGCTGGAATGGCGCGGCAAGCGGAGCCGGCTTTGGCTTTGGCTTTGGCTTTGGCTTTGGCTTTGGCTTTGGCTTTGGCTGTGGCTTTGGCTGTGGCTGTGGCTGTGGCTGTGGCTTTGGCTGCGACGGCGACGGCGACGGCGACGGCGACGGCAACAGCAAGAGCAAGAGCAAGAGCAAGAGCAAGAGCAAGAGCAAGAGCGTTCGAGAATGTGGGCTTCGGCGGGAGCCGCGGCAACGCAGGCGTATGGCGCATCGCGCGGTGCCGCGTCCGCGCCGGGAATGCATCAGGGCGCTGGTGATGTCCGGCGCGTCGCCACGCGCCAGCTTTCCAACCGCATCACCCAGCAACACGCTTCTAGCTACCCCGCGCTACCGCGTCTTTCGGCGCTTTGAGGCCGTGGCTTCGTTCTTTGCATCCCTCTCCCGGTGGGAGAGCGGCCATCGCTCCCTGGCCGGGCAACGGCACGCTGTTGTAGAGCGGGGCTTGCCCCGCTGCTCTTTCACGCGGGCAGGCACATCCGGCGTGGGAGTCGGGCAAGCCCGACTCTACAGGGGCTGCAGGCCCTCTCCCAACCCGTTCCGTCGTGAGACGGGGTGAGCTTTGCGCGCGTCGATAGAAGCTCCGGCCCGGACGTGTCGAAGGACGTCGTCCCAAGGGGGGTATGGCGCAAGCAGGCCATGGATGGCCTGCGCTCGCGTGCGCTGTGCGAGCGGTGAGGCAGCAGGCGCGGGGCGACGCGCCAGACAGTGCCAGCGCCCACGCTCATTCCCGGCGCGGACGCGGAACCGCGCGATGCGCCATACCCCCTTGGGGCGGCGGCCCCGTCCGGAGCCCGCAAGCTCAAGGCTTTGGCTTTGGCTTTGGCTTGGATTCACCGCGCCGATCTGCGTGGCCATCGCTACCGCAGGAAGCGCCAGCGTCTACGCAGGCACCTCAGCCCGCCGGGCGGCGCAGGATGAACTCGAGGTCGCGGACGCGGCCGACGGGGAATTCGTAGGTACCGACGCGTTCGAAGCCGCGTCGTGCATAGAAACGCTGCGCGCCGAAGTTCTCCGACCACACGCCGATCCATAGCGTGCGCGCGCCGTCGCGCAGCAGCCAGCGCTCGGCTTCGTCGAACAGGTGGCCGCCCCAGCCGCCGCCCTGGTGCGAAGCGAGCACGTAGAGCCGTTTCAGTTCGCCGTCGCCCGGGGCGACGTCCGGGTGCGGCAGGCCACAGGGGCCGGCGGCGGCGTGGCCGACGGCGACGCCGTCGTCCTCCAGCAGCCACACCGCATAGTCCGGATGGGCGAGGATCGTCGCCTGCTTTTCCACCGCATAGGCATCGCGCAGGAAGAAGTCGAGGTCCTCCGGCGGATAGAGGTGGCCGAAGGTCTCGGTGAAGGTGCGCGCCGCCAGCGACGACAGCGTCGCGGCGTCATCGACGGTGGCCCGCCGGATGCGCATCCTCAGTCCCCGTCCTCTTCGTCTTCCCCGTCGAGGTCCTCGTCCTCGTCCTCGTCCTCGTCCTCGTCTTCGTCTTCCTCGTCGTACTCGTAGTCGTCCTCGCCAAAATCCTCGCCGTCCCAGCGGCCCTGGTCGTCGGGAACGAAGGTGAGGGCCATCGACGCAGGCGAGGTGCCGACGCGGACCAGCCAGCCGCCGAACACGCGGGCGCGCTCGGTCACCAGTGCCGGATCGGCACCCTCGTTGCCCAGGCGTTCCCACTCAAGCGAAAAAGCGAACTCGGTCATCGAACAACTCTCCGTGGGGTAGCACCCCTTGAGGCAAGGGGACGCGGCGACCGCCGCGCAAATTCGCGGGAAGGCGACAGGCGGGCCGGCGACCCGCGAGGGCGGCAGCGCGGGTGCTCGCCGCCACCGCGGCGAGCGCCCGGACCGCTTACTTCAGCGACTCTTCCCGCACCTTCACATGCACTTCCGCCAGCTGCTCGGCCGGGATCGGCGAGGGCGCGCCGGTCATCAGGCACTGCGCGGTGGTGGTCTTCGGGAACGGGATCACGTCGCGGATCGACTCGGTGCCGGCCATCAGCGCGGCGATGCGGTCGATGCCGAAGGCGATGCCGCCGTGCGGCGGGGCGCCGTACTTCAGCGCGTCGAGCAGGAAGCCGAACTTGGCCTCGGCCTCCTCGGCACCGATGCCCAGCAGCTCGAACACCGCGCTCTGCATCTCCGGCCGGTGGATGCGGATCGAACCGCCGCCGATCTCGTTGCCGTTGAGGACCATGTCGTAACCGCGCGACACCGCGGTCTTCGCGTTCGCGCGCAGCTCGGCGATGTCGTCCACCGCCGGCGCGGTGAAGGGATGGTGCAGGGCCACGTAGCGCTGCTCCTCCTCGTCCCACTCGAACATCGGGAAGTCGGTGACCCACAGCGGACGCCAGCCGTCGGCGACCAGGCCGAAGTCCTTGCCGGCCTTCAGGCGCAGCGCGCCCATGAAGTCGGAAACCTTGTTGTAGCCACCGGCGCCGAAGAACACGATGTCGCCGTTGCCGGCGCCGACGTGCTTGAGCAGCGCGGCGAAGGCGTCCTCGGCGAAGAACTTCTGGATCGGCGAGGAGATCGCGCCAGCCTCGTCGATCTTGATGTAGGCCAGGCCCTTGGCGCCGAACCTGGCGGCGTGGGCGGCGTACTCGTCGATCTGCTTGCGCGACAGCGTGGCGCCGCCGGGGATGCGCAGCGCGGCGACGCGGCCGTCCGGGTCGTTGGCGGCGCTGCTGAACACCGCGAACTGGCTGTCCTTGACCAGCTCGGCCACGTCCACCAGTTCGAGGTCGATGCGCAGGTCCGGCTTGTCCGAGCCGTAGCGGCGCATCGCCTCGGCCCAGGTCATGCGCGGGAACGGATCGGCCAGATCGACGCCGCGCACCTCCTTGAACACGGCGCGGATCATGCCCTCGACGAAGTCCTGCACGTCGCGCTCGCGGACGAAGGCGAACTCCATGTCCAGCTGGGTGAACTCCAGCTGGCGGTCGGCGCGCAGGGCCTCGTCGCGGAAGCAGCGCGCGATCTGGTAGTAGCGGTCGAAGCCGGCGATCATCAGGATCTGCTTGAACAGCTGCGGGCTCTGCGGCAGCGCGTAGAACTCGCCCGGGTGCATGCGCGCCGGGACCAGGAAGTCGCGCGCGCCTTCCGGGGTGGCCTTGGTCAGGATCGGGGTCTCGATGTCCTGGAAACCGGCCTCGTCCAGGTACCGGCGCAGGGCCTGCACCAGCCTGATGCGGGTGCGCTGCATGCGCTGCATCTCCGGACGGCGCAGGTCCAGGTAGCGGTAGCGCAGGCGGGTTTCCTCGGACGGGTTCTCGTGCGCGTGGAACGGCAGCGGCGCGGCCTTGTTGAGGATGGTGATCCTCGTGGCGATCACCTCCACCTTGCCGGAGCGGATCTTCGAGTTGACCGCCTCGCGCGCGCGGACCACGCCCTCGACCTGGATCACGTCCTCGTAGCCGAGCGAGGCGGCCACGGCGAAGACTTCGGCGTTGGACGGTTCGACCGTGACCTGGACGATGCCTTCGTGGTCGCGCAGGTCGATGAAGCAGACGCCGCCGAGGTTACGGGCCACGTCGGTCCAGCCGGCGAGGGTGAGGGTCTGGCCGATCAGGGTCTCGTCGACCAGGCCGCAGTAATGGGTACGCATGGAAACTCCGCAGGGGATGCCGGGCGCCGGGGCGCCGGAGAACGCGATATTTTGGGGCCCGGGCGCGGCCTGGGCAAACCGGGGCCGCGCCCCGCCCCCCGGCCGGGTCCACGGCGGCCGGCACCACGCTCGGCCAGCATTAAGCCGTTCCGGACTACACCCGCATCATCCGCCGCGGTCGATGGCGCAGTCCAAGGAGAAGGTCATGTTCCGTTCCCTGTCCGCCGCATTGCTGGCCCTGGGCCTGGCCGGAGCGGCCGCCACCGTGCCGGCCCCGGCCGCCGCCCAGGCCGCGGCCCGCGCCTACGCGCCGGAGAACCTGCGCCAGCTGTCCGTGGTGGACCGGGTCCGGGTGATCGAGCGCGAGTATGCCGACCAGTCCCGCGGCCACCAGATCCCCGACGACCAGCTCGAGTTCTACCTCGACCAGATCAATGCCGGCTGGGGCTTCAGCCGGATCAAGCAAGACATCGCCACCTCCCTGCGCGGCAACCACGGCGGCCGCCCGGGCGCCGGCTGGGGCGGCTGGAACGGCTCCAGCTGGACCGGGCAGACGCTGACCTGCTCCAGCAACGACCGTCGCCGCCGCGAATGCCGCACCCCGTTCAACGGCCGCCCGGTGCTGATCGAGAACATCTCCGGCACCCGCTGCGTGGAGGGCGTCAACTTCGGCGGCGGCGGCGGGGTCATGTGGGTCGACCAGGGCTGCCGCGGGCGCTTCGCCGAAGGCCGCGGCGGCTGGGGCGGCGGCAACGCCGGCAGTGGCCAGACCCTCCGCTGTGAGAGCAGGAACAAGCGCGAGACCGTCTGCGGCACGAACTTCCGCGGCCGCGCGGTGCTGGTGCGGCAGCTGTCGGACACCCGCTGCGTCGAGGGCCGCAACTGGGGCCAGCGCGGGTCCTCGATCTGGGTCAGCGACGGCTGCCGGGGCGAGTTCGCCCAGGGTGGCGGCGGCTGGGGCGGTTCCAACTCCGGCTACACGGTCACCTGCAGCAGTGAGAGCAACCGCCGCCGCACCTGCGCCTGGGACCGCCGCCAGGGCCGCCCGGTGGTGGTCGAGAACATCTCCAGCACGCGCTGCCAGGAAGGCTCCAACTGGGGCTGGGACGGCAACTCGATCTGGGTCGACCGCGGCTGCCGCGCCCGCTTCGGCGCGCGCTGAGCCCGCGCTGGAACCGCACCGGCTGCGCCCCCCCCTCGCGGGGGCCGCACCCGGGCCTCAGGCTTCCGGCCCGTCGCCCCACGGCGGAGGCGGCGCCTCCACCGGGACGGTGAGGTCGAACTCGACCCGGAACAGGCGCCCGTCCGGCCGCGACAGTTCGTAGACGAACCGCCGTCCCGGGTCGATTTCCATCGCCCAGGTGTTGCGCAGCGAGGCCTTCAGGCCCTCGCGCCCGAACATCTCCACCGATTCCGCATCCACCGGGAATTCCTGCCGCGAAGCGGTGCCGGCATCGACGGTATCGCCGCCGTACATCGTCACCGCGTCGGGGCTGCCATCGGCATGGCGGTGGTCGTGCTTCAGCCGCAGGCCGCTGGCGGTGCGGGCCAGCACCCAGGTCCGCGAGCGGTCCTCGCCGACATGGAACGGGATGCGCAGCTCGCGCTGCGGCGCCTCGCAACCACGCACGTGCATGACCAGCGCCTGGTTCTCGAAGGGGTCGGGGGCGGATGTCGCCGGCAGGTTGGCCACCACCCGGCCCGCGAAGGCCTGGCCGCAGTGCGCGGCGATCGCGGCGAGAAAGCGGTCGGCCGGCGCCGCCGGCGCATCGGCCACGGCAGGCGAAGGCGGCACCACGGCCGATGCGCACGCCGCGACGCTGCCCGCCGCGCAGGCGGCGAGCAGCAGGGAGAAGGAGAACGCTGGGAGGTTCATGCCCGCACCCTAGCCGGTGCGGGACAGGCCGGGCAAACCCGGCGCGACCGGGTCAGTCGCTGGAAGCGGCCGCCGCGGCGGGCTTGGCCTCGGACTTGGCGCTGCCCGAATCGGTGCCCGAAGATCCGCTGTTGCCGCCGTCGGCCAGGTTGCGCTTCTTGTCGCCGGCGCCCTTGAAGTCGGTCTCGTACCAGCCGCCGCCGGCCAGGCGGAACGAAGGCGCGGTCACCTGGCGGCGGACGCTGCCCTTGGTCTCGCAGGACGGACAGGTCTCGGGATCGGCATCGGAGAGCTTCTGCAGACGGTCGAAACTGTGGCCGCACTCGGCGCACTGGAAGGCATAGATCGGCATGGCGGGACAGGAATCCGGGAAATCTTGAGGCCGGCGGCGGACGCCGGTACCCGCCGTACTGGGGGCGCCGCGGCCGATTTCAAGGCCCCCGGCCGATCATCGCCTCGGCCAGGCGCGCGGCCCGGGCCAGCACCGCGTCGCGGGCATCGCTGTCCACGGTCGCGCCCTGCAGGTAGGCGGCCAGCACCCACGGCCTGCCGCCATCCAGCGGCCACAGCACCGCCACGTCGTTGCGGGTATCCACGCCGTTGCTGCCGGTCTTGTCGCCGACCCGCCAGCGCGGGCCCAGGCCGGCGCGCAGGCAGGCGTCGCCGGTGCCGTTGTCGATCAGCCAGTCGGCCAGCTGCTGGCGCGAGGCCGGGGCGAGGACATCGCCCACGGCGAAGCGGGCCATGCTGGCGGCCATGGCCCCGGGGCTGGTGGTGTCGCGCGGGTCGTCCGGGGCGAAGCCGTTCATCACCGGCTCCAGGCGGTCGTTGCGGGTGACCGCATCGCCGTGCGCGCGCAGGAAGGCGGTCAGCGCCGCGGGGCCGCCGATGAGGCCAGACAGCAGGTTCGCCGCGGCGTTGTCGCTGGTGGTCATGGTGGCGCGGCACAGGTCGCGCACGGTGAGGTCCTTGCCGACGTGGCGGCGGGTCACCGGCGAATGCGGGACCAGGTCGCCCTCGCCCACCGGCAGGCGCCGGTCCAGCGACCACTGGCCGCGGTCGGCGCCGGCCAGCACCGCCGCCGACAGCAGCGCCTTGAAGGTGCTGCACATCGGGAAGCGCTCGTCCTGGCGATGGCCGCGCGCCTGGCCGGTCGCGGTGTCCAGCAGGCTTACCCCGAGGCGCCCGCCACTGGCGGCTTCCAGCGCGGCGAAATCGGCGGCGGTGGCGATGCCGTCGGCGCGGCCCGCGGCCGGGGCCGCGCCAGCCGGCGTCGCGGGCGCCAGCAGCGGCAGGGCCAGCGCGGAAGCGGCCGAGGTGGCACCGAGTTGCAGGAAGCGGCGACGGGCGAGCATGGGCGGTCCTCGTGGATGGGAGCCCCGAGTATTCGAGCGGCGGCGCCCGCCCACCAGCGCAAGTTTTCAGGAAGAGCCATGAGCTTGATGAGTGGCTCGGGGCGCCGCGGCGGGGATCCAGGCCAGCGGTTAGCATTCGGCCATCAGTCCCGCTCACGCCTGGCCATGTCCCGCCCACCGCTGCCACTCAATGCACTGCGCGCCTTCGAGGCCGCGGCGCGGCACCAGAACTTCACCCGCGCGGCGCTGGAGCTGTACGTCAGCCAGGCCGCGCTGAGCCACCAGATCCGCAGCCTCGAGGAGCGGCTGGGCGTGCGCCTGTTCCATCGCCTGCCACGCGGGGTGGCGCTGACCGAGGAAGGCGCGGCGTTGTATCCGGTGCTCAACGAGGCCTTCGACCGGATCGCGCTGGGCATGGCGCGCTTCGTCGGCGGCGAGGGGCGCGAGGTCCTCACCGTGGGCGTGGTCGGCACCTTCGCCGCCGGCTGGCTCTTGCCGCGGCTGCCGGACTTCGAGGCCGCGCACCCGGACATCGAGCTGCGCCTGCAGACCCACAACAACCGCATCGACCTGGCCGGCGAAGGCCTGGACCTGGCGATCCGCTTCGGCGACGGCGACTGGCAGGGCCAGGCGTGCACGCCGGTCCTCGAGGCGCCGTTCGCGCCGCTGTGCGCGCCGGCGCTGGCCCGGCGCCTGCAGGAACCGCGCGACCTCGCACGGGTGACGCTGCTGCGTTCCTACCGCGTGGACGAGTGGCCGCGCTGGCTGCAGGCCGCCGGGGTGGCGGGCGTGGAAGCGCGCGGGCCGGTGTGCGATTCCTCGCTGACCCTCGCCGCCGCGGCGGCGGCCGGCGCCGGCGTGGCGCTGCTGCCGTTGCCGATGTTCGAGCAGGAGCTGGCCGAAGGCCGGCTGCTGCAGCCGTTCCCGGTCACCGTGTCGCTGGGACGCTACTGGCTGACGCGGCTGCGCTCGCGCGCGGAACGCGAGCCGGCGCGGCGCTTCCGCCGCTGGCTGCAGGCGCGGGGCGAGGCCGAGAGCGCGCGCAGCGTCGGGTAGCGCGGCCATGGCCTGCTTGCGCCATACCCCCGCGCTACCGCGTCTTTCGGCACGTCCGGGTCGCGGCTTCGTTCTTGGAACCCTCTGCCGGTGGGAGAGGGGCTTGAAGACGCTGGCCAGCGCCCAGGCTCAGCCTTCCATCAGCTCCAGCCAGCTGGCTTCCGCCTGTTCGAGGCGCGCGGCCAGCGCTTCGCGGTCGCGGCCCAGGGTGGCCATGCGCGCCGCATCGGCGTGGTTGGCCGGATCGGCCAGCTGCCGGTCCAGTTCCGCCAGCGCCGCTTCCAGTTCGCCCACCTTCGCTTCGGCGGCGGCGAGCTTGTGCGGGTTCGGCGGCCTCTTCTGCACGACCTGCGCCACCGGCTGCGTCTTCACCGGCGCCGGCGCCGCGGTTTCGGCCATGCGCGCCTTGGTGCCCTGCGCCTGCGGACGCGTGCGCAGCCAGGCCGCGTATTCGTCCAGGTCGCCGGCGAACGGTTCGACCACGCCGTCGGCCACGCGCCAGAAGGTGTCGCAGACCAGGCCGATCAGGTGGCGGTCGTGCGAGACCATCACGATCGCGCCGTCGAAGTCGGCCAGCGCCTCGGCCAGCGCCTCGCGCATCTCCAGGTCGAGGTGGTTGGTCGGTTCGTCGAGCAGCAGCACGTTCGGCTGCTGCCAGGCGATCAGCGCCAGCGCCAGGCGCGCGCGCTCGCCGCCGGAGAAGCCGTCGACGGTCTCGAAGGCGCGGTCGCCGGGGAAGTTCCACTTGCCGAGGAAGTCGCGGAAGGCCTGGGTCGGCGAATCCGGCGACAGCTCGCGGAAATGGTCGATCGGCGACTGGCCCTCGTGCAGCGATTCGACCGTGTGCTGGGCGAAGTAGCCGATGCGCAGGTCCGGGTGCACGGCGCGCTCGCCGGCCACCACCGGCAGGTCGCCGACCAGGGTGCGCACCAGGGTGGTCTTGCCGGCGCCGTTGGGGCCGAGCAGGCCGATGCGGTCGCCCGCCTCCAGGCCGAAGCCGACCTCGTGGAGAATCACCGCTTCGCTGCCGTAGCCGGCCTCGACGTGGTTCAGGCGGATCAGCGAATGCGGCAGCTTCGCCGGCGGCGCGAACTCGATCCGGAACTCGCGCTCGGCGCGCACCGCCTCGGTGCCGCTGAGCTTGGCCAGGCGCTTCATCCGCGACTGCGCCTGGCGGGCCTTGGAGGCCTTGGCCTTGAAGCGGTCGATGAAGCTCTGCAGGTGGGCGCGCTCGGCCTGTTCCTTCTCGAAGGCGATCTGCTGCTGGCGCAGGTGCTCGGCGCGCTGCCGCTCGAAGTCGGTGTAGCCGCCCACGTACAGCTTCGCGCCGCCGCCGTGCAGGTGCAGGGTGTGGGTGGCGACGTTGTCCAGGAACTCGCGGTCGTGCGAGATCAGCAGCAGGGTGCCGGGATACTTCAGCAGCCACTGCTCCAGCCAGTAGACCGCGTCCAGGTCCAGGTGGTTGGTCGGTTCGTCCAGCAGCAGCAGGTCCGACGGCATCATCAGCGCCCGCGCCAGGTTCAGGCGCACGCGCCAGCCGCCGGAGAACGAGGACACCGGCCGGCGGTGGGTCTCGGCGGGGAAGCCCAGGCCGTGCAGCAGGCGCCCGGCGCGGGCCTCGGCGTCGTAGCCGTTGAGCTCGGCAAGCTTCTGGTGGGCGGCGGCGACCGCTTCCCAGTCCTCGCGGGCATTGGCCTCGGCCTCCTCGCGCAGCACCGCGGCGATCACCGCGTCGCCGCCGAGCACGAAGTCCAGCGCCGGGTCCGGCAGGGAGGGGGTTTCCTGGGCGACCGAGGCGATCCGCACCTTGCCGGGCAGGTCGACGTCGCCGCGGTCGGCCTCCAGCTCGCCCTTGATGGCGGCGAACAGGCTGGACTTGCCGGTGCCATTGCGGCCAACCACGCCCACCCGGTAGCCCGCATGCAGGGCCAGGTCGACTTCGGACAAAAGGAGGCGTTCGCCCCGGCGCAGGGCGAAATTACGGAAGGAGATCATCCGCGGATTCTACCGGAAGCGGCCGGCCCGCCCGGAGGCCATGCATGGCCTTGCGGCCCGTCCCGCAAGGCCTGGCGGGCCGGGGCACGCCGCCATGCACCGGCGATGCGGCCCGCCCGACCCGCCCTTCCATGGCCGGGACGACCATCGCGCCGTGCCCCGCCAGATGGGTCCGGGAAGTGCCGTGGTCCCGGGAAACGTTCATTTCCTTAGAATCAACGGTTCTTATAACCAGACCGCGGGTCGCTGAGAATTGGGTCCGACAGGAAGCGGCCATCGATCCATAGGTCCAGCGTCCTGGCCGATACGATCGTCATCGCCGGAGCTCCCTCCCCGCCGGCGTTTTCCTGCAACCGCAAACCGGAGCACGTCAGCATGTCCTTCCGCACCCTCTCACCACTTGCCCTCGCCATTGCCGCCACCCTGTCCGCCCCGGCCTGGGGCCAGGACGCACCGGCGCAGGCGAGCACCCTGGATACCGTGATCGTCACCGGCACCCGCGTGACCGACCGTACCGTCGCCGAGTCGCAATCGCCGATCGACATCATCACCCCCGAGGCCCTCCGGGCCACCGGCACGACCGAGCTGGCCACCGCGCTGGCCCGCGCCCTGCCCTCGCTGAACTTCCCGCGGCCGGCCATGGCCGACGGCACCAGCGGCGTGCGCCCGGCCCAGCTGCGCGGCCTGTCGCCGGACCAGGTGCTGATCCTGGTCAACGGCAAGCGCCGCCACGTCTCGGCCCTCGTCAACGTCAACGGCACCATCGGCCGCGGCTCCTCGGCGGTGGACCTCAACGCCATCCCGGTGGCGGCGATCGAGCGCGTGGAAGTGCTGCGCGACGGCGCTTCGGCCCAGTACGGCTCCGACGCCATCGCCGGCGTGGTCAACATCGTGCTCAAGGGCGCCGGCGCAGGCGGCAGCCTCAGCCTGACCGGCGGCGAGTACTCCGAAGGCGACGGCACGCAGTGGCAGCTGGCCGGCGACGCCGGCCTGAGCCTGGCCCACGACGGCGGCACCGTGCACCTGGCCGCGCAGGTGGGCCAGCAGGACCCGACCAACCGGTCCGGCACCTACCAGGGCACCGCGCCGCACACCGGCAACTTCCCGGGCGTCGGCGAGCGGGCCTTCAAGATGGGCGACCCGGAGGTCGAGCAGTACGCGGTCTCGGCCAATGCCTCGTTCAACATCGGCGAGAACAGCGAGCTGTACGCCACCGCCATCGCCAGCAAGCGCGACATCGTCTCCTTCGCCTTCTACCGCTCGCGCAACCACAGCAACCAGGGCGCCCTGCTCGCCCAGGTCTATCCGGACGGCTACGTGCCGGAGATCAACCAGGTCTCCAACGACCGCAGCGTGGTCCTCGGCGCCAAGGGCAATACCGCCTCGGGCTGGAACTGGGACGTCAGCTACAACGCCGGCGAGAACGACCTGGACTTCTACACCCAGAACACCATCAATTACGCGCTGGGCGTGGGCAGCCCGCACCGCTTCTACACCGGCAACCTCCGCTACCGGCAGGACGTGGTCAACGCCGACTTCTCCAGGGCGCTGGAGATCGGCTTCGCCTATCCGGCCACGTTCTCCTTCGGCGCCGAGTACCGCAACGAGGAATGGCAGCAGTCGGCCGGCGAGCCGAACTCGTACTTCGGCAGCGGCGCGCAGGGCTTCGCCGGCTTCACCCCACGCAACTCCGGCAGTTACGACCGCCACAGCTACGCCGTCTACGCGGGCCTGGAAGCGGACGTGACCGAGCGTTTCTCCGCGGGCATCGCCGGCCGCTACGAGGACTACTCCGACTTCGGCAGCGAGACCTCGGGCAAGCTGTCGGCGCGCTACGCCTTCAGCGACGCGGTGGCGCTGCGCGGCACCGTGTCCAGCGGCTTCCGCGCCCCGGCGCTGGCCCAGCAGAACTACCAGGCGGTGACCACCAACATCAACAACAGCGTGGTCACCGAGACCGGCACCTTCCCGGCCACCGGCGCCGCCGCGCAGGCGCTGGGCGCCGAGCCGCTGAAGGCCGAGACCTCGCTGTCCTACAGCCTCGGCCTGGTGCTGCAGCCGGCCGAGCGCCTGTACGTCACCATCGACGCCTACCAGATCGAGATCGACGACCGCATCGTGCTGTCGTCCAACCTCAATCTGACCGGCAACCAGGCCGCGCAGGACCTGCTGGCCAGCCTGGGCATCACTGGGGTGACCGCGGCGCGCTACTTCAACAACGCCATCGACACCCGCACCCGCGGCGTGGACGTGGTCGGCACCTGGTCGATCCCGCTGGATGCCTCCAGCCTCGACCTGACCGCCTCCTACAACTACAACAAGACCGAGGTCACCCGGATCGCGCCGAACCCGGCGGTGCTGGACACGCTGGGCGCCAACCTGGAGCGCGTCGGCCGCGACGAGCGCGGCCGCATCGAGGAAGGCACGCCGCGCGACAAATTCGCCCTGGGCGGGCAGTGGCGGATCGGCAGCTGGGAGCTGTCGGCCAACGCCACCCGCTACGGCGAGTTCACCAGCCGCCACGCCAGCAACCCGGCGCAGGACCAGACCTACTCCGCCAAGTGGACCCTGGACACGGCGGTGAGCTTCCGCCCGCTGGAAGGCTGGACCTTCACCGTCGGCGCGGACAATGTGCTGGACGAGTACCCGGAGGAGACCCTCTTCGTGAACTCGACCTCCGGCCTGATGCCGTACAGCCTGTACTCGCCGTTCGGCTTCAACGGCCGCTACGTGTACGGTCGCGTCGCCTACAGCTGGTAAGCGCCGTCCAACGCCTGCCCGGCGCATGCCGGGCAGGCGTTGCCGGACGCCGGTGCGTTGCATGGGGCACCGGCGGGTTCCCTTCGAAGGGTTCCGGAGCCGGTTACGCCCCGGGATACGGAGGCCGACTACACTGCGCCTGCCTCCGCGCATCGGGCCCCGTCCGTGCTCGACAGACTCGACATCCCGCTTCCGATCATCCAGGCCCCGATGGCCGGCGTCTCGACGCCGGCGCTGGCCGCTGCGGTTTCCAACGCCGGAGGCCTGGGCTCCATCGCGATCGGGTCCGGCACGCTGGCGCAGGCCCGTGAGGCGATCGAGGCGACCCGCGCGCTGACCGCGCGGCCGTTCCAGGTCAACGTCTTCTGCCATGCGCCGGCGCGCCGCGATGCGGCGATCGAGGCCGTCTGGATCCGGCACATGGCGCCGCTGTTCGCCGGGTTCGGGGCGAGCCCGCCCGCGGAGCTGCGCGAGATCTACCCCAGCTTCATCGCCGACGAGGCGATGCTGCGGCTGCTGCTGGAGACCCGGCCGGCAGTCGTGAGCTTCCACTTCGGCCTGCCGCCGCGCGAATGGATCGCCGCGCTGCGCGATGCCGGCATCGCCACCCTGGCGACCGCGACCCATGTCGACGAAGCCCTGGCGATCGAAGCGGCCGGCGTCGACGGGATCGTCGCGCAGGGCATCGAGGCCGGCGGCCACCGCGGCCTGTTCGACCCGCAGCGGCACGACGAAAGCCTGCCGATGTCGGTCCTGGTCAGGCGCCTGTGCGCGAACACGCGGCTGCCGGTGATCGCCGCCGGCGGCATCATGGACGGGCACGGCATCCGTGCCGCCCTCGACCTGGGCGCGGTCGCCGCCCAGCTGGGCACGGCCTTCGTGCCTTGCCCGGAATCGGCGGCCAGCCCGGCGCACCGCGAAGCGTTGCTGGACGCACGCGGCGGCCGCACCCGCCTCACCCCCGTGCTGTCGGGCCGCCCGGCGCGCGGCATCCCCAACCGCTACGTCGCGCACGGGGAGGCGCCGGGCAGTCCGCCGCCGCCGGCCTATCCGGTCGCCTATGACCTGGCCCGGCAACTCGCCGCGATCGCGAGCCGGCAGGGCCATCCGGAGTTCGCGGCCCATTGGGCGGGGCAAGGCGCCCCGCTGGCGCGCCCATTGCCGGCGGCGGAGCTGGTCGACCTGCTCGCCCGCGAACTGCGCGCGGAGACCTGAGCCGCTCCGCGCGGACTACGCCGCCTGTTCCGGGGCGGCCGGGCCGCCTTCGCCCTGCAACAATCTGCGGACCGGCCAGTCGCCGTAGCCTGCGCGGGTCATTCCGCGGATCGCCCTGTGGCGGGTTTTCCCGCTTGCAATGGCCCGACGACGATCCACGTTTATTTACGCGACACGCCCCCATCAGCGAAACTCGGGACGGCGGCGCACCGCCGTCCTCACACAGGCCCCCCTCTCCCCGATGCACCACGACACCAGCCTGATCGACATCGTCGCGGTCGGCCTCGGCCTGGCCTTCGTGCTGGGCGCCATCGCCAACAAGCTGCGGCTCTCGCCGCTGGTCGGCTACCTGCTGGCCGGCGTCGCCGTCGGCCCGTTCACCCCCGGCTTCGTCGCCGACCAGGAAATCGCCAACCAGCTGTCCGAGATCGGCGTGATGCTGCTGATGTTCGGCGTCGGCCTGCACTTCTCGCTGGAGGACCTGCTGGAGGTGAAGTGGATCGCCCTGCCCGGCGCGCTGGCGCAGATCGCGGCGGCGACCCTGCTCGGCTGGGGCGTGGCCTGGCTGATGGGCTGGTCGCACCTGCACGGCGTGGTGTTCGGGTTCTCCCTGGCCACCGCCTCGACCGTTGTGCTGCTGCGGGCGATGGAGGAACGCCGCCTGCTGGAGACCATACGCGGCAAGATCGCGGTGGGCTGGCTGATCGTCGAGGACATGGCCTGCGTCCTGGCGCTGGTCATGATGCCGGTGATCGCCGGCCTGTTCGGGCCGGAAGCCTCCGGCGAGAAGCATTCGGCGGGCCAGGTGCTGGCCAGCATCGGCTGGACCTTCGTCCAGCTGGGCCTGTTCGTGGCGGTGATGCTGCTGGTCGGACGGCGGGTGATCCCGTGGGTGCTGGAGAAGATCGCCGGCACCGGCTCGCGCGAGCTGTTCACCCTGTCGGTGCTGGCCATCGCCCTGGGCGTGGCCTTCGGCGCGGCGGCGCTGTTCGGTGTGTCGTTCGCGCTGGGCGCGTTCTTCGCCGGCATGATGCTCAACGAGTCCGAGCTCAGCCACAAGGCGGCCAACGACTCGCTGCCGCTGCGCGACGCGTTCGCGGTGCTGTTCTTCGTCTCGGTGGGCATGCTGTTCAACCCGGCGATCCTGCTCGAGCACCCGTGGCAGGTGCTGGGCACGGTGGCGATCATCATGCTCGGCAAGTCGGCGGCGGCGTTCCTGATCGTGCGCGCCTTCGGCCACCCGAAGATGACCGCGCTGACCATCTCCGCCTCGCTGGCGCAGATCGGCGAATTCGCCTTCATCATCGCCGGCCTGGGCGTGTCCTTGCAGATCCTGCCGCCGACCGGGCAGGCGCTGGTGCTGGCCGGCGCGCTGGTCTCGATCATGCTCAACCCGCTGATCTTCATGCTGCTGGACCGCTGGGAGGCCGCGCACCGCGAGGCCGCGCCGGTGCAGCCGCTGCCGGAACCGGCGCCGGGCCCGCCGCTGCAGGCCGGCAACCACGCCATCGTGATCGGCTACGGCCGGGTCGGCAGCGAGCTGGCCCACGTGCTGCGCGAACGCGGTGTGCCGCTTGTGGTGATCGACGACAACCCGCTGCACGTGGAGCGCGCGCACGCCACCGGCATCCCCGCCATCCGCGGCCACGCCGCCTCCGACCGGGTGCTGGCCGAGGCCCATCCGGAATCGGCGGCCATCGCCATCCTCGCGATCCCGCAGCCGCTCGAGGCCGGCGAGGCGATCACCAAGCTGCGCGTGCTCAATCCCGGCCTGCCGGTGCTGGCCCGCGCGCACAGCGACGCCGAGGTGCGGCACCTGCTGTCGCACGGCGCCGACGGCGCGGTCATGGCCGAGCGCGAGCTGGCCTACTCGCTGGCGGAGATGGTCATGTCCACCCCGCCGTTCCGCTACGCCGGCCAGGCCACGGCGGTGCCGCCGGTCTGACCGGCGCGTGGCTTCACGGGATCGTGCGCGCCGGCCGGTTTGACTGCCGGCCATGGACCTGAAAAGCGGCTATCCCTTCTGGGCCATTCGCAATGGCCTCGCTGCTCCCCTCCCGCCACTGCAGGCGGACCTCGACTGCGACGTGGCTGTCGTCGGCGGCGGCATCACCGGCGCGCTCATCGCCGACGAACTGGCCGCGCACGGCCACTCGGTGGCGGTGCTCGAACGCCGCGACCTCGGCTGGGGCAGCACC
Source organism: Pseudoxanthomonas sp. J35 (assembly GCF_000513995.1). GTDB lineage: Bacteria > Pseudomonadota > Gammaproteobacteria > Xanthomonadales > Xanthomonadaceae > Pseudoxanthomonas. The sequence goes on from NZ_AZVB01000002.1 coordinate 168,381, forward strand.
TCGGCCAGCACCGCGCTGCTGCAATACGAGATCGACACCCACCTGGTCGACCTGGCCCGCCAGCACGGCGAGGCGGACGCGGCGCTGGCCTACAGGGCCTGCGTGGACGCGATCGACTGGCTGCGCGAGCGCGCCTCCCGCCTCGGCGGGGTGTGCTTCACCCGGTCGCGGAGCCTGTACTACGCCAGCCGCCGCCGCGACGTGCGCGGCATGCGCGAGGAACTGGAAGCGCGCCAGCGCCACGGCATCGACGTGGAATGGTACGACGCCGGCGACATCAAGGCGGACTTCGGCTTCGACGCGCCGGCGGCGCTGCTGAGCCACCAGGCCGCGCAGGTCGATCCCTACCTGATGGCCAAGCGGCTGCTGCGCCGCCTGCATCGCACCGGCACGCCGGTGCACGACCACGAGGACGTGGTCGACATGCAGGCCGGCTCGCGGCGGGTGGAACTGCGCACCGCGTCGGGCTTCCGTGTCCGTGCCGGCCACGTGGTGCTGGCCTGCGGCTACGAGAGCCAGCGCTGGTTGCGCAAGCCGGTGGCGCGCAACCGCAGCAGCTACGCCCTGGTCACCGATCCGCTGCCGGGCCAGCTCGGCGCGCTCGTCGGCATGATGCTGTGGGAAACCGCACGGCCCTACCTCTACCTGCGCACGACGCCGGACCAGCGCCTGCTGGTCGGCGGCGAGGACGACAAGGTGGACGTGCCGGCGCGCCGCGACGCGCGGGTGAAGGGCAAGGCCGACAGGCTGCTGGAGAAGGCGCGCAAGCTGTTCCCGTGGCTGCCGCTGCGGCCGGCGTTCGCCTGGGCCGGGACCTTCGCCGAGACCGCCGACGGGCTGCCGTGGTTCGGTGCGCATCCGCAGTGGGGACCGCGCGTGCTGTTCGCGATGGCCTACGGCGGCAACGGCATCACCTACTCGGCGCTGGGTGCGCAGCTGCTGCGGGCGACGTTGGAGCGGCGGAAGCATCCGCTGGCGGCGCTGTTCTCGTTCCAGCGCAAGGCCTGAGGCGGCTGCCCATCCGCGTCCCGCACGCGGCGCGGCTGTTTCCTACCGCGGATCGCCGCGGATTCCCACCGCTCCGCGCGCGCCGGTTCAGCGTCGTCGCTTGTCGCGCCCGGTATCCTGAGCGCATGACGTCCCTGTTCCAGACCTCCGCCCCGCGCATCGCCGACATCCCCGCCTCCGGCGACGCGCTGGACGTGCTGCGCCAGGTATTCGGTTACGACGCCTTCCGCGGCCGGCAGCAGGAGATCATCAAGCACGTCGCCGCCGGCAACGATGCCCTGGTGCTGATGCCCACCGGTGGCGGCAAGTCGCTGTGCTACCAGGTGCCGGCGCTGCTGCGCCCGGGCACGGCGCTGGTGGTGTCGCCGCTGATCGCGCTGATGCAGGACCAGGTCGAGGCGCTGCACCAGCTCGGCGTGCGCGCGGCCTATCTCAACTCCACCCTCGACGCCGCGCAGGCGCGGCAGGTCGAGCAGGACCTGCTGGACGGCAGCCTGGACCTGCTCTACGTGGCGCCGGAGCGGCTGCTGACCCAGCGCTTCCTCTCGCTGCTGGAACGCAGCCGCATCGCCCTGTTCGCGATCGACGAGGCGCACTGCGTCTCGCAGTGGGGCCACGACTTCCGTCCCGAGTACCGCGAACTGACCGTGCTGCACGAACGCTGGCCGGAGGTGCCGCGGATCGCGCTCACCGCCACCGCCGACCCGCCGACCCAGCGCGAGATCGCCGAGCGGCTGGGCCTGCAGGACGCGCGCCGCTTCGTCAGTTCCTTCGACCGGCCGAACATCCGCTACTCGGTCGCGCACAAGGACAACCCGCGACGGCAGCTGCTCGACTTCCTGGCCGGCCATGCCGGCGAGTCCGGCATCGTCTACTGCCTGTCGCGGCGCAAGGTCGAGGAAACCGCGGAATTCCTCGCCGGCCACGGCATCACCGCCCTGCCCTACCACGCCGGCCTGCCGGCCGAGGTGCGCGCGCAGAACCAGCGCCGCTTCCTGCGCGAGGACGGGGTGGTGGTGTGCGCGACGATCGCCTTCGGCATGGGCATCGACAAGCCGGACGTCCGCTTCGTCGCCCACCTCGACCTGCCCAAGTCGATCGAGGGCTACTACCAGGAGACCGGTCGCGCCGGCCGCGATGGCGAACCGGCCGAGGCCTGGATGGGCTATGGCCTGGGCGACGTGGTCCTGCTGCGGCAGATGATCGAGCAGGGCGAGGCCAGCGAGGAACGCAAGGCGCTGGAGCGGCGCAAGCTGGACCAGCTGCTGGGCTACTGCGAATCGGCGATGTGCCGGCGCCAGGCGCTGCTGGCCGCCTTCGGCGAGACCTATCCGCAGCCCTGCGGCAACTGCGACAACTGCCTGCAGCCGGTGCGCACCTGGGACGCGACCGAGGCCGCGCGCAAGGCGCTGAGCTGCGTCTACCGCACCGGCCAGCGCTTCGGCGCCGCGCACCTGATCGACGTGCTGCGCGGCGCCGACACCGAGAAGGTGCGCCAGTTCCGCCACCACGAACAGTCGACCTACGGCATCGGCTCCGACCTGGACGCCGGCACCTGGCGCAGCGTGTTCCGCCAGCTGGTGGTGAACGGGTTGCTGGAAGTCGATGCCGAGGGCCACGGCAGCCTGCGCCTGGGCGCGGCCGCGCGCCCGGTGCTGCGCGGCGAACAACCCGTGCACCTGCGCGAGGAACCGGCGCGCAAGCGCGGGCGTGGCGACGGCGGCGCATCCCGCAGCGGCAGTACGCTGCACGTGGACGCCGGCGACCGCGCCCTGTTCGACGCGCTGCGCGCCTGGCGCGCGCAGGCCGCGCGCGAGCAGAACGTGCCGGCCTACGTGATCTTCCATGACCGCACCCTGCGCGACATCGCCCAGCTGCGCCCGGCCTCGATCTCGGAACTGGCGCGGGTCGGCGGCATCGGCGGCGGCAAGCTCGGCCGCTACGGCGAGGCGGTGCTGGAGATCATCCGCGAGGAAGGCTGAGCACGCGCCGCCACGCACCGTAGAGCCGGGCTTGCCCGGCTCCCACGTCTCCGGAGGCGGCATCGCGGAACAGCAGCGGGGCAAGCCCCGCTCTACAGGGGCGTGGAGACCTGGAGCTGGGCGAGGAAGGCGTCCAGGCCGGAGGCCGGTTCGCGCAGCAGGGCCTTGCGCACGGCCGCCTGCCCCTCCGGATCCAGCGCCTCCATCGGCGCCATCGGCCGCACCTCGCCGGCGACCAGGGCGGCGACCGGCACGCCGTCGCGATAGGCCAGCCGTGCGCCGGCGATGCGCGGCACCTTGTCGCCGGCGACCACGGTGCCGGAGAGGTTCAGCGGATCCAGCGCGCTGACGCAGACCAGGCTGCCGTCGTCGCGCTTCTGCCGCGCCTTGCGCAGCAGACCGATGGCTTCCGGCAGGGCGAACTGCTCGCCGGACAGGCCGGTGATGAAGCGGCCGCCGCGCACCTCGCCGCGCGCTTCCAGGCGGTGGTAGACACGCAGCAGCTCGCGCCACGGCGGCAGCCAGGCGGCCTCACGTTCCAGCACGCGCCAGCAGACCACGCCGTAGCGGCGCAGCAGCACGCGGGCGACGTGCTCCAGCGCCTCCGGGTCCGGGCGCGGGGGACGCGCGGATGCGGTGCCCGCCGCGGCCTTGGCTTCACCGGCATCGGCGCCATCGACCGGCAGCACGCGCCGGACCAGGGTCCAGCGCCCGGCATCCTCGATGCCCAGCGTCATCGCCCGGCGCCGGCCCTGTCCGGTCGCCGGCCGCTTCGAGGCCGGCACCAGCAGCGCGCGCAGGCCGGCGAAGCTGTCGCAGTGGGCGCGGCCGCGCGCGACCAGTTCGGCCAGCGCGTCCTCCAGCTCGGTCTGCAACAGGCGCGTGCCGGCCAGCATCTCGTCGAAGAACGAGGCGCCTTGCATGGCGAGGAAGTCGGCCACCTTCTGCGCGCGCGAGGACAGCCCGGCTTCCTCCTGCGGCGCCGGCGCCAGCCCGGTCCAGTGCGGCACGCTGCGCCGCGGCAGCAGCAGCACCGGGGTGCCGCGCAGCGAACCGGTACCGCGCGACGGCGCGCCGGAATCGGGTTCGGCCGAGGGACGCAGCCGCGTCCACATCATGCGGCCGGCGGTGCACAGGTCGTCGAGCCAGGCGATCGAGTAGTCGCGCACGCGCGCCGGCAGCAGCTCGCCTTCCCAGGCTGCCGCAGGCGCCTCGAAACCTTCAAGCTGCGCCAGCACGCCGGCCAGCGCCTCCGGGCCGCTGACCTGCGCATCCTTCGACACGCGCTGCCAGTCGAACAGGAAGCGCATGAAGTCGCGCGGCGCCACCGGCTGGATCTCGCGGCGCAGGCGCTTGAGCGTGTAGCGGTGGATGCGCGCCAGCAGGTGGCGCTCGCACCATTCCTCCCCGGCCACGCCGGGGGTGAAGCGACCCTGCATGGCATAACCCTGCGACTGCAGCTTCAGCAGGGCCATGTCGGTGGCCAACGGCGGCAGCGCCAGGCTGTCGGCCAGCGCCGCGGCGGTGACCGGGCCCAGGCCGGTGAGTCGGGAACGCAGCAGCGCCACCGCCGCGTCCTCGGCCGTCCACTCGACCGCTGCGTATTCCGGCGGCACGGTGATGCCCGGCTGCTGCAGCGCCGATGGATGCAGCGCCAGCAGCTGCGGCAGGCGCTCTGCAGCGACCCACCACTGCCGCCCGGCGGCGGTGACGCAGGTGGCACGGCCGTCGCGCACCAGCGCGCGGAGCAGCGGTTCCCACGCCGGCTCCACTTCCGACGCGGCGAGGAAACCCAGGCCCGTCAGCGCCTCGTGCATCTCGTCGGCATTGCGGGCGCGCGGCCACGCCTCCTCGCGCACCTGCTCGACCGCCGCGCCATCGAGCCGACCCAGGTCGGTGGCCGACTGCGGATCGGCGAACCGGCGCGTCTGCACGGCCTGGGTGCGGCGTTCCTCCAGCGGCGCGTCGTCGAGGAAGGCGTAGGGGCGTGCATTGAGCGCCTCGGCCGCCAGCGGCGAGGGCGCGGTCACGTCGCAGGCCAGCACCTCGATGTCGCCGGCCTCCATCCCGCGCAGCACCTGCAACCAGCCCTCGGTATCCATCGCCTCGTGCAGGCAGTCGTGCAGGGTCTGCGCGACCAGCGGATGGTCCGGCACTTCGCGCTCGCCGACGATGTTCTCCAGGCAGGCGACCTGGTCGGGGAACACGGTGGCCAGCAGGTCCTCGGATTTCATCCGCTGCAGCTGCGGCGGCACCTTCCTGCCGCCGATGAAGCGCGGCAGCGCCAGCGCGGTGGTCGCGTTCCAGCGCCAGCGCACCGGGAACAGCGGCGCGTCCAGCAGCGCCTGCACCAGCACGTCCTGCGCCGAGGACGAATGCAGGTACTTCGACACCTCGATCAGCGGGAAGCTGTGGCTGGTCGACAGCGACAGCACGATCGAATCCTCGGTCGCCGCGGCCTGCAGTTCGAAGTTGAACTGGCGGCAGAACCGCTTGCGCAGGGCCAGGCCCCAGGCGCGGTTGAGCCGGCTGCCGTAGGGGCTGTGGATCACCAGGTGGGTCGAGCCGGTCTCGTCGAAGAAGCGCTCCAGCACGATCCGCTTCTGCGTCGGCATCGCGCCCAGGGCGATCGCCGCCGAACCCAGGTAGTCGACCAGCTGGCGCGCGGCCGGTTCGCCCAGGCCGACCTCGTCGCACAGCCAGGCGATGGCGTCCTCGGTGCCGGCGAGCTGGAAGGTGGGGGATGCGGGGATAGCGGATGCAGGATCGATGGCATCGCCGTCGGCATCCCCGGGTGTCGTCGGATCGCCTGGGTGGAAGCGGGGCAAGCCCCGCTCTACAACGGAGGGATCGGCATCGCCGGCGGGAACCGCCATCGGGACCGTGGTCCCTTCCCCGTCCAGGCGCGCACCGTAGAGCGGGGCTTGCCCCGCTCCCCCGTCACCGAAGCTCGCGCCCTCGGGGCCGCCCGCCGGCGCTGGGACCTGCACCACCCGCACGTCGCGCATGCGTTCGGCCAGGGCCTCGCGCAGGCGCGATACGCCGGAGGACAGCTCGTCGGTGCGCCCGGGCGCCTCGCCCAGCCAGAACGGGATGCTCGGCGGCATGCCCTGCGCATCCTCCACCCGCACCCGGCCCGGCTCGACGCGCAGGATCCGGTAGCTGGCGTTGCCCAGCTGGAAGATGTCGCCGGCCATGCTCTCGATGGCGAAGTCCTCGTTGACCGTGCCGATGAAGGTCGAGGCCGGTTCGAGGACCACGGCGTAGTCACCCGTGTCGGGGATGGTGCCGCCGGACATGGTCGCGACCATGCGCGCGCCCTGGCGCCCGCGCAGGCGGCGATTGACCGCGTCGCGGTGCAGCCAGCCGGCGCGCGGACCGCGGCGGTCGCTGAAGCCGTCGGCGAGCATCTTCACCAGTTCGTCGAACTTCGCCCGCTCCAGCCGCGCGTACGGCCAGGCGCGGCGGAACCAGTCGTACAGCGCGTCCTCGTCCCATTCGGCCGCGGCGACCTCGGCCACGATCTGCTGGGCCAGCACGTCCAGCGGCGCCGGCGGGATGCGCAGCGCGTCCAGTTCGCCGCGGCGCACGCAGTCCAGCAGCGCGGCGCACTCGACCAGCTCGTCGCGGGTCTGCGGGAACAGCCGCGCCTTCGGCACGCCGCCGACGTGGTGGCCGGCGCGGCCTGCGCGCTGCAGGAAGGCGGCGATCGAGCGCGGCGAGCCGAGCTGGCAGACCAGGTCGACATCGCCGATGTCCAGGCCCAGTTCCAGCGAGGCGGTGGCCACCAGCACCTGCAGCTCGCCGCGCTTGAGCTTCTGCTCGGCCTCCAGACGCAGCTCCTTGGAGAGGCTGCCGTGGTGGGTGGCGACCTGGTCGCGGCCCAGCCGTTCGCCCAGGTTGAAGGCCGCGCGCTCGGCCATGCGCCGGGTGTTCACGAACACCAGCGTGGTGCGGTGCGCGCGCACCAGCTCGACCAGGCGCTCGTAGACCTGTTCCCACTGCTCGTTGGACATCACCGCCGACAGCGGCGTCGGTGGCACTTCCAGGGCGAGATCGCGCTGCCTGGCGTAGCCGATGTCCACGATCGCGCAGTCCGGCACGTCGGTGGTGGCCTTGCCGCCGAGCACCGCGTCGCTGCCGGCCAGCGGATCGGGGCCGTGCCAGCCGGGCAGCCCGGCGCGGGTCGGATAGACGTTGGCGGCGCCCACCAGGAAGCGTGCCACCTCCTCCACCGGCTTCTGCGTGGCCGACAGGCCGATGCGCACCAGCGGGCGACCGCATAGCGCTTCCAGCCGCTCCAGCGACAGCGCCAGGTGGCTGCCGCGCTTGTCGTCGGCCAGCGCGTGGATCTCGTCGACGATCACGCTGCGCACGCTGCCGAGCATGGCCCGGCCCGAGGCCGAGCCGAGCAGCACGTACAGCGATTCGGGCGTCGTCACCAGGATGTGCGGCGGCTTTTTCCGCACCTGCGCACGCTCGGCCTGGGGGGTATCGCCGGTGCGCACCGCGGCGCGGATCTCCACGTCGGGCAGGCCCAGTTCCGCGAGCGCGTCGCGGATGCCGGCCAGCGGCGCCTCCAGGTTCAGGCGGATGTCGTTGGACAGCGCCTTCAGCGGCGAGACGTAGATGACGTGGGTGCGCTCGGCCAGCTCGCCACCGTTGTCCAGGCCCTCGCGGACCAGGGCGTCGATCGCGGCCAGGAACGCCGTCAGGGTCTTGCCAGAACCGGTGGGCGCCGCGACCAGGGTGTTGCGCCCGGCCATGATCGCCGGCCACGCCGCGACCTGGGCCGGTGTCGGCCCGGGAAAGGCGCCCTCGAACCAGCGGGCGACGGCGGGATGGAAAGCCTGGAGGGGCATGGGCAGGCAGGGCCGGGGAGATCGCAGCCTGGCGCGGCCGCGTCTCACGGGATGAGACGGGGCGCGGTGCGTACCGGCGGGCGGGAGGAGCCTCGAATATGCGTCCGGGCCCGCGGGCGATCAACCGCGCCGGCCAGCCCGGACCTTGCCCGTTCAGGTCCGACCGGCAACCGACCCACGGCCCGATTTCAGATTCGCCTGATGGACGCCCCGCCAGCGCCAGCGCTGGACTGGAACGCGCGCGGCAGCGCGCACCTGCCAGGGGACCGAGCGATGGACACAACCGACACCGGTCCGCGGGATACCCGCGGCGCCAGCCGTTTCCGCGACTTCATGAAGGCCTACCGCAAGGCCAGGCAATGGCGTTGCAAGTGGGTGCCCGCGACGATCGTCGCCACCCGTTTCGCCCTGACCGGCGACACCGGCCTGTTCACCGCCTGGGACGGCTGGGGCTACTCGCGGATCTACCGCAGCGCGCGGTGCTGAGCGGGCTCAGCGTCGGTAGATGTCGTCGCTGACCTTGTTGGTGGTGACAGTGCGGACCGAGTGCTTCTGGCGCATGTCGCCACAGGCGCTGCAGGTGCGGGTGACCACCACCTGGTAGCGCTCCTCGGTCCAGCTCTCCTTGCGCACCAGGGTCTTGCCCTCGTTCGGGCCGGAGATCGACTTGCCCACCACCGACTCGCGCCGGCGCGGCGTGGCCGACAGGAAGGTCTCCTGCTTGTCGGTCTCGGAGACGGCGTAGTCGGCGCCGCAGGCCGCACAGCGCGCGCTCGCGGCCAGCCAGGTCGCCGTGGGCCACTGCCCGAGCAGGTACGCCGTTGGCAGCGCCGCGACGATGAACACGTAGCGCATGACCGGGTAATCGGCGGCCAGCCAGAACCAGAGCACCGCGCCGGCCGCCAGCGCCACCAGCACGCCCACGACCGTGGCGAAGGCGTGGATTCCGTTCCTGCGGGAAACCTGTTCCGGGCTGAGCTGCGCGTCTTCTGCGCTCATGGCGTCCTTGCGATGTTGCGGTTCGCCGGCATCCGGCGACAAAAAACCCCGTGCGCGACGGGGTTCTGTGCAGGCCCGGATGCCTCGCGGGTCCGGGCCGGGATGATGGTGGGCCGTGTTGGAATCGAACCAACGACCAGCGGATTAAAAGTCCGATGCTCTACCGACTGAGCTAACGGCCCACGTGTGCCGGCGCGCGGCCGGGCGGGCATTTTACCCGATCATGCCGCGCGCGCGGTGCCGTAGGTAGACCTGGATCACTACGCTCGTAGAGCGGGGCTTGCCCCGCTCTACAAAAGAGCGCGGGCCACGTTGAGCCGGACACGAAGCGGACGCGATGAGCCGGCCACGTTCAGCCGCCACGAAGCGCGGGCCAACGATGAGCCGGACACGGAGCGCCGGACGCGATATGAACCCGCCACGTTGAGCCGGCCACGGAGCGCGGGTCACGATCAGCCGGCCGCGCTGCCTGCAGGCCACGATGCGGCCGGCGCCGGGCGTTCAGCCCACGTAGCGCGTCGGATCGGCGACGCCGGCGGCCTCGAACCCGGCCGCGCGCAGGCGGCAGGCGTCGCAGTGGCCGCAGGCGCGGCCTTCGGCGTCGGCGCGGTAGCAGGACACCGTCTGCGAAAAATCCACGCCCAGGCGCAGGCCCTCGCGGACGATGTCGTCCTTGCCCATGCGCATCAGCGGCGCGTGGATGCGGATGCCCGCCCCCTCCACGCCGGCCCTGGTGGCCAGGTTGGCCAGGCGCTCGAAGGCCTCGATGAACTCGGGGCGGCAGTCCGGATAGCCGGAATAGTCCACCGCGTTGACGCCGCAGAAGATGTCCGCCGCGCCCAGCACCTCGGCCCAGCCCAGCGCCACCGACAGCATGATCGTGTTGCGCGCCGGCACGTAGGTGACCGGGATGCCCTCGCCGCCGGCCTCCGGGACCTCGATGTCGTCAGTCAGCGCAGAACCACCGATGCTGCGCAGGTCGACCTCGACGGTCTTGTGTGCCACCGCGCCCAGCGCGCGGGCGACGCGGTCGGCCGCGTCCAGCTCGGAGGTGTGGCGCTGGCCGTAGCGCACGCTCAGCGCGTGCACGGCGAAGCCCTGTTCGCGGGCGATGGCCAGGACCACGGCCGAATCCATGCCTCCGGAAACGAGGACGACGGCGTTCTTCATGCGGGGAATGCGGTGGGGTGTGGGGGCACTCATTGTAAGGCGGCCCCGGGGCGCGGCACCGGCAGGCGTGCGCGGCACAGGACGCGCGGCGAAACGCCAGGCCACCGGGCTCAGCGTCCCGGCTCGTCGTTCCAGAGGATCTTGTGCAGCTGCAGCTGGAAACGCACCGGCAGGCGGTCGGCGACGATCCAGTCGGCCAGCTCGCGCGGGTCCAGTTCGCTCTTGCTCGGCGAGAACAGCACGTCGCAGCGCTCGGCCAGGCGATGCTCGGCGACCATGCCGCGCGCCCATTCGTAGTCGGCGCGGCCGCACAGGACGAACTTGACCTGGTCGCGCGCGGTCAGCAGCGGGATGTTCTCCAGCCGGTTGCGCGCCATCTCGGCCGAGCCGGGCGTCTTGAGGTCGACCACCCGCGACACGCGCGGGTCGACGCCGGCGATGTCCAGCGCCCCGGAAGTCTCCAGCGAGACGTCGTAGCCGGCATCGCACAGGCGCCGCAGCAGGTCCAGGCAGCGCTTCTGCGCCAGCGGCTCGCCGCCGGTCACGCAGACGTGGCGCACGCCGTGGCGGGCGACCTCGGCAAGGATGTCGTCGATGTCCCACCACTGCCCGCCATGGAAGGCGTAGGCGGTGTCGCAGTACTGGCAGCGCAGCGGGCAGCCGGTCAGGCGCACGAACACGGTCGGCCAACCAGCGGTGTTGGCCTCGCCCTGCAGCGACAGGAAGATCTCGGTCAGCCGCAGCCGGTTCTGCGGGGCGTGCGTGTCCATGATCGGGGCCCGCGCCTCAGCGCAGCTGGCCGATCTGGATCGAGTGCAGTCGGTCGCCGGCGATGCGCGCGGCGTCGGTGCCCGGATACCGGCTGATGACCTGCTGCAGCGTGGACTCGGCCTCGGCCACGCGGCGATCGCCGAACTGCGACAGGCCGGCCTTCAGCAGTGCGCCGGCGGCCTTGTCGTGGGTCGGGTAGCGGCCCACCAGGGCCTGGAACTGCTCTTCGGCCAGGCGGTAGTTGCCGGTGGCGTAGTAGCTCTCGCCCAGCCAGTACAGCGCGTTGGCGGCATAGATGCCGGCGGGGAAGGCTTCGAGGAAGGCCTGGAACAGCTGCGCGGACTCGTCGTAGCGCGCGGCCTTCAGGGCTTCGAATGCGGTGTTGTAGGCGGCACGTTCGTCGCCGAACTGGGCCAGCGAGCCCGGATCGCCATAGACGCGCGGCGCGGTATCGACGGGCGCGGCCGGGGCCGCGGGAGCGGACGCGGCGGCATCGGTGCCGGCGGTGGCAGGCGGGGCCGGCAGGGCGCCACCCTCCAGCCGGTTGAGACGGCCGTCCAGGTCCAGGTACTGGTCGCGGCTGCGTTGCTGCAGCTGCTGGTTCTCGTGCTGCAGCTGCTCCACCGCCTCGCGCAGCGCCTGCACTTCGGTGCGCAGCTGGTCGAGCTGGTTGAGCAGGTCCTGGTTGGCCTGGGTGTTGTTGGCCTGCAGCTCGAGCCGGGCGACCCGGTCGGCCAGGCTCAGCTTCTGCGCATGGGCGGGCGTGGCGGCCACGAGGGCCGCCACGACCAGCATCAGCGTCGGACGCTTGGACGCCATGGATCAGCGCGCGGTGTACACGATTTCGACGCGACGGTTCTGCGCCCAGCAGGACTCGTTCGACTCGGTGCACAGCGGGCGCTCTTCGCCGTAGCTGACCACGGTCAGCTGGCTGGCGGAGGCACCGGCGGCCTGCAGGGCCGAAGCCACGGCATTGGCGCGGCGCTCGCCCAGGCCCATGTTGTACTCGCGGCTGCCGCGCTCGTCGGTGTGGCCTTCCAGGGTCTGGCGGGCGGACGGGCGGTCACGCAGGTACTTGGCGTGGCAGGCGATGATGGCCTGGTACTCCGGCTTGATCGTGTACTGGTCGAAGTCGAAGTGGATCACGCGCTGGCGCAGGCAGGCGTCGGTGTCCAGGTCTTCCGGACCGTAGGCGCCGGTGCCGGTCTGGGCCGGGGCGGTCGGGGTGGTCGGGGTGGTATCGGCGACCGGAGCTTCCTTGACCTTCTTGGAGCAGCCGGCCAGGGCAGCCACGGAAAGCAGGGAAACCAGAAGCACTCGGGTGGAGGTGTTCATGATCTGTCCTTGAGGGTGTTACTGCGAATGAAAGGTTGGGGGGTGTGACGCAGCCCCGCTATGGTACAACGAAATCTTAACGCGCAACCCGGTACGGCGACCATGCCGGCTCGCGCACATCGCCGTCGGCCAGGACCAGGCGCTGGCGCACCCGGCCGTCGGCGGAGACGGCATACAGCACCCCGCGCCCGCCCTCGCGCGCCGCGTACAGCAGCATGCTGGCGTTGGGGGCGAAGCTGGGGGATTCGTCCAGGGGCCCGGTGGATACGGTACTCCAGCGCGGCGAGCCCAGGCTGGTATCCATGATCGCGATCCGGTAGGTGTTGCCGGCGCCCTGCGCCACCGCGATCTTCTTGTCGTCGTAGGACACCGACGCGGTGGCGTTGTAGTTGCCCTGGAAGGTCACCCGCGCCGGGGTGCCGCCGCTGGCCGGCACCTGGTAGATCTGCGGGCGGCCGCCGCGGTCGGAGGTGAAGTAGATCCGGCTGCCGTCGGCGCTCCAGGTCGGCTCGGTGTCGATGCCGAAATGGTTGGTCAGCTGGGTCAGCTGCTTGCTGCCCAGGTCCATGATGTAGATCTCCGGATTGCCGCTGCGCGACAGCGACATGGCCAGCCTGCGGCCGTCGGGCGAGAACGCCGGCGCGCCGTTGATGCCGCGGAAGCTGCTGACCAGCTCGCGGGCGCCGGTGGCGATGTCCTGCACGTAGATGGCCGAGTTGCCGCGCTCGAAGCTGACGTAGGCCAGCTTGCGGCCGTCCGGGCTCCACGCCGGCGACAGCAGCGGCTCGGCCGAGCGCACCACCACCTGCGGGTTCCAGCCGTCGGCGTCGGCCACGTTCAGCGCGTAGCGCATGTCCTTGCCGGTGCCGCTGGCGGTGACGTAGGCGATGCGGGTCCAGAACGCGCCGCGCACGCCGGTGATCTTCTCGTAGATCGCGTCGGCGATCTGGTGGGCGGCGTCGCGGGTGGCGTTCGGGCGGGCGGTGATGGCCAGGCCCAGCAGGCGCTCGGCCTTGGCCACGTCGAACAGCTCGTACTCGATGCGGTAGCCGCCGTCGCCGGCGTCGAGGATGCGGCCGACGACGATGTAGTCCTGGCGCAGCTGCTTCCAGGTCGGGTAGTTGATCTCGCCGCCGCGGGTCGGGCGCTCGACGATCTGCTCGTCAGGCAGCGGGCGGAACACGCCCGAGCGCGCCAGGTCGTCTCGCACCACCTTGGACACGTCGGTCTGCGGCGGGGCGCCACTGCCCTGGTACGGCATCGGCACGATGGTGATCGGCAGGGCCGAGGCGTTGCCGCCGACGATGTCGATCTCGAGTCCCTGCTGCGCCGAGGCGGCAAAGGGCAGCAGGAGGGACAGGAGGATTGCGAACCAGCGCAGCGGGGTCTTCATGGGCAGGTCGTCGGGGATCCGGTCCAACAGGGGATGGGAAGGGATAACAGCGTAAGCGTGAACATTTTCGCAATCATGAACGAAAACGGCGTGAACGCAGCGGGGAGCCGATTACCGGCCCACCATGCGGAGTGACCGGCGGAAGGCGCCACCCGCGGGCGGCTGCACGGGCCAGGTCGTCAGCGATCGCGGGCCTCGAAGTTGAGGATCAGGTTGCGCTGGAACACCTGCTCGAAGCCCCGGTAGGGCAGCGGCTGGGCGCGCAGCACCGCCGCCTCCAGGGAACGGCGCCCGGCTTCGTCGTAAGGGCAGCCCGGTTCGACCTTGACGTCGATGACCTCGCCGCCGGGCAGCTGGCGGATCGAGACGCGGCAGCGCTGGCCCAGCGGCACGGTGTCCGGGCGGATCCACTGGTTGGTCACCGCCTGCTGGATCGCGGCGGCGTACTTGGCGGTCAGGTCCTCGCTGGTGCCGCCCTGCCCCGGCGTGCCTTGGGCGGGCGGCGCGGGGGTCTGGGCCTGGCGCTTCTGCGCCTGTTCCAGCTGGCGCAGCTTCTGCTCGGCCAGCTCGGCCTGGCGCGCGGCCTGCTCGCGCTGTTTGCGGATCTCGGCCAGCTTCTTCTGGCGCTCCTCCTCGGCCTGGGCGGCGAGGCGGCGCTGGTTCTCGGCGGCCTTCTGCTTCTCGCGCTCCTCGGTCAGGTCGATCTGCTCCTGGCGGCGGCGTTCCTCCTGCTCGCGCTCGGCCTTCTCCCGGGCGATGGCGTCGCGGCGGGCGGCGTCCTGGTCGACCGTGTCGGGGACCGGGATGAAGTCCTGCGCCTTCTGCTGCGGGGCGACCTGCGCATCCTGCGGGCGCGGGGTGGGCAGCGGCTGCGGCGGCGGCACGGTTTCCTCCGGCGCCACTTCCTGCAGGGTCGGCGGCAGCGGTTCGGGCTCCGGCTTGGGCGCTTCCTCGGCGCGGCGCCGGGCGGCGGCCAGGTCCGACGGCGAGGTCACCAGCGAGGCCTCGATCACCGGCGAACCGGCGGCCGGCTCCACCTGCCGCTGCGGCGACCACCACCACGCCACCCAGAACAGCAGCGCCACCAGCACATGCAGGGCCACGGCCAGCGCGAACGGGCCGGCCAGCCCGCCTTCGCGGTCGTCGGGGTTGCGGTAGAAGGCGTCAGCGTGCATCGATCACCGGGACGACTGCCCGCCGGGCTGGCTCATCAGGCTCACCCGCGGCACGCCGGCGGCCTGGACCAGCACCATCGTGTCCATGACCTTCTGGTACTCGGCCACGCCCGGGGCGGCCACGAACACCGGCACGTCCTTGTTCTGGGCGACGAAGGCGGACAGGCGGGCGCTGAGCTCGGTGGCGTCGATGGCCTCGGCCTTGCCGCCCTGCAGGCTCAGGAAATAGCGGCCCTCGGCGTCGACGGTGACGATCACCGGGTCCTTCTTGCTTTCCACCGCGCGGGCCTTGGACTGCGGCAGGTCCACGTCCACGCTCAGGCTCAGCAGCGGCGCGGTGACCATGAAGATGATCAGCAGCACCAGCATCACGTCGATGTAGGGGACGACGTTGATCTCGGACTTGAGCTTGCGGCGCTTGTGGCGGGCGAGTGTGCTCATGGCGTGCTCCCGGCGGTCAGGCGGACGGGGTTCATTCGTCCCCGCCGGCCTGGCGCTGCAGGATCGAGCTGAACTCGTCGGCGAAGCTCTCGTAGCGCTGCGAGAGGCGGTCCACGCGGCTGGTATAGCGGTTGTAGGCCCATACCGCCGGGATCGCCACGAACAGGCCGATGGCGGTGGCGAACAGCGCCTCGGAGATGCCCGGGGCGACCGAGGCGATGCCGACCTGCTGGCCCTGGCTGACCATGTCGTGCATGGTCACCATGATGCCGAACACGGTGCCGACCAGGCCCACGTACGGGGCGGTGGAGCCGATGTTGGCCAGCAGCTCGAGGTTGCGCTCCAGCGCGCCGACCTCGCGGGTATAAGCCACCCGCATCGCCCGCTGCGCGCCTTCCAGCTGCGCGCGGGGATCGTGGCGGCGCTTGTCGCGCAGGCGGGTGAACTCGCGGAACCCGGCCTCGAAGATCGCCTCCAGCCCGCCGACCACGCGGTTGCGGTCGGTGGCCGCGGCGTACAGCTTGCCCAGCTCGGCGCCGGACCAGAAGCGGTTCTCGAAGTCGTCGGCCTCCTGGTCGGCGGCCTTGAAGGTGCGCAGCTTGCGGAAAATGATCACCCAGCTGATCAGCGAGCCGGCCAGCAGCAGCAGCACGATCAGCTTCACCGGCAGGCTGGCCCGCAGCATCAGGTCCAGGTAGTTGATGCCGCCATGGGCCACGCTGGAGGCCGCCTGGCTCGCGGCGGCTGCCGCGTCCTCCGGCAGTGCTTCCACCACGGTGGCCACCAGGGCCAGGATCGATCCGGTCATCCTTATTCCTCTGCGTTGTTCGTATGCCCCAGTGTCCGGCCCGGCCGGTCCGTCCGCTGTCAATAACGGACGGGACCGCGTCAGGGGGTCGGACCGGCCTGGAGGCGTTGGAGTTCCTGGTAAAGCGTTTCCTCGATGGGGCACGGGCGGAAGTCCGCAGCGCGCAACGACGCGACCTTCACCTCCGCCGCCAGCAGGACCTCGTCCCCGCGCAGGATGCGCTGGGAGAAGACCACGCTGGCCCGGCCGACCCGGCTGATCTCCGCGGTGACCTCGAGCAGGTCGTCCAGCCGCGCAGGGCGCAGGAAGTCCAGCCGCATCGAATGCACCGCGAACACCAGCCCGGCCTGCTGCAGGGCCTGCTGGCCCCGGCCCATCGCGCGCAAGGCATCGCTGCGCGCGCGTTCCAGGAAAGCCACGTAGCGCGCGTGGTAGACCACGCCGCCAGCGTCGGTATCTTCCCAGTAGACGCGTATCGGAATGCTGAACATCGGGGAACCGGTAGCCAGGGAGCGCACAAGGATGCCCGTCGGGGCGTGTGCCGGCCAGCCCCGGTTGGCCCGGGGCTGCAGGATCGGTTGGCGGTCACGGTTTGGCGGGCGGAGGTACGGGGCGCCCTGGAAGAGTGACCGGCACGGCGATGGCCGGCCAGGCCACCGCCACCACCGCACTCAATCCTTGGTGACGCGGTTGATCTCGGCCAAACTGGTGATGCCGTCGCGGACCTTCTTCAGCGCCGACTGGCGCAGGTCCTTGATCCCCGCCTGCTGCGCGACCTCGGCGATCTGCATGGCGTTGCCACCGGCCAGGACGATGGCCTGGATCTCCTCGCTCATCGGCATGACCTGGTAGATACCGGTACGGCCCTTGTAACCCTCGGTGCACTCGTCGCAGCCCACCGGCTCGTAGACGGTGAAGCCCTCGTCGATCTCTTCCTGGGTGAAGCCCTCGGCCAGCAGCGCATGCTCCGGCAGGTTCACCGCCCGTCGGCACTTGGGGCACAGCCGGCGCGCCAGACGCTGGGCGATCACCAGGGTCACCGACGAGGTGATGTTGTAGGGCGCGATGCCCATGTTCATCAGTCGGGCGATGGTCTGCGGCGCGTCGTTGGTGTGCAGGGTCGACAGCACCATGTGGCCGGTCTGCGCCGCCTTGATCGCGATCTCGGCCGTTTCCAGGTCGCGGATTTCGCCGACCATGATCACGTCCGGGTCCTGGCGCAGGAAGCTGCGGAGGGCGGCGGCGAAGGTCATGCCGCGCTTGTTGTTCTGCTGGACCTGGTTGACGCCCGGCAGGCGGATTTCGACCGGGTCCTCGGCGGTGGAGATGTTGCGGGTCTCGTCGTTGAGGATGCCCAGCGCCGTGTACAGCGACACCGTCTTGCCCGAGCCGGTCGGACCGGTGACCAGGACCATGCCGTAGGGCTTGTGGATCGCGTCCAGGAACAGCTTCTGCTGCTCCGCCTCATAGCCGAGCTTCTCGATGCCCAGCTTGGCCGCGCTGCCGTCGAGGATACGCAGCACCACCTTCTCGCCGAACAGGGTCGGCAGGGTGCTGACGCGGAAGTCGATCTGCTTGGTCTTGGACAGGTTGAGCTTGATGCGGCCGTCCTGCGGCACGCGCTTCTCGGCGATGTCCAGCTGGGCCATGACCTTCAGGCGCGCGGCGATGCGCTGGTTGAGCTTGACCGGGGCCTTGGCCACGGTCTTGAGCAGGCCGTCGATGCGCATGCGCACCCGGTAGTCGGTCTCGTACGGCTCGAAATGGATGTCCGAGGCGCCGCGGCGGATCGCGTCGACCAGCACCTTGTTGACGAACTTGACCACCGGGGTGTCGTCGCCCTTGGCGTCGACGCCGGACTCGGAGCCACCCTCCTCGTCGGTGGACCCGACCTCCAGGTCTTCCAGGCCCTCCTCGTCGTCGCCGAGGGCGCCATCCAGCTGGCCGCCCACGTTCTGCCACTGCTCCAGCGTGCGCCGGATCTGGTCCTCGTCGACCAGGATCGGCTCCACGACCAGGTTGGTATGGAACTGGATCTCGGCCAGGGCGCCGGTCTGGGTGGGGTTGCTGGTGCCGACGAACAGCTTGTTGCCGCGCTTGAACAGCGGCAGCACGTTGTGCTTCTGGACCAGCTCCTCGCTGACCAGCTTCATGGCGTTCTGGGCCGGGTCGAAAGCCGACGCGTCCAGCAGCGGCATGCCGAACTCGACGGCGTTGGCGGCCGCCAGCTGCGCCGGGCCGACCAGCTTCTTGTCGGAGATCCACTGCGCCAGCGGAACCTTGGCCTCGGCGGCCTGGGCCATGGCGGCACGGGCGGCCGCCTCGTCCAGCGCCCCATCCAGGACCAGCCGCCGGGCAATACCGGTGATCCCGACCAGGTTGGCAGTGGCCGCTACATTCATATCGTTGGTCCCCGGAACCCTAATGGGGCGAAAAGATAGCGCAAAGTGCCGCCCGTGGACGGCCCCGGGGCAATCCGCCCTCCCGTTCGCCGGCACATCGCGGCCGATGGGCGGAACATTGGCGGCGGTCACGCCTGCCCGCCGCCGACGCCCCGCCGGGTGGGGTAATCTTCCCGGCGCAGCAAAGCTCCCGGGGGACCTTCTGGACATTTCCGTCATCCTGCCTGCCAAGAACGAGGCGGCCGGCCTGCGCCGGGTGCTGCCCGCGCTGCGGGCCCTGCTCCCCCAGGCGGAGGTCATCGTGGTCGACGACGGCTCCACCGACGACACGGCCGAAGTGGCCCGCTCGCTGGGCGCCACCGTCCTGTCCACCCCCTACTCCATGGGCAATGGCGCCTCGATCAAGCGCGGGGCCCGCCATGCCAACGGCGGGACCCTGGTGTTCATGGATGCCGACGGCCAGCACGACCCTGCCTGCATCCCCCAGCTGCTGGACAAGCTGGCCGAGGGCTACGACATGGTGGTCGGCGCCCGCGACGACAGTGGCCAGGCCAACCTGCATCGCGGGCTGGCCAACCGCTTCTACAACTGGCTGGCGAGCCGCATGACCGGGCACCAGGTCGCCGACCTGACCTCCGGCTTCCGTGCCGCCCGGGCGGCGAAGTTCCGCGAGTTCCTGCACCTGCTGCCCAACGGCTTCAGCTACCCGACTACCAGCACCATGGCCTTCTTCCGCAGCGCCTACCCGGTGGCCTACGTGCCGATCCCGGTGGCGAAGCGCGTCGGCAACGGCAGCCACATCCGGCCGATCAAGGACGGGGTGCGCTTCCTGCTGATCATCTTCAAGATCGCGACGCTTTATTCGCCGTTGAAGCTGTTTGCGCCGTTGGCTGCAGCTTTCTTCGCCACAGGTCTGGCCTATTACGGCTTCACCTACGCTACCATGCACCGCTTCACCAATATGAGCATGCTGCTCTTCAGCGCCTCGGTGATCATCTTTCTTATCGGACTTGTTTCCGAACAGATTACGAGCCTGACCTATCTGGCTGCACGCCACGACACCCGCCGTGACGAATGAATCAACCAGAGCTTGCCCCCCGCGAGCCATCCTCGTCACCCGCAACCTGCCGCCATTACGTGGCGGCATGGAGCGACTGAATTACCGCGTCGCCCTTGCGCTGTCACGGCACTTCCGGTTGGTAGTAGTTGGGCCGGAGGGTTGCACGGCGAGCCTTCCTCCAGAGGTCGAAGTCCATCAGGTACCAACAGGTAGCCTCGCGCGATTTCTGCTTGGAGCCACAAGAGCCACATGGTCCGCCGCATCGCAACCCGCTACCGTCGTTCTTGCCGGGAGTGGCCTGACTGCACCCATCGCGTTTATGGCTTCCCTTCGATGCGGAGCACGCAGCGCGGCGTATGTGCATGGCTTGGACCTCGTCACCCGCCACCCCATCTATCGACTCCTCTGGTTACCGTTCCTGCGTCGTCTCGCATTAGCTATTACAAACAGCGCCAACACCGCAACAATTGCGCGTCGGCTCGGCGTTGCAGGCGGAAACATCCAGATAGTGCACCCTGGGACCAACCTCCCCGGATGCGACAACATCGACGGAGGACGACGATTCCGACTGGAGTTTGGTTTAGGCCAGGATCCAGTTTTGTTGAGCGTCGGACGGCTTACGGAGCGCAAGGGACTCGTGGAGTTCGTCCAGCGTTGCCTTCCTGCCATTTCCAAGACCCACCCTCGTGTGCGTCTCGTAATCATTGGGGACAACGCACCAAACGCGCTTACTCGCTCGTCAATGGATCTTCAAGCCAGGTTACAGGAGGCGATCTGCCAAGCCGGTGTTAGAAACAACGTAGTGATACTGGGTTCATGTAGTGACGAGATTCTCTCTTTAGCTTATGCCGCGGCAGACCTACATATCTTTCCAGTGCGCGAGCTGCCGGGAGACGTTGAAGGATTTGGAATGGTTGCTGTCGAGGCCGCGGCTCACGGTTTGCCAACGATCGCCTTTGCAACCGGAGGGGTCCCGGATGCTGTCGCTGATGGAGTGAGCGGACGGTTAGTCCCGGCGGGCGACTACGACACCTTCACCCGCCTCATAACTGAACTGCTAGCTCAGGATCGTGACTCACTAAGCACATCTTCGAGGCAGTTCGCCTCACAGTTCTCTTGGGATCGCTTTTACGACCAGCTGCGGACAACATTAGATCCGCATTCACCGCACTCGTGACTGCTTAGCGAGTTAACGGAAGAGCCAACAGCCCCAGCACCACAGGAGCTACCATCGGCGGGGTCATGATAGGAGAACCCTCTAGACCTGAAAGGGTGAGGCGCGACTCCTGCGATGCCGTTTGCCGCGGAAGCGGAAGGATTGGCAGAGCGAGTCCGCCACCCGGAGGCCAAGAAGCGCTTGAATCTTCAGGACCGCAGGAAATGACCGCTGCAGCCAAGAATGAACCTGGCATTTGGTTTCCTACTATCCGGGCTGGAACCGGAACTGACATATTCACCGAACGCTTAGCCGAAGACCTGGAAGCGGCCGGGATCAGGACGGCCATCGACTGGCTACCGCTTCGGGCAGAGTATGCGCCGTGGACTGTGCGAACACCCGCCCCTCCTCGCTGGGCCACCATATGCCACGTAAACACGTGGCTACACCCACGATTCATTCCCTGCCATCTACCTGTTGTCGCAACGCTGCATCATGCAGTTCACGCCCCCTCTTTACGCCGATACAAAGGCTGGACTCGCGCGGCATACCATCGTTTCTGGATCGCCCCGATTGAGAGGCGCGTATTAAATCGGGCCGACCGCGTGGTGGCCGTTAGCAGGTATGCCGCAGATCAAGCTCATCGGACCCTTTGCAACGTTCCAATCCAGGTAATACGTAATGGCATCGACATCGACGCCTTCCAACCAGGGCAGCGAGCACGCCAGCCCCATGAACCGTTCCGCCTGCTCTACGTGGGCACCTGGATCCGACGCAAGGGCATTGATCTCCTTGCACCCATCATGCGGGAGTTAGGTGACGGCTTCGAGTTGCACTACACCGGAGGACCTGCGGCGGAGAGAGACAAGTCCAGAATGTCGCCAAATATGCACGACGTTGGGCACTTATCAACATCTCAGGTGATATCTGCCATGCAGCATGCGGATGCGTTCCTATTCCCGTCTCGCAGCGAAGGTTTCGGATTGGCAGTCGCGGAGGCAATGGCCTGCGGGCTACCGGTTATTGCATCCGCAGATACGGCGGTTGCAGAGCTTGTGGAAGACTCTTTGACTGGATTCCTATGCTCCGGCAGTCTCGCATCATTCGTCACAGCCATCCGGTGCTTGGCCCAGGACCCGGATTTACATCAGTCGATGAAGGCGGCCGCCCGGAAGCAAGCACTACAATTTAGCGCAACCCAAGTGTCAAATTCGTACTTACGAGTGTACGCCAGCCTGGCCCACCCCTGGCGGGAATCCAGTAATACATAAGCGCTAGCACCGAATGACATTCAACTCTCAAGGCACTCTTGTAGCGACCTGAGCTGGCCGGAGCGCCACGCTTGGGCAGCCTCGTGGCAAGCGGCACCCATCTCCGATCTCAGCCTTTCATCAGAACATAGACGGATGACTGCATCCGCGAAGCTGACGCAGTCTTCGTCTTCGACGACGATATTTCCAACCTGGTAGCAAGAAGGAAATCCACGAGCCCCGGTCTGCGTCGTTACGCTCGGCACCCCATGGCTCATCGCTTCAAGGAGTTTGATTGCAATGCCAGTACCCGTGAGCATGGGGTTGATGGAAAGCGGCGCCTCACGGTAAACCTCCCCGGCGTCATCAACGAATCCCAAGCACTCAACGTCGTCGAAAGATCTTGCGAAGTCACTGATCCTACCGGCGACTAGAAGCCGGAACCCAGGAATCTTCATGCGGATCAGCGGCAAGATGTTCAGGGTGAAATTAACAAGGGCCTGCCTGTTCGCGGGATTGTCAGATCCGACGAATACCGCAACATCGTTCTTGGAATAGTCACAGATTCGGTTTTTTATGGAAGGAAAATGGCTGATCACAATTACATCTGGCTTTCTCTCACTATGCGCGAGCTGTTCGCGAAATAGTGTAGCCTCACTCTCTTGAATCGCCATGACACGATCAGCACGGAGGAGCCCCCGGGCCTCCTCCTCCGCACGCAAGGAAATCCAGTATCCATTACGGAGACCCTTCTTGGCATAGGTGAGGTGGCGCTCCGCAAACGCATCGTGCGTATCCAGCACCCGCAAGACGCCAGGAAGAAATCCTTCGAATGCGCGCGTGTTGAACACATACTCGACGATTGCAACGTCTGCATCCTTCACAAGGCGACGTATTTGTATGCTCCACCCAGGATTGTATGAGCCATCGAGAGTGGAGTAGTACCAACCACGCAGGCCAAGATACTGCTGAAGTGCGTTCCTCAGCTTGCTGCGTAACTCGCCCCGAAGCCACTGGCAGATAGAACCCAGCACTCCTCCATTGTGGAGGTGGTTGAAATTGTCGCCCCCGAAGAATTGCTCATGGGCCTCCAGATCAATGTGCTGCCGCCTTAGTGGCAAGTATATGAACTGAATCTCGTGCCCCAGCTCCCTCATGGCCTTACTGAACTCAAGAATTCTGGCGCGGTTACCCCCGATAACAGGAAACACGGGGACGCTGCTCACGATCGTGACCTTCATCGCGTTGACCCTTGCGTTAGACAGCATAGAGCCGTCGTCGCAATCTACAGGGAACGACCGCACGCAGCTTCTCGTGGACGGTCAGTGCCGAACCAGCGTTCTCGGTGAAGTAAAGTACCGCCACTTTGCCGGAAGCATCATGGCAGGGCCAAGATGTCAGTCCATTGATCATGGTCCAATTTAGTCCTGAGCCTTTGGGCGATCTTATCGAGGGTAACCACTCCAACAGCAGGCATCTCGAGATCGTATAACCGGCGACCCGCTAGTGCACTCTCGAACAACGCCAGGCCACCCGACCGCTTCAGGAACGTTGGATTGAACTCTGAAACGACAGGCGTCCCTTGAGCCAGCAGGCGTGCTCCACCCGTTAGCGCATGCCCCTCATAGCCTTCTATATCCATCCAGAGTAAACAACCTTCTGGAAAATCGATATCGTCGAGACGCAGGGACCGCACAGCGATTCCCATCGACCCAATGGAATGATTGCCGCTGCTATCGGCAGATTCCTCAAGCATCAAGCTGACCCCAGCCTGAGATCCCACCGCATGCGGCAATACTCGAACCTTGTCCACCATCCCGTTCAAAGCGATGTTAGCGTGCAAAAGCTTCAAGTTATCTGGGTGCGGTTCGATTGCTGTGGCTGATTTTACCAGCCCCCGATTGATAGCCGGGATCGCAATCGTGCCGATATTGGCGCCGACGTCTATTAGATGGCACGGCGTCTTATGGCCCTCAGATCTCAGCACTTGAAACGCCGTGACAAGCTTATGGAAGTCAAACTCACCGTACAGGAAGACCTCCCTGCCGATAACCTTGTCCTTCGTGGACACGACGAAATGTTCCGCATGGCTGGCAATAGCATAGGGCCCCGGCATAGCATCATACAGCGCGCGCCGAAGCACCCTTGGACCTCCCTGCATCTGATCCAGTACCAGACGAGCAAGCCCCAGCAGGGGCTTGCGCAACATCCTAGAGTTGCGTAGCGAATCAAACAGGGACATCAGCTCTCCGAGTCACGCCTTGGCAAACTTCATGCCGCCAACCAATAGAACAGTCATCATAACTTCGCTGGCATACGCGGCCACCACTGCGCCAGCCAAACCATTTACGGGAACCAGAGTCGCAACAATGAGGACACTGGTAACTGCTCCTCCGGCATAGGTCCATCCAATCCAGCGCATACGTCCAAAATGGATGGCGTGGAAGTTGAGCAGCGAGCGTAATGTCTGGAGCGTCGGCAACCAGGCCAACATCCTGAGTGTATCCATTGCGGACGTATAGTCCTGCCCTAATAGCCAGGGCAAGAAGGGAGCTGCCAGCCAAAGCACGACAGAACAGGCCAGCGACATAAAAAGCAGCCATGCGCCCGTGCGTAACCAGGATTCCAAGGGGCTCGCGTGCGCATGCAGGCGGGGCCACAACGCCTCCTGTAACGCTAGTAGTGGCATGCTGGCTAATTCCACAAAGCGCTGTGCAACGTTGTAACTGCCAGCTAAGGAAAACGCCGAATGCGCGAGGATTGGCTTATTGAACTCCGACTGCAGCCTTACGGAGACGATAGCTACCGTGAATGGTAAGCCACTACTGCCCGACATGGCCTCTCCGCCCCGCCCCCGGTGTGGAAGTGCCCGCAAGGGCCTTAACAGTATCAGCAGGTATGTCACGCTGCTGACGGTGTATACCCACAGCACAAGCTCAATGGTCGCGCTCGGGACTATGAAGAACAACAGACCTAACATGGGGAAGCGCAACAACGGAAGCCCGGCATTGATTACACCCGAGGCACCAATTCGGCGCTCTGCCTGACAGTGGCGCGCCCGCAGGTCTCCTAATGAACTGGCGGCGACTTCGGCACCCACTGCCGTCGCGCCCGCGAGCAGCGGGGCGCCATCCGGGAACAACCACAGCAACATTGACATTGCCAAAGCGAGGCCGGGCAACAAGGTCCATGCCCACCAATGGGTCGCAATACCCAGGTACAACGGGAGATTGCCCGGATCCTTAGCTCCATTGCGGAGCACGACGTTGCTAAGCCCCAGGCCAACCAGTGGTGTAACCAACGTTGCGAGGGAGATAACAACTACAAGCCGACCGTACTCGCTTGCGCCCAAAGTCTTGGCGAGCAAAAGCAACGTGATGAACTGCGCCGCGGCACGCGCGAGCATCCATGCCAGCAATGTTCCACCACTACGTAACCAGGCGCCTGGGCGATAGCGTAGCAAGCCGATCATCGCGTTAAGCTCAGCGCGCTATTACTGACAGGCGATGTACGCCCAATAGCGCACCACCAAACGGGACCCATTATCGCCATTAGGACCAGCACACACGCCTCCGCTGCACGTCAGGGCTCTATAGAGTGCAAAGACCTATTGATGTTCATCGTGCGCCCGGGCTGAAGAAGACCCAAACGCCGCGCGGATAGCGGGGACTCCGGAACGCCCCCCAACGGAACACCGGCAGAAACAGAACCCTAGTCAGCTCACCGCTCAACAGAGCCCTCAGCGACACACTGTTGCCCGATACTTAGGATCCAACGTTCCTCCCGCGCAGCTCCAGTTAATGGAGCCCGCGTTGGCACCCGTGTAGGGGGAAAGGACAAGGGTCTGGCCCGCGATGGCGGCGTTTGCAGCATTACCAAAGGCTACCTCGATCCCTGTAGGCCCCACAGTAATGCGCTCGACGTACTTGCTCTTTATGTCAGCAGGATCAGGCAAGCCCGCTGCAGCGTTATTAGCCGGCATGCCGCCCGTGTTGGACGTGTACTCCCAAACGGCGTTCTTCGCCCCCATAGCCAAACTTAGTCCATCCGACACCTGCGTTCGCACCAAATAATCCTGATAGGCCGGCAGGGCGATCGCAGCCAAGATGGCAATGATGGCCACGACGATCATCAGTTCAATCAGAGTGAATCCATTCTGCTTCATGGTCACCTTCCCCCGCCGGCTTTAGATCCTCTGCCGGAGACCAAGCAAAAAGCGGGCCACGAAGGAGCATTTTGAGCCAGACTAATCGGCCGAGAACGCCCTTTCCGCCTCTAACTGTGACCGCAGTCTTGGAAACTCCTTCTCCCAGTAGCCATCACTCTCAAGGAGGCGTTCATGAATTCCTGCCATATCCCGGATTGCGGGAGGTGCCCGTCGCACGCTGAGCTGTTCGTACCGATCAAGATGCTGTAAGCCTGCCTCCGGCGCCCCCGCCCCCCCCAGCATTGCTGCTTGGGCCAAGGCTACTCCGGGTCTCGGCTGGACCTCTAGCGCCTTGTCGAAGGCTTCCAAGGCCGCCTCGAAGTCACCTTTCGCCAAGGCGATGCGCCCTTCAAGGTTGAAAATGTCCTGCACACGTCCAGGGATTTGACTTGCGTACGGATTTTCCCGGGCTGCCTGAAGTAACTGATGCAAGGCATTGAGGTCCATGCCCTTGCAACCCCCTCTCGCGGCCGAGTCGATGCTGCGCACAAACCAGTCATAACCCATCCGCTCGAAACTGCGCGTAGTCCGCAGCGCATGGCCCGCGAGCTCCAAGTCTCGCTCTCTCAGGGTTCCAGCATGGCATTTCGCACCGACCAAATTCAGGCTTGCATGGATATCGGCCCCTAACCGGGAGCGCAGTTTTTCCAACCGATCGATCGCACCACCAAGGTCCCCTCGTGCCAGTTGTAGCTGCGCAGCATAGGCCTGCGCACGCGGCGAATCAGGGTTGCGCAACGCCCATACGGCGGCTTGGTCATCCGTGTTACCCCAGAGGTCGGCACGCATCCAGGTCAAGCCAGCCAGAGTCAGCGGCAGGACTCCCGCGAGTAGGACTCGAACCCCAAGGAAAGTACTGACAGGCTGGGGAACCCCGTCCCTGCCGAACGAGATCCCGACCAACCAGAGCGCCAAGGGCCAAAACATAAGGAAAGCCGGAACGTAGTTGCGGTGCTCGTAGTACAGCTCCAGAGCCACCACAGAGGACTCCATCAGATGGGCGACAAAGAAGAACGACACCGCAGCCGCCCAGGCTGGCCAGCGCCTGCGAAGCAGCCAAGCCGAGATGCCCAACCCGATCAGAAACGAGACCGAGAAGAAAGTTGTAATTGGCTGGAACAACCCATTCGAAATCACTACGGCATCATTGAAGAGGCCGGTAGTGTAGGGCCGTGGCGACCACAGTAGCCCCAAATACTGGGTCACGACGCGCGCCTCTGTCATCAGGCGCTCTCCCAACGTCCAAGGGCGGTGCGGAGGCATACCGTACAAGAAGCCATTCCAGCCGACCTTGGCCAGATAGATCAGCACGATCAGGGCCGGCAAGACTATGCATACCCTCCGCATCCATACGAATCCGGCTCTCACACGGGGTGGCATTGGGGGCCGCCCCCTCCCCAAAAGCACTACATCAAGCAACCAAGCTAAGACTGGAAGCAGTGCCCCATTGCCCTTGCTCAGGACGCCAAGCACCGTGCAGACAAGAAGGGAGCCGCCAGCCAGAAATACGCCGAACCATTGACCCCTCCGAGCACGTTCACGGCCGGCGAAGTAGCCGGTCAAGCCGAGCAGAATGAAGGTTCCCGGCAGCATGGTCTCGCGCTGCACGATGTACAGGGTGGTCGAGACGAATAGGGGGTGCAGGAGCCAGAGTCCCGCCCCAAGGATCGCCGCTGCGACCGCACGCCCACCATCAACCCCAACTTCCTTCGTCAGGCGCGCGAGCAGAAACCCAAGCAAGATGCCGTTGATCAGATGCAGGGTTAGATTTGTCTGTTTGAAAGTACGGGGGTTAGCAGGCCAGTCGTTTGCGTCAATAAGAAACGTAAGAAGCGATAGGGGGCGACCTATGGGGTCAGCCGTACCCGAGGTTATATAGCGCCAGAACGTCGTCCAGCTCTCGACAGCACCATACCGCCCTAAGGCCGGCAAGTTGGCAAAGTCATCAAACAGGAACCCACCAGATAATCCAGGTAGATATACAAATATCGCGAGGCCCAGAATAATGAAGGCGACCAGCCAGAGCCAAATATTCCCCGGACGCTGCATGGAGTTGTTCCGGTCTTGGAGAGCAATCGGGCAAAAAAGAAGGGCCGCTTGCGCGGCCCTTCCAGTGTCGTACACCAGTTAGCTGCGGCAATTGGAAGGCAGATACTTGCCGTTGACCGTACTCGGGGTGCAGCTCCACTCGATGCTACCCACGTTGCTGATCGCCGAGAACACGAGCGTCTGCCCGGAAATCGCAGAGTTCGCGTCGTTACCGAACGTCACTGCAATCTGGCCAGCGGTAGAGACATCCACGCCGGTAACGTACTTGCCGGTGATTTCAGTCGAAGCAGCAAGACCGGCTGCCCCGTTGTCCGCAGGCCAAGAACCGGTATTGGCCTTGTACTCAGCCAAAGCAGTCTTGGCACCCGCAGCCAAGCTGGCACCCTCAGACACCTGCGAACGGATCAGATAGTCCTGGTAAGCCGGCAGCGCGATGGCCGCGAGGATGGCGATGATCGCCACGACGATCATCAGTTCGATCAGGGTGAAGCCCTGCATGTTCTTTTTCATCGATTTTCCCCTAGAGCGGTAGTTTGGTTAGGACACTTGCCGTAACTAGACCCGTGTCCTCTCCGGAACGCGGGCATCGCGCGGCGGGTTCGCCACGTGCCAGAAGGCACGCATGTTATATGCCAACTCGGCCTCCCCGGCCGCGCCCATTCATCGTAGCAGTACCCGCCGGGGAACGCCCGGTGACCCGGCACATTCCTCCTGTGATCCAGTGCGCAGGAGACGATGTGACCCTACAAGTCAAAAAGTGACGCAAATTGTCCATCCAGCACCTTCGGGATGGCGAGCCGCTCCCCGGCCGGCTCCGACTGTGAAGACCCATCACCCATGGCGGTACGGGGGAATGCCTTGGGCACCGGGGCGCGGCACGCCAACCGGCCGGGCCGCCGGCACACTGGCCGAAGCGTGATCGGGGTGGCTGTCAGCGACGGTTTTACCCGCTACCATGCGGCCATCATGCCGGCGAGGGGATGCCGGCGGGGAGAACGAGCATGTCCGCGTCCCGCAGTGCCGTGAGGAAGCCGCCCGCACCTGTCGATCGGGCTACCAGCCAGCTCGTGCCCTTCGTCTGGGAGGGTACCGACAAGCGCGGCGTAAAAATCAAGGGAGAGCAACCCGCCAAGAACGCCAATCTGCTGCGGGCGGAGTTGCGCCGACAGGGCATCACACCGACCGTCGTCAAGCCGAAGCCCAAGCCCCTGTTCGGCTCGGCCGGCAAGACGATCGCCCCCAAGGACATCGCCTTCTTCAGCCGGCAGATGGCCACCATGATGAAATCGGGTGTGCCCATCGTGTCGTCCCTGGAAATCATCGCCGGCGGGCACAAGAACCCGCGCATGAAGGCGATGGTCGACCAGATCCGCACCGACATCGAGGGCGGCTCTTCGCTGTACGAAGCTATCAGCAAGCACCCGGTGCAGTTTGATGAGCTCTATCGAAACCTGGTGCGGGCCGGCGAAGGCGCTGGCGTGCTGGAGACAGTGCTCGACACCATCGCCAGCTACAAGGAGAACGTCGAGGCCCTCAAGGGCAAGATCAAGAAGGCGCTGTTCTATCCGATCATGACCATCGCCGTGGCGATTATCGTCAGCGCTATCCTGCTGATCTTCGTGGTGCCGCAGTTCGAGACCACGTTCAAAAGCTTTGGCGCGGATCTGCCAGCATTCACCAAGATGATCGTAGCGGCATCCGACTTCATGGTGTCTTACTGGTGGATGTTCCTGATCGTGATGGCCGCCGGGATTTTCGGCTTCCTTTTCTTTTATAAGCGTTCGCCGGCATTCCAGCACTTCCTAGACAAGGTTGTGCTCAAGATCCCGGTCGTTGGGCCAATCCTCCACAACAGCGCGATCGCGCGCTTTGCCCGCACCACTGCGGTCACGTTCAAAGCGGGCGTTCCACTGGTCGAGGCACTGGATTCGGTCGCGGGCGCTACCGGCAATTCCGTGTACGAGAAGGCCGTGTACCGCATCCGCGATGATGTCGCCGTGGGCTACCCGGTAAACCTGGCGATGAAGCAGACCAACCTCTTCCCGCACATGGTTATCCAGATGGCCGCGATCGGCGAGGAGGCCGGCGCCTTGGACACGATGCTGTTTAAGGTAGCCGAATACTATGAGCAGGAAGTCAACAACGCCGTGGACGCGCTGGCCAGCCTGATGGAGCCTATGATCATGGTGGTCATCGGTGTACTGGTCGGTAGCATGGTCATCGGCATGTACCTGCCGATCTTCAAGCTGGCCGCCACGGTCTAAGCCCCGGACAACAAGAACAACAACGCATGGCCTTCCTCGACCAGCACCCCCAGCTGGGCTACCCGCTTGCAGCTGCCGTCGGCCTGGCCGTCGGCAGCTTCCTCAACGTGGTCATCCTGCGCCTGCCGCGGCGGCTGGAGTGGGAGTGGAAGCGGGACGCGCGGGAAGTGCTGGAGCTGCCGGAGATCTACGACCCGCCGCCGCCCGGGGTGGTGGTCGAGCCTTCGCACGACCCGGTCACCGGCGACCGGCTGAAGTGGTGGGAGAACATCCCGGTGCTCAGCTGGCTGATGCTGCGCGGCCGCTCGCGCTACAGCGGCCAGCGCATCTCCATCCAGTACCCGCTGGTGGAACTGCTGACCGGCCTGCTCACCGTGGTCTGCGCCTGGCGCTTCGGCTTCGGCTGGCAGGGCTTCGGCGCGATGCTGTTCACCTGGTTCCTGGTCGCCGCCTCGGGCATCGACCTGCGCACCCGTCTGCTGCCGGACCAGCTGACCTTGCCGCTGATGTGGCTGGGCCTGGTCGCCAGCCTGGACAACCTGTTCATGCCGGCCAAGCCGGCGCTGCTGGGCGCGGTGGCCGGCTACGTGTCGCTGTGGAGCGTGTGGTGGCTGTTCAAGCAGCTCACCGGCAAGGAAGGCATGGGCCACGGCGACTTCAAGCTGCTGGCCGCCATCGGCGCCTGGGTGGGGCTGAAGGGCATCCTGCCGGTGATCCTGCTGTCGTCCGTCATCGGCGCGGTGCTGGGCTCGATCTGGCTGGCCTGGAAGGGCCGCGACCGCGCCACGCCGATCCCGTTCGGCCCCTACCTGGCGATCGCCGGCTGGATCGTCTTCTTCTGGGGCGAGCGGATGATCGACACCTACCTGCGGTTCGCGGGGCTGTCGGGCTGATCCTCCGGCGTTGACGCCTTCGGGTGCCTAGCGGGTGGAAGGCGCACGCAACTCCCGAGTTCGCTCCTGAGGCGAACCCGCCGGCTCGTACCGTTCCGCGGCGCGTGACGCCGCCCGGCCGCGTGCTTCTACAATGCGCGTCCCTCCCCTGCCCGCACCGACATGAGCGATTTCATCATCGGCCTGACCGGGGGCGTGGCCGCCGGCAAGAGTGAGGTCACGCGCCGTTTCGAGGCACTGGGCATCCATGTCGCCGATGCCGACCTGGCCGCTCGGGCGGTGGTCGAACCGGGCCAGCCGGCGCTGGCCGCGATCGTCGAACGTTTCGGCGCGGAAATGCTGCAGGCCGATGGCAGTCTCGACCGGCGACGGCTGCGCGAGCGGATCTTCGCCGATGCCGAGGCGCGCCGTGCGCTGGAGGCGATCACCCACCCGGCCATCCGTCGCCAGCTCGAGGCCGAGTGCCGCGCCGCGGCCAGTCCCTACGCCATCGCCGCGATCCCGCTGCTGGCCGAGGCCGGCGGACGCGCGGGTTACCCGTGGCTGGATCGCATCGTGGTGGTCGATGCCCCGGTCGAACTGCAGCACGCACGGCTGATGCGCCGCGACGGCGTGGACGAGGCCCTGGCCGCGCGCATGATCGGGGCGCAGGCCAGCCGCGAGGCGCGGCTGGCGATCGCCGACGACGTGCTGGTCAACGACGGACACCCGGAGCATCTGGATGGGCCGGTCGCGGCACTGGATGCGCGATATCGGGAGATGGCGGGGCGGGGGTAGGGTTCGCTACAGGCCGGTATCGGGCGTTCCGCCCGCCCGTTGGAGGGCGATACGTGCCTTGTAGAGCGGGGCTTGCCCCGCTCGGCGCTGTGAGGGCGCCGGGGACCTCGGCGGCAGAGTCGGGCGAGCCCGACTCTACGGGGGTGGCTGATGCCCGGGGGCGCGCCAGAGGGAACAAGTAGCCCGGATAAGCGAAGCGCATCCGGGGCAAGTGCGGCGGCGCCGGCCTCCCGATCCGGAAGCTTGCGTTCATTCCCCGGATGCGGCCTTCGGCCTTATCCGGGCTACGTTCGGGCTGTTGCGGGGCGGCTCAATGCGCAGCAGCAGCCTGGGTGGCGGAAGGCCACAGCGCGCGAATGGCGGCGATGCCCTGGGCACCATGCCCGCGTGCGGTGGCCAGGTCGGCGTCAGCCAGGCCACCGATCGCGTAGATCGGCAGCGCGACCTGTTCGCGCAGGGCCACGAATCCATCCCAGCCCAGCGGCGTCGCTCCCGGATGCGTCGCGGTCTCCTGCAGCGGCCCGAGCACGGCGAAATCGCAGCCCAGCGCCTGCGCCTGGCGCAGGTCTTCCAGGGTGTGGCAGGACGCGCCGACAACCTGCGCGGCCGGCAGCGGACGCTTACCGAGCCCAGCGAGCTGCTCGCTGCCCAGCTGCACGCCCACGCCCAGTTCCGCGGCCAGTGCGATATCGCGGTTGAGGAGCAGCTCGGCGCCGGCGGAACGGCATGCCGCCGCCACTTCGCGCGCCAGTGCTGCGTAGGCTTCGGGCGCCAGGCTGCGTGCGCGCAGCTGGATGCGTTCGATACCGGAATCCAGCGCACGCGCCAGCGCGCGATGCCAACCGGCCAGGTCGGCGCCCGGATCGGGCGTGACCAGGTAGCGCTCGGGCTGGCGCAGCACGCCCACCACCGGCACGTCGGCCGGCGGCATCGAATAGCGTGCCAGCCGCTCCGGCGCGACCCAGGTCAGCGCCTGCCCTTCGCGCCCGCGCGGATTGCCCTTCCAGGCGGTGATCTTCCGCACCTCCAGGCGCAGGCGCTTGCTCGGGTACTGCTGCGGCACCTCTATCAGCAGCTCGCCGACTTCCGCGTCGATACCCAGCTCTTCCTGCAGCTCGCGGGCCAGCGCCTGCTCCGAGGTCTCGCCGGGCTCGCGTTTGCCGCCGGGAAATTCCCACAGGCCGGGAAGGTCGCTGTTCTCGCCGCGGCGCGTCAGCAGCACCCTGCCGCGGACATCGGTGATGACACCCGCCACCACATGTATCGAACGCAAGTGATCTCCCATGAAACCGAGAATGCCCAACCCCCCACCGCGCGCGCAATCCTCGGACGCCTGAGTACCGGCCGGCATCCCGAAATCGCCGCTCCACACATACGCATGGCGCGACCAAGGTACGGAAACGCATGCAGGCACCACTGCAGGACGAGGCGAAGCCAAGTCCCCAGGCAGGCGTATCTGGAGGAAAGCCCCCCCTTGGTAAGGGGGGCGCGCCGAAGGCGCGGGGGATCGGAAGCAAGGCCGTGGCACCGGGATCCGCAATGCGGAACCCGGTGTGCCGCCCGCCTCAGCGGGCGGCACCCACGGGCAGCCCAGCTAGCTGAGCTGCCCGTGGCAATGCTTGAACTTCTTGCCGCTGCCGCACGGGCACGGATCGTTGCGGCCGACCTTGGCCGCATCGCGCACCACGGTGCCCGGGGCGGCGGCGCCCATCACCGAGGCCATGCGCTCGCGCTCGATCGCGGCGACCTCGTCTTCGGTGTCGTAGCCTTCGGCCATCGCGTGCTGGAACTGCGCCTGGCGCAGCTTGGCCTCGGCCTGCGCACGCTCCTGCGCTTCCAGGGCAGCCACTTCCTCCTCGCTGCGGATGCGCACGCGCGCCAGCAGGCTCACGACCTGGCGCTTGACGTTCTCCAGCATCTCCGAGAACAGCTCGAACGCTTCCTTCTTGTACTCCTGCTTCGGCTGCTTCTGCGCGTAGCCGCGCAGGTGGATGCCCTGGCGCAGGTAGTCCATGCGCGCCAGGTGCTCCTTCCAGCTCTGGTCGAGCACGTTGAGCATGATGTGCTTCTCGAGCGCGCGCGCGGTTTCCTCGCCCAGCTGGGCTTCCTTCTCCGCGAACATCGCCGCGACCGCTTCCTGCACGTGGCGCTCGATGCCCTCCGCGTCCAGCTCCTCGCTCGACCTGGCCAGGCCCTGCAGGTCCAGGCGCAGGCCCAGCTCGCCTTCCAGCGCGGCCTCCAGGCCCGGCAGGTCCCACTGCTCGTCCACCGACTCCGGCGGCACGAAGCGGGTCACCAGCTCGTTGACCACGTCGCCGACGATGCCGTCGATGTTGTCCTTGACCGAGTCCGCCTCCAGCAGCTCGTTGCGCTGGGCGTAGATGACCTTGCGCTGGTCGTTGTTGACGTCGTCGAAGTCCAGCAGGTTCTTGCGGATGTCGAAGTTGTGCGCCTCGACCTTGCGCTGCGCCTTCTCGATCTGCCGGCTGACCAGCTTGTCCTCGATGACGTCGTCTTCCTTCATGCCCATCATGCGCATCGCCTTCTGCACCCAGTCGGAGGCGAAGATGCGCATCAGGTTGTCTTCGAGCGACAGGTAGAAGCGCGAGGAACCCGGGTCGCCCTGGCGGCCGGAGCGGCCGCGCAGCTGGTTGTCGATGCGGCGGGACTCGTGGCGCTCGGTGCCGATGATGTGCAGGCCGCCGGCGGCCTTGACCTGCTCGTGGCGCGCCTCCCACGCGCGGCGGACCTTGGCCTTCTCCAGCGCGGTGGACTCGTCGCCCAGCGCGGCCAGTTCGGCCTCCAGCGAGCCGCCCAGCACGATGTCGGTGCCGCGGCCGGCCATGTTGGTGGCGATGGTCACCGCGCCCGGGCGGCCGGCGTTGGCGACGATCTGCGCCTCGCGCTCGTGCTGCTTGGCGTTGAGCACCTCGTGCGGCACGCCGGCCTTGCGCAGGTACTCGGAGAGCATCTCCGAGGTCTCGATCGAGGTGGTGCCGACCAGCACCGGCTGGCCGCGCTTGTGGCAGTCCTGGATGTCGGCCAGCACCGCGCGGAACTTGCCCTCGCGGTTGAGGAACACCTGGTCCGGGTAGTCGACGCGCTGCACCGGCTTGTGGGTCGGGATCACCACCACTTCCAGGCCGTAGATGCTCTGGAACTCGTAGGCCTCGGTGTCGGCCGTGCCGGTCATGCCCGACAGCTTGCCGTACATGCGGAACAGGTTCTGGAAGGTGATCGATGCCAGCGTCTGGTTCTCGCGCTGGACCGGCACGCCTTCCTTGGCCTCCACCGCCTGGTGCAGGCCGTCGGACCAGCGGCGACCGGCCAGGGTACGGCCGGTGAACTCGTCGACGATCACTACCTCGCCGTCGCGGACGATGTAGTCCACGTCGCGCTGGAACAGCGCGTGCGCGCGCAGGGCGGCGTTGAGGTGGTGGACCACGGCCAGGTTGTTGGCCCCGTACAGGCTCTCGTCCTCGCCCAGGATGCCGGCGCGGCGCAGCAGCTCCTCGGCGTGCTCCATGCCTGCCTCGGACAGGTGCACCTGCTTGCCCTTCTCGTCGACCCAGTAGTCGCCCTCGGCGTCCTCGGCCTCCTGGCGGGTCAGCTGCGGCACGATCCGGTTGACCCGGATGTACAGCTCCGGCGACTCGTCGGCCGGGCCGGAGATGATCAGCGGGGTACGCGCCTCGTCGATCAGGATCGAGTCGACCTCGTCGACGATGGCGTAGTGCAGGCCGCGCTGGAAGCGGTCGTTCTTCGACAGCGCCATGTTGTCGCGCAGGTAGTCGAAGCCGAACTCGTTGTTGGTGCCGTAGGTGATGTCGGCGGCGTAGGCGGCCTTCTTGTCCGAATGCGGCATGCCCGGGTAGACCACGCCAACCGACAGGCCCAGCCAGTTGTACAGCTTGCCCATCCACGCCGCGTCGCGGCGGGCCAGGTAGTCGTTCACGGTGACCACGTGCACGCCCTTGCCTTCCAGGGCGTTGAGGTACACCGGCAGGGTCGCCACCAGGGTCTTGCCCTCGCCGGTGCGCATCTCGGCGATCTTGCCCAGGTGCAGGACCATGCCGCCGATCAGCTGCACGTCGTAGTGGCGCATGCCCATCACCCGGCGGCTGGCCTCGCGACAGACCGCGAAGGCCTCCGGCAGGATCTTGTCCAGCGACTCGCCTCCGGCGATGCGCTGCTGGAACTCCGGGGTCTTCGCCTGCAGGGCCTCGTCGGAGAGCTTCTGCATCTCCGGCTCGAGCGCGTTGATCTGGGCGACGATGCGGTCCAGCTGGCGCAGGAGCCGGTCGTTGCGGCTGCCGAAGACACGGGTAAGCAGTTTGTTGATCATCGATGAGGCCAATTGGGAATGAACGCCCGGTGTCCGCCTGCGGCGGCCGCGACGGCCGGGCGCGAAGCGCCCTGCCTGGGCAACACGGCATTGTAGCTTGGGACGCCGGCCGGCGATCTCAAGACACCCTGCCATCGGTCACGGCGCGCGCGGCCGGGTCCGCAAAACGAAAGACCCGCCCCCTCGCGGGGACGGGTCTGCCGGTGGATGCCGCGATCAGCCGCGGCCGCGGCTTTCGTTCACCGGGGCGCGGCCATCGGCGAGGAACTTGCGCGGGTTGACCACCCGGCCGTTTTCCCACACCTCGAAGTGCACGTGGGCGCCGGTGGAGCGGCCGGTGGAGCCGGCCTTGGCGACCTGCTCGCCGGCGCGGACCAGGTCGCCGACCTTCACGCTCAGGCGCGAGTTGTGCGCGTAGCGGGTGACGTAGCCGTTGCCGTGGTCGACCTCGACCGTGTTGCCGTAGCCGCTGCGCGCGCCGGCGAAGCTGACCACGCCGTCGGCCACCGCCAGCACCGGATCGCCCACGTTGGCGTGGAAGTCGATGCCCTTGTGCATGGCCCGGCCGCGGCCGAACGGGTCGGCGCGGTTGCCGAAGCCGGAGGTGATGTAGCTGCGGCGCACCGGCGAACGCACCGGCAGCGCGTTGGTCTCCAGCTGGCGGTCGAACAGCAGCGATTCCATCACCGACAGCTGCCGACCGGAGGCCTCGAACTGGGCCTGGACCTCGTCCAGCCCCGCGACCAGGTCCTCCAGCGGCATGTCGCCGGCGACGCCGCCGCCGCCCTGGCCGGGCGCGCCCTGGAAGTCGAATTCACCGTCCTCGAGCTTGCCGGCCTCGGCCAGGCGCTCGCCGAGGGCGTTGAGGCGGTTGGCCTGGGCCTGCAGCTCGCCCAGGCGCGCGGCAAGGGCGTTGATTTCCTTCTGGGACTGGCGCCGGACCTGCTCCAGTTCCTCCTGTTGCAGGGCCAGGCGCGCTTCGGTGTGCTGCGCATTGGCCCTCCCGATCGCCACGCCGGCGCCGGTGCCGAGCAGGACACCGGTGGCCAACACCGCCGCGAAGGCAAGGGCGGGCCGCTGCGTGGCGATTGCACCGATGCGCCCCTTGATTCCGTTGGCGCGACCGTCACGCGGGTTTCTTACTATGAATTTATAGCTCATGCTTTCGGGTATGCCTGGTTCGAAGTCCAACGCCCGCAGGGCGGCCGTCCCGCTTCCCGCCGCCGAAGCCGCGTTCGCGGATGAAACTGGCGCCACCTTGCGCCGGGCCCTCTGGCTCGATGCGCTGGACCAGCAATTGCGTCCCCTGTTGCCGCCGGGGCTGGTGCCCCATTGCCGGTTGGCCAACGTCTCCGGCGGACAACTCGTTTTTGTCACCGATTCGCCGGTCTGGCGGGCTCGTTTGCGCCTCGCCGAGGCCGAACTCCTCGATGCGGCCCGCTCCGTCGGGCTGAACCCCACCGCAGTCATCATCAAAACGACTACCGGTCCGCTGCATCCGCACCCTTCGGCCGGTGCAACGGCTCCCCCGGTTTCAGCGGCCGCCCGCAAAGCCGTGGACGACGCATTGGCATCCCTGCGGGAACCCGATCCTTCCGGTTCCCTGGAACCGGGACCTACGGCCCCGGCTTCCCGGACCGGCCGGGCAACGTAAAACACGCTGCCTGAGGCCAACCGGCGGGGCATCCTAACGTCACCCATCCATCACGTCGTTAGCAACTGGTTAAAGATTTGTTACGACGGGAACGGATCCCGGATCGGGTTCACGCTTCATGAAAGTGCCTGAAGCCGGTCAGCAGTCACCAGACTGAATGCCGCGTTCAGGTTTGGAGCCGCCGCAGGCGGCATCGTCAGGCCTGGCGGGGCATTCCAGCGGAAGCCTATATGCCAGCCCCGGAGGCACACGGGCGCGGGCCATTACGGAGCTGAACGTGCAGCTCCGGAGTGCTGGATTCGGAAGAGACCCGGCCAGTCAGCCAGCGGTACGGCTTACGCCAGCGCCGGCGTGCCGTAGGCCAGCGGCGCCTGGGCCGTCGCGTCGTCGAAGCTCACCTTCTCCCACGCGGTGGCGTCGGCCATCAGCGCACGGGCGAGCTTGTTGTTGAGCGCGTGGCCGGACTTGTAGCCCTCGTAGGCGCCCAGCACGGGGGCCCCGACCAGGTACAGGTCGCCGATCGCGTCGAGGATCTTGTGGCGCACGAACTCGTCGGCGTAGCGCAGGCCGTCCTCGTTGAGGACGCGGAACTCGTCCAGCACGATGGCGTTGTCCATCGAGCCGCCCAGGCCGAGGTTGAGGTCGCGCATGTACTCCAGGTCACGCATGAAGCCGAAGGTGCGCGCGCGGGAGATTTCCTTGATGTACGCGGCGGTCGAGAACTCCAGCCGGTGCTGCGACTGCTTGGCCGGGATCATCGGATGGTCGAACTGGATGGTGAAATCCAGGCGGAAGCCGTCATACGGGCTGAAGCGGGCGATCTTGTCGCCGTCGCGCACTTCCACGTCCTTGAGGATGCGGATGAAGCGCTTGGGCGCGTCCTGCTCGGCGATGCCGGCGGACTGCAGCAGGAACACGAACGGGCCGGCCGAACCGTCCATGATCGGCAGCTCGGCCGAGGACAGCTCGACGATCATGTTGTCGATGCCCAGGCCGGCGGCGGCCGACATCAGGTGCTCGACGGTCTGGACCTTGGCCGGACCGCAGGACAGGCCGGTGCACAGCGTGGTCTCGGTGACCAGCTCGGCGGCGGCGGGCATCTCGACGACCGGATCCAGGTCGGTGCGGCGGAACACGATGCCATGGTCGGCCGGCGCGGGGCGCAGGGTCATGTAGACCTTGTTGCCGCTGTGCAGGCCGACGCCGGTGGCGCGGATCGTGTTCTTGAGGGTGCGCTGCCGGGTCATGGGGTTCGCCGTGCGACGGATGGTCCGTATCTGGGGTCGCGAGAAGCAGGTGAGAATATCACGCATTTAGCTGAATCTTAACGTACTGCCGCCGTGCTCCCGCGGCGGCCTCCCGGGCAGGGGTGCGCCTGCGACCGGGAAAACCTGCCGGGCCTCCATGGCCCGGCAGCAAGGGACACGGACTCCGGACATATATGTGTCCGGTTACTGCCGCCGGCAAGGACGATGGCGCGTCCCGCCGGTAATCCACTGCGGGGCCGACCCGTGGGCCGGCCGCCGCGTCAGTCCGCCTGGCGGCGCAGGAACGCCGGGATGTCCAGGTAGTCGCTGGGCAGGTCGGCCGGGGCCGGCGCCGAAGCCGAAGCGGCCGGGGCGCTGGTGCTGGCGGCGCTGCCGCGGCGCAGGCCGAGGCCACCGACGGCGCCGGCGACCGGGTCGGCGGCGAAGCCGTCGTCGATCGACAGGCCGGTGGTGCCGTCGCGGACCAGGCGCACCGGGCGCACCGCGTCCTGGCGCTGGCTGAAGTCGGCGCGTCCGAACTCGCGGTGCTCGCCACGGACCGGCTGGCGCACGGTGGCGCGGTTCAGGCCGGTGGCCACCACGGTCACGCGCACCTCGTCCTGCATGTCCGGGTCCAGCACGGTGCCGACCACCACGGTCGCGTCCTCCGAGGCGAATGCCTCGATCGAACGGCCGATCTCGTCGAACTCGGCCATGGTGAAGTCCGGGCCGGCGGTGATGTTGACCAGGATGCCGTTGGCGCCGGCCAGGTTGACGTCGTCCAGCAGCGGGTTCTGGATCGCCGACTCGGCGGCGGCCTGGGCGCGGTCGTCGCCGCGGGCCGAGCCGGTGCCCATCATCGCCAGGCCCATCTCGGACATGACGGTGCGCACGTCGGCGAAGTCGACGTTGATCAGGCCCGGGCGCACGATCAGGTCGGCGATGCCCTGCACCGCGCCCTGCAGCACGTCGTTGGCGGCGCGGAACGCCTGCACCATGGTCGCGTTGCGGCCGAGCACGGTGATCAGCTTCTCGTTGGGGATGGTGATCAGCGAGTCGCAGTGCTGGCCGAGCTCCTCGATGCCCTTCAGCGCCACCTGCATGCGGCGGCGGCCCTCGAACGGGAACGGCTTGGTGACCACGGCCACGGTCAGGATGCCCATCTCCTTGGCCAGCTGCGCCACCACCGGTGCGGCGCCGGTGCCGGTGCCGCCGCCCATGCCGGCGGTGATGAAGACCATGTCGGCGCCTTCCAGCGCGGCGATGATCTGCTCGCGGTCCTCCAGCGCGGCCTGGCGGCCGACTTCCGGGTTGGCGCCGGCGCCCAGGCCCTTGGTGACGTTGCCGCCAAGCTGCAGCTGCAGCTTGGCGCCGCAGTTCTTGATGGCCTGCGAGTCGGTGTTGGCGGTGATGAATTCAACGCCGTCGACGCTGCTGTTGACCATGTGCGCCACGGCATTGCCGCCGCCGCCGCCCACGCCGATGACCTTGATCACCGCGTTCGGAGCCATCTTCTCGATCAGTTCGAAATGTGCCATGTCCGTTGTCCTCTGGTGGAGCCGTGATTGGTGATTCGGGATTCGTGATTCGACGAACCCGCCTCGACCTCTCCGGCGTTCTCTTGTTGGTTTGTGCCTGTGCGACCGGTCCGCCGTCCTGCAGACCCACCGCCCGTTGCCAGCTTTACTGCACTTTCCCTTCCGCCTTCCCTTCCTCTTTCCTGCCGTACCTTCTCCGCCCTGCCTCCAACCCGCCTGTCCGTGACTGCCTGTCACAACCGGCAACCCGCGCTTCCACGAATCACGAATCACCAATCCCGAATCACGGCTCCTAGAACTCCCCGCCGTACCACTTGAAAAGCTTCTTCAGGAAGCTGCCGGCGCGGCCGCTGGGGAGCGACGGCCGCCGCGGGTGTTCGATCTGGCTGCCCATCAGCAGCAGGCCGACGCCGGTGGCGTGGACCGGGTTGCCGACGACCTCGCCCAGGCCGCTGACGTGCTGCGGGATGCCGATGCGCACCGGCATCTGCAGCATCTCCTCGGCCAGTTCGACCACGCCCTCCATCTTCGAGGCGCCGCCGGTCAGGACCATGCCCGCGCGCACCAGCTCCTCGAAGCCGGAGCGGCGCAGTTCGGCCTGGACCATCTCGAAGATCTCCTCGTAACGGCCCTGTACCGCCTGCGCCAGCGAGGCGCGCGGCATGCGCCGCGGTGGGCGGTCGCCGACCGACGGGACCTGGATGCTTTCCTCGGCGGTGGCCAGCTGCGCCAGCGCGCAGGCGTAGCGCACCTTGATCTGCTCGGCTTCCGGCGTCGGCGTGCGCAGCATGTGCGCGATGTCGTTGGTGACGTGGTCGCCGGCGATCGGCAGCGAGGCGGTATGGCAGATCGCGCCCTGGATGAACACCGCGATGTCGGTGGTGCCGGCGCCCATGTCGACCAGGACCACGCCCAGCTCGCGCTCGTCGGCGGTCAGCACCGCCACCGAGGACGCCAGCGAGGACAGGATCAGGTCGTCGACCTGCAGGCCGCAGCGCTGCACGCACTTGGTGATGTTCTGCGCCGCCGACTGCGCGCAGGTGACCAGGTGCGCGTGCACTTCCAGGCGCACGCCGGTCATGCCGACCGGGTTGCGGATGCCTTCCTGCGAATCGTCGAGCACGTACTCGCGCGGGATCGCGTGGAGGATGCGCTGGTCGGCCGGGATCGCCACCGCCTTGGCCGCGTCGAGGACGCGGTCCAGGTCGGCCCAGGTGACCTCGCCGTCGCGGATCGGGACGATGCCCGGCGAGTTCTTGCACTGCACGTGGTTGCCGGAGATCGAGGCGTAGACCGAGCGGATCTCGCAGCCGGCCATCAGTTCGGCCTCCTCGACCGCGCGCTGGATCGACTGCACGGTCGATTCGATGTCCACCACCACGCCGCGCTTGAGCCCGCGCGACTCGTGCGAACCGATGCCGATGACCTCGATCGGGTTGCCGGGCGAGTACTCGCCGACCAGCGCCACCACCTTGGAGGTGCCGATGTCGAGTCCGACGATGAGGGACTTGTCGCCTTTGCGGTTCATGTACTGCTCGCCTGCCGTGGTTGCGTGCGCGCGGCGACGCGCGCCTGCGGGTTCGTGGGGGATTGGGTGTGGCGGCTGGCCGGGGTATCCCAGGCCAGGGTGAAGCCGTTGGTGTAGCGGAGGTCGGCGCGGGTGGCCGGGCGCGTCTGCCTGGCCAGCAGCTGCGGCAGCACGCGCACGAAGCGCTGCAGGCGCGCGCGCGCGTCGTCGCGGCCGACCACCACTTCCAGGCCGTTGTCCAGGGTCATCGACCAGCTGCCGCGTGCGTCCATGCCCAGGCGGCTGACGCCGTAGCCCAGCGGCGCGAACAGTTCGCGTGCCTGGTTGTACATCTCGACCACCTCGGCGGTGCGCGCCTCCGGGCCGTCCAGGTGCGGCATGCGCTCGCCGGCCAGGTCCTTCGGCAGCGGGAACAGCTTGCCGCGCTTCGACAGCAGCTGGTCCTCGCCCCAGAAGGCGAACGGCTCGTGCTCGACGACGTGCACGACCAGCGCATCCGGCCACTGCTTGCGCACCTGCGCGTGCTCGACCCAGGCCAGCTGCTCCACCGCGTGCTGCGCGGCATCGAGGTCCACCGCGAAGTAGCCGCGCGCGGCGTGCGGCGCTACCGCGGCACGCAGCTGCTCGGCCTGGACCCGCTCGAACTGCCCGGTCGCGCGCAGGCGCGACAACGGCCAGCGCTCGGCGCCAACCCAGCCGTTGAGCACGGCCACCACCGGCAGCGCGACCAGCGCCACCGCCAGCAGCCAGGCCAGGATGCGCAGCAGGGCGTTCATGCGGAACACCTCCGGTGTTCCGCGGGATTGGAGATTCGGGATTGGGGATTCGAAAGGGCAACAGCCACGCCCACGCCGGCCGACGACCGGCCAGCACGCAGCAGCTCCGCTCCCACGAATCCCGAATCCCGGCTTTTCACGGACGGATGTCCGGTCATCCCGAATCCCGGCTTCATATCGTCTGCTCCAGGATCCGCCAGCACAGCTCCTCGAAGCCGATGCCGACCTGGGCGGCGGCCTTGGGCACCAGCGAGTGGCTGGTCATGCCCGGCGCGGTATTCACTTCCAGCAGGCTCGGCGCGCCGGTGGCGCGCGAACGCATGACGTCGACCCGGCCCCAGCCGGTGCAGCCGGCGGCACGGAACGCGGCCAGCGCCAGCTCGCGCACGCGCAGCTCGTCCTCGCCGTCCAGGCCCGGGCACAGGTACTGGGTGTCCTCGGCGATGTACTTGGCGTTGTAGTCGTACCACGCGCCCTTGGGCACGATGCGGATCGACGGCAGCGCCACGTCGCCGAGGATGCCGACGGTCAGCTCGTCGCCGACCACCATCTGCTCCATCAGCAGCTCGCCCGGATAGCGCGCGGCCAGCGCCACGGCGGCGTCCAGGTCGGCCTCGTCCAGCACGCGCGACACGCCCACGCTGGAACCCTCGCACGAGGGCTTGACGATCACCGGCAGGCCCAGGTTGCGCGCGGCCGCGTGCACGGTCGCCGCGTCGGCGCCGCGCTCCAGGCGCACGTAGCGCGGGGTCGGCAGGTTCAACGCCAGCCACACCTGCTTGGTGCGGATCTTGTCGAGGGTCAGCGCCGAGCCGAGCACGCCGGCGCCGGTGTACGGCACGCCCAGCGCCTGCAGCAGGCCCTGGACCACGCCGTTCTCGCCGTCGCCGCCGTGCAGGATGTTGAACACGCGGTCGAATTTCTTCTGCGCCAGCGCCTCGACCAGCACCGGGATGCCGTCGACCGCGTGCGCGTCGACGCCGTGGGCGCGCAGCGCGTCGAGCACGTTGCGGCCGGAATCCAGCGAAACCTCGCGCTCGGAACTGGTCCCGCCCATCAGCACGGCGACGCGACCGAACACGGTCGGGTCGGTGTAGCGCGGCGGCGGCAGCACGGTGGTGATGCTCATGCCTGTCCCCCCGCAG
The DNA here is from genome assembly GCF_000513995.1 of Pseudoxanthomonas sp. J35. Classification (GTDB taxonomy): domain Bacteria; phylum Pseudomonadota; class Gammaproteobacteria; order Xanthomonadales; family Xanthomonadaceae; genus Pseudoxanthomonas. Next base: position 212,616 of record NZ_AZVB01000002.1, read on the forward strand.
CGCTGGTGAAGCCGTCGCTGGCGATCTGGTGGGCGATGTACCCGATGTCGCCGGCGCCCATCATCAGCAGCAGGTCGCCGTCCTGGAGCACGTCCGGCAGCACGTGGCGCAGGTCGCCGACCTGCCCCACCACCACCGGCTCGCTGCGGCCGCGCGCGCGGATGGCGCGGGCCAGCGCGCGCGCGTCGGCGCCCGGGATCGGCGCCTCGCCGGCCGGGTAGACCTCGCTCAGCACCAGCGCGTCGGCCTCCGACAGCACCGCGGCGAAGGCGTCGAACTGGTCGCGGGTGCGGCTGTAGCGGTGCGGCTGGAAGGCCACGACCAGGCGCTTGTGCGGCCAGCCGCCACGGGCGGCGGCGAACACCGCCGCCAGCTCGCGCGGATGGTGGCCGTAATCGTCGACCACGCGCACCGTTGCGCCGGTGACCGTGCTGACCTCGCCCAGGTCGTTGAAGCGGCGGCCGATGCCGGCGAACTTCTCCAGCGCCGAGGCGATGTCCTGCGGCGACACGCCCAGCTGCCAGCCCACCGCGGCGGCGGCCAGCGCATTGAGCACGTTGTGGCGGCCCGGCAGGGCCAGGCTCACCGGCACCGTCGCGCCTTCGGGCAGGCGCAGGGTAAAGCGCATGCGCGGGCCTTCCTGGACGATGTCGTCGGCGCGCACGTCGGCATTCTCGGCGGTGCCGTAGGTCATCACGTGGCGCGGCGTCTGCGCGGCCAGCTTCGCCACTTCCGGATCGTCGATGCACAGCACTGCCAGGCCGTAGAACGGCAGGCGCTGCAGGAACTCGGCGAACGCGCCCTGCAGGCGGGCGAAATCGCCGCCGTAGTTCTCCAGGTGGTCGGCATCGATGTTGGTGATCACCGAGATCAGCGGGTTCAGGCGCAGGAAGCTGCCGTCGCTCTCGTCGGCCTCGGCCACCAGCCACTGCCCGCCGCCGAGCTTGGCGTTGGCGCCGGCGGCCAGCAGCTGGCCCCCGATCACGAAGGTCGGGTCCAGTCCGCCCTCACTGAGCACCGCGGCGGTCAGCGAGGTGGTGGTGGTCTTGCCATGGGTGCCGGCCACGGCGATGCCGCGGCGGAAGCGCATCAGCTCGGCGAGCATCGCCGCGCGCGGAACGACCGGGATGCGCTGGCTGCGCGCCTCCATCAGTTCCGGGTTGTCCTCGCGGATCGCGCTGGAGACGACCACGCAGTCGGTGCCCAGCACGTTGGCGGCGGAATGGCCGCGGATCACCCGCGCACCCAGCCGCACCAGGCGGCGGGTCGCGGCGTTGTCGGCGGTGTCCGAACCGGACACCTCGTAGCCCAGCGTCAGCATCACCTCGGCGATGCCGCTCATGCCGGTGCCGCCGATGCCGACGAAATGCACGCGCGGGAACGCGCGTACCAGGTCGCCGGTGTCGTGCAGGCGGCGGATCATGGGGAAACTCCAGTAGACGTATCGGGGGAAAGGGATTCTTCGAGGACGATGGCGGCGATCCGTGCGGCGGCGTCCGGGCGCGCCAGGCCGCGCGCAGCCATGGCCATCGCCATGCGACGCGCGGGGTCGGCGGCCAGCGCGCGCAGCGCGCCCTGCAGGTTCGCGGCCAGCTGTGCGTCCTGCTTCAGCAGCAGGGCGGCGCCGTTCTCGACCAGGTATTCGGCGTTGCGGGTCTGGTGGTCGTCGACCGCGGCGGCGAACGGCACCAGCACGCTGCCGACGCCGGCCGCGCACAGCTCGGCCAGGGTGGAGGCGCCGGCGCGGCACACGACCAGGTCGGCCCAGGCATAAGCGGTGGCCATGTCGTCGATGAAGGCCTCGACGCTGGCGTCCACGCCCGCCGCGGCATAGGCGGAGTCTGCTTCCGCGCGCAGCTTCTCGCCGCACTGGTGGCGGACCTGCACCGGCAGGTCGCGCAGCGCGGCCAGCGCCACCGGCACGGCCTGGTTGAGCGCGCGTGCGCCCTGGCTGCCGCCCAGCACCAGCAGGCGCAGCGGACCTTCGCGGCCGGCCAGGCGCTGCTGCGGTGGCGGCAGCGCCGCGATCGCGGCGCGCACCGGATTGCCGGCCACTTCCTCGCGGGCGAAGCTGCCCGGGAAGCCGGCGAGCGTGCGCCGCGCCAGGCGCGACAGCACGCGGTTGGTCATGCCCGGCGCGCGGTTCTGTTCGTGCACCAGCAGCGGCAGGCCCGACAGCCAGGCGGCGACCCCGCCGGGGCCGGAGGCGAAGCCGCCGAAGCCGATCACCGCGCGCGGACGCCGCTGGCGCAGCACCGCGCGCGCCGCGTTGACCGCGCGCGCCAGGCGGAACGGCGCGGCGAGCAGGGTCGCGGCACCCTTGCCGCGCACGCCGGCCACCGGCAGCGTGTCGATCTCGATGCCGTGCTGCGGCACCAGCCGCGTCTCCATCGCGCCGGCCGCGCCCAGCCAGACCACGGGCACGCCGCGCTCGCGCAGCTCGTGTGCCACGGCCAGCGCCGGGAAGATGTGGCCACCGGTACCGCCGGCCATCACCATCACCGGGCGCGCGGAAGCGGAAGGCTGCACGCTGCTCACGGCAGGCCTCCGAAGGTCGGTTCGATGCGCGAGGTGCCGCGCCCGCGCAGGATGGCCGATGCCGAAGCCGGCACCGTGGCGGCAGCCACCGGGGCCACCTTCGCGGGCGCACGCGGCGCGGCGGCCGGCGCCGGCGCGGCGGGCGCGGCGGCCGGAGCGGCGGGCTCGGCCGGCATCGCATCCTGGCGCACGGCACGCTGGCGCTCGGCGCGGTCCAGCTCGTAGCTGACCCGCAGCAGCAGGCCGATGGCCACGCAGGTCATCATCACGCTGGAGCCGCCGGAGGAGATCAGCGGCAGGGTCAGGCCCTTGGTCGGCAGCATGCCCAGGTTCACGCCGATCGAGACGAAGCCCTGCATGCCGATCCACAGGGCTACGCCGAAGGCGATGTAGCCGGCGAAGTGGCGGCGCATCTCCACGCACTTCAGGCCCAGGTGCAGCGCGCGCCCGACCAGCAGCATGTACAGGCCGATCACCAGGCAGACGCCGGCGAAGCCCAGCTCCTCGGCGATCACCGAGAAGATGAAGTCGGTGTGCGCTTCGGGCAGGTAGTTGAGCTTCTGCACCGACGCACCCAGGCCCACGCCGAACCACTCGCCGCGGCCGACCGCCATCAGCGCGTTGGACAGCTGGTAGCCGGCGCCCAGCTGGTCCTTCCACGGGTCCATGAACGAGGTGATGCGGCGCAGGCGGTACGGCTCGATGATCGCGACGATCACCAGCAGCGGCAGACCCAGCACGATCGGCAACGACATCCGCGGCAGGTTCACCCCGCCCAGCACCAGCATGCCGGCGGTGATGCCCAGCAGCAGCGTGGCCGAACCGAAGTCCGGCTGCGCCAGCAGCATCACCACCATCAGCGCCGCCACGCCCAGCGGCTTGAGCATCGCCGGCCAGGTCGCGTTGACCTCGTCGCGGAAGCGGACCAGGTAGCTGGCCAGCCACACGATGTAGAGCACCTTCACCGCCTCGACCACCTGGAAGCGAGACAGCCCCAGGTTGACCCAGCGCCGGGCGCCGTTGACGCTCACGCCCAGGCCCGGCAGCCACGGCAGCAGCAGCAGGACGAAGCAGCCCAGCAGCAGCAGCTGGTTGTATTTCTCCACCGTCTTCAGCTCGGTGCGCATCACCAGCACGGCCAGGCCGATGCCGACGCACAGGAAGACCACGTGGCGCACCAGGTAGTGGAACGGCCCCACGCCCAGGTTCTCGCCGATCGCCACCGAGGCCGAACCGACCATCACCACGCCCAGGCAGGCCAGCGCCACGGCCGCGGCCGCCAGCCACGGGTCGAAGTGGCCGCCGATGGCCTCCAGCCGGGTCGCTTGGCGCGAGAGGTCGTTCATCAGCGCACCTTCAACGTGGCCAGGCCGACCAGGACCAGGATCACCGAGATGATCCAGAAGCGGACGATCACGCGCGGCTCCGGCCACCCCTTCAGCTCGAAGTGGTGGTGGATCGGCGCCATCCGGAACACGCGCTTGCCGGTGAGCTTGAACGAGGCGACCTGGATCATCACCGACAGGGTCTCGATGACGAAGATGCCGCCCATCACCACCAGCACCAGCTCCTGGCGCACGATCACCGCGATCGTGCCCAGCACCGCGCCCAGCGCCAGGGCGCCGATGTCGCCCATGAACACCATCGCCGGGTAGGTGTTGAACCAGAGGAAGCCCAGGCCCGCGCCGGCGATCGCCGCGCAGATGATGATCAGCTCGCCGGCCCCGGGCACCTGCGGGATCTGCAGGTAGGTGGAGAACACCGCGTTGCCCGAGGCGTAGGCGAACACGCCCAGCGCGCAGGCCACCAGCACCGTGGGCATGATCGCCAGGCCGTCCAGGCCGTCGGTCAGGTTGACCGCGTTGGAGAAGCCGACGATCCAGAAGTAGGCGATGGCGACGAAGCCGACGCCGGCCAGCGGCAGCGCGATCGACTTGAAGAACGGCACGTAGAACGTGGTGGCCGCCGGCACGTCGGCGTACAGGTACAGGTACAGGCCGGCGGCCAGGCCGAAGATCGACTGCAGCAGGTACTTCCAGCGCGACTTCAGGCCGTTCGGGTCGCGCTTGACGATCTTGATCCAGTCGTCGTACCAGCCGATCGCGCCGAACGCGGCCATCACCAGCAGCACGACCCACACGTACTTGTTGCGCAGATCGCCCCACAGCAGCACCGACAGCAGCACGGTGATCAGGATCAGCGCGCCGCCCATGGTCGGGGTGCCGGCCTTGGAGAAGTGCGACTGCGGGCCGTCCTTGCGGATCGGCTGGCCGCCCTTGAGCTGGCCAAGCCTGCGGATCACCGCCGGCCCCAGCCACAGCGACAGGAACAGGGCGGTCAGCGCGGCGAGGATGCCGCGGAAGGTCAGGTAGCCGAACAGGCCGAAGAAGTTCTCGAGGCCCTGCAGCCAGCGCGCCAGTTCAAGCAACATCGGCATCCCCTTGCGCGAGCAGCGCGGTCACGATCCTGTCCATCGCGCTGCCGCGCGAACCTTTCACCAGCACCCGCAGGGCCTTGCCCGGGGCGGCACCGGCCGGGACCCGCGCGCGCAGGTCGTCGTGCAGCGCCGCGGCCAGGGCCTGGTGGGTGTCGAAATGCCGGCCCTCGCCGAAGGCGCGCGCGGCGGCGGCACTCAGCGGGCCCAGCGTGTAGAGGCGGGCGATCCCGGCGGCGCGCGCGCGGCGACCGGCGTCGGCGTGCAGCGCCTCGGCCTCCGGGCCCAGCTCGCGCATGTCGCCCAGCACCAGCCAGGCCTCGTCGCCGGAAGTGGCCAGCGCGTCGATCGCCGCGGCCACCGAACCGGGATTGGCGTTGTAGCTGTCGTCGACCAGCAGCGCATGGCCGGGCAGCGCGTGCGCCACCTGGCGGCCGGCGACCGGGCGCGCATCGCCCAGGCCGGCGGCGATCGCCTCCGGCTCCATGCCGCAGGCCAGGCCGATCGCGGCGGCGGCCAGCGCGTTGCACACGTTGTGGCGGCCCGGCAGCGCCAGCTCGACCTGGGCCTCGCCAGCCGGGGTCACCAGCACGAAGCGGCTGCCCTCGCCCGCCACGCGGATGTCGCGCGCGGTGACGTCGGCGCTGGCGTCCACGCCGAAGCGCAGCACCGTGCGGCCGCTGTCGGCCGGACGCACCACCTGCTGCTCGAACCATGCACCGAACGCATCGTCGGCATTGATGACCGCGGTGCCGCCATCGGGCAGCGCGGCGTAGATGGCGCCCTTGGTCCCGGCCACGCCGAGCAGGCTGCCCATCCGCTCCAGGTGCGCCGCGGCGACGTTGTTGACCAGGGCCACGTCCGGCCGCGCGATCGCGGTCAGGTAGGCGATGTCGCCCGGCTTGCCGGCGCCCATCTCGTAGATGGCGAAGTCGGCATCTTCCGGCGCGTCGATCACCGCCAGCGGCAGGCCGATCTCGTTGTTGCGGTTGCCCGGGTTGGCATAGGCCAGGCCGGCGCGCTGCAGCACGGCCAGGGCCAGCGTCTTGACGCTGGTCTTGCCGTTGCTGCCGGTGATCGCCACCACCTTCGCCGCGCGGTCGCGCTGCATGCCGGCGGCGATCCGCGCCAGCGCGCGCTCGCTGTCGGTCACCAGGATCTGCGGCAGCGGCGGATCCAGTTCAAGCAGGCGCTCGACCAGCAGCGCGCTGGCGCCGCGCATGGCGGCGTCGGTGGCGAAGTCGTGGCCGTCGAAGCGCTCGCCGCGCAGGGCCACGTACAGGCTGCCGCCGCGCAGCTGGCGGGTGTCGTGGCTGACCGCGTCGACCACGGTGTCGTCGCCATGCAGTTCGCCGCCGGCCCAGTGGGCGATCAGGGAGAGCGGAAGGCGGTTCATGCGCGCGCCTCCAGCGCCCGGCGGGCGACGTCGGTGTCGTCGAAGGGATGGCGCACGCCGTTCACTTCCTGGTACGGCTCGTGGCCCTTGCCGGCCACCAGCACGATGTCTTCGGGGCCGGCATCGCCGATCGCCCTGGCAATGGCGGCGGCGCGGTCGCGCTCCACCACCACCGCCTGCGGCGCGGCGAAGCCGGCGAGGATGTCGGCGACGATCGCGTCGCCGTCCTCGGTGCGGGGGTTGTCGTCGGTGACGATGACCAGGTCGGCCTCGGCCTCGGCGATCTGCGCCATCTGCGGACGCTTGCCGCGGTCGCGGTCGCCGCCACAGCCGAACACGCAGACCAGCCGCGCGGCGGCGTGCGCGCGCAGGCTGGTCAGCGCCTGGGCCAGTGCGTCCGGGGTATGCGCGTAGTCGATCACCACCAGCGGCAGCACGCCGTCGCCGCCAAGGCGGTTCATGCGCCCGGGCACCGGCTGCAGCCGGGACAGCGTCGTGGCGATCGTCGGCACGTCGTCGCCCAGCGCATGCAGCACGCCGGCCACGGCCAGCAGGTTGTCGACGTTGAAGCGGCCCAGCAGCGGCGAACGCACCGGATGCGAGTCCTCGCCGGCGAACAGCTCGAAGGCCAGGCCGCGGTTGTCGAAGCCGAGCGCCTCGGCGCGCACGGTGGCGCCGGCCTGGCCGCGCGAGCTCACCCCGACGGCCTGCAGGCCCGGCGCCAGGCAGCCACGCAGGGTGCGGCCGAAGGCGTCATCCAGGTTCAGCACCGCGGCCTTCAGCCCGGGTCGCGTGAACAGGCGCGCCTTGGCCGCGCCGTAGCTGTCCATGTCGCCGTGGTAGTCGAGGTGGTCGCGGGTGAGGTTGGTGAACACCGCCACGTCGTAGTGCACGCCGTCCACGCGGCCCTGGTCGAGCGCGTGCGAGCTCACTTCCATCGCCACCGCCTGCACGCCGTCGTCGCGCAGCTGCGCCAGCAGCGCGTGCATCGGCAGCACCAGCGGCGTGGTGAAGCCGGTCGGCCGCACCTGGCCGTGGCGGCCGGCGCCGAGCGTGCCGATGCTGCCGCTGGCGATGCCGCGCAGGTGCCAGGCCTGGGCCAGCAGCTGCACGGTCGAGGTCTTGCCGTTGGTGCCGGTGACCCCGACCATCGTCATCGCATGCGAGGGATGGCCATGGAACTGGTCGCCCATCGCGCCCAGCCGCGCGCGCAGCCCGGGCACGGCGATGGCATCGGCCGGCGCCGGGTACTCGTCCGGGGCCGGCGGTTCGAACAGCACCGCGGCCGCGCCCTGCTCCTGCGCCTGCTTCGCGAAGGCCAGGCCATGCGTGCCGAAGCCGGCGATGGCGACGAAGGCGTCGCCCGGACGCACCTCGCGGCTGTCCATCACCAGCCCGGAAACGTCGATGTCGCGCGGCAGCGCGACGTCGGGGATCAGGCGCGACAGGGGCATGCGGCGGGTCATGGCACGCCCCCGCCACCGACCATCGCCGGTGGAATCGTCGGATCCTCGGCCGGCTCCTCCAGCGCCGCCGGCAACGGCGGCAGCGAAGCCTGGCGCTTGGCCTCGCCGCGCGCCTGCGCGGCCAGCCAGGTATCGATGTCGTCCGGCGGCACGTCCATCAGCCGCAGCGCATCCTCCATCACGTTGCGGAACACCGGCGCCGATACCAGGCCGGCGTAATAGGAACCGGCCTGCGGGTCGTTGATCACCACCACCGTGGCGAAGCGCGGGTTGGACGCCGGGACCAGGCCGGCGAAGGTGGTGGTGTAGCGGCGCGCGTAGCCGCCGGCGGCGGCCTGGCGCGCGGTGCCGGTCTTGCCGGCGACGTGGTAGCCGAGGATCGCGGCCTGGGTGGCGGTGCCGCCCGGCTCGGTCACGGTCTGCATCATCCGCAGCACCTGGTCGGCGATCTCGGGCTTGACCACCTGGCGGGCCTCGTTGACCTGGCCCTTGACGAAGGTCGGGGTGATCAGCCGGCCGTGGTTGCCCAGCGCCGCGTAGGCCACCGCGATCTGCAGGGGCGTGGCCGACAGGCCGTAGCCGTAGGCCATCGTCGCCTTGGTCAGGCCGTCCCAGCGCGCCGGCTCGCGCAGCGAACCGATCGCCTCGCCGGGAAAGCCACTGTTGGGCGCCTGGCCGTAGCCGAAGCCGCGGATGAACTCGTAGAAGTACTGCGGCGACAGCGGCTCGGCCAGCTTCACCGCGCCCAGGTTCGAGCTCTTGGTGATGATGCCGGAGACATCGAGCACGCCGTAGTTGTGGTGGTCGCGGATCGTGTAGCGGCCCAGCGACATGTAGCCGGGGTTGGTGTCGAAGCGCGTGGCCGGGGTGATCCTGCCGGTGCTCAGCGCGGCGGCCACGGTGATCGGCTTCATCGTCGAGCCCGGCTCGATCAGGTCGGTGACCGCGCGGTTGCGGTGCGCGTCCTGGCTGGCTCCGCCGACCGCGTTGGGGTTGTAGCTGGGCAGGTTGACCATCGCCAGCACTTCGCCGGTGGCCACGTCCAGCACCACCACCGAGCCGCTGCTGGCCTTGTAGGTGTTCAGCGCGTTGCGCAGTTCGCGGTAGGCCAGGAACTGGATGCGGCGGTCGATGCTGAGGGTCAGGTCCTTGCCCGGCTCGGCGGCGCTGACCAGCTCGATGTTCTCGACGATGCGGCCGTGGCGGTCGCGGATCACCCGCTTGGAACCGGGCTTGCCGCGCAGCCACTCGTCGAACGCCAGCTCCAGGCCTTCCTGGCCGCGGTCGTCGATGTTGGTGAAGCCCAGCACGTGCGCCATGGCCTCGCCCTGCGGGTAGAAGCGGCGGAACTCGCGCTGCGAGAACACCCCCGGAATGTTGCGGGCGAGGATGGCCTTGGCCTGGTCCGGGTTGATCCGGCGCTTGAGGTAGACGAATTCCTTGTCGGCGCGCTGCGACAGCCGGCTCATCAGCTCGTCGGCCGGCACGCCCAGCGCCTGCGCCAGCTCCGGCAGGCGCTCGGGATGGCGCAGCAGTTCCTGCGGGTTGCCCCACACCGATTCCACCGGCGTGGACACCGCCACCGGCTCGCCGTTGCGGTCGGTGATCATGCCGCGCGAGGTCGGGATCGGGATCTCGCGGACGAAGCGGGCCTCGCCCTGGCGCTGGTAGAAATCGGCGTTGACCAGCTGGATCCAGGCGGCGCGGCCGACCAGCGCCACCGAACACAGGCCCAGCGCGACGCCGACCAGCATCATGCGGCCGCGCAGGTCGAACGCGCTGCGGTTGCGGTTGGGCCGGCTCACGGGCGCACCACCACGATGTCCTCGGCCTCGGGGAACTTCATGCCGAGGCGTTCGCGCGCCACCTGGTCGATGCGGTTGGCCTGCGCCCAGGTGGCCTGCTCCAGCTGCAGGCGGCCGAATTCGATGTTCAGTTCGTCGCGCTCGCGCTCGGCGCGGGTCAGTTCGACGAACAGCTGGCGGTGGCGGTAGCGCTCGTACACCACCGCGATGGCGGTGGCGACGGTGGCCAGCAGCAGCACGGCGAGCAGGATCCGGCTCATGCGACCCGCCTCCCCTGCCCGTCGAGCTTCTCGGCCACGCGCAGCACCGCGCTGCGCGCGCGCGGGTTGGCGGCCAGCTCGGCCTCGTCGGCGCGGATCGCGCCGCCCAGGTCGGCCAGCACCGGCACGAAGACTTCCGCCTGCGGCAGCCGGCGGTTGGCCGGCGGCGCCTTGGCGTGGCGGGCGATGAACTGCTTGGTGATGCGGTCTTCCAGCGAATGGAAGCTGATCACCGCCAGGCGGCCGCCCGGCTTGAGCGCGGCCAGCGCCGCGTCCAGCCCGGCCTCGAGGTCGGCCAGCTCGCGGTTGATGTGGATGCGGATGGCCTGGAAGCTGCGGGTGGCCGGGTTGCTCTTGTCCTTGCCGCGCGGCACCACCGAGGCGATCAGCGCGGCCAGCTCGGCGGTGCGGGTCAGCGGCTGCGCGCGGCGGGCGACGATGGCGCGGGCGATGCGCCGGCTCTGCTTCTCCTCGCCGTAGCGCCACAGCACCTCGGCGATCTCGGCCTCGTCGGCGCGCGCCAGCCATTGCGCCGCGCTCTCGCCGGATTCCGGGTCCATGCGCATGTCCAGCGGACCGTCCTTGCCGAAGGAGAAGCCGCGCTCGGCCACGTCCAGCTGCGGCGAGGACACGCCCAGGTCGAACAGCACCCCGTCCAGGTCACGCGCCTCTTCCCAGCCGGCGAGCGTGGCGAAGCTGCCGCGGCGGATCGACACGCGCGCGTCGCCGCCGAAACCGCGTTCGGCTTCCGCGATCGCTTCCGGGTCTTTGTCCATCAGCAGCAGCCGGCCTCCCGGGCCGAGTTGTTGCAGCACGCCGCGGGCGTGGCCGCCGCGGCCGAAGGTGCCATCCAGGTAACGTCCGTCCTCGACCACACGCAGCCCGTCCATGACCTGCGCGTACAGCACCGGCAGGTGCGCCGCCGGCGCTGACGGGGCAGCGGGGTGGCCGGCCTGCGCGCCCGTGCGCATCCGGTCCCCCGCCGTCACAACTTCAGATCGAGCATGTGCTCGCTCAGATCCTCGTCGGACAGCGTCCGCTGGATCTGCGCGTGATGCGCCTGCTCGCTCCACAGTTCGAACTTGTCGCCCATGCCCAGCAGCACCGCCTTGCGGTCGATGCCCACCGCGCTGCGGTGGCTGGGAGGGATGGAAATGCGCCCGTTGCCGTCCAGCTCCACCGGCACGGCGGCGCCGACCAGCTTCAGCTGCAGGCTGCGGTGCGCGGCGCGGGTCTTCGGCAGGGCGTTGACCTGGTCGCGGACCTGCTCCCACTGCGCGTGGGGGTACAGGTACAGCGAGCCGGCCTCGAACGGGTTGTAGGTGATGACCAGGCGGTTGCCGCACTCGCGCGCGACGAGGTCGCGGTAGGCCGTGGGAATGGCCACCCGTCCCTTGTCGTCCACTGTGATGGCGGTCTCGCCCTGGAACACGTCGCTGCTACCCGCACCCTGCTGCTGGAGGCTCTACAACCACGGAAAACCACAAAAACCCCGGTTTTCCCCCGGGAGCCCACCTTAGGATTCACCAACAGGGTTGTCAACAGGATTTCAAGGAAAAAATCGCCTGTTGCGTCAATGAGTTGCAGCGATGTTCACAGACAAGTTCAAGGGTTTTCCACAAGTCGCTGTTTAGTCTCAAATTTTGAGATTTCGCACTTGTGAAGGCCATGTGAGATCCGCGCAGGCGCACCCTGTCCCGGGACAGCACCGCCAGGACAACGCCCTGTATTCAGGGGAAGGTTTCGCGCGAAACGGCTTCACCGGGAGGATGACCGCCGCCGGCCGGCAGCCGGGCGCACCCTCCAGGGCAGGGATGAAAGGAAGTGGCGGAGCCGGCCGGTAAGCCGGGTTCTGTCGTGGACAGTCATTCCTCTAGGCGCAGCGTCACCGCTACGCTCAAGCAACCTACCCGGACCCGACGCGGGCAGCGCCATGGGGTCCCTATTTGGTCTTGCTCCCGGTGGGGTTTGCCGTGCCGGCCTGTTACCAGGCTCGCGGTGCGCTCTTACCGCACCATTTCACCCTTGCCCGCTTCCTGCCCCCCTTTCGGCGAGGCGGGAGCACGTTGCCGGACTTGCGTCCGTCCCGCGCCCCGGACCGCTGGCGGTATCTTTCTGTTGCACTTTCCGTCGGCTCGCGCCGCCCAGGCGTTACCTGGCACCGTGCCCTGTGGAGCCCGGACTTTCCTCGGCATGCTTGCGCATGACGCGACTGTCTGACCGGCTCCGCCAGGGACGCATTCTACGCTCAGCCGTATGAATACCCCACGCTTCGCTGAAGCGAAGCGTGGGCTCCGGCGAGCTTTGCCTCCGATCCCCTGCAGCCGGGGCGCCCCGCCCGTACCAACGGGGGCTTCGGCAGCAGACACGTGGCTGCGCGCCTTCGGCACGGTCGGAACCAGGGTAGCCCCGGGCGCCACCGCGGTGCCGGGGCTTTTTTGTAGAGTCGGGCTTGCCCGACTCCCCCGCCCGATGTCCCTGCCCGCGTGAAAGAGCAGCGGGGCAAGCCCCGCTCTACAACAGCGACGCGGCCGATAGTCCCTCCCGCCGGGAGAGGGAAACATCGCACGAAGCCACGACCGGAACGCGCCCGAAGATGCGGTAACGCGGGTCGCCAGAAGCATCTCGCTGGGTGATGCGACTGGGAAGCTGGCGCGTGGCGACGCGCCGAACCTCGCCAGCGCCCTCGTTCATTCCCGGGACCTTACCGCTGCACTACCTGCTACTTGTACCCCGTGCCCGGAAGGGCCGCTCACTCGTCCGAACCGCCACCGTAAAGGGCCTTGCGCGGGGCGCCGGTGATCTCCGCGGCGAGCCTGGCGGCGGCGGAGGGCGGGAGCTGCTTCGCCAGGATGGCGTGGACGCGGCGCCCCTCGGCCAGCTTCGCGTCGGCGTCCTCGCCCACGCCCTGCACGACCAGCACGAACTCGCCCTTGCGCTGGTCCGCGTCGGCCAGCACGCGTTCGTGGAGCCCGGCCAGGTCGCCGTCCAGCACCGTCTCGAAGAGCTTGGTCAGCTCGCGCGCCAGCACCGCCGGCCGGCCATCGCCGAAGGCCGCGCGCAGGTCGGCCAGCGACTCGTCGATGCGGTGCGCCGACTCGTAGAACACCAGCGTGCGCGGCTCCCCGGCCAGCGCCGCCAGCCGCTCCCGCCGCGCCGAGGCCTTGGCCGGCAGGAAGCCCTCGAAGGCGAAGCGGTCGCTGGGCAACCCTGCCACGCTCAGCGCCGCGATCAGCGCCGACGGCCCCGGCACCGGGCTTACCCGCACCCCCGCCTGCCGCGCCGCCCGCACCAGCCGGTAGCCCGGGTCGCTGACCAGCGGCGTGCCCGCGTCGCTGATCAGGGCCAGCGACTCCCCGGCCAGCAGCCGCGCCACCAGCCGCTCGGCCACCTGCTGCTCGTTGTGCTCGTGCAGGGCCAGCAGGGGCGTGCCGATACCGAAGTGCCCCAGCAGCTGCGCGCTGCGGCGGGTGTCCTCGGCGCAGATCGCGGCCACCTCGCGCAGCACCTGCTGGGCCCGCGGCGAAAGGTCGCCGAGGTTGCCGATGGGCGTGGCGACGACATGCAGGGTGGCGGCGGGCATCACAGGTCCAGGTCCGGGGGGAAAGGTAGAATCCTAAGCTCTTTCACCGACCGGCCCGGCCCCGACGGATGGACATGCAGAACCAGAACGCCCCCGCGACGCGCCCCTTCCGCCTGCGCTGGCTGGCGCCCTGCCTGGCCACCCTGCTGGCCGCCGGCTGCGCCAGCGTGGCCACCGCGCCCCCGGCGGCGCCGGAACATGCCGCCGCGCTGGCCCAGCTGGAACAGGGCCAGGCGCGCGAAGCCGCGCAGCGGCTGGAGACGCTGGCGGCCGGTGCCCGTGGCACCCAGCGCAATGCCCTGCTCGCCGATGCCGCCTTCGCCTGGCAGGAAGCCGGCGACGAGGCCCGCGCCCGCAGCCTGGCCGCCCAGGTCGACCCGCGCCGGGTCACCGGCGCCAGCCGCGCCCGCCTGGGCCTGCTGCAGGCCGAGTGGGCGATCGCCGGGAACCAGCCGGCCAACGTCCCCGCGCTGCTGGCCGGCAGCGATCCGGCGCTGCTGGGCGCGCCGCTGCAGGCGCGCTGGCGCCTGGCCCAGGCCCGCGGCCTGGAAGCCACCGGCGACGCGGTCGGCGCGGCCGCCGCCCGCGCCCGTGCCGATGCCGGCCTGCAGGGCGAGGCGCGCAACGCCAACCGCGAAGCGATCGAGCGCCTGCTGGCCGGCCTCGACGACGCCACCCTCTCCTCCCGTGCCGCCGCCCTGCCGGCCGGCGACCCGCTGTACAACTTCGCCGGCCGCGCCCTGGTCCGCCGCGGCCTGCCGCTGCCGCGCCCGTTCGACACTGCCCAGGCCTGGAACTTCGACCAGCGCGCCCCGGCCGCGGCCGACGGTTACCGCCCGCCGCGCAAGCTGGCGGTGCTGCTGCCGCTGACCGGCCAGCTGGCCACCGCCGCCGGCCCGGTCCGCGACGGCCTGCTCGCCGGCTATTACGCCGAACGCCGCCCGCGTCCGGCCATCACCTTCTACGACACCGGCGGCACCCCGGCCGGCGCCCAGGCGGCCTACGCCCGCGCCGTGGCCGAAGGCAACGACTTCGTGGTCGGGCCGCTGGGCCGCGACGAGGTCGGCGCGGTGTTCGCCGGCGCCGATGCCGGCGTCTCCAGCCTCGCGCTCAACCGCGGCACCGTCGCCCCGCCGCCGGGCCACCTGGCCTTCTCGCTGGCGCCGGAGGACGACGGCATCGTCGCCGCCGACTACCTGCTGGCGCGCGAGCACCGCAACGTGCTGGTGATCGCCGGCAGCGACGACAACGGCCGCCGCGCGGTGGAAGCGTTCCGTACCCGCCTCCAGGAACGCGGCGGCAGCATCGCCGGCGTGGTCAGCGTGGGCGAGGAGCCGGGCGATGTCTCCGCGCAGCTGGTGCAGGCCTCCGCGGCCGGCGCCGATGCGGTGTTCCTGGCGGTGCGCGGCCCGCAGGCCCGGGCGCTGGCGCCGCAGCTGGCCCTGGCCGGCTTCGCCGCGCGCACCCGCGTGGCCGGCTCGCAACTGACCTCCGGCACCGGCAAGGCCGAGGAGGACGTGGTGCTCGACGGCATCGTGTTCCCGGGCGAGGCCTGGCAGGCGCGCGGCGTCGCCGGGCTGCCGTCGTACAGCCAGGTCTCGGACATGCTGCCGACCGCGCGCGGTCCGGCCGCGCGCCTGTTCGCCTTCGGCCACGATGCCTGGCTGATCACCGCCTTCCTCGAACGGCTGCTGCGCAGCAGCGACGGCGAGCTGGCCGGCGCCACTGGCACCCTGCGCTCGGACGGCTTCGGCAACATCGTGCGCCAGCCGCAGTGGTCGACCTTCCGCGAGGGCGTCGTGGTGCCGGTGTCCGGCGGCGGCTACTGAGGCGATGTTCGACCGTCGCGCGCGCGGGCAGCGGGTCGAGGCCGCCGCGCGCGGACGCCTCGAGCGCGCCGGCCTGCGCACGCTGGCCGCCAACGTCGGCTATCGCGGCGGCGAGCTCGACCTGGTGATGCTCGAACGCGGCGCTTCCGGCGACACCGTGGTGTTCGTGGAAGTGCGCTACCGCGCCGGCGCGGCCTTCGGCGGGGGCCTGGCCTCGGTCGACCATGGCAAGCGGCGCAGGCTGGTCCGCGCCGCGCAGCTGTACCTGGGCGCGCATCCACGGCTGGCGCAGCTGCCCTGCCGCTTCGACGTGGTCGAGGCGCGCGGCGATCCGGGCGCGCCGGAACTGGAATGGCTGCGCGATGCGTTCCGCCTGGATGACGTCTAGCCGGCGCATACCCACTGCGCGTCGTTCGATGCTGCTGGCGTGCGGGCCTACAATCGGCCGATGACCGCCGCCCTGCCCCCCGCGCTCGACGCCACCCTTGCCGACCTGCTCGGCCCCGAAGGCTGGCTGACCGGCGAAGCGGCGCGGCGCGCGCACGGCGAGGACGATTCGCGCATGTCGGCCTTGCCCGCCGCGGTGGCGCTGCCGCGCGACCGCGAACAGGTCGCGGCGATCGTGCGCGCCTGCCGCGAACACCGCGTGCCGATCGTGGCGCGCGGCGCCGGCACCGGCACCGCCGGCGGCGCGGTGCCGTTCCAAGGCGGCGTGGTGGTGTCGTTCGCGCGCATGGACCGGATCCTGGAGATCCGCCCCGGCGACCGCTGCGCGGTCGTCGAGCCGGGCGTGCTCAACGGCGACCTGCAGCAGGCGCTGCAGCCGCACGGCCTGTTCTGGCCACCGGACCCGGGCAGCTACGAACGCTGCACCATCGGCGGCAACCTCGCCTGCAACGCCGGCGGCCCGCGCGCGGTGAAGTACGGCGCCACCCGCGACAACGTGCTCGGCCTGGTCGCGGTGACCGGCAGCGGCAAAGTGATCCGCTGCGGCGGGCCCTGGACCAAGGACGCCACCGGCTACGACCTCACCCACCTCGTCATCGGCAGCGAAGGCACCCTCGCCCTGGTCGTGGAAGCCACGCTGCGCCTGGTGCCGCGCCCGGCCGCGCAGGCCGGGCTGCGTGCGCTGTACCGCGACGCGGCCGCCGCCACCGCCGCGGTATCGCGGCTGATGCGCCAGCCGCAGGTGCCGGCCATGCTGGAGTTCATGGACGCCAGCGCCATCGCCCTGCTCCGCCGCAACGGCGCCGAGGTGCCGGAGGCCGGCGCGATGCTGCTGGTCGAGGCCGACGGCGACCACGACACCCTGCCCTACGCGCTGCAGGCGCTGGCCGACGCCGCCACCGGCGACGGCATGCTGGCGCTGGACGTGGCCACCGATGGCAGTGCCCGCGACCGGCTGTGGGCGGCGCGGCGCGCACTGTCGCCTGCGCTGCGCAGCATCGCCCCGGGCAAGATCAACGAGGACGTGGTGGTGCCGGTGTCGCGGATCCCCGGGCTGGTGTCGGGGGTGGAGGCGCTGGCGGCGGCGCATGCGCTGCCGATCGTGGTGTTCGGCCATGCGGGCAACGGCAACCTGCACGTCAACATCATGTACCACCCGGACGACGCCGCCGAGAGCGCACGCGCGCACGCGGCGCTGGAGCAGGTGTTCGCGCTGGTGCTGTCGCTGCAGGGCACGCTGTCGGGCGAACATGGCATCGGCGTGGCCAAGCGCGACTGGATGCCGCGCGCCCTCGATGCCGCCACGCTGGCGGCGATGCGCGCGGTGAAGGCGGCGCTGGATCCGGACGGCATCCTCAATCCCGGCAAGGTGCTCCCGCCCGTGTAGAGCGGGGCTTGCCCCGCTGCCTTTCATTTGCAGGAACAGCGGGGAAAAGCAGCGGGGCAAGCCCCGCTCTACGGCGGCGAAGCGCCGCCACGCCGCGCATGCGCGACGGATGCGAGAATGCCGGCGCACACGGCGGAGCGACAGCTTGGACACCCCCGATACCTTGGCGTTCGATTCGATCACCCTCGAGCAGCTGCGCGCGCACGGCGGGCTGAAGTGGCGCGCGTTCCCGGACTGCATCGGCGCCTTCGTCGCCGAGATGGACTTCGGCATCGCCGCGCCGATCCGCCAGGCCCTGCACGCCGCGGTGGAAAGCAGCCAGCTCGGCTACCTTTCCGCCACGCCGCTGCGGGCGATGGCCGAGGCCTGCGCCGACTGGCAGCGCCGCCACCACGGCTGGGACGTTTCCCCGGACGCGATCCGCGCCGTGCCAGACGTGCTCGGCGCGCTGGAGACGGTGTGCCGCCACTACCTGCCGGCCGGGGCGATGGTCGCGGTGCCGGTACCGTGCTACATGCCGTTCCTGCCGCTGCTGGCGTTGCTCGGCCATCCGGTGCGGCAGGTGCCGATGCTGCGCGGCGACGAAGGCTGGACGCTGGACGAGGACGCGCTGGCCCACGCCTTCGCCGACGGCGCGCGCATGCTGCTGCTGTGCAATCCGCACAACCCGATCGGCAAGGTCTACACCGAAGACGAGCTGCGCCGGATCGCTGCCATTGCCGCGCGCCACGACGCACGGGTGTTCGCCGACGAGATCCATGCGCCGCTGGTCTATCCGGGCCATCGTCACGTGCCCTACGCCAGCCTGTCCGACGAAGCCGCACGCCAGGCGATCACCGCGGTGTCGGCCTCGAAGGCCTGGAACCTGGCCGGGCTCAAGTGCGCGCAGCTGGTGTTCACCCGCGCCGAAGACCTGCAACGCTGGCGCGCGATCGGCCACTTCGCCGGCAACAGCACGTCCACGCCCGGCGTGATCGCGCACACCGCCGCCTGGCGCGAGGGCGATCCGTGGCTGGCGTTGGTGCTGGACTACCTGCACGGCAACCGCGAGCTGCTCGGCCGACTGCTGCGCGGGAAGCTCCCGCAGGTCGGCTGTATCGAGCCACAGGGTACCTACCTGGCCTGGCTGGACTGCCGCGCGTTGCCGCTGGATACCGCACCGGCCACGTTCTTCCGACGCCACGCCCAGGTCGCGCTGACCGATGGCGCCGAGTGCGGCGAAGGGGGCGAAGGCCATGTGCGGCTCAACTTCGCGATGCCGCGTCCGCTGCTGCAGGAAGCGGTGGAACGGATGGCGGCGGCGGTGGCGCGGCTCTGACCCGGGGCGTCGCGCAGCGGAATCCGCTCAGCCGAAATGCACGTACCCGCTGCGTGGCGGCTGCCACGGCCGGCCGTGCGCATCCAGCGCGCGCACGCCGCTGCCGGCGACGATGCGGCCGATGCGGGTGGCGTCCACGCACGCCAGTTCCAGCGCCGCGGCGACATGGTCGCGCAGCGCCGGATCGGCCGTGAAGCACAGCTCGTAGTCGTCGCCGCCACCGGCCTGCAGGGCGCTGCGTGACGGTCTGTCGAACGCGGCGGAGAGCGCCGGCGATGCCGGCAGCCGGGCGATATCGATCTCCGCGCCGACGGCACTGCGCGCGCAGACATGGCCGAGGTCGGCGAGCAGGCCGTCGGAGACATCGACGCAGGCGCGGGCCAGGCCGAGCAGGCGGCGGCCGGCTTCCACGCGCGGCGTCGGGCGCGCCAGCCGCGCGTGCAGGGGCGCGGCCACGTCCGCGGACACGGGCGGCACTTCGCCATCCGCGGGGATGTGCCCGCCCAGCACCAGCGCCGCCGCGGCATCCCCCAGCGTGCCGGTCACCCATACGTCGTCGCCGGCGCGGGCGCGGTCGCGGCGCAGCGCTGCACCGGTTTCAACCAGGCCCATTGCGGTGACCGCGATCGACAGCGGGCCGCGCGTGGTGTCGCCGCCGACAAGGGCGATGCCGTGTATCCCGGCCAGTTCCGCGAAGCCGTCGACGAAGGCGCGCAGCCACGCCTCATCGGCTTCCGGCAGCGAGAGCGACAGTGTGCACCAGGCCGGGCGCGCACCCATCGAGGCCAGGTCGGACAGGTTCACCGCCAGCGCCTTCCAGCCGGTATCGGCCGGCGCGGCGTCGGGCGGGAAGTGCACGCCGGCATTGAGCGTATCGGCGGTAACCACCAGCTCGTGGCCGGGTGGCACGCGCAGCAGCGCGGCATCGTCGCCGATGCCCAGGGCCACGTCGCCGCGTCCGGCGGCGGCACCGGTGCGCGCGCGGACCAGGTCGATGAGGTCGAATTCGGCCATGCCTGCCATCTTGCCCGCTACGGGCGCCGCGCGGCTACGCCATAGGCCTGCGGGCGGACGCGGTCGTGGAGCGTGCGGATGCGCGGCCTGCCGGCGGCCGCACGAGGGGGACGCAGCGCGGCGGCGATCGCCAGCGCGCCCGCCGCGGCCTCAGCGGCCGTTGCCGTTGCGGCCGGCCTGCATTTCCAGCGGACGCCACTGCGCGCTGGCGCGGTCGAGCACCCCGTTGACGTAGGTGTGGCCGTGTTCGGAACCGAAGCGCTTGGCGGTCTCGATGGCCTCGTTGATCACCACGCGGTAGGGCACGTCCGGGCGGTGCAGCAGTTCGTACGCGGCCAGGCGCAGCACGGCGCGCTCGATCGCGTCGACTTCCTCGACGCCGCGGTCCAGGTGCGGGGCCAGGGCCACGTCCAGGCCGGCGCGCTCGGCGATCACGCCGCGCACCAGGTCCTCGAAATACTCGAGGTCGGCCACTTCGTGGGCCTGTTCGTGGGCGAACTGGGCGATCACCTGCTGGGCGTTGCCGCCGGAGATCTGCCAGGCGTAGATCGCCTGCAGGGCGCGGCGGCGGGCGCGGGCACGCAGCACCGGGTCGACGCCGGGGCGGGAACGATGGGGACGGTTCATGGCAGGCGCTCCAGCAGGTTGATCATTTCCAGCGCGGCAAGCGCGACTTCCTCGCCCTTGTTGCCGTGGCTGCCGCCGGCGCGGGCCTCGGCGTCCTCGAAGCGTTCGACGGCCAGCACGCCGTTGAGCACCGGCACGCCGGTGTCCAGGGCGACGCGCATCAGGCCTTCGGCGCAGAGGTCGGCGACGTGTTCGTAGTGGCGGGTATCGCCGCGGACGACGCAGCCCAGTACGACCAGGGCGCGGTGGCCGCCGGCGAGGGCGAGCTGGCGGGCGGCGACCGGCAGTTCCCAGGCGCCGGGCATGCGGACGACGTCGACGGCATCCTCGGGCACGCCGTGGTCGGCCAGGCAGCGGCGGGCGCCGGCGACGAGGGCGTCGGTGATGCGGGCGTTCCAGCGGCTGGCCAGGATCGCGATGCGGGCGCCGGCCGGCAGGCGGAGGTCGCCTTCGTAGAGGGTCATGGGTTACGGGTCCTCGGGGGTCGCACAGTTTACCGGACGCGGGTGCGAGGGGCGTCCGGGGTAGGCCGATCAGGTACTGGAAGGCGTGGCGGGAGCGGGAGCGGCGTGGCTGGATCCGGAGCGGAAGCGGCGGAAACGTGGCTGGAGGAGCGCCGCCCTGGCGCCCCTGCCGCTCGTGTCCCCCGGCGCCGGCCAGGGCCGGCGCCTCCTCCTTCACCTCCCGTCAGGGGCGCCTAGGCGACGCTTTGACGGGTGGCGGACTTCCAGGAGAGCGGGCCTCGCCATGTTGCTGCGGCAGGCCAGTTCAGGCCACTTACGGGGTGACGTACTCGACGACCTCCAGGCCGTAGCCGGCCAGGCCTACCTGGCGGCGCGGGGTGCCCAGCACGCGCAACCTGCCCAGGCCGAGGTCGGCCAGGATCTGCGCGCCGGCGCCGTTGCGCCGCCACTGGCCGACGTCCTTGCGGTTGGCCTGGATCTCCGGCTGCTTGCGCAGGCGCGCCAGCAGGGCCTCGGGGTCGCGCGGCTCGGACAGCACCACCATCACCCCCTGCCCTTCGGCGGCGATCGCGCGCAGGGCGTCGGTGGCGGCCACGCCGAAGTCGTCGCGGCGCCAGTGCAGCAGGTCGCTCAGCGGGTTCTCGACCTGCACGCGGACCAGGGTCGGGGTGGCTTTGCCGGGGGTGCCGCGGACCAGGGCGAAGTGCAGCTCGTGGGCGATGCGGTCGCGGTAGGTCAGCAGGCGGAACGGGCCGAACTCGGTGTCGATCTCGCGTTCGTCGACGCGCTCGACCGTGTGCTCGTTGGCCAGGCGCCAGGCGATCAGGTCGGCGATCGAGCCCATCTTCAGGCCGTGCTCGCGCGCGAACACTTCCAGCTCGGGGCGCCGGGCCATGGTGCCGTCGGGGTTCATGATCTCGACCAGCACGCCGGCCGGCTCCAGGCCGGCGAGCATCGGCAGGTCGCTGGCGGCCTCGGTGTGGCCGGCTCGGGTCAGCACGCCGCCGGGCTGGGCGATCAGCGGGAACACGTGGCCCGGCTGGCTCAGGTCGCTCGGCTTGGCGTCCGGGCGCACCGCGGTGCGGATGGTGTGGGCGCGGTCGTAGGCCGAGATGCCGGTGGTGACGCCTTCGGCGGCCTCGATGCTGACGGTGAAGTTGGTCTGGAACTGCGCGGTGTTGCGCTGGACCATCGGCGCCAGCCCCAGCTGGCCGCAACGCTCGCGGGTCAGCGACAGGCACACCAGGCCGCGGGCGTGGGTGACCATGAAGTTGATGTCGGCCGGGCGCACCAGCTCGGCGGCCATGATCAGGTCGCCTTCGTTCTCGCGGTCCTCGTCGTCGACGATCACCACCATGCGGCCGGCGCGGATCTCCTCCAGCAGTTCGGGGATGGGCGCGAAGTTCATGCCGCTGCTCCTTCGCCGCCGGCACGCGCGCCGAGCAGGCGCTCGACGTAGCGGGCGACCAGGTCGATCTCCAGGTTCACCGCATCGCCCAACTGCGTCTCGGCGAAGCGGGTATGGGCGACGGTGTGCGGGATCAGCGCGACCTCGAAGCCCTCTTCGTCGACCTCGTTGACGGTGAGGCTGACGCCGTCGACGCAGATCGAGCCCTTCTTCGCGATGTACTTCAGCAGCGGCGCCGGCGCGGAGAAGCGCCAGCGCTGCGCGCGTGCGTCCTCGTGCACCGACAGCACCTTGCCGATGCCGTCCACGTGGCCGCTGACCAGGTGGCCGCCAAGGCGGTCGTCCGGGCGCATGGCGCGTTCCAGGTTCAGCGCGGCGCCTTCGGCCAGCGTGCCGAGGGTGGTCAGCGACAGGGTTTCGGTGGAGGCGTCGGCCTGGAAGGACGAAGCATCGAACGCGATCACGGTCAGGCACACGCCGTTGACCGCGATGCTCTCGCCGAGGCGCACGTCGGCGAACGGCAGGCTGCCGGTGGCGAAGGTAAAGCGGACGTCGCCGCCGCGCGGTTCGCGCGCGGCCAGGCGGCCGACGCCTTCGATGATGCCGGTGAACATCAGCGCACCTCCGGCAGGAGGCATCGGGGCTGCGCCTGGACCACGCCGCCGGCGCGGGACACTGGGTGGAACTTCATTGCGTTTTCCGCCTGTTGCTCGCGAAAAACGTCCCGGGGCACGGGCGGACGCCCGGCACGGGCCGGGCGGCTGCGTCTTCTTTCATCCGGACTCTAGGGCGTGGACTCGCCACGCCTCGACCGTCGGCTCCGGCATTGGACCGGATCTGCTGCCTTCCGCCGGTTGCCGGCCGGAAGCGCTCGCGGGCTCGCGCCATGCCGAAGCACCGCGCCTACCGCCGGTGGGGAATTCCACCCCGCCCTGAAGACGTTGTTTCTGGTTGTCGGGAATGCCGGCGAACCGGCCCGCGCATTCTACCGCAGGCGGCTGAATGCCCTCCGGTCGGTGGCCGGAACAGTGCATCCATGGACCGGCCGGGACGGGCCGGCGACCGCCCTCAGGCCTGGCGCGGCCGCAGCAGCAGGCGCCGGTCCGGGTCGAAGGCGGCCTCGTCGACCACGTCGAAGCGCAGGGCCTGGGCCATGCTGCCGAGGCCAAGCCCGGCGAACAGCGGGCGCGCCTCGTCGCCCAGCAGCAGCGGCGCCTGGTACAGCAGCAGCTCGTCGACCACGCCGGCGCGCAGCAGCGCCCCGCAGAGCACCGGGCCGGCCTCGACCTGGGCCTCGTTGATCCCGCGCGCACCGAGCAGGCGCAGCGCCGCCTCCAGGTCGAGGTGGCCGTCGCGCAGTGGTACGGCCGCGAATTCCGCCTCCACGCCCGGCGGCGGCACGGCATCGGGGCCGTGCAGGTACAGCGTCGGCGCGCTGCCGTCGCGGACCTTCACGCTGGCCAGGCTGCGCAGGCGGCGGTCGAGGACCACGCGCAGCGGCGGTACGAGATCGGCGCCCTCGCCGACCCGCGCGGTCAGCGCCGGGTCGTCGGCCAGCACCGTGTCGGCGCCGGTGAGGATGGCGCCGCTGCGCGCGCGCCAGCGCTGCACGTCGGCGCGCGCAGTCTCGCCGGTGATCCACTTCGACTCGCCGCTGGCCATCGCCGTGCGCCCGTCGAGGCTGGCAGCCAGCTTGATCCGCAGCCACGGCCGCCCGCGCTGCACCCGCGACAGGAAGCCGCGGTTGAGCTCGCGCGCTTCGGCCTCCAGCAGCCCGGAGGCCACCTCGATCCCGGCCGCGCGCAGGCGGGCGAAACCGGCGCCGTCGACGCGCGGGAACGGATCGCGCATCGCCGCCACCACCCGGGCGACGCCGGCAGCCACCAGCGCGTCCGCGCACGGCGGCGTGCGTCCGTGGTGGGCGCAGGGTTCCAGGGTCACGTAGGCGGTGGCGCCGCGCGCGCGTTCGCCGGCCTCGCGCAGGGCGAACACTTCCGCGTGCGGCTCGCCGGTGCGCGGATGCCAGCCCTCGCCGACGATTTCGCCGTCGCGGGCGAGCACGCAGCCGACCATCGGGTTCGGGCGCGCGGTCCACAGGCCGCGTCCGGCCAGCTGCAGCGCGCGCGCCATCAGTTCGCGGTCGCGGGCGTCGAAACCGTCCATCAGGCTTCCCCCATGCATTCGGTCGCCATCACCTGCACGTGCAGCAGGCCCAGCGTCACCTGCGCGTGCTCGCGCCAGCCCCGCGCGCGGTACCAGTCGACCAGCGCCGGCGTGCAGTACAGGTACAGCTGCCGCACGCCCAGCGCACCGGCTTCGGCCACGCAGTGCGCGACCAGCGCCGCGCCCACGCCCTGCCCGCGCGCCTCCGGGCGCACGTACAGGCTGGCCAGCCACGGCGAGTACTGGCGGATGTCCTGGTGGTCCTCCTGCAGCAGGCTGACCGAACCGAGCCAGCCGCCGGCGTCGTCCAGCGCCAGCAGGGTGCTCGGGATCGCCCGCGCCTGCCTGTGCGAACGCAGTTCGCCGGCGGCCTGCGCCACGGTCCAGTCCGGCAGCAGCCGGCCGAAGGCCTCGACGTGCGCGGCGGCGAGCGCGTCGATGTGCCGCGGGTGGTCACGCAGCCACTCGATGCGCATGGCGGCGGTCAGCGCTTCCGGTTGCGGTCGGCGTGCCGGTCGATCGGCACGACCTCGCCGCCCTGCAGCAGCGGCAGCTGGCCGCTGCCCGGCGGCAGGTCGCGCTCGAGTTTCTCGATCTCCTCGCGGAAGTCGGCCACGTCCTCGAAGCTGCGGTAGACCGAGGCGAAGCGCACGTAGCCGACGTGGTCGAGCTTGCGCAGCTCGTCCATCACGAACTCGCCGATGCGCCGCGACGCCAACTCGCGCTCGCCGCTCATGCGCACCCCGTGCACGACCGCGCGCACCGCCGCTTCGATCTGCTCCTCGGACACCGGGCGCTTCTGCAGCGCGCGGTCGAAGCCCTGGCGCAGCTTCTTGGCGTCGAACTGCTCGCGGCGGCCGTCGCTCTTGATGATCGCCGGCAGCTTCAGCTCCACCGTTTCCAGGGTGCTGAAGCGCTCGCCGCAGGCCTCGCAGCCGCGCCGGCGGCGGATCGTCGCGCCGTCCTCGGACACGCGCGAATCGATCACGCGGGTATCGTTGTGCTGGCAGTACGGACAATGCATCGGACTTCCTCAGCGGGCCCCGCACTCGAAGGGGATGGCGGCCAGGTCAGCGGCGATGGCCCGGGAGACCCCCACCGCCCACCATGCCGGCGCCCGGCCGTGCTCCATCCCGACCGGTCCTGCTCAGCCGTAGACCGGGTACTTGCGGCACTGCTCGGTGACCTTCGCCTTGACGGCTTCGATCACGCTGTCGTCGTTCGGCGCGTCGAGCACGTCGGCGATCCAGTTGGCCAGGTCGATGCAATCCTGCTCGGTGTAGCCGCGGGTGGTCACCGCCGGGGTGCCCAGGCGCAGGCCCGAGGTCACGAACGGCGAGCGCGGGTCGTTGGGCACCGAGTTCTTGTTGACGGTGATGTGGGCCTTGCCCAGCGCCGCCTCCGCGTCCTTGCCGGACACGTCCTTGCCGATCATGTCGACCAGCATCAGGTGGTTCTGCGTGCCGCCGGAGACGATCTTGTAACCGCGCGCGATCAGCGTGCCGGCCATGGCCTGGGCATTCTTCACGACCTGCTGCTGGTAGGCCTTGAACTCCGGCTCCAGCGCCTCCTTGAAGGCCACCGCCTTGGCCGCGATCACGTGCATCAGCGGACCGCCCTGGATGCCCGGGAACACGATCGACTGGAGCTTCTTGGAGATCTCCTCGAACTGCTCGCCGGCGCCCTGGGTCGCGGACAGGATGATGCCGCCGCGCGGGCCGCGCAGGGTCTTGTGGGTGGTGGAGGTGACCACGTGCGCGTGCGGCAGCGGGTTCGGGTACACGCCGGCGGCAACCAGGCCGGCGACGTGGGCCATGTCCACGAACAGGTACGCGCCGACCTTGTCGGCGATGGCGCGGAAGCGCGCCCAGTCGATCACCTGCGAATAGGCGGAGAAGCCGGCCACGACCATCTTCGGCTTGTGTTCCACGGCCAGGCGCTCGACCTCGTCGTAGTCGATCAGGCCTTCGTCGTTGACGCCGTACTGGATGGCGTTGAACAGCTTGCCGGAGGCATTCACCTTGGCGCCGTGGGTCAGGTGGCCGCCGTGGGCCAGCGACATGCCGAGGATGGTGTCGCCCGGCTGCAGCAGGGCGAAGTACACGGCCTGGTTGGCCTGCGAGCCGGAATGCGGCTGCACGTTGGCGTAGTCCGCCCCGAACAGCTGCTTGACCCGGTCGATCGCCAGCTGCTCGGCGACGTCGACGTATTCGCAGCCGCCGTAGTAGCGCTTGTGCGGGTAGCCCTCGGCGTACTTGTTGGTCAGCACGCTGCCCTGCGCTTCCATGACCCGCGGGCTGGCATAGTTCTCGCTGGCGATCAGCTCGACATGGTCTTCCTGGCGCCGGGCCTCGTCGGCGATCGCCTTGGCCAGTTCGGGATCGTAGGCTTCGATTCGGGCGTCGCGCGGGTACATCGGCTCTCCAGGGGCGGGCAGGCAGGGGTGCTCAGACCCGAAATTGTAAGCCCGGCCGCAGGTTGCCGCCATTGAAGGGGGTCGCGGAATCCGGCGCCCGGCCGCCGTGGACGCTTGCCGGGCACCCGGGCCGCCCTTTCTTGCCCCCCTCGCCCGTCCCTGCCGTGCCCCGGAAACGGAAACGCCGCCCCGCAGGTCTGCGGGACGGCGTCTGGATGGAGCCCGGCGCGAACCGGTCAGTGGTGCAGGATGATGTCGGCGATGATGCCGGTGGCCACGGCCACCAGGAGCATGTCGCCGCGGTCGTCGCGGATCCAGTGGTGGCCGTGCGGCGGGCGGCGCAGGTGGTAGCGGTCGTAGTCGTGCACCACGTAGACCGGGCCCCGGTAGTAGTCGCGGTAGCGGTGGCCGCGGACCCAGCCGTACGACGGCGCCGGCCGGTAGACCACCCGCGGTTCGTGGTAGCGGGCATCGCGGTAGCCGTCCTTGTAGCCCTTGCTGTAGTGGCGGCGGTCGTCGCGGCGGTCGTGGTCGTGGCGCCCGTGATGCTTGCCATGGCCGTGGCCACGCTCGTTCCAGCCGTGGTGGCCGCGGTCGTGGCCGGGGCCGCCAGCCGCCAGGGCCGGGGCCGCGACGCCCAGCGCGAGCATCGAGGTCATCGCGACGGCAATCACTCGGTTCATCTTCATGGCGGCACTCGCTGGTGTGGATGGGCGAGTCCAATCTTGTTCACGGCGCATGAACGGTTTCCGACTGGAACCGTTTCCCGTCAACGCCTTCTCCCTGACCGTTCAGCCGGCGGAAATCCCGCCCCGGCAGGGCCTGCGGCCGATCCGGCGACGCCGGGGCCTGGCCCGCGATCGGGCTATAATCGCGCGTTCCCTTTCCAGCCGGGATCCCGTCCGTACGCCGGCCGGGACGCGGTCGCGCGCTACGGAGACAGCATGTCCTCGCAATACATCTACACCATGAACCGGGTGTCCAAGGTGGTCCCGCCGAAGCGGCAGATCATCAAGGACATCTCGCTGAGCTTCTTCCCGGGGGCCAAGATCGGCCTGCTGGGCCTCAATGGCGCCGGCAAGTCCACCGTGCTGCGGATCATGGCCGGCGTCGACCAGGACTTCGAGGGCGAGGCCCGCCCGCAGCCCGGCATCAAGGTCGGCTACCTGCCGCAGGAACCGGAGCTGGATCCGGAGATGACCGTCCGCGAAGCGGTCGAGGAAGGCGTCGGCGAGGTCCTGCAGGCGCAGGCCGCGCTGGAGAAGGTCTACGCCGCCTACGCCGAGGAAGGCGCCGACTTCGACGCGCTGGCCAAGGAGCAGGAGCGCCTGGAGGCGATCCTGGCCTCGGGCGACGCCCACACCCTCGAGCAGCAGCTGGACGTGGCCGCCGACGCGCTGCGCCTGCCGCCGTGGGACGCGAAGATCGGCAAGCTGTCCGGCGGCGAGAAGCGCCGCGTCGCCCTGTGCCGCCTGCTGCTGCAGAAGCCGGACATGCTGCTGCTCGACGAACCGACCAACCACCTCGACGCCGAGTCGGTCGAGTGGCTCGAGCAGTTCCTGGCCCGCTACACCGGCACCGTGGTCGCGGTGACCCACGACCGCTACTTCCTCGACAACGCCGCCGAGTGGATCCTCGAGCTGGACCGCGGCCGCGGCATCCCGTGGAAGGGCAACTACACCGAGTGGCTGCAGCAGAAGGAAGAGCGCCTCAAGCAGGAAGAGAACCAGGAGAAGGCGCGGCAGAAGGCGATCGCCAAGGAACTGGAGTGGGCGCGGCAGAACGCCAAGGGCGGCCGCTCCAAGGGCAAGGCGCGCCTGGCCCGCCTCGAGGAACTGCAGTCGGTCGAGTACCAGAAGCGCAACGAGACCAACGAGATCTTCATCCCGCCGGGCGAGCGCCTGGGCAACTCGGTGATCGAGTTCAGGAACGTCTCCAAGAAGTTCGGCGAGCGCCTGCTGATCGACGACCTGAGCTTCATCGTGCCGGCCGGCGCGATCGTCGGCATCATCGGCCCCAACGGCGCCGGCAAGTCGACCCTGTTCAAGATGATCACCGGCCAGGAGAAGCCGGACAGCGGCGAGATCGTGATCGGCCCGACCGTGAACCTGGCCTACGTGGACCAGAGCCGCGGCGCGCTGAACCCGAACAACACCGTGTTCCAGGAGGTCTCCGGGGGCCTGGACATCCTCAACATCAACGGCATCGAGATCCAGTCGCGCGCCTACATCGGCCGCTTCAACTTCAAGGGCCCGGACCAGCAGAAGCTGGTCGGTTCGCTGTCCGGCGGCGAACGCGGCCGCCTGCACATGGCCAAGACCCTGCTGCAGGGCGGCAACGTGCTGCTGCTCGACGAACCGTCGAACGACCTGGACATCGAGACCCTGCGCGCGCTGGAAGACGCGTTGCTGGAGTTCCCGGGCAACGCCTTCGTGATCTCGCACGACCGCTGGTTCCTGGACCGCATCGCCACCCACATCCTCGCCTTCGAGGGCGATTCGCACGTGGAGTTCTTCCAGGGCAACTACCGCGAGTACGAGGAAGACAAGAAGCGCCGCCTCGGCGACGACGCCGGCCCGAAGCGCCTGCGCTTCAAGGCCCTGAAGTAAGCGCTGCACGGAATGCCCGCCACTCGGCGGGCGTTCTTCTTCGGGGACGGCGCAACGCTCAGCCCACGAGCGCGGCCAGTTCGAACGCGACCACGGTGAGGACCGACTGCACCACCGCGTACAGGCACAGGCCGAGCACGCCGCGCAACACGGACTTCCACCACGGGTAACCGGCGAAGAACTGCGCCAGAGAGAACAGCTGGAAGACGATCGCGAAGGACATCGCCCAGCCCGGCGCGCCCGGGACCCAGCGCTGCAACAGCAGCCCGGCGATCCAGAACATGAAGGCCTGCACGGTGACGAAGGTGCTGATCACCAGCCACTCGGGATAGTTGAGGCCGCCGACGCGGTGGAACGCGACCCGGAGGGCCAGCGCTTCCACCGGCAGCAACAGCAGGGTGATGGCCGCGAAGTGGTGGTTCGCCCAGGCCTGCACCGCCCTCGCCGAATCCTGCGCCGCGAGCACCGCATCCGGATCCGGATTGCCGGACATTTCGACGCCCGCGAGCACGGCCGAGCCGATGACGTCGCCGCCGGCGGCGAGGCGCCCTACGAGTACCACCGCCGCGGCCCCCAGCAGCACAACGGCAGCGGTTTGACCTGGCGCGCACGGCGGCCCTCGACGTAGTCGCGCATCAACCGGCCGGGGCGCAGCAGCAGGTTGCGCAGCGAGTACCCCAGGCCGCGGTCGAGATTGAGGATGCCGTAACGGACCTGTTCGACCAGGTAGGTCCAGTCGATGCGGCGTGCCGTCGCCGGCTGGCCGCAGCCCGGACAGAAGTTGCGCACGGGACCGCCCACGGCGTGTCCGCACTCCACGCACCGCACTGCATCCGACATCCGCGTCTCCCCGCGCACTGGCCGCGCATCATACCTGCTGCCGCAGGCAGGGCCGCGAGACACGTCCTGCCCTGCCCTGCCCTGTCCGGCTCCGGGCGTGCCGCATCGGGAAACAGGCGTCCGCTAGCGGTCCGGTTGCAGCCCGTGCGCGGCGTCGGTCGCCGCCAGCCGCCCACGCCCGTAGAACAGGCTCAGCAGCGGCGAGGACATCAACGTGGTGACCAGGGTCATCGCGAACAGCAGGGTGAACAGCTCCGGCCCGATCAGGCCCGCATCGAAACCGATCCTGATCACGATCAGCTCCATCAGCCCGCGCGCGTTCATCAGCGAACCCACCGCCAGGCTGTCGCCCCAGCCGTAGCCGTTGAGGCGCGCGCCGGCGGCGCAGCCGATGATCTTGCCGGCCACCGCCACCAGCAGGATCAGCGCCAGCGCACCGGGGCCGGCGCCGGCGAAGGCCTGGCTGGTGGTGTTCTGCCCGGCCAGCGCGAACACCACCGGCATCAGCAGCAGCACCGCCATCGGCTCGATGCGGCGGACCAGGTAGTGCAGCAGCCATTCCTCGCGCGGCAGGCACAGGCCGAACAGGAACGCGCCCAGCACCGCATGCAGGCCGACCCACTCCGCCGCGGCTGCGCAGGCCAGCACGCCGACCAGCAGCCACACCATCACCCACGGCGGCGGCTCGGTGGCGCCCGGGTGCGGACGCAGCAGGCGCGCATAGAGCGGCTCCAGCAGCACGAACACGACCGCGACGAGCGCCACGCCGCCGCCGATCGCCAGCACCACGCTGTTGCCCGGGCCGCCGCCCGACAGCGCCAGCACCAGGGCGAGGAAGATCCACACGCAGGCGTCGTCGATGACCGCGGCGCTCAACGCCAGCCGGCCGGGCGTGCTCCGCGCCAGGCCGCGGTCCTTGAGGATCCGCGCCAGCACCGGGAACGCGGTCACCGACATCACCGCCGCGATGAACAGCGCGAACGGCCAGTAGCCCACCCCGTCGGGGGCCATCCGCCGGTACAGCCACGGCGCCAGCGCCAGCGACAGCAGCAGCGGGAAGGCGATGCCCAGCACACCGATCGACACCGCCGCGCGCACCTGGCGGCGGTCGCCCTCCGGCGCGCGCAGTTCGGCGCCGACGATGAACATGAAGAACGCCACGCCGATCGTGCCCAGCCCCGAAAGCGCCGGCAGCGAGCCGGCCGAGAACAGCACCGCATGCGCGTCGGGAAGCAGCGCGCCGAACACCATCGGCCCCAGCAGCAGGCCCGCGGCCATCTCGCCGATCACCGGCGGCTGGCCGAACCGGCGCAACACCCATCCGCACAGCCGCGCCAGCGCCAGGATGGTGACCAGCTGCAGCAACAGCACGGTGGTGGGATTCATGCAGCCCTCTGCGCAGGTACTGGATCCCGGCAACCGCACCCGGGGCATGGAGCGGTCCGGTCGACCGGAACCGGGCCATGCTGGCCAGCGGATATTGGCACGACGCGAAGCGGAAGTGCCGGGTCCACGGGCGCGGTACGACGGCACGCCGGCGACCCGGAAGGTTTCGTCGGAAAGCGAGTACGGAGGGCAGGAGCGGCCGTGCCCGCTGGGCCATGACGGCACGACGCGCAGCGCGCGCGTCGGCGGCGGTCCCGGCAGCGCGAGGCGGCCGGGACCGGCTGAACGGCTCAGTCGGCGTAAGGCGAACGCACCGGCTGCGGCTGCCGGCCGAGGTTGGCGCCGAAGCGGTCGAGCAGGAAACGCAGGTACAGGTTGGTGCCGTACTGGCGGTAGTCGCGGGCGTTGTTCAGGTCCACCCGGCCACCCAGGAACAGCTGCCGCGACAGCTGCCACTCGGCCGCGGCGCTGAGGTTGTAGGACTGGCCGGTATGGCTCTGCGCCGGTCCGGCGAGAAGAAGTAGTGCGGGGTCTGCACCACCGCCAGCTTCGGGTCGCGCAGGAACCAGCCCATCGACACCTGCAGGAACGAGCGCGCCGGGATGTGGTCGCAGTCGAAGATGGCGACGAACTCGCCGCTGGACTTCTTCAGCGCGGCGTTGATGTTGCCGGCCTTGGCATGGTTGTTGTTGGTGCGGGTGACGTAGTGCACGCCGACCTGCTCGCAGAACTCGCGGAACTCCTCGCGGCGGCCGTCGTCGAGCACGTGGATGTTGAGCTTGTCCACCGGCCAGTCCAGCACGGTGGCGGCCAGCACGGTGGTGCGCACCACCGCCAGCGGCTCGTTGTAGGTGGGGATGAACACGTCCACCGTCGGCCACTGCGACTGGTCCGCCGGCAGCGGCAACGGCTTGCGGTTCAGCGGCCAGGCCACCTGGAAGTAGCCCAGCACCAGGATCAGGTAGGCGTAGACCTCGGCCAGCACCAGGCCCAGGCCGAGGGTGAGGTCGACGAAGCTGCTCCAGCCCATGGTCTCGGTCAGCCGCCACCACATGTAGCGGGTGGACATGGCCAGGGACAGGCCCATCATCGCCAGCACCGCCAGGCGGCTGCCATTGCGACGCAGGAGCAGCGCGGCGATGAACACCACCGCCGAGAACACCAGCTGCGGACCGGCCGCGAGCGGGACGGTGGCCACGAACGCCAGCACCGGCAGGGCGCTCGCCCACAGCACGACGCGGGCGCTCCAGGCGCCTGGCGCCTGGCCCTTCGGGCCCCGTTGCGGATCCATCGATTCTCCTTCACCGGCCGCGCGGGCGGCCGGTCGCGTTCTCATCGGGAATGGGGGGCTGCCGCCGGCCCGATGCTCCGGCGTCGCGCAACCCCGGGAAGTGCGCTCAGCGGAACAGGCGGCGCAGCGGGCTTTCCTCGCCGCCGGACTCGCTCCGCCCGCCTTCGGCCAGGCGCTGGAACAGCTGTTCCAGCGGCGTCCTGGCAGGCTTGGCCGTGGTCCGCGCGGGATCGATCAGGACCACGGTGCCGCGCGCCGGCGCCGGGCCGGCAGCCGGCGCACGGGGTGCGGCCGACCCGGCCAGCATCCCCGGGAGGGTGCCGGTCGTCGGCGCCTGCACGGCGGTGGTGACCGGGGCCGGTTCCTGCACGGCCTCCAGGGCCGGCGCCTGGGGCGCGGGCTCGACCGGGTCGGCGGGCACAGCGGCCGCGGCGGAAGCCGACGCAGCCGGGGCGGACGGAGCCTTCAACGCGGCCAGGGAGAACACCTGGTAGCCGACGGGCGCGTCACCCTGCACGCCCACCCGGGCGAACAGGCCGGCTACATCGTCGAGTGGAACGCCGGCCTGGGACTTGCTGCTGCTCATCAATGGGACCTGCTCACGACACACGACACAGAAGGCACGTCCGGGGATTCGGCCGCGCCGGTGCTGACATCCAGGCGCGCGGACATGCCGGCGGCCCGGAACCATTCGCGGTAGACCCCTTCCAGGAAGCCCGTGGCCAGCGACGTCTGCCCCAGCACCGCGGCCAGCGGCGAGGCGACGTGGCGGATCACCACCTGGTCCGGCTGCTCCTCGAACACGGCGAAGCCCCAGTCCAGCGAGGACCAGAGGGCGTCGACATGGGCCTGGAGTTCCTGGAGGGTGGCGGCCCTGGGCAGCGGGTGGGCCTGGGCGAAGCGGCGACCGATGCGGGCCATCAGCCGCGCCTGGTCGTCCTCGTCGAGGGCTTGTGCCACCTCTTCCGCCAGCGCACGGACGAACCCGCGCCACTGGGGCGAACAGGACTGCGAGCGGTAGTAGTCCAGCGTATTGTTCAGATTCATGAACCCAAGAACAGCCCGACGCCTCCCGCCGGCAACCGAAATGCGGTCCCGGGCCCGTCCCTGGGTGGCGAAGCCTTAAGAAGATGAGAAATTCGTCTCAAAATTCCAGTAACGGCCGGCAACGGACCCTCTCCGCACCTGCCGCGCTGACGCCCTTTGGCAGGAGGACGGGTGCCCCGCCTCCCCTGCCGCGGATTGCCTCGGATGCAGGCTAGCAGGCCCCTATCGGGGAATCCTTGATCCTGCTCAATGACCCCCGCCTGCGCGGCCGGACCGGCCGGGACCGACGACGGATCGCGACCCGGCCGGCAGCGGGCTTCAGGGAAACACGTCGATGAACGTGTTGATCGACAGCCGCCCGTTGCGCGGGTCCGGCGGCGGGACGCGGCTGTTGTCGATGGTCGCCGAATGCAGGGAATTGCGCCGGTACACCAGCATCCGGTTGTAGACGCCGTCGACCTTGTCGATCCGCTCGAACAGTGGCGTGTCCTCGCCGATGTAGCCCGGGCTGGGCGCGTCCGGGCCGAGGCTCTCCATCTGCAGGCGGGTGAAGTAGGCCAGCTCCCGGTCCTCGTCCACGTACTCGTAGCCGGTGCTGCGGTGGCGGTAGAAGGCGGTGCCGCCCCAGCCCTCGTGGAACAGGTAGTGCACCGTGGCCAGGCCGCGCCCGGTGGCCGAGTCGATGTGCGGGATCCGCTGCAGGAACACCAGCTTCTCCGGTGGCTGGGTCACCAGCGAGTAGTGGCACATCGGGAAGGCCAGTCGCGCCTGCGGCGGCAGTCCGAACACCTCGCCCATGAGCGGCCGCAGCAGTTTCTCTAGGAAGGCCTCGTAGGACAGCGGCGCGCGCATGCGGATCCCGGGGAACATCGCCCCCTGCGGGGTGAAGTGGCCGCGCTCGGCCTTGCGCACGAGCCGGTCGGGATCGGCCACCAGCTGGTCGATGACCAGCAGCGGTGCGCCCTCGGCGCCGATCCGCCGTACCTGGAGGTGCAGCCCGGGATGCGCCTCGATCAGCATCGGCGCATCACCGGACCAGGCCGCCGCCGAGGCCGGCGATCCTGCCGGTCACCTTCTCGTGCTGCCGGGCGCGTGCGTACATCTCCTCCCAGGCCGAGGGCGGCGCCTTGCAGTAGCTCGCGATGAACTGCTCCTGGCTGGGCATGGCCGCCACGGCGGCTTCGATCGGCCTGCGCACGCCCTCGAGCAGGCGCTTGAGGTCGGCGTCCGACAGCGCGCGGGTCAGCGGATGGTGGCTGCGCGGCATCACGCCCTGGCCGAGCATGCAGTGGGTCCAGGAATCGAGGCGGAACAGTTCGTCTTCCCCCTGCCACGCGTAGCCGGTCTCGCGGAACACCTGGATGCGCTCGCCCAGGCCGGGTGGCAGTTCCATTTCGCGGCACTGCTTCCACAGCGGCTCGTCGCGCTGGTTGAGGTGGTAATGCATCACGACGAAATCGCGGACGTGCTCCAGCTCCTGGCGACTGACCTCGTTGAAGCGGTCCACCGCCGCCTGGCTGATGCCCTCGGAGGGGAAGAACTGCACCAGGCGGGTGACCGCGCTCAGGGTCAGGTGGATGCTGGTGGACTCCAGCGGTTCGATGAAGCCGCTCGCCAGCCCGAGCGCGATCACGTTCTTGTTCCAGGTCTTGCGCCGGCGACCGGTGCGGAACGGGATGATCCACGGGTCGCGCAGCGGCTTGGCCGGGTTCTCGGCGAGCAGCCTGGCGGTCGCCTCGTCGTCGGACATGTGCGCATCGGAAAACACGATGCCGCACCCGATCCGGTGCTGGAGCGAGATCTTCCAGTGCCAGCCGGCCTCGTGCGCGATCGCGCGCGTGTACGGCACCGGCGGCCCGTCGGCTTCGGTCTGCAGCGCCACCGCGCGGTTGCTTGGCAGCCAGTGGTTCCAGTCCTCGTAGCCGGTGTGCAGCGCCTGCTCGCTCAGCACCGCGCGCGCGCCGGTGCAGTCGATGAACAGGTCGCCCTCGATGACCTGCCCGTCCTCCAGCACCAGCGCCTGCACGTAGCCGCTGTCCGGATCCTGGCGCACCTGCGCGATCTTGCCCTCGACGCGCCTGAGCCCGCGGCCCTCGCACTTGACCCGCATGAACGCCGCATACAGCCCGGCGTCGAAGTGGTAGGCGTAGCTCACCTCGCGACGCTCCGCCGTGGCCGCCTTGGTCCAGCGCATCGACCACTGCTGGGCGTTCTGGCCGGCATCGAACAGGGCGAACCGGTCCTGGAGCGCGGCGACGGTTTCCAGGCAGTAGTCGCCCAGTTCGCTCTGCATGCCGCGGCGGCGGCTTTCCAGCCAGAACTGGTGGAAGTCGCACGACCAGGTGTTCACGCCGGTGGTGCCGAACGGATGGATGTAGCGCGACCCCGGGCGGAGCCAGTTCTCGAACGAGATCGCCAGCTTGAAGCTGCCGGCGACCGAGCTGAGGAATTCGCGCTCGTCGATCTGCAGCAGGCGGTGGAACGTGCGGATGGTCGGGATCGTGGACTCGCCCACGCCGACGGTGCCGACCTGCTCGGACTCCACCAGGGTGACGTCCAGCAGGTCGCGGAACTGGTGGGTCAACGCGCACGCGGCCACCCATCCGGCGGTACCGCCGCCGGCGATGACGACCTTGCGGATCCTGTTGTTCTCCAAGACTCCCTCCCCTCAGCATTGCATTGCCGCGTCGCGCGGCCCGTTCGTCCCACCGGCGTCGCTTGCGCCGCCTGCCCCTGTCCCGCTCCGCGAGCGCGCGTCGCCGCGCGGATCAGCGGTTGAGCTTGCCCATCAGCAGCGCGCGCATGCGGCGCGCGGTCATCTCGTCGAACGGCCCGAGGAAACCGCGCGCGGCCTCGGGCAGGTGCTCCACGGACCGTCCTGCAGGGCCGAACACGTAGTACTCGAACACTTCGCGCCAGGCCTGCTTCTCGTTCTCGGGCCGGTCGCGCAACGCCCAGATCGCGTGGTAAAGCGCGTGCATCGGCGTGGGGATCCACGCCGGCATGCTGCCCCACCAGTAGTTCACCAGCACGGTGAACGGGTCCAGTCCCTGCACGTGGTGCCACCACATGCTCGGGATGAAGATCGCGTCGCCCGGCTCCAGCACCACGCTCTGGCCGACCGCCATCGCCTCGCGGAAGCGCGGGAAGCGCTCCAGGTCCGGCGCGTTGAAATCGACCACGCTCACCGCCTGCCCGCCCGGCGTGGGTTCCAGCGGCCCCGGGTAGAGGTTGCCGATCTGGTCCGGCGGGAACAGGGTGAAGCGGCGCCGGCCCACGGCGCAGCAGGCGATGTTGTTCGGCGCGTCGTAATGGCACGAGGCGGTGACCCGGTTGCCGATCCAGATCGCCGGCGGCGCCTCGACGCCGTGCGCGGCGAAGTCCAGGTCGTTGCCGGCGCGCAGGCCCGGCAGGCAGTAGTCGACCAGCAGCGAGGCGACGTAATAGGTGGGCGGACGCGGATCGTCCTGGAAGCCGGCCAGCTCGTCCAGCACCTGGTCGAGAGTGCCGCGGCGGACCTCGCAGTTGAGCCCGGTGAACCCGGGCCTGTAGAACGGGCGGCCCGCGGTCTCCGGCTCGCCCCAGTTGTACTGCACCGGACGGCCGTTGTAGTGCGCGCGCAGCTCGTCCATCGCCGCCTGTGGCGAACGCAGGCCCGCCTGGACCAGGGTCCAGTCGCGGGCCAGCCCCTTGAGCACGGTGGGCAGGTTGTCGCGCAGCAGCGTTTCCAGGGGCAGCGCATCCGGGCGGCAGCCCTCGATCACACGCACGCTTGCCAGCTGGTCGAGCATCTCAGGCTGCCTGCTCCTGCCTGCCTTCCTGTTCGCGGATGCGGCGCTGCTTCTCGGCGATCAGCCGGCGCATGTTGTACAGCGAGCTCAGCACCAGGTAGGCGCCTTCCAGCCAGCCGGAGCGGTACAGGCCGTGCAGCGCCTCGGCATCCAGCGCCGCCAGGCGCTCGCGGTCGATGCCGTAAAGGCCGGTCAGCTTGACCTGGTGGGCGTCGTCGAAGCGGATCTCCAGGGTCACCGGCTGGACCAGCTGCAGCGCGTCGAGCGCGGCGAACATCTCGCGCCCGGCCTGCACGCCGTCGTTGATGCCGCGCAGCACGGCGATGACCCGGTCCAGGTAGGGCGTGTTGCCGCCGTGCTCGGTGAACACCGGCTCGCCCTCGCCGCCGGCGACGCGCGGGTGCTCCAGGTCCACGTGGACCACCGGCTCGGCGCGCAGCTGGCCGTCGACCTGCCGCTCCTGGAAGCCGATCAGGAACGGCCCGCGCGCCACCGCGCCGGGCAGGTAGGTGGCGTTCCAGCGGTCGCCGTCCAGGTACAGGTTCTCGCGCTGCTCGAAGCCCAGCAGGGCGATCGCGTGGAACTGGCCGTCGGCGTCCTTGCGCAGGAAGATCGGGTATTCGCGCTGCAGCTCGGCGAACTCGGTGGGGAAAGCCTGGACCATGCCGACGTCGTCGCCGAACTGCGCGCCGAAGCGTGTGGTCACGCGCAGGTTCGCGTGCGCGATGTTGTCGAGCAGTTCGTATCGGGCCATCTCGGCTCCATTGGATTCGTCGGCCCCGGTGGTGCCGGCCTGCCCGGGCCGCGCGCAGGCCACGGCGCGACCATATCGGCAATCCCGCGCGGGCCGCAAGCTGCGCCGCGACGGCATCCCCGGGGGTGAAAAAAGGGACCGCTGCGGGGCAGCGGTCCCTCTGCTTCATTGCGACAAGCGTACGGGCGGCATCGGTCAGAACGTGTAGCGCACGCCCACCATGTAGCGCGGCGACTGGTCGAGCAGGCGGACCATCTGGTTGTGCGAACGGGCGCTCCAGCGGATATCCTCGCCGGTGAGGTTGATCGCCTCGAGCGACACGGTGAAGTTGTCGTTGAAGCTGTACGCCACCGAGAAGTCGATCTGCTCGTACTCCTCGACGAAGTACGGGTTGCGGTTGTTGCCGTTCTGGTTGGCCGCCAGCAGGTACTCGTCGCGCCAGTTCCAGGCCAGTCGCGCCGACCAGCCGTACTTCTCGAACATCAGCACGGCGTTGGCGGTGTCGCTCAGCCCGGTCAACGCGAACACGTTGGCGCCCGGGTCGGCCGCGCGGTCGATGCCGACGTCGCCCTTGACGATGGTGTAGTTGGCCAGCAGGCCGAAACCACTGTCGCCGAAGAAGTACTGGCCGCCGATCTCCCAGCCGTGCAGCCTGGCCGAGCGCTGGTTGATCGGGCGGTTGACGTCGAACTCGTACAGCGGGTCGGCGGACGTGCCGACGATGTCGAAGCGGTTCTCCATGTCCAGGACCTGGGCGTTGCTGCCGTCGTAGGCGGCCAGGCCGCCAGTCGCGGCCTCGTTGCGCAGCATCGCCAGGGCGGTGAACAGCGTGGTGTAGTTCCCCACGCAGCCCTCGGCCGGGTCGTTACCCGCGGCGGTGACCTGGGTCTGGCACGCGGCGCTGTTGAGGAACGCCAGCGCCGCCTGCGCGTCCGGGCCCGAGGTCGGGTCGGTGATGCCGTACAGGTTCTCGCGGACCACCGTGTTGCCGATGAAGTTCTTGACGTCCTTGTTCCAGTACGTCACGCCGACGAAGCTGGACGGCGCGAAGTACCACTCCAGGCCGAGGTCGATGTTGCGCGACTCCAGCGGCAGCAGCGACGGGTTCTCGGCGTTGCCGGTGCCGCGGAACTGCTCGCCGAACAGGATCGAACCGCTGGGCGCGCCGGGGTTGGGACCGGCGTAGAGGTTGCCGTACGGCGCCCGGGCGATGGTCTTGCTCGCCGAGAAGCGGCCCTTCAGGTCGTCGGTGAAGTCGATGCTGAAGTCCAGGTTCGGCAGCAGGTAGTCGTACTCGTTCTTCTCCGAGAACGGCTGGGCCTCGTCCGAACGGTTGATCACGAAGTCGTTGTTGGACATCCAGCGGATGCCGTTCGGGACCTGGATCACCGAGGTCGAGGTCAGCTCGGTCTTCTCGTAGCGCAGGCCGATGACGGTGTAGGTCGGCATGCTGCCGAGGTGGCCGTCCTGCTCCCACTGGATGTAGACCGACCGGGTCTCCTCCTCCACCAGGTTGTCATTGTCGTAGACCGTGCGCACCTTCGAGCTGAGCGTGTCGCACTCCGGCCACGAGGCCGGGGCGGTGCCGTTGGCGCAGGCCTCCTCGGCCCACTGCGCCAGGGCGCTGGCCTGGCCCCACCACGCGCCGCGCGCGGCATCGGTGGTGTCGTAGTCCTTGAACAGGTCGACGATGCTGAAGGCCTTGAGCAGCGCGGCCATGCCCGGCACCTGGCCGGTGTCGTTCGCGCTCCAGTTGCCCAGGGTCATCAGGTGGGCGTGGCCGTCCACGTTCAGGCGCCGCATCGACACCTCGGACGAATCGACGCCGAACTTGAAGCGGCCGTTATCGAAGTCGAGCACGCCGTCCAGCCTGCCCTGCTTGACCTCGCTGTCCTGGCGCGTCGACCAGATGCGCAGGATCTGCGAGCCCAGCTGGTCGGGGGCGAAGTCCGGGTTGATGATGCCGTTGGTGTTGGCGATCGCGTCGGCGGTGGACGGGAACAGCGTGCGCTTCATGATCGGAAGGCCGCTGTTGAACCAGTACTCCTGGGTCCAGTTGTTGTTGAGGCGATCCGGGGCCAGGCCGGCGAAGCTGAAGGCGGTGGAGCTGCCGCCGGTGATCGGGTCGTTCGGCCGGCTCTCGTTCTTGGTGTTGTGCGCGTCGAAGTTCAGGGAGAAGCGGTCGCTGACCTGCCACTGCACGTTCAGGCCCAGCGAACCGAGCTTGTACTTCTGCTCGTCGCGCTGCTGCTCGAAGCCGAAGTCCTTGCCGGCGCCGGCGATGTCGCGGATGTAGACCGGCGTGGCCACGTCCGGGTCGTCGTCGAAGGTCACGTGGCTGAGGCTGTTCTGCAGCCACATGGTCTGCTCGCCACGGTTCTGCGCGATCTCGTTGGTCGAGTAGGTGTAGTCCAGGGTGAAGGTGAACGCGTCGTTCGGGGCGAACTGCAGGATCGCCTGGCCGTTGATGCGCTCGCGCTCGAAGTCCTGGAAGGCGTAGCGCAGGTCGTTCGGCATGCTGTACAGCTGGCCGATCGCCGGCGCGTTCTCCACGATCGCGCCCGGGCGCAGGCGCGAGTCGGTGCCGGTCCAGCGGGCCACGTTCCAGGCGTTCTCGGTGGCCTGCACCGAACCGCCGTGGCGCTTCTGGTAGCTGGCGTTGACGCCGATGCCCCAGGTCTTGTCCGGGTTGGCGTAGCTGAAGATGCCGGAGATCTCCGGGGTCGCGTCGCTGCCGAAGATCTGCGACTGGTCGGACACGGCCTTGGCGCCGATGTTGGCGACGATGTCGCCGCCGGCATGGTTCAACGGCCGGTCGGTGAGGATGTCGATGGTCGCGCCGATGCCGCCGCTGGCCACGTTCGCGCGGCCGGTCTTGTACACGGTCACGCCGCTGATCGCTTCGGAAGCCAGCTGGGCGAAGTTGAAGCCGCGGGTGCCCGAGCCGACGCCGCCGATCTCAAGGCCGCCGCTGCCGAAGCCGTCGGCGCCGGGGATCTGCCGGCCGTTGAGGGTGACCATGTTGAAGTTGGGGCCGAAGCCGCGCGCGGTGATGGTTGCGCCCTCGCCGTCGCGGCGCTCGATCGAGATGCCGGTAACGCGCTGCAGCGACTCGGCCAGGTTGGTGTCCGGGAACTTGCCGATGTCCTCGGCGCTGATCGCGTCGACGATGCCGGGGGTGTCGCGCTTGATGTTCATCGCGTGGTCGAGGCTGCTGCGCATGCCCGTGACCGTGACGGTGTCCAGCGTGGTCGGATCGTCCTGGGCCGCCGACTGCGCCGCGGTGGCGGGCTGCTGCGGATCCTGGGCGAACGCCGGGTTGATGATGATGACGCCGCCGACGATGGTGAACATCGCCTTCGACTTGAAGCGCTTGATCCTGGAAGTCATGGGTGCTGTCCTCAGCTGCTCGGGTGTTGGACGGCCAAGGGCACGTCGTCCTTGATCCACGACGCGGCATGCGCCGGCGCGGTCGTTGACAGCGCGGGACACCGCAACCTGCAACTACTCATCTGCCTACCCTCCCCTTCTGCTGCTTCGATTTTTGTGGATGGCGCCCCGGCGGGGGCCTGGCAGGCCGCGGTGGGCCTGTGCAACTGGACCGGGAGTCCTTGCTGCGAACCGGCGGGTCGGGGTTCCGCCGGCGAAACCGATCGAAAGCGGTGGAGCGCGACGGGGCCGCTGCCGGCCTGTCGTCGTGGGCGGTGTTGCCACCCTTGATAGCGCTAACATCCTGAAGCGGGGAAAGGGATAGCACGCACGGATCGGGGCTGTCACAGTGCAGCGCAGCACGAAATCCGTTACGCGGACAACTGGATTTTCAGCAGGCAATGGCACCTCGCGGATTTATTCCCTGCGGGTATGCCATACGCCGGCGTTTACGACCAAAGCCGCACCGGACGAGGGCCGCGCTTCCTCGATTGGCACCACGGATGCGCGCAAAAAAAGATTTGGCCAGCGCTGTCGTGCGTAAAAGTTTCGTTCCTGCTGCTACCGGTTACCTGACCCCCGGTTCGTGCGGCAGTGCACGATTTGCGCCGCCGTTTCAGCGAGTTCGCAAACATTCCGGCAGGCGAAGACACGACGACGGGGCCGCGAACGCCCGCGCGCCCTCCTTCTGGACAGCGTTTTCCCGCGGGTTTTCAGCCCTGCCCCGCCGGCTCCGGCGTCTGGAACACCTGCCGCAGGTAGGCCAGGTAGCCTTCGTCGTCGACCATGGTCTTGCCGGGCGTGTCGCTGAGCTTGGCCACCGGCTGGCCATTGCAGCGGACCATCTTCAGCACGATCTGCAGCGGCTTCGGGCCGAGGTCGTTGGTCAGGTTGGTGCCCACGCCGAAGGACATGCGGCAGCGGCCCTTGAAGTGCTGGTACAGCGCCATGACCCGCTCGATGTCCAGGCCGTCGCTGAACACCAGGGTCTTGGTCCGCGGGTCGACGCGGTTGGCCTGCAGGTGGGCGATCATCCGCTCGGCCCACTCGAACGGATCGCCCGAATCGTGGCGCACGCCGTCGAACAGCTTGCAGAAGTACATGTCGAAGTCGCGCAGGAACGCCTCCAGGCCGATGGTGTCGGTCAGGGCGATGCCGAGGTCGCCGCGGTACTCGCGCGCCCAGGTCTCGAACGCCACCACCTGCGAGTCGCGCAGGCGCGGGCCCAGCGCCTGGTGCGCCTGCACCCACTCGTGGGCCATCGTGCCCTGCGG
Organism: Pseudoxanthomonas sp. J35; assembly: GCF_000513995.1. GTDB lineage: Bacteria > Pseudomonadota > Gammaproteobacteria > Xanthomonadales > Xanthomonadaceae > Pseudoxanthomonas. The sequence continues at coordinate 255,592 of NZ_AZVB01000002.1, forward strand.
CACCAGGCCGTGCATGCGCGCGAAGTGGACGTTGGAGGTGCCGACGAACTGCGCGCCCAGTTCGGCACGCAGGTGCGGCAGCAGCTCGCCCTGCCAGGCGTGCGAATAGCGGCGGCGGGTGCCGAAGTCGGTGATCACGCAGTCCTCGTAGCCCACCGCCTCGCGCAGCCGCGCGGTCTTGGCGCGCATCCGGCGCAGGCCTTCCTCGCGGTCCGGCGGGCCGTAGGTGCCGTGCATGTAGACCTCGCTGATGATCGCCAGCAGCGGCACCTCGAACAGGATGGTATGCAGCCACGGCCCCTTCAGGCGCAGCTCGATGCCGCCGTTCTCGTCGGGGTTGGCACGCAGCTGCACGTACTTGCGGTCGAAGTGGAACAGGCCGAGGAAGTCGACGAAGTCCGGCTTCATGAAGCGCAGGCCGCGCAGGTAGTCCAGCTCGTCCGGCTGCATGCGCAGCGTGCACAGCTCGTCGATCGCGTCGGAGATCTGGCCCAGGTACGGCACCAGGTCCACGCCGGTGCTGCGGCAGCGGAACAGGTATTCGACCTGCGCGCCGGGGTGCTGGTGCAGCACCGCCTGCATCATCGTGAACTTGTACAGGTCGGTGTCGAGCAGCGAGGGAATGATCGGCATGGAACGCTCCGGGGGAGTCAGCGCAGCAGCACGCGCGGCACGGTGGCGGCGAAGTGCGCCCAGATCGCGGCGAACACCGCCGCGCGGACGAAGGCGCCGCGGCGCGGCGCCTCGAACCTGGAAAAGTACCGCCACAGGCCGCGGTGCTTGTGCCATTCGACGAATACCGGTCGCGAACGGCTGGACACGCCGCGCACGTGGACCACGGACACGTCGTTGGCCACCGCCACGGTGGCGCCGGCCAAGCGCGCGCGCCGGCACAGGTCCAGGTCCTCGGCGTGCAGGCGGTAGCCCTCGTCGAAGCCGCCCAGGCGCTGGAACAGCGCGCGCGGCATCAGCATCAGCGCGCCGGAGACCGCGTCCACCGCCTGCACGGCCCGGCCGGGATCGATCGCCACGTCCAGCTTCGCCGCGGCCGCCGGCGCGCGCAGCATCGCGGCGAAATCCGGGTCGCGGCGCCGTGCCGCGCCGTCGCGCACGCCGTCCTCGCCCATCAGGTCGGCGCCCAGCAGGACCTCGCTGCCATGCGCCGCGGCGTGCATCCGCAGCCGCTGCAGCGAATCCGCCGCCACCCGCAGGTCCGGATTGACGAAGGCCAGCCATGGCGCGTCACTGTCGGCCGCGCCCTGGTTGCAGGCCACGCCGAAGCCGGGGTTGTCCGGGTTGGCGATGAAGCGCAGGCGCGGGTCGGCCAGCGCGTGGCGCTGCAGGATCTCCAGGCTGGCATCGTCCGAACCGTTGTCGACCACGCGGATCTGGACCACGTCGCGCGCACTGCGCAGGCGCACCAGGCAATCGTCCAGGGTCGGCGCGCTGCGGTAGCTGACCACCACCACGGCGATGCCGTCGGCGGGCGCGGTCGCGTTCGCCGGGCTCATGCGGCCGGCTCCGCGCTGGCGTGGAACAGGTCGTGCTGCGGCGTGCTGCGCAGGCGCTCGTGCAGCGCCTGCAGCTGTTCGCGGGTGGCGCGCAGCGGATCGTGCATCAGGAAGCCGGCCAGGCGCGGATGCCAGGCGGGCCAGCGCGCGGCCAGCGCGTCCATGTCGCCATCGGCCGGACCGCCCTCGCCGCCACGCGCCACGAACGCGGTCTCGCACAGCACGTTGCGCCAGCCCAGCCCGGACAGGCGCAGCGAGAGGTCGATCAGTGCGGCATAGCGCGAGGCGAAGCTGGCCGTATCCAGTCCGCCGGCACGCTTGCGGGCGCTCCCGCGCAGGGCCACCGCGTGGTCGACCGCGGCCGGGAGCTCCGGATGGTGGGGCGGCATCGCCCCGCAGGCCTGCGCCATCAGCGCCGCATCGGCCGGCGGCGGCGCGATCTCGCCCAGCGTCGGCCAGCCGGCGGTCTCGCCGGCATTGCACCAGGGCGTGGCGGTGGCGATGGCGGCATCACGGGCCAGGCAGGCGGCCAGCTGGGTCAGCCAGCCGGGCAGCGGCTGCGCGTCGGGGGCGAGCACGACCACGTCCTGGTCGCCGCAGGCCTGCAGCATTTCCTGCAGGTGCGCGACCTCGCCGATGGGATGGTTGCGGCGGGTGTATTCGGCGCGCAGCCGGGTGCATCCAAGCCAGCGTTCGACCAGGGCGATGCCGCGCGGCCCGGCCTGGGCGTCGTCGGCCAGCCATACCGCGGTGCCGGCGGGCGTGGCCGCGTCCAGCGCGGCCAGGCAGGCATCCAGCGCATCCTCGTCGGCGGCGAGCGGCAGCAGCACGATGGGCAGGTCCCTCACGGTTCGGCGCGGACTCCTCTGGACTCGGCGCAGACTTTAGCAGGCCGCCCAACCGCGGCCCATGCACGCGGGCGGGACACGCCGTGCCCGCCCTGCTTCTTCCTCGAGACCGGCGTCGCCACCATGGAGGGCGACGCCGGGGCCGGCGCTCAGCCGACCCAGACCCGCGCGTTGCGGAACATGCGCATCCACGGCGAGTCGTTGCCCCACTCGGCCGGGTGCCAGGACAGGTTCACGGTGCGGGCGACGCGTTCCGGATGCGGCATCAGGATGGTGGCGCGGCCGTCCTCGCTGGACAGGCCGGTGATGCCTTCCGGCGAACCGTTCGGGTTCAGCGGATAGGCCGTGGCCACCTGGCCGTTGCCGTCGACGTAGCGCAGGGCCACGCGCGCGGCGGCCTGGTCCAGCGGCGAATCGAACTCGGCCCGGCCTTCGCCGTGCGCCACCGCCACCGGGATGCGCGAACCGGCCATCCCGCGCAGCAGGATCGACGGCGACTCCACCACCTCCAGCAGCGAGGTGCGGCCTTCGAACTGCTCGCTGCGGTTGCGCAGGAACTTCGGCCAGTGCTGCGCCCCGGGGATGATGTCCTTGAGCTGGCTCATCATCTGGCAGCCGTTGCACACGCCCAGCGAGAAGGTGTCCGGCCGGGCGAAGAACGCGGCGAAGGCCGCGCGCAGTTCCGCGCGTTCCAGGATCGAGGTCGCCCAGCCGCGGCCGGCGCCGAGCACGTCGCCGTAGCTGAAGCCGCCGCAGGCGGCCAGGCCCTTGAAGCCGTCCAGGGCGATGCGGCCGGCGATCAGGTCGCTCATATGCACGTCGACCGGGATGAAGCCGGCGCGGTCGAACGCGCGCGCCATCTCGATGTGGCTGTTGACGCCCTGCTCGCGCAGGATCGCCACGCGCGGGCGCGCGCCGGTATTGATGAACGGCGCGGCCACGTCCTCGGCCGGATCGAAGGACAGCTTCGCCTGCAGCCCCGGCGCGGCGAAATCGCGCGCCACCGCGCGCTCCTCGTCGGCGCCTTCGGGGTTGTCGCGCAGCTTCTGCATGGCGTGGGTGACCGACCACCAGGCGTCGAACAGCTCTTCCCAGCGCCACTCGACCAGCAGTTCGCCGTCATGGCGCACGCGCACCTTCGGCATGCTGGCCGGGCGGGCGATGCGCTGCGCGCATTCGGTCAGGGCGTGGCGTTCGACCAGGTCGGCGAAGGCGGCGCGGTCCTCGTCGGCGACCTGCACCACCGCGCCCAGTTCCTCGTTGAACAGGGTGCGGAACGGATCCTCGCCCCAGCCGTCGAGGACGATGTCCAGGCCGCGCCGCGAGGCGAAGGCCATCTCGCACATCGCCGCGAAGGCGCCGCCGTCGCTGCGGTCGTGGTAGGCCAGCAGCAGGCCGGCTTCGCGCGCGTCGCGGATGAGCGCGAAGAAGTTGCGCAGGCGCTCCGGGTCGTCCAGGTCGGGCACTTCGCCGCCGAACGCCGGCAGTTCGCCCTCGGCATGCACCTGGGCCAGCACCGAACCGCCCAGGCGCTGGCGACCGCCGCCCAGGCCGATCAGCCACAGGTCGCTTTCAGGCTCGTCGGCCAGCAGCGGGGTCAGCTGGCCGCGCACGTCGGCCACCGGCGCGAACGCCGAGATCACCAGCGATACCGGCGAGACCGACTTGTGGGCCTGGCCGTCGGCCTGCCACTGCGCCTGCATCGACAGCGAGTCCTTGCCCACCGGGATGCTGACATCCAGCGCCGGGCACAGCTCCATGCCCACGGCGCGGACCGCGTCGTACAGCAGCGCGTCCTCGCCCGGGTGGCCGGCGGCGGCCATCCAGTTGGCCGACAGCTTGACCTGCTCCAGCGCCTCGACCGGCGCGGCGCACAGATTGGTGATCGCCTCGCCCACGGCCATGCGCGCGGCGGCGGCCGAATCCAGCAGGGCCAGCGGGGTGCGCTCGCCGATGGCCATCGCCTCGCCGGCGTAACCTTCGTAGTCGGCCAGGGTGATCGCGCAGTCGGCCACCGGCAGCTGCCACGGGCCGACCATCTGGTCGCGCGCGGTCAGGCCGCCGACGCTGCGGTCGCCGATGGTGACCAGGAAGCTCTTGGCGGCCACGGTCGGGTGGGCGAGCACGCGCAGGCCGGCCTCGCGCAGGTCCAGCGAGGTAGTGGCCAGCGCCGGCCACGGCGCCGCCGGCGGATGCGCGGTGTCGCGGTGCATCTTCGGCGGCTTGCCGAACAGCACGTCCATCGGCAGGTCGATCGGGGCGTCGGCGGGGATGTTGCCCGGGGTCGCGCCGTAGGCCACGACCAGCCGCTCCTCGGCGGTGGCCACGCCCACGGCGGCGAACGGGCAGCGCTCGCGCGCGCAGATATCGGCGAACTCCTGCAGGCGCTCGGCCGGCACGCCGAGCACGTAGCGTTCCTGCGACTCGTTGCACCACAGTTCCAGCGGCGACAGCGAGGGATCGTCGGTCGGCACCTTGGCCAGGTCGATCACGCCGCCCACGCCCGAGTCGTGCAGCAGTTCGGGGATGGCGTTGGACAGGCCGCCGGCGCCGACGTCGTGGAAGAAGTGGATCGGGTTGCGCTCGCCCAGGGCCACGCAGCGGTCGATGACCTCCTGGCAGCGGCGCTCCATCTCCGGGTTGTCGCGCTGCACGCTGGCGAAGTCCAGGTCCTCGGCGCTCTCGCCGGAGGCCACCGAACTGGCCGCGCCGCCGCCCAGGCCGATCAGCATCGCCGGGCCGCCGAGCACGATCACCGCGTCGCCGGGCTTGAGCGGGATCTTCTGCACCTGCACGCGGTCGATCGCGCCCAGGCCGCCGGCCAGCATGATCGGCTTGTCGTAGGCGCGGACGAGGCCCTCGCCTTCTGGCAGCTCGAAGCTGCGGAAATAGCCGAGCAGGTTCGGCCGGCCGAACTCGTTGTTGAACGCGGCGCCGCCCAGCGGGCCGTCGGTCATGATCTCCAGCGCCGGGGCCATGCGCGGGTTCAGCGCGCGCTCGCCTTCCCACGGCTGCGGCAGCGTGGGGATGCGCAGGTGGGAGACGGTGAAGCCGGTCAGGCCGGCCTTGGGCTTGCCGCCGCGGCCGGTGGCGCCCTCGTCGCGGATCTCGCCGCCGGCGCCGGTGGAGGCGCCCGGGAACGGCGAGATCGCGGTCGGGTGGTTGTGGGTCTCGACCTTGATCTGGAACGCCGACGGCACCGCCGGCTCGACCCGGTATTCGCCGGTGGCCGGGTCGGGGCGGTAGCGCGAGGCGACGTGGCCCTCGATCACCGCGGCGTTGTCGCTGTACGCGCTGAGCGTGTGCTGCGGGGTCTTCTGGTGGGTGTTCTTGATCATCCGGAACAGGGAGCGGTCCTGTTCCTCGCCGTCGATGGTCCAGCTGGCGTTGAAGATCTTGTGCCGGCAGTGCTCGGAATTGGCCTGCGCGAACATCATCAGCTCGACGTCGGACGGCTCGCGGCCCAGCTCGGTATAGCGGGCGCGTAGGTACTCGATCTCGTCCTCGGCCAGGGCCAGGCCCAGGCGGCGGTTGGCGCTTTCCAGTTCGGCCAGCGGGATGCGCTCCAGCGGCTTGCGCGCCGGCGTGGCGAACAGCGCGCCGGCGCCGTCGCGCGACTCCAGCAGCGACTGGGTCATGGGGTCGTGCAGCAGGCGCGCGGCTGCGGCGGCGATGGCCGGGTCGGACGGCCAGCCCACCAGGTCCAGGCGCATGCCGCGCTCGACGCGGGCGACCGGCAGGCCGGCGCCCTGCAGCAGTTCGGTGGCCTTGCTCGACCAGGGCGAGCGGGTGCCCAGGCGCGGCACCACGAAGCGCGACTGCGCGCCGGCGGCCAGCGGGGCCTGGGCCTCGCCGGCCTGGAGGATGCGGTGCAGGGCCTCGCGGTCGGGCGTGGCCTCGCCCGGCTGGACGAAGTAGACGTGCCAGGCGCCTTCGATGCGCAGGCCGGGGACCAGGGACTGCAGGCGGGTTTCGAGCCGCTGCCGGCGGAACGGCGAAAGGGCGGGCGCGCCCTCGAGGACGATCATGTCCGGGGAAGTCGCAGGGAAAGGCCCGCCATTGTACCGGAGCGCGCGGGCCGGTTCCGGGGCGGCCGCCGGGGGCCGTCAGGACAGGTTGCGCAGCGGCGGGCCAGAGGGCGGCCGGGGCCGCCCGGGGCCCGGTTCAGCGCGAGCCGCCGGCCTGGGCGTTGCCTTCCAGGGCCTGCAGCAGCTGCTGCGGCGGGACGTAGCCGCCCAGCTGGGTGCCGTCGGCGGCGAAGACCGCCGGGGTGCCGCCCACGCCGACGCGTTCGCCGATGGCGTACTGCATCGCCACCGGGTTGGTGCAGCGCTTCTTCTGCACCGGGTTGCCGGCCTTGGCGCTGGACAGGGCCTGCTTGCGGTCGGAGGCGCACCAGACCGACTCCATGTCGATGAAGTCCTGGCTGGCCGGGCCCATGCGCGGGAAGGCGACGTATTCGACGGCGATGCCGAGCTTGTTGTACTCGGCGATCTGCTGGTGCATGCGCCGGCAGTAGCCGCATTCGATGTCGGTGAACACGGTGACGGTGTGCTTCGCGTTCGGCGGGGCGAACACGATCCGGTCCTGCTGCGGGATGCTGGCGATCAGCCTGGCGCGGTGGGCCATCAGGCCGGCGCTGGTGGCCTGCTTGCGCTCCTGCAGGTCGAACGGCTGGGCCTGCATCAGGTAGCGGCCGTCGTCGGAGACGTACACGACCTGGCCGCCGAGCAGGACTTCGCGGAAGCCGGCAAAGGGGGCGGGGCCGATGTATTCGGGGGCGATGTCCGGGGCCACGCCCTGCAGGGCGGCGCGCACGCGCGCCTCCGCGCTGCCGGCGGCGGGGGCGGAGGCCTGCTTGGCGGCGGCCGGGGCCTTGGCCTGGCCGGCGGCGGGGGTGGCGGGCTGGGCGCAGGCGCCGAGGCTGATCGCGCAGAGCAGCGCGGTGGCGAGGGATCGGAACATGCGGCGCACCATCGGGGAAAGATCGGCGGATTCTGGCATATCGGACCGGGGTGGCCTGCGTGGCGCCGGCTGTGGTTCACGCTTCAGCGGGGCGGCGACTGGGTCGTGGAGGCGCGGAGGCAGCAACAGCAACAGCAACAGCAACGGCAACGGCAGCGGCAGCGGCAGCGGCATCAGCGTGCGGGCTTCGGAGGGAGCCGCGGCAGCGCGGGGGGATGCCGCATCGCGCGGTTCCGCGTCCTGCTCCAACGCGCGAACGCAGCACATCCATGTGCTGCTTGCGGCATCCCCCCGCGCTACCGCGTCTTTCGGCGCTTGGAGAGCATGGCTTCGTTCTTTCTCCCTCTCCCTCCGGGGTGGACGGCATGTTTGCGCGCCACTGGCGCGCATGCCGTCGAACGGCCGCGGCGAGGGGGCCCGGGATGAGGATCGGGGCCCCGCGGCGTCGGGATACCTGCCCTCTCCCTACCCCTCTCACGGCGGTCCACGGCGTAGCCCGGATAAGCGGAGCGCATCCGGGAACCGGCTCCGGCAGGGGTTGGGTCAGGTGCGCTGGAAGCGTTACCCCGGATGCGGCCTGCGGCCTTGTCCGGGCTACGCGATCCGGGCACCGGTCGCAGGCGCGAGCCCGAGGTGCCCGAGGACACCGTACCCGGGGGGCTGGCGCAAGCAGGCCTGGATGGCCTGCGGTCGGCTGTCGGAACCATGGACGACGGAGCCGGCCGATGCGCCAGACGCTCGGGTGCGACGGCCCCGTCCGCAGCCCGTGCCTGGGCAGCGGCTCCTTCCGGAGCCGGCGTACCCGAGGCCCTGGAAGAACGAAGAGCGGGCGGCTCAGCCGCGGGGGTGGTGGCGGGCGTGGAGGGTCTGCAGGTGTTCACGCGCGACCAGGGTGTAGATCTGGGTGGTCGAGAGGCTGGCGTGGCCGAGCAGGAGCTGCAGCGCGCGCAGGTCGGCGCCGTGGTTGAGCAGGTGGGTGGCGAAACTGTGGCGGACGCCGTGCGGGGTGACCGTGGCCGGGTCGATGCCGGCGGCGGCGGCGTGGCGCTTGAGCGCCTGCCAGTACGCCTGGCGGCTCGGCGCGCGGCGTTCCGGGGTCAGGAAGAGCGGCACGCTGCCGTGGGCGTCCGGCGGGACCGGCTTGCCGCCGGCCAGCCGCGGCCGCGCCTCGGCCAGGTAGCGCTCCAGCCAGTGCTGCGATTCCTCGCCCAGGGGCACCAGCCGCTCCTTGCCGCCCTTGCCCAGCACCCGCACCACGCCCTGGCGCAGGTTCACCGCGTTGGCCGGCAGGTCGACCAGCTCGCTCACGCGCAGGCCGGCGGCGTACATCAGCTCGAGCATGGCGCGGTCGCGCAGGCCTTCGGGCGTGGTCAGGTCGGGCGCGGCCAGCAGCGCCTCGACCTGCGATTCGGTCAGCGCCTTGGGCAGCGGCCGCGGCAGGCGCGGCGGCTCGATCAGGGCGGCCGGGTCGTCGGCGCGCACGCCGGCGCGGACCAGGTGGGCGAAGAACGCACGCAGGCTGGCGCGCAGGCGGGCGTTGCTGCGCGGCTTGTAGCCGTGTCCGGCGCGCCAGCGCAGGTAGTCGAACAGGCCGGCGTGGTCGATCCGGACCAGCCCGCCGCCGGCGCCGTCGCGCCAGCGCGCCAGCTGCTCCAGGTCGCGGCGGTAGGCGGCCTGGGTCTGCCGGGCCAGGCCGTGCTCGGCCCACGCGGCCTCGATGAAGTGTTCGATCGCCCGCGCGTCCTCCTCGCGCAAGGGCGGCAGGCTGCGGGCGAGGCGGCGGCGGTCGGCGGTGCTGGGACTGTCGCGTTGGACCATGCTGCAAGGATAGCCGGCGCCAGCGGCTATCCTGTGCGCCGATGGAAGACACCGCCCCCGAATCCGCCGATACCTCCACCCGCCCACGCACCTGGATCCTCTGGCGCCTGCTGTCGCTGTTCTATGACTTCTGGCCGTGCGCGGCGATGTGGATGCTGGTCTCGCTGCTGTTCAACCTCGGCTACACCGTCCTCGGCCACCACCCGGAACGCGAGAACATCCCGCCGGGCAGCCTGCTGAGCTGGCTGCTGTTCCTGGCCTGCGTGGGCGTGACCGGGCTGTACGCGACCGGCAGCTGGCGCCGCGGCGGGCAGACCCTGGGCATGCGTCCGTGGCGGCTGAAGGTGGTCGCCGCCGACGGCGGCGTGCCTGGCTGGGGCGCGCTGTGGCTGCGCTACCTGGTCGGCGCGGTGTCGCTTCTGGCCGGCGGGCTGGGCTTCTGGTGGGCCGGGTTCGACCGCGGGCGCCTGGCCTGGCACGACCGCGCGAGCAACACCCGCCTGGTGCGCCTGCCCAAGCCCCGCCGCGCCGCCCCGTAGAGTCGGGCTTGCCCGCCCCGCCCGGTAGAGTCGGGCTTGCCCGACTCCCCCGCCTGCCATCCCCGCGCCGGGTGAAAAGCAGCGGGGCAAGCCCCGCTCTACACGGCGCATCCCGGCTTGGGAGCGGGATCGAGCCCCGCCGGCGCGCGGCTCAGCCGGACTTGCGCCGGAACAGCCACCACGAGGTAGCCATCATCAGGATCGGCGGCAGCGCGTAAGCGATGCGGTAGTCGAAGCGGAACGCGCCGGCCAGCCGGCCGAACTGCATCTGCAGCAGCATGAAGCCCAGCGAGAACAGGATGCCCAGGAACAGGCGCTTGCCCATTCCGCCGCTGCGCAGGCTGCCGAAGGCGAACGGCACCGCGGCCAGGCACAGCGCCAGCACGTTCAGCGGGTAGAACCAGCGGCTCCAGTAGATGTCCTCGTACTCGCGCGCGTCGAGGTTGTTGCGCGTGCGGTAGTCGATGCTGGCGCGCAGGTCGGCGGCGGAGAGGTTGCGCGGCCGGGTCACGCCGGCGGCCAGCGCGGCCGGGTCCAGCTGCGAATCCCAGCGCTCCTCGGTCACCCGCTCCTCGCGGGCGCTGCCCGGGCTGAAGGCGAAGTGGATCCGGCGCACGTCGCGCAGGCGCCAGCCCTGGCTGTCGTGCTCGGCCACGGCGGCGCGGGTGAGGGTCTGCAAGCCGCCCTCGGGAGCGAGCTGGTACAGGCGCACGTCGCGCAGCTCCAGGGTGCGCTGGCCGTCGACCACCCGCTCGCTGCCGTCGATGGCGTTGAGGAAGGTGTCGCCCTCGCGCGCCCACAGCCCGGAATAGCGGGCCATGGCCACGTTGTTGGTCTTGGCGGCGAGCTTGAGCTGGTCGGCCTGGCGCTGTCCCCAGGGGGCCAGGGTCTCGCCGTTGAGCACCATCAGCGCGGTCAGGATCACCAGCGCCGCGGCCACCGAGACGCTGAGCCGGCGCCGCGACAGGCCCAGGGCGCGCAGCGCGGTCAGCTCGGACGTGGCCGCCAGCTGGCCCAGGCCCATCAGCGAGCCGATCACCGCCGCGTACGGGAAGATGACGTAGGCGCGGCGCGGCACGCTGTAGGCCACCACCGCCAGCGCGGTCGGGAAGTCGTAGCTGCCCTTGCCCAGGTCGCCAACCTGGCCGGAGATGGCCATGACCACGTCGAAGCCCAGCAGCACCGCCCAGGTCAGCAGCACCGTGGCCAGGACCACGCGGCCGATGTAGAGGTCGTGGATGCGCGGACGCAGGGCGATCATGCCGCGCTCCTCCGCGGCCGCGACAGGCGGCCGTCACGCAGGTACAGCCAGGACGCCAGCGCCAGCAGCGGCAGGGTCAGCCACCACAGGCCGACCAGGCCCGGCAGCTCGCCCTCGGCCAGCATGCGGGTGCCGATGAACATCAGGTTCACGCACACCAGGTAGGCCAGGAAGCCCAGCATCAGCCGGCCGTAGCGCTGCTGGCGGGGCGAACTGCGCCCCAGCGGCAGGGTCAGCAGGGCGAAGCCCAGCGCCAGCAGCGGCGGGGCCAGGCGGGCGTGCAGTTCGGCCACGGCCTCCGGACGGACATCGCCCAGCAGTTCCGCCGTGGTCGCCAGGGCCGGGTCGTCGCGGTCGCGGGTCTCGGCGCGGTCCGGCAGGGCCACCTCGTTGATGGCGTAGCGCATCAGGCGGAAATCCAGGCCCCCGTCCAGCGGGCCTTCCAGGCGGTGGCCCTCGCGCAGCTGCAGGTAGCGGCTGCGCTCGCCCTCGAACTGCAGGACGCCCTCGCGGGCGGTCATCACGTCGATCCGGCCTTCACGCTCGCGCTGCAGGAACACGCCGCGCAGGGTGGTCCCGTCCTCGGCCATGGCGTCGACGTAGACGATGCCCCCGTCGCCGGGCAGCGAGGTGAAACGGCCCGGCTCCAGGCCGGCCACGATCAGGCTGCGGTTGGCCTGCTCGACCATCTGCGCGCCGGTGCGCTGGGCCCAGGGCCCCAGCCACAGCGAGCACACCCCCACCGCCACGGCCACCGGCAGGGCGACCAGCAGCAGCGGGCGCAGCAGCCGGCGCGGGCCCACGCCCACGGCGTTCAGGACCGCCATCTCCGAATCCCGGTACAGCCGGGCCACCGAGAGCATCAGCCCCAGCATCAGCGCCAGCGGCAGGACCAGGGGCAGGTAGACCAGCAGCTGCAGGCCCAGCTGGGACAGCAGCAGGCGCGCCGGCAGGCCGCCGTCGGCGATTTCGCCCAGCACGTCGACCAGCACGCCACCCAGGCTCACCACCAGCAGGACGATCAGGGTCGCCAGGAAGCTCTGGAGGAAGTCGCCCAGCAGGTATCGGTCGAGCTTCGGCATCTGGCTGGGCAGTCCTATAAAATCCCGGATTCGCTTGTGGACACCCGGGCGGGCCCCGAGACGGGGGCCGGACCGAGGCGATCCGCGATTGTACCTGTCGCTTCGTTCCAGGAATCTGCTCAATGGCCCTGCAATTCACCCTGAACCGGGAAGCCGCCGCCGCAGCCGCCTTCGACTGCGTCGTGGCCGGCGCCTTTGCCGACAAGACCCTCACGCCCGCGGGCCAGGCGATCGACGCAGCCAGCGGTGGCCGCCTGCGCGCCCTGCTGGAGCGCGGCGACCTCAGCGGCCGCACCGGCCGCACCCTGGTCCTGCACGACCTGCCGGGCGTGGCCGCACCCCGCGTGCTGGTGGTGGGCCTGGGCGAAGCCGCCAAGTTCGGCGTGCCGCAGTACCTCAAGGCCGTCGCCGACACGGTGCGCACGCTGAAGACCGGCCCGGTCGGCAAGGCGCTGCTGACCCTGAGCGAGGTGCCCGTCGCCGGCCGCGACGCCGCCTGGAACATCCGCCAGGCCGCGGTCGCCGCCGACCACGCCGCCTACCGTTACACCGCCACCCTGGGCAAGAAGAAGGACGAGCCGGGCCTGCGCGAGCTGGCCATCGCCGGCGAGGACGCCACCGCGCTGGCCCAGGGCGAGGCCATCGCCGCCGGCGTGGCCTTCACCCGCGAGCTGGGCAACCTGCCGCCGAACATCTGCAACCCGGCCTACCTGGCCGCGCAGGCGCAGGCCTTCGCCGCGGCCCACGCGGGTGCCGAGTGCGAGGTGCTGGACGAGCAGCAGATGGAAGCGCTGGGCATGGGCTCGCTGCTGGCCGTGGCCCGCGGTTCGGCCAACCGGCCGAAGCTGGTGGTGCTCAAGTGGAACGGCGCGGCCGACAAGGCGGCCAGGCCCTACGTGCTGGTCGGCAAGGGCATCACCTTCGACTCCGGCGGCGTCAACCTGAAGACCCAGGGCGGCATCGAAGAGATGAAGTACGACATGCTCGGCGCCGGCAGCGTCATGGGCACCTTCGTCGCCGCGGTGAAGATGCAGCTGCCGCTGAACCTGGTGGTTATTGCTCCTGCGGTGGAGAACGCGATCGACGGCAACAGCTACCGCCCGTCGGACGTCATCACCTCCATGTCCGGCAAGACCATCGAGGTCGGTAACACCGACGCCGAGGGCCGCCTGATCCTGTGCGACGCGCTGACCTACGCGCAGCGCTTCGAGCCGGCCGCGCTGGTCGACGTGGCCACCCTCACCGGCGCCTGCATGGTCGCGCTGGGCAAGTTCGCCTCCGGCCTGATGAGCAAGCACGACGACCTGGCCCAGGAGCTGCTGGACGCCGGCGAGCAGGTGTTCGACCGCGCCTGGCGCCTGCCGCTGTGGGACGAGTACCAGACCCTGCTGGAATCCAGCTTCGCCGACGTCTACAACATCGGCGGCCGCTGGGGCGGCGCGATCACCGCCGGCTGCTTCCTGGCGCGCTTCACCGAGGGCCAGCGCTGGGCGCACCTGGACATCGCCGGCTCGGCCAGCGACGAAGGCAAGCGCGGCATGGCCACCGGCCGCCCGGTCGGCCTGCTGAGCCAGTGGCTGCTGGACCGGGTCGGTTGAGCGGTCGGGCCGGCCGCATCCCGCACGCCGCCCCGCCCCTCATCCCGGATCGCCCATGCCCCGCGCCGACTTCTACCTGATCGCCAAGCCGCGCTTCGCGGACCAGCCGCTGCTGCTGGTCTGCGAACTGGCCAAGCGCGCCTGCGCCGCCAACCAGTTCACCCTGATCCTGGCGCGCGACGCGGCCCAGGCCGAGGAGATCGACGACCTGCTGTGGTCGTTCGAGCCCGACGCCTTCATCCCGCACCAGATCGCCGGCACCGACGAGGAAGACGAGCTCACCCCGGTGCTGATCGTCGCCCCTGGCACCGAGGCGCCGGCAAGGCCGCTGGTGCTGAATCTGCGCGACGAAGCCTGGCAGCAGCCCTGCGAGCGCGTCCTCGAGGTCGTGCCGGCCGACCCGGCCGCGCGCGGCCCGCTGCGCGCGCGCTGGAAGCAGTACCAGGCGATGGGCTACGAACTGAACAAGCACGATATGTGAGAGGAGCCGTGATTCGGGATTCGGGATTGGTGATTCGAAAGGGCAACAGCCACACCGCCCGACCATCCCGGACCCGCGAAGCACTGCTCTTTACCAATCCCGAATCACGAATCCCGAACCACCGCTCCCATGACTCTTCCCTCCGGCTACGAACCCAAGACCTTCGAATCGCGCCTGTACGCCGAATGGGAGGCCAGCGGCTGCTTCAAGCCGTCCGGCCAGGGCCAGCCGTACTCGATCCTGCTGCCGCCGCCGAACGTGACCGGCACCCTGCACATGGGCCACGCCTTCCAGCACACGCTGATGGACGCGCTGGTCCGCTACCACCGCATGCGCGGCTTCGACGTGCTGTGGCAGATGGGCACCGACCACGCCGGCATCGCCACCGAAATGGTGGTCAGCCGCAACCTGGCCCTGGAAGGCAATGGCGAGACCCGCGATTCGCTGGGCCGCGAAGGCTTCATCGCCAAGGTCTGGGAGTGGAAGGGCAAGTCCGGCGACACCATCGAGCGGCAGATGCGCCGCCTCGGCGCCTCCGGCGACTGGTCGCGCAGCACCTTCACCATGGACCCGCAGCCCTCGGCGGCGGTGGTCGAGGCCTTCGTGCGCTGGCACGAGCAGGGCCTGATCTACCGCGGCCAGCGCCTGGTCAACTGGGACCCGGTGCTGAAGACCGCGATCTCCGACCTGGAAGTGGAGAACGTCGAGGAGGACGGCTTCCTCTGGTCGATCCGCTACCCGCTGGCCGACGGCGTGACCTACGAGCACGTGGAAGTCGACGCCGACGGCAACGAGGTCCTGCGCGAGGTCCGCGACTACCTGGTGGTCGCCACCACCCGCCCGGAGACCATGCTCGGCGACACCGCGGTGATGATCCATCCGGAAGACCCGCGCTACCCCGGCCTGATCGGCAAGGAAGTGGTGCTGCCGCTGACCGGCCGCCGCATCCCGGTGATCGGCGACGACTACGTCGACCGCGCCTTCGGCACCGGCGTGGTCAAGGTGACCCCGGCGCACGACTTCAACGACTACCAGGTCGGCGTGCGCCACGGCCTGCCGATGATCAACCTGTTCACCCCCGAGGCCGCGCTCAACGACAACGCGCCGGAGAAGTACCGCGGCCTGGACCGCTACGACGCGCGCAAGGCCGTGCTCGCCGACCTCGAGGACCTCGGCCTGCTGGTCGAGACGAAGCCCCACAAGCTGCAGGTGCCGCGCGGCGACCGCACCGGCCAGGTGATCGAGCCGTACCTGACCGACCAGTGGTTCGTGAAGATGGACGCGCTGGCCAGGCGCGGCCTCGAACTCGTCGAGTCCGGCGAAGTGAAGTTCGTCCCGCCGAACTGGATCAACACCTACCGCCACTGGATGGAGAACATCCAGGACTGGTGCATCAGCCGCCAGCTGTGGTGGGGCCATCGCATCCCGGCGTGGTTCGACGAGGCCGGCAACTGCTACGTCGGCCGCAGCGAGGCCGAGGTGCGGCAGAAGCACGGCCTGGGCCCCGACGTCGTCCTCAACCAGGACAGCGACGTGCTGGAGACCTGGTTCTCCTCGCAGCTGTGGCCGTTCTCGACCATGGGCTGGCCGGACGAGCAGGCGATGGCCGAACGCGGCTTCGACCGCTACCTGCCGTCCTCGGTGCTGGTCACCGGCTTCGACATCATCTTCTTCTGGGTGGCGCGCATGATCATGGCCACCGACAGCTTCACCGGGAAGGTGCCGTTCCGCGACGTCTACATCACCGGCCTGATCCGCGACGCGCAGGGCCAGAAGATGTCCAAGTCCAAGGGCAACGTCCTCGACCCGCTGGACATCATCGACGGCATCTCGCTGGAGGACCTGGTCGCCAAGCGCACCACCGGGCTGATGCAGCCGAAGCTGGCCGAGAAGATCGAGAAGGCCACGCGCAAGGAGTTCCCGGACGGCATCCCGGCGCACGGCGCCGACGCGCTGCGCTTCACCATCGCCGCGCTGGCCGGCCACGGCCGCGACATCAAGTTCGACCTCGGCCGCGCCGAGGGCTACAAGAACTTCTGCAACAAGCTGTGGAACGCCACCCGCTTCGTGCTGATGAACACCGGCGGCGCGGACTTCAACGGCGCGCCGCAGCCGGTGACCGACGCCGAGAAGTGGATCCTGGCGCGCCTGGCCGCGGTCACCGCGCAGGCGCAGGAGCAGTTCGCCGCGTACCGCTTCGACCTGCTCGCGCAGGCGCTGTACGAGTTCGCCTGGAACGAGTTCTGCGACTGGTTCGTGGAGCTGGCCAAGCCGGCGCTCAACGGCGAGGACGCCGCGGCTGCCGCCAGCACCCGCCACACCCTGCTGTACGTGCTCGAAGCGCTGCTGCGCCTGCTGCACCCGCTGGTGCCGTTCGTGACCGAGGAGTTGTGGCGCCAGGTCGCGCCGCGCCTGGGCATCGACGGCCGCTCCATCTCGCTGCAGCCCTACCCGACCCCGGCCGACTTCGCCGGCCAGGACCATGCCGCCGCCGAAGCCGACATCGAATGGCTGAAGGCGATGGTCTCGGCACTGCGCCGCGTGCGCAGCGAGCTGGGCGTGTCGCCCGGCAAGCCGGTGCGCCTGCTGCTGGCCGACGGCGTCGACGCCGACCGCGCCCGCATCGCCCGCTTCGATTCGCAGCTGCGCTTCCTGCTGCGCCTGGAATCGGTCGAATGGCTGGACGGCGCCACGGCGCCTGCCTCCGCCGCGGCGGTGGTCGGCGAACTGAAGCTGCTGGTGCCGCTGGAAGGCCTGGTCGACCTCGAGGCGGAGCGCGCGCGCCTGGACAAGGAAATCGCCCGCATCGCCGGCGAGAAGGAAAGGAGCGAGGCCAAGCTGGCGAAGTTCAGCGACAAGGTCCCGCCGGCGGTGGTCGAGCAGGAACGCCAGCGCCTGGCCGACTGGACCACCAAGCTCGCCGCCCTGACCGAACAGCGCGCGCGGTTCTGATCCGCGCCGCCGGCCCCAGCCGCCCGGGTGCCGCGCTTCCGCGGCACCCGGGAACGACGGTGCCACCAGTCCGCTCCAGCCGCCCGTAGAGTCGGGCTTGCCCGACTCCCACGCCCGGTACCCCGGCGCGCACGAAAAGCAGCGGGGCAAGCCCCGCTCTACAGGAAAGGCGCCGGGCGCTGGCCCCCTGTCCTGGGGCAAGGGGGTTCGGGAGAGGATCGCGTGCCCCATGGAGGCTGGCAGAACGGCTTGCCATGGCACGCCGTTTTTTTCTGCCGTTGGAGACGGTCGGATAGCCCGTGGAGCCGGACAAGCCTCCGGGCCGCATCCAGGGAGACCCATCCACCACTTCCGATCACGCGCATGTCGCGTGCCTGTCTCCCGGATGCGCTTCGCTTATCCGGGCTACGAAAGCTGCCCCTTCTCCCGGTGGGACAGGCAACAAGAGCAAAGCCACGACCCGAACGCGCCCGAAGACGCGGTAGCGCAGGGGTATGCCGCAAGCAGCACATGGATGTGCTGCGCTCGCGCGTTGGAGCAGGACGCGGAACCGCGCGATGCGGCATACCCCCGCGCTGCCGCGGCTCCCTCCGAAGCCCGCACACGCTGATGCCGTTGCGGTTGCTGTGCCGTTGCGGTTGCTGTGCCGTTGCGGTTGCTGGGCTGTTGCGGTTGCTGTGCTGTTGCTGTTCCCGCGGCCCTTACAGCGGCGGCATCCGGTCGACGACGTCAGGCAGCAGCTCCTTGGCCATCACCAGCGCGTCCTCGCGGCCGTCCACCGCCGGGTAGTAGCGGGGGCGGCGGCCGATCTCGTTGAAGCCCTCGCTGTGGTACAGCGCGATCGCCGCCGGATTGGACGGGCGCACTTCCAGGAAGATGCGCTGCGCCCCACGGTCGCGCGCCGTGCGCAGTAGCGCGCGCAGGATATGCCGGCCGAGCCCGCGCGACTGCCGCTCCGGCGCCGTGCACAGGTTCAGTAGGTGCGCCTCGTCGGCGGCGATGCTCATCACCCCGTAGCCGGCCGGCGAATCGTCCTCCAGCGCCAGCAGCGCCGGATAGCCCGCCAGCAGGCAGTCGCGGAAGATGCCCCGTGTCCACGGGAACGGATAGGCCCGCTTCTCGATCGACATCACCGCGTCCAGGTCGCCCTCGCGCATCGCGCGCAGGCGCCAGGCACGCTCCGGCTCGCGCAGCGCCGCGCTCATGGCGACCGCCTGCGCAGCGCGCGCAGCTTCGGCCAGAACGCACGCTTGGCCGCCGGATTGCCGCGCAGCTCGTCGACCGGCCACCCGGCCATGAGCGCCTGCGCGGCAGGATCCGCGGGATCCAGGCCGGACGCGCGCAGCATCGCCAGCTGCAGCCGGTCCGGCAGGCGCGGCGGCCGACGCAGCGCTCCGCGCACCGGCGCGGCGGGCGCGTTGTCCGGTTCGGGTGCAGCCGGGGTCACCGGTGGCGGCGGCGCACGACGCACCGGCGCCACGTCGCGGTCATGCCGGTACTCGTCGACCGGCCTGCGCTCCCGGGGCGGCGCGTGCTCCGGAGCGGCCACGGCCGCCGGCTCCGGCGCGGCTTCCGCCGCGTCCCCACCGCCCCCCAGGCGCAGCACGCTGTAACCCAGCGCCTGCAGCCAGCGCCGCTGCTGCGGACTCCAGGCGGAAGCGCCCGTGTTCACACCGCCGGCTCCGAAGGCCGCAGGCGCTGCCACAGCGCCATGGCCGGGCCCGACAGCGCGTAGATCACGCCCACGGCCAGCAGCACCCGCGGCAGGTCGATCACCAGCAGGGCGATGGCCACCGGCACGACCAGCAACACCGTGAACGGCACCCGGTCGGCCCGGGCCCCGCCTTCGCCGCTGCCCTTGAAGCTCCAGTAGCGGATCCGGCTGACCATCAGCAGCGCCGCCACCAGGGTCACGGCCAGGGCGACGTAACGCAGCTCCTCGCCACTCCAGCCCAGCTCGCCGTCGGCGAAGGCCCAGACGAAGGACATCATCAGCCCGGCCGCGGCCGGGCTGGCCAGGCCGACGAACCAGCGCTTGTCGACGATGCCGACCTGGGTGTTGAAGCGGGCCAGGCGCAGCGCCGCGCAGGCCGCGTAGAGGAAGGCCACCGCCCAGCCGACCCGGCCGAGCATGCCGCCGTCGAGCTTCAGCGCCGACAGCGACCAGTGGTACATCACCAGCGCCGGGGCCAGGCCGAAGCTGACCAGGTCGGCCAGCGAGTCGTACTGCACGCCGAATTCGCTGCTGGTGCCGGTCAGCCGCGCCACCCGCCCGTCCAGCCCGTCGGCCAGGCCGGCGACGAACACCGCGATCGCGGCCGCGGTGAAGTGGCTGTTGGCGGCGGCGATGATCGCGTAAAAGCCCGCGAACAGCCCGCAGGTGGTGAACAGGTTCGGCAGCAGGTAGATGCCGCGCGAGCGCGGCGGGGGACGGTCGTGTTCCATCCCGCCAGTGTACGGGCCGCCCGCCCGCCTGCGAACCTCGACTTGCCAGTCCCGGGCCGGGGTGCTGCAATCGCCCCGTCCGTCACCCCGTCCACCGGAGACCCGCCGATGCGCTTCACCTCCCGGTCCTGCCTGCTGCTCCTGGCCCTCGGCCTCTGTGGCGGCGCTTCGGCTGCCAACGTCTACACCTGGAAGGACGCCAACGGCGTCACCCACTCTTCCGACCAGCCGCCGCCGGGCCGGGCCTACGAGACCCGCCGGATCGACGGCAGCGGCCCGGAGGTGGACACCGTCCCGCAGGCCGAGGAGGCGCCGAGCCCGCAGTGCGTGAGCGCCCGCCGGAACCTGGCGATCCTCGGCAGCGCCGGCGCCGTGCAGCAGGACAGCGACGGCGACGGCAAGCCCGACCGTACCCTGGGCGACGACGAGCGCGCCGCGCAGAAGGAACTCGCCGAGGCCGCGGTCAAGGCCTACTGCAAGCAGGCCTGATGCGCGCCGCCTGGGCGATCCTCGCCGGCCTGGCCGTGGGGGGCGGCCTGGCCTGGTGGTTGACCCACGGGGAGGCCGCGCCCTCCCCCGAAGCCCGCGAACGGGCCGAACGGGCTGCCGCCGAAGCGGCCGAAGACGCGCTGCGCCCGCTGTACCGCTGGCGCGATGACGCCGGCCACCTGCACATCACCGACACCCCGCCCCCGCCCGGTCGCGCCTACGAGCGCCTGGCCCGCGAGCCGCAACCCGGGATCCGGGTCACGTCCGGCGGCTGAGGCCCCGCGCCGGGTCCCCGGCGCCCCGCATCGCGCGTTCCACCGGGCGGCCAGCGCCCGGTGCTGGCAGAATGTCCGGCTTCCCGCCACGAACCTGCCCCCGCGATGCGCCTGTCCCGCTTCCACCTGCACACCACCAAGGAAACCCCGGCCGACGCCGAACTGGTCAGCCACAAGCTGATGCTGCGCGCCGGCATGATCCGCAAGCTCGCCGCCGGCCTGTACACCTGGGCGCCGCTGGGCCTGCGCGTGCTGCGCAAGGTGGAGCGCGTGGTGCGCGAGGAAATGGACCGCGCCGGCGCGGTCGAGCTGCAGCTGCCGACCATCCAGCCGAAGGAGCTGTGGGAGGAAACCGGCCGCTGGGAGAAGTTCGGCGGCCAGCTGCTGAAGATCAAGGACCGCAAGGAAGCCGAGTACTGCTACAGCCCGACCGCGGAAGAAGCGATCACCGACTTCGCCCGCCAGGAGCTGAGCAGCTACAAGCAGCTGCCGGTCAACTTCTACCAGGTGCAGACCAAGTTCCGCGACGAGATCCGCCCGCGCTTCGGGGTGATGCGCTCGCGCGAGTTCCTGATGAAGGACGCCTACTCGTTCCACGTCACCGACGCCGACCTGGCGCGCGAGTACGAGAACATGAAGGCGGCCTACACCCGCATCTTCACCCGCCTGGGCCTGGAGTTCCGCGCCGTGCAGGCCGACTCCGGCGCGATCGGCGGCGACGCCTCGCAGGAATTCCACGTGCTGGCCGAGTCCGGCGAGGATGCGCTGGCGTTCTCCACCGGCTCCGATTACGCGGCCAATGTCGAGGCCGCGCAGGCGGCCGCGCCGGCCCCGCGCCCGGCCGCCACCGAGGACATGCGCAAGGTCGAGACGCCGGTCCAGAAGACCTGCGAGGACGTGGCCGCGCTGCTGGGCATCCCGCTGCAGCGCACGGTCAAGTCGGTCGCCGTGGTCGGCGAGGAAGGCTTCGTGCTGGCGCTGGTCCGCGGCGACCATTCGGTCAACGAGATCAAGCTGGCCAAGGTCGCCGGCGTCGGCGAATACCGCCCGGCCACCGAGGCGGAAATCCTCGAGCACCTGGGCAGCGAGCCGGGCTTCCTCGGCCCGGTCGGGCCGAAGCAGGCGATCCGCGTGGTCGCCGACCGCGAGGTCGCGGCGATGGCCGACTTCGTCGTCGGCGCCAACGAGGCCGGCTACCACCTGGCCGGCGTCAACTGGGGCCGCGACCTGCCCGAGGCCGACGTGGTCGCCGACATCCGCAACGTGGTCGAGGGCGACCGCGCCGCCGACGGCGGCGAACTGCGCCTGGCCCGCGGCATCGAGGTCGGCCACGTGTTCCAGCTCGGCCGCAAGTACTCCGAGGCGATGGGTTTCACCGTGCTGGACGAGAACGGCAAGGCGATCGTCCCGGCGATGGGCTGCTACGGCATTGGTGTTTCCCGCATCGTCGCCGCGGCGATCGAGCAGAACCACGACGAGGCCGGCATCGTCTGGCCGGAGCCGATGGCACCGTGGACCGTGGCGGTGTGCGTGATCAACCCGAAGAAGGACGCGGCGG
This sequence comes from Pseudoxanthomonas sp. J35, assembly GCF_000513995.1. GTDB lineage: Bacteria > Pseudomonadota > Gammaproteobacteria > Xanthomonadales > Xanthomonadaceae > Pseudoxanthomonas. Next base: position 277,414 of record NZ_AZVB01000002.1, read on the forward strand.
TGGACGCGGCGGCGCAGTCGCTGCTGGATGACTTGCTGGACGCCGGCATCGACGCGGTGCTGGACGACCGCGGCCTGCGCCCCGGCGCGATGTTCGCCGACATCGAACTGATCGGCATCCCGCACCGCGTGGTGGTGTCCGAACGCGGCCTGGCCGCCGGCACCTTCGAATACCGCGCGCGCCGCGGCGGCGAAGCCGAGGCGCTGGCGCGGGCCCAGCTGCTGGAGCGCCTGGCCGCGGCCTGAAGGCGGCCCCGCTGACGCGTCCTTCACGCCGCGTCGGCGACAAAACCGGCCTGATAAGCGCCGCGTTTATCTCCGGATAATCGCGGCGTTTTTTCCTGCGGTTTGCCCGGATTATTTCGATCGATTATCCTCGGGCCAATCGTCCGTTCAGGACATAATCCCCGTGCTGGAGACCCCCCGATGACGATCGACCTCAGCTCTCTTTCCCCGAAGGAACTCGACTCGCTGATCGCCACCGCGAAGAAGCGCCAGGCGCTGCTCAACAAGCGCGCCCCGATCAACCAGGTCCGCAGCAAGCTGACCCGCCTGGCCAAGGCCGAGGGGTACACCATCGAGGAACTGTTCGGTGGCGGTGGCGCGCGCAAGGCCGCCCCGGCCCGCGCCGGCCGCAAGCTGGGCAAGGTCCCGCCGAAGTACCGCAACCCGGAAAACCCCAAGGAAACCTGGACCGGCCGCGGCAAGCAGCCGCGCTGGCTGGCGGCCTATATCGCCAAGGGCCGCGACCTGGGCGAGTTCCTGATCCCGGGCACCGCCAGGCTGACGCCCAAGCCTGCCTCCGGCGCCCGCAAGCGCGTGGTCAAGAAGAAGTAATCGATCCGGGCGCCGCTCCCATGCGGCGCCCGCGTCGCCGGCTGCATCGGCTGGACCGGCGGCGCGGCACGCCCCACCGGCCGGCGCATGCGGCCGCCGGCGACGCGATCCGCTACAGGTTCTTCCGCGCCGGGATCAGGAGGTTGCCGAACAGCAGGCCCGCCACCAGGGCCAGCACGATATTGGTGACCACCAGCAGTGCGCTCTGCCCCGCATCCACGTCCTGCTGCTGCACCAGGGTCAGAAGCCCGCGCAGGCTCGCGCTGCCCGGGACCAGCATGATGATGCCCGGCAAGCGGATCAGCGCGCCGGGCCGCTGGATCCAGCGCCCGAAACCGTTGCCGGCCGCGGTCAGCACCAGCGCCGACAGGAAGATGCCCGCCGGGCTGCCCCAGGCCTGCCCCGCGTAGCGGGCGATCAGGTAGCCGGCTACCGCCGCGCCCATCACCCATGGATAGTCGCGCCGCCGCGCCTTGAACAGCACGGCGAAGGAAAAGGCCGCCAGCACGATCGCCGCCCACTCCACCCAGTCCGGCTGCGGCCGCGAGGCGCGCACCTGAGCCTCCACGCCGAGGATGCCCAGCAGCTGCACCGCGATCATCGCGCCCACGGTCAGCTTCATTACCGTGGTCAGCGCCCCGGCGAAGCGCACCGTGCCGGATACCCAGTGCTGGCTGCTCAGTTCGTTCATCGCGTTGGTGATCGCCATACCCGGCAGCAGCACCACCAGCGAGGCGATCACCACGGTATTGAGGTTCATCGGCGCGATCAGGACCGTGGCCAGGGTCGCCAGCACGCCGGCGAGCAGCCCGGCCAGCGCCTCGGAGGCCTCCTTCAGCCCCGGCCGCGCGCCGGTGTACTGGTCGAGCACGCCGATCAGCACGCCGATGAACCCGGCGGTGCCGATGTCCAGCCACGGCAGCCGCCACAGCCCGGCCACGGCCGCCGCCGCCAGGCCGAAGGCCAGCACCTGCATGACCCGCGAGGGGGTCGAGGGCGCGCGGTCCAGGCTGCGCAGCGCGGTATGGCCCTGGGCGATGCTCATCTGCCCGCTGGCCACCGCCTCGGCGATGCGGTCGGCCTCGCACAGCTTGTGCAGGTCGTTCTCGCCCGGCGCCAGGCGGATCACCCGGGTGGTGTCGGTGCTGCCCAGCGGCTTGCCGGGGTCGCTGAAGCTGAGGATCAGCCCGGTCGGGTTGGACCAGGCCTCGCACTCCAGGTCCAGCCGCTGCGACAGCGCGGTGATCGCCGCCTCCAGGCGCTGCGCGGTGGTGCCGTAGCGGTGCAGGCGCGCGGCCATCTCCGAAACGAAGGCGATGCGCTGCGCGTAGCTGGCCAGGGGGCGTGCGGGTGCGTCCATCGCACTAGTATCGCCCGGAACCCGATGGCGGGCCCCATCCGCGACGCCGGCACGCGACCACGCCGCGCGCACCCGGCTTCCGGGTATGCTCGCGCACGGAAACGCACATGACCGAACCGACCGGATCCCCACCGCGCTGGCAGCAGGCCGCAGCCGACCCCGGCAGCATCGTCCTGTCCGGGGACTGGACGCTGGACCATGCGCTGGACATGGCCGGCCAGCTGCGCGCGATGCCGCAGGAGACCGCAAGCGTCGACGCCACCGGCATCGGCCGGCTGGATTCGGCGGGGGTGATGCAGCTGGCCCGCTTCACCGCCCGGCGCGGCCTCGACGAGGGCCGGCTGCGCTTCCGCGAGGAACACGCCCGCCTGGTCCAGGTGATCGACGACGTCTCCGACGACCGCCCGCCGCGCCGCCGCGACTACGGCGTCGCCGCGGCGCTGGAGCGCATGGGCCGCGCCGTGCATGCGGCCGCGCGCGACATCATCCAGCTGCTTGGCTTCACCGGCGAGAACCTGGCCAAGCTGGCGCGCACCGTGCGCCAGCCGCGCCGCTTCCGCTTCACCGCCACGGTCTGGCACATGGAGCAGGTGGGCCTGGACGCGGTGCCGCTGGTGGCGCTGCTGTCCTACCTGGTCGGCGCGGTGATCGCCTTCCTCGGCTCGACCATCCTGCGCGACTTCGGCGCGGAGATCTTCGTGGTCGAACTGGTCAGCATCGCCTTCCTGCGCGAGTTCGCCGTGCTGCTGACCGCGATCGTGCTGGCCGGCCGCACCGCCTCGGCGTTCACCGCGCAGATCGGCACGATGAAGGCGCGCGAGGAGATCGACGCGATCCGCACCCTCGGCCTGGACCCGATCGACCTGTTGGTGATCCCGCGCCTGCTGGCGCTGCTGGTGATGCTGCCGCTGCTGACCTTCCTGGCGATGATGGCCGGCCTGGCTGGCGGTATTACCGTAGGCGCGTTCGACCTGGACATCCCGCCGCAGATGTACCTGGCGCGCATGCACGAGACCATGGAGGTGCGGCATTTCCTGGTCGGCCTGTCGAAGGCGCCGGTGTTCGCCCTGGTCATCGGCCTGATCGGCTGCCTGGAGGGCCTGCGGGTGACCGGCACCGCGCAGTCGGTCGGCGAACGCACGACTTCCAGCGTGGTGCAGACGATCTCGCTGGTGATCATCATCGACGCGCTGGCGGCGTTGTGGTTCATGCATGTGGGGTGGTGATTCGGGATTCGGGATTCGAGAAGCCGGGATTGGTGATTCGTGATGGGTGATTCGAAAAAGCCGGAAGCAAACGGCCGGGCCTCCGGAGAGGATGCTCTTGCTGTTACGAATCCCCAATCCCCAATCCCGAATCCCGTGCCCGCGGACGCTGATGGCAGCAAAGCTGCCATCAGCGTCCGCGGACTGGTCAACCGCTTCGGTTCCCAGACCGTGCACGAGGGGCTGGACCTGGACGTGCGCCGCGGCGAGATCCTCGGCGTGGTCGGCGGCTCCGGCAGCGGCAAGTCGGTGCTGATGCGCAGCATCCTCGGCCTGCTGCGCCCGGCCGGCGGCAGCATCCGCGTGCTCGGCGTCGACGCGCTGTCGGACGACCCGGCCGCACGCCTGCACGTGGAGCGCAGCACCGGGGTGCTGTTCCAGGACGGCGCGCTGTTCTCATCGCTGACCGTGGGCGAGAACGTCGAGGTACCGCTCAAGGAGCACCACCCGCAGCTGCCGGAAAGCTGGCGCTACGAACTGGCCCTGCTCAAAGTGAAGCTGGCCGGCCTGCCGGCCGACGCGATCGACAAGCTGCCCTCGCAGCTGTCAGGCGGCATGCGCAAGCGCGCCGGCCTGGCGCGGGCGCTGGCGCTGGATCCGCCGCTGCTGTTTCTGGACGAACCCACCGCCGGCCTGGACCCGATCGGCGCGGCCGCCTTCGACAACCTGCTGGCGACCCTGCAGCAGGCGCTGGGGCTGACCGTGTTCCTCATCACCCACGACCTGGACACCCTGTACGCTATCTGCGACCGCGTCGCGGTGCTGGCGGACCGCAAGGTGGTGGTCAACGCGCCGCTGGAGGAGGTCGAACGGTTCGACCATCCCTGGGTGCAGGAATACTTCCACGGGCCACGCGCCCGTGCCGCCCGCCGTGCGCGGGCGGGCGACCGCGGCGCCCCCGCGAACGAGGCAGGCTGAGCATGGAAACCCGCGCCAACTACGTGCTGATCGGCGCCTTCACCCTGGTGGTGGCGGTGGCCCTGCTGCTGTTCGGACTGTGGGCGGCGAAGTATTCGTCCGAACGCAGCTGGCAGCGCTACATGATCGTGTTCGACGAGGCGGTGACCGGCCTGTCGGTGGGCAGCCCGGTGCAGTTCAACGGTATTGCCGTCGGCTCGATCGAGCGCCTGTCGCTGGACCCGGACGACCCGCGCCGGGTGGTGGCGATCATCCGCGCCGACGCGACCGCGCCGGTGAAGACCGACACCCGCGCCAAGCTGGCCATCACCAGCCTCACCGGCCCGGCGATCATCCAGCTGGTCGGCGGCACCCCCGGCGCGCCGCTGCTGGCCACCGTCGACAGGCGCGATCCGCCGGTGATCGCGACCTCGCCGTCGGCGCTGCAGAACATCACCGATACCGCCAACCGCATCGTCGAGCGCCTGGACCAGGTGCTCAGCGACGACAACGTGGCGCATATCGCCTCCACGCTGGAGAACCTGGACCGGATCAGCGGCAGCATGGCCGCGCAGGACCAGGGCATGGAAGCGCTGCTCGTCAGCGCGCGCGACGCCGCGCGCAGCCTCGACGCCACCCTGCAGACCACCAACGCCACCGTGCAGCGCGTGGACCAGAACCTGGTGCGCGAGCTGCCCGGGCTGATCGAGCGGCTCGATTCCACCCTGGCGCGGCTGGATTCGGCCGCCGGCAACGCCGACGCGATCCTTGGCGAGAACCGCGCCGCGATCAACAACTTCGCCAACGAGGGCCTGGCCCAGCTCGGCCCGACCCTGACCGAACTGCGCGGCCTGATCCGCGACCTGCGCCAGATCAGCGACCGGCTGGAAAGCAACCCGAGCCGTTTCCTGCTCGGCCGCGACGCCCCGAAGGAGTTCGAACCGCAATGAAGCGCCTTCCCTTCCCCGTCCTCCTGCGCAGGACCGCGGCGCTGGCCGCGCTGGGCCTGCTGGCCGGCTGCTCGCTGCTCGGCGGCGGCGCCCAGCGCGATCCGGTGACCATCCACGCGCCACGGCTGGCGGCCCAGCCCGATCCGTCGTGGCCGCAGGTGCAGTGGCAGCTGGCCATCGCCCGCCCGATCGCCTCGCGGCTGGTCGACAGTCCGCGCATGGCGGTGCGGCCGGTGCCCGGCGAGCTGCAGGTCTACCGCGGTTCGGCCTGGGCGCAGCCGGCCACCGACATGATCGAAGGCAGCGTGCTGCGGGTGCTGGAGGAATCCGGGAAGATCACCGGCGTCGGCCGCCTGTCCAGTGGCATGCGCTCGGACTACCGGCTGCTGATGGACCTGCGCCGCTTCGAGGCCGACTACCGCGGCGGCGACCTGCCGGTGGCCACCATCGAGGTCAGCGCCTCGCTGATCGACAGCCGCGACCAGCGCATCGTCGGCCGCCACACCTTCCTGCGCGAACAGCTGGCCAGCACCACCGAGGTGGCCAGCGTGGCCAGCGCCTTCGACCAGGCCCTGGCCTCGATCGCCAGCGAGATCGCCGGCTGGACCCTGGTGCAGGGCCAGGCCGACGCGCAGGCGCGCCCGCGCCCCTGAGCGCCCTCACCCGCGCAGGCGCGGGTCCACCTGGCGGAAGGTCAGGTTGATGCGCGGGCCCAGCGGCCGCGCCGTGCGCGGTAGCGCGTGCTTCCAGTGGCGCTGGGTCTGGCCCTCCATCAGCAGCAGGCTGCCCGGCTCCAGCTCCAGGGCAATGCGCGTTGAGGCGTCATCACGACGGCGCAGCAGGAAACGCCGGGTCGCGCCCAGGCTCAGCGAGGCGATCAGCGGGCGCGGACCCAGCTCCGGCTCGTCGTCGCTGTGCCAGCCCATCGAGTCGGCACCGCTGCGGTAGAGGTTGGCCAGCACGCTGTTGAACGGCGCCCCCAGTTCCTCCTGCAGGCGCGCGCGCAGTCCGGCCAGCGCCGGCGTCCACGGATGCGGGACGAAGCGGCTGCCGGAGTAGCGGTACACCGCGTCGGCATCGCCGATCCAGCAGCTGAGCCGCGGCGACGGCAGCTCGCGGCCGAACAGGCGTACGTGGTGCACCTCCCAGGGCAGCCCTCCGCGCAGCGTCTCCATCAGCGTCGCCGCGGCGCGCGCATCCAGCCAGTCGCGGGCCAGCCGCAGCGTGGCACCGGGCGCGCCGGGGGCCGGGTCGATCCATTCCATGCGGCGACCGTAACAGCCGCGCCGCGGCCGCGCAGCAACGGTCGCGCGGCCGTCGTTGCGCCCGGTTCCACGCACGGATTTGCCCGGCTCCTGACGAACCCCGAGAATACAGGCAGCCAAGAACCGCCACGGAGTCCGGATGTCCGACCACGCAGCCAACGGGGCCATCGCCGCCGACGCCATCGAGCGCGACGTGATGGAGTACCACGTCGTCACCGTCGGCGCCGGCCCGTCGGGCCTGGCCTTCGCCATCCGGCTCAAGCAGCTCAACCCGGACATCTCGGTCTGCGTGATCGAGAAGGCCAGCACCGTGGGCGCGCACATCCTGTCCGGCGCGGTGATTGAACCGGGCCCGCTGGATGCGCTGCTGCCCGGCTGGCGCGACAACCCACCGCCGGTGTGCGTGCCGGCGCGCGAGGACGAGTTCTGGTTCCTGACGAAAGATGGCGGGTTCAAGTCGCCGCTGGTCCCGCCGGGCATGCGCAACCACGGCAACTTCATCGTCAGCCTCGGCGCGATGTGCGCCTGGCTGGCGCCGCAGGCCGAGGCGCTGGGCGTGGAGATCTACCCGGGCTTCGCCGCGGCCGAGACCCTGCACGCCGAGGACGGCACCGTGCTGGGCGTGCGCATCGGCGACATGGGCGTGGCCCGCGACGGCTCGCACAAGCCCGGCTACACCCCCGGCATCGACATCCGCGCCAAGGTCACCGTGCTGGCCGAAGGCGCGCGCGGCCACCTGACCAAGCGCCTCATCAAGCGCTTCGACCTGGACGCCAACAGCGACCCGCAGAGCTACTCGATCGGTATCAAGGAACTGTGGCAGGTGCCGGAAGGCCGCGTCACGCCCGGGAAGATCTGGCACTCGCTGGGCTGGCCGGCCGACAACCGTACCTACGGCGGCGGCTTCCTCTACCACCTGGAGAACAACCAGGTGGCGCTGGGCTACGTCAGCGGCCTCGACTACCGCGACCCGCAGTACCGGCCGTGGGAGGCCTTCCAGCAGTGGAAGAACCACCCGAAGGTGAAGCTGCTGCTGGAAGGCGGCAGCATCCTTTCCGCCGGCGCGCGCGCGATCGTCACCGGCGGCTGGCAGGCCCTGCCGAAGGTGGAGATGCCCGGCGCCCTGCTGATCGGCGACACCGCCGGCCTGCTCAACGTGCCGAAGATCAAGGGCACCCACCAGGCGATCCGCAGCGGCATGCTCGCCGCCGAGCACCTGGCCGCCAGCGGCCTGCAGCCGGCCGGCTTCGACGCGAAGCTGCGCGATTCGGAGGCGATGGCCGAACTGAAGAAGGTGCGCAACATCAAGCCCGGCTTCAAGAAGGGCCTGTGGTTCGGCCTGGCCAATGCCGCCTGGGAGACCGCGCTCGGCGGCGCCTCGCCGTGGACGCTGCGCGGCAAGCCGGACTGGTGCTCGCTCGACAAGGTGGGCGAACACGAGTCGCCGAAGCGCGACTACGTCGAGCGCACCCTCCCCCCGCGCGACCGCCTGCAGGGCGTGTACTACGCCGCCACCGAGCACGACGAGGACCAGCCGGTGCACCTGAAGGTGGCCGACACCTCGATCTGCGTGGAGCGCTGCACGGCCGAGTACGCCAACCCGTGCACCCACTTCTGCCCGGCCGGGGTCTACGAGATGGTCGAGGACGCGGCCGGCCGCCGCCTGCAGATCAACGCCGCCAACTGCGTGCACTGCAAGACCTGCGACATCAAGGACCCGTACGAGATCATCACCTGGGTGACGCCGGAAGGCGGCTCCGGGCCGAACTACCAGAACCTGTGACGCGGCGGACGGGTCCGACCGAGGGGACAGAATGGCCGCCCTGCACCCTCGCCGCCTGCTGAAGGCGGTCGCGCGATCCATCGAGGCCCACGGCGGTGGCGCGCGCGGCCTGGTCCGGGTGGCGCTACGCACCTTCGGCGTCGTCCGCGCCCTGGGTTTGCGGGCGTTCGCGCAGCGCGTGAAATCCGCCGTGCGCGTGCCCCCCGAGGCCCCGGCCCTTCCGGACGCGCACGAGTTCCCCGAGCCGGCTCCGCTGGATGCCCTGCGCATGCGCGTGGGCGTCGTGGCCCACGTCTTCTACGGCGACCTGGCCGACGAGCTGGCCGGTTACCTGGCGCGGATGCCCGTCCCGTACAGGCTGCTGGTGTCGGTGCCGGACGAGGCGACGCGGCAGCGCGCCCAAGCGGGGCTTTCCCGGCTGGGCAAGGTAACGGAGCTGGTCGTCAGGGTGGTGCCGAACCGCGGGCGCGACATCGCCCCCATGCTGGTCACCTTCCGCGAGGAAATCCTCGCGCTCGACGTCTTCGCGCACGTCCATACCAAGAAGTCGCTCTACACCGGCGGCGACCAGCACGGCTGGCGTCGCTACCTGCTCGACGGGCTGCTCGGTAGCACCGACGGGATCGCCCGCCATCTCGGCCGGTTCCAGGCCGATCCCCAGCTGGGCATCCTGTATCCGGAAAGCTTCCCCGGCGTCCCCGCATGGGCACACACCTGGCTGAGCAACCTCGGCGCCTGCCGGGAACTCGGCGGGCGCCTGGGCATCCCGGTGGAGCCGGGCCGCTACTTCGATTTCCCCGCCGGTTCGATGTTCTGGGGGCGTGTGGAGGCGCTGCGCCCGCTGTTCGACCTTGGGCTGGAGTACGAAGACTTCCCGGAAGAACGCGGGCAGACGGACGGGACCCTGCAGCACGCGGTCGAACGCCTGCTCGTCGCGGTGGTGCGGAACCGCGGGTTCGTCGCCGGGATTGAGGGGTCTTACGGCATCTCCGCCGAGGGCCAGCGCAACTGGGTCGAGCTGTTCTCCTCGCCGGTCGAAGCCCGGCTGGCGCTGTCCGCGGTGGGCGCCAGGCGGGTGACCACCGACCTGTTCGACACCCTGGTGGTGCGTCCGTTCCTGACCCCCGACGGGGCCCGCGCATACCTGGCGCACTGCGCCGGACGCCGTTACGGGGTGGCAGGGTTCGCGGAGCTGCGCGCGCGCGCCGAGGCGAAGGCACGCGCCAATGCCGGGAGCGACATGGACCTGGATGCGATCTATCGCGCCATGGCCGGCCTGGCCGACGCCAGGAACGTCCCGGTGGATCGGCTGAAGGAGCTCGAGCTGGAGCTGGAGGCGCGCCACCTGGCGCCGCGGGAGAGCGTGGCCGGGCCGCTTTCCAGGCTGGAGGCGGCCAGCGACCTCGTCGTCCTCTCGGACATGTACCTCGATGCCGCGACGCTGAGGAAGGTGCTTCCGCCGACGATCTCCGGGCTCCCGCGCGAGTTCCGCGTTTCCTGCGAGACCGGCATGCGCAAGGACGCCGACCTCCTGTGGCAGACGCTGCCGGACGAACTGGGGGTATCCCCCGCGCAGTGGCTCCATGTCGGCGACAACGAACACTCCGACATCCAGCTGCCGCGCAGGCACGGCCTGCCGGCGCCGGTCCACGTCGTGCGGCCGTCGGCGCTGCTCGACGTGCATCCGGCGCTGCGCCCCCTGCGACCGGCGCGTTTCGACTCGGCTCCATGGGCGGACCAGCTGTGGCTCGGCCTGCTCGCCAACCGCTTCGCCGCGAAGATGGACACCACGCCGGACCGCTGGATCCCCACGCCGGTGCTGGAACCGGAGGACGTGGGCTACTGCGTGCTTGGCCCCCTGCTGGTCGACTACCTGCCCTGGGTGGCAAGGAGCGCCGCCGAACGCGGATGCGGGGCCATCCTGTTCCTGAGCCGCGAGGGACATCTTCTCTCGCAGGCGTTTTCCCGCCTGCAGGCCGTCGCTCCGGCGTTGTCCGCCGTCGACGGGCGCTACTTCCTTACCTCGCGCCGTGCGAGCGGGATGGCCAGCCTGCATTCCGCTCCCGACCTCGGGCGCCAGCTGCGGGGCACCTACAACGGCACCCTCGACGGGCTGCTGCGCGCGCGCCTCGGCGAGGCGGCCGCCGCGGCCGCGCGCGCGGCGCTCGGTTCCGGCGAAACCGGCAAGGACGTGTACCTGCCCGAGATGCACGAAACCGTCGTCCGCCTCCTGGCGCCGGCCCTGCCCGGACTGCTCGAGCTGGCCGCGCGCGAGCGGGAGGCGTATCGCGCGTACTGGGACGAGTGCGTGGGCGACCGGCGCGCGATCGTCGCCGACCTGGGCTACTCCGGCTCGATCCAGGCATCGCTGGCGCGGGCGTTCGACGTTGCGCTGGACGGCGCCTATTTCGCGCTGGACCGCCGCTCGGCGGACGGACTGGAGGGCCAATGGGCGGCGGCCCGTTACCACGACGGTCGCGGCCCGGAAGCCGCGAGCACGATACTGCGCAACGACCTGCTGCTGGAGGCCCTGCTGACCGCGCCCCACCCGCAGTTCTCGCATTTCTCGCTCGAGCGGGGCAGCCCGGTGCCCCACTACGGCGAACCGGAACTGGCCTCCGCGGAACTGGAAGTGCTCGGGCGCATCCACGCCGGCGCACTGCAGTTCGTCGACGCCGTCGGCGCGGTCTGCGGCGAGGACGCGGCGACACTGGCCTTCGACCCGGTGCTGGTGCAGCGCCCGCTGCAGTGCCTGGGCAACGGGCTGTGGCGCGCGCCGTGCCTGTCCGGCCTGGCCGTCGAAGACGCCTTCACCGGTCGCGGCCGGATCCGGCCGCACTGAGGTTCACGCCTGGCGGAAGGGCACGCCCGTCTTCGCGCGCAACGTCTCCAGGTCCCCCCCTGGCGCCATCTCCACCAGCACCAGGCCCTCGGCGGTCACGTCGAACACCGCCAAGTCGGTGATGATGCGGTCGACCACGCCCACGCCGGTCAGCGGCAGGGTGCACTCGGGCAGGATCTTGTGCTCGCCGTTCTTGGCGGTGTGCTCCATCAGCACGACCACGCGCTTGACGCCGGCGACCAGGTCCATCGCGCCGCCCATGCCCTTGACCATCTTGCCCGGCACCATCCAGTTGGCCAGGTCGCCCTTGTCGGTGACCTGCATGGCGCCGAGGATGGCCAGGTCGATGTGGCCGCCGCGGATCATGGCGAAGGAATCGTGGCTGCCGAAGTAGCTGGCGCCCGGGCGCGCGGTGACGGTCTGCTTGCCGGCGTTGATCAGGTCGGCGTCGACCTCGTCCTCGGTCGGGAACGGGCCGATGCCCAGCAGGCCGTTCTCCGACTGCAGCCACACGTCCACGCCCTCGGGGATGTGGTTGGCCACCAGGGTCGGCAGGCCGATGCCCAGATTCACGTAGGCGCCGTCGGTGAGTTCGCGGGCGGCGCGCTGCGCCATCTCGTCGCGGGTCCAGGCCATCACTTGTTCTCCTGACGCACGGTGCGCTGCTCGATGCGCTTCTCGGGGTTCGGATTGAGCACGATGCGGTCGACGTAGATGCCCGGCAGGTGCACCTGGTCCGGGTCGATCGCCCCGACCTCGACGATTTCCTCGACCTCGGCCACGCAGACCTTGCCGGCCATGGCGCAGGCCGGGTTGAAGTTGCGCGCGGTCTTGCGGAACACCAGGTTGCCGGCGGTGTCGGCCTTCCACGCCTTGACCAGCGACACGTCGGCCACCAGCGCGGTCTCCAGCACGTAATGCTTGCCGTCGAACTCGCGGGTCTCCTTGCCCTCGGCCACCACCGTGCCGTAGCCGGTGGCGGTGAAGAACGCGGGGATGCCCGCGCCGCCGGCGCGCAGGCGCTCGGCCAGGGTGCCCTGCGGGTTGAACTCCAGCTCCAGCTCGCCGGCCAGGAACTGGCGTTCGAATTCCTTGTTCTCGCCCACGTAGGACGAAATCATCTTGCGGATCTGCCGGGTCTCCAGCAGCTGGCCGAGGCCGAAGCCGTCGACGCCGGCGTTGTTCGAGATCACGGTGAGGTTCTTCACTCCCGAATCGCGCAGCGCGGCGATCAGCGCCTCGGGAATGCCGCACAGGCCGAACCCGCCGACCGCCAGGGTCTGCCCGTCGGCGACCAGGTCAGCCAGTGCCGTCCGTGCATCCGGCCGGACCTTGCCCGCGCGTGCTGCTTCGTTGCCCATCTCGCGACCTCCAGATAGCGGTACCGCCCGTATTCTAGGGGCTGCCGGCCGCGGCGGGCTTGGACTTTCGGGCACTGTTCGCGCCGGGCGGAGTGGGGCCGGAGTTAGAATCGGGCGTTTCCCACCCCACACGTGGAATCCCGATGACGCTTCCCGCTTTCAAGGCCTACGACATCCGTGGCCGGGTTCCGGACGAACTCGACGAAGACCTGGCCCGCCGCATCGGCGTCGCCCTCGCCGCGCAGCTGGGCGAAGGCCCGGTGGTCCTGGGCCATGACGTGCGCCTGAGCAGCCCCGGCCTGCAGGCGGCGCTGTCGGCCGGCCTGCGCAGCCAGGGCCGGGAAGTGATCGACATCGGCCTGTGCGGCACCGAGGAGGTGTACTTCCAGGTCGACCACCTCGGCGCGGCCGGCGGCGTGATGGTCACCGCCAGCCACAACCCGATGGACTACAACGGCATGAAACTGGTGAAGGAGCAGGCCCGGCCGATCTCCTCGGACACCGGCCTGTTCGCCATCTCCGACGCGGCCGAGGCCGACACCGCCCCGCCGGCCCCGCCGGTCGCCGGCGAGCGCGCCCACCTGGACAAGTCGGCCTACATCGCGCACCTGCTGTCCTACGTCGACGTGCCCTCGCTGAAGCCGCTGAAGCTGGTGGTCAACGCCGGCAACGGCGGCGCCGGCGCGATCGTCGACCTGCTCGCCCCGCACCTGCCCTTCGAGTTCGTGCGCATCAACCACGAGCCGGACGGCAGCTTCCCCAACGGCATTCCCAACCCGCTGCTGCCGGAGAACCGCCAGGCCACCATCGATGCGGTGCGCGCGCATGGCGCCGACTTCGGCATCGCCTGGGACGGCGACTTCGACCGCTGCTTCTTCTTCGACGAGAAGGGCGACTTCGTCGAGGGCTACTACCTGGTCGGCCTGCTGGCCCAGGCGATCCTGGCCAAGAAGCCCGGCGGCAAGGTCGTGCATGACCCGCGCCTGGTCTGGAACACGGTCGAGCAGGTCGAGGAAGCCGGCGGCGTGCCGGTGCTGTGCAAGAGCGGCCACGCCTTCATCAAGGAGAAGATGCGCGCCGAGGACGCGGTGTACGGCGGCGAGATGAGCGCACACCACTACTTCCGCGAGTTCGCCTACGCCGACTCCGGCATGATCCCGTGGCTGCTGATCGCCGGCCTGGTGTCCACCACCGGCCGCAGCCTGGGCGATCTGGTCGAGGCCCGCGTGCGCAAGTTCCCGTGCAGCGGCGAGATCAACTTCCGCGTGGCCGATGCCAAGGCGGCGGTGGCGCGGGTGATGGAGCACTTCGCCGCGCAGTCGCCGGCGCTGGACCACACCGACGGCATCAGCGCCGATTTCGGCGACTGGCGCTTCAACCTGCGCAGCTCCAACACCGAGCCGCTGCTGCGCCTGAACGTCGAGGCCCGCGGCGACGCGGAGCTGATGCGCGCGCGCACCGCGGAAATCTCGAAGCTGCTCGGCTGATGCAGCACTTCCGTGGCGATCCGCGCTGCGGATCGCCACGGCTCCCGCTCAGGCCGCCAGTCCGGCGATCACGCGCCGCAGGCCCTCGCGCCAGTCCGGCAGCTCGACGCCGAAGTCGCGCTTGAGCGTGGCGGTATCCAGGCACGAGTACGCCGGCCGTTGTGCCGGGGTTGGGTACTCGGCGGTGGTGATCGCCTGCACCTTCGGCGCGCGCGCCAGCAGGCCGGCGGCCACCGCCTCGGCGAAGATCGCCTCGGCAAAGCCGTGCCAGCTGGTCTGGCCATCGGCGACCAGATGCCAGGTGCCGGCGATGCCCGGATCGGCCAGCGCCTTGCCCAGCGCGTTGGCAGTGACGTCGGCGATCAGCGCCGCCGGGGTCGGCGTGCCGACCTGGTCGGCCACCACCCGCAGTTCGTCGCGCTCGGCGCCCACCCGCAGCATCGTGCGCAGGAAGTTGTGCCCGTGCGCGGCATAGACCCACGCGGTGCGGAACAGCAGGTGGCGGCCGCCGGCCGCACGCACCGCTTGTTCGCCGGCCCGCTTGCTGGCCCCGTACACGCCCAGNGGNGCGGTCGGATCGTCGACCCGGTACGGCCGGGTGCCCTGCCCGTCGAACACGTAGTCGGTGGAGTAATGCACGAACGGGATGCCGAGGTCGGCGCAGGCCTTCGCCAGCGCACCGGGGGCGTCCGCATTGATCCGGAACGCGGTGTCGCGGTCGGTCTCGGCCTTGTCCACGGCGGTATA
>NZ_AZVB01000012.1 GCF_000513995.1 Pseudoxanthomonas sp. J35
GCTGGCCGCAGCCGCTGCAGCAACGCCGCACGCCCTCCTGCGGATCAAGCTCGATCACCAGCCAGCGTTGGCCGCCGCGCGGCTCGCGATGCCAGCGGCTCACGCCATATCCCGCCCAGCCTCCCAGCGGGAACATACAATCCAACTCGGCCACGGCCGGCCCCAGTTTGTTGTCTAGACACCAGCAAGTCTGCCGGGTCGGCCGTGTGCCTCTCTCCCTCACTTGGGAGAAGAACCAAAAAATTGGCGTCCCTGCTGGGCAAGGACGAGACCTGATGGTCACGATCCAGCAGGGACTGCGGGCGGACGGGTTCGAGGTGTCGATGGTGCAGCTGTGTCGCTGGTTCGGGGTGGCACGGCGCAGCGTGTACTACCGGCCAACCAAGGCGCCGCCGTCGGTGAAGCCGGAGCTGGCCGAGCCGATCAAAGCGTTGATCGAGGAAGAGCCTTCGTTCGGTTACCGCACGGTGGCCGGGCTGTTGGGCATGAACAAGAACACCGTGCAGCGGGTGTTCCAGCTGATGGGCTGGCAGGTCCGCAAGCGGGCCGTGGGCATGCGGCCGCGGATCCAGGCCCTGCCTTCGGTGGCGCAGGCGCCTGACGAACGTTGGGCGACCGACCTGTGCCGGATCTGGGGCGGCCGTGATGGATGGCTGACCCTGGCGCTGGTGATCGACTGCTACACCCGGCAGTTGCTGGGCTGGCAGCTGTCGCGCAGCGGCAAGGCGACGACGGCAGCCGCAGCATTGGAGCAGGCGTTGATCACCCGCTTCGGCGTGCTGGGTCGCGTGCCGACGCCCTTCCTGCTGCGCTCGGACAATGGCCTGGTCTTCACCAGTCGTGACTACACCCGGCTGGTCCGCAGCTACGGCCTGCGCCAGGAGTTCATCACCCCCCACTGCCCGCAGCAGAACGGCATGGTCGAGCGGGTTATCCGCACCTTGAAGGAACAGTGCGCCCATCGTCACCGCTTCGAGAGCCAGCAGCACGCCACCCGCGTGGTCGGCGACTGGATCCAGTTCTACAACCACCGGCGCCCGCACCAGGCGCTGGGCATGAAGACACCCGCTGAGGCATATGCGTTAGCGGCCTGACCTGTGCAGAAACCGCTGGGTCATTACAGGTGCGCCCGTACCTGGGCGCGGCGCTGCTGGATGCCGGCGACGCGAAAGGCGCGGCCGAGGTGTTCGCGCAGGACCTGCGCAACTATCCGGAGAATGGCTGGTCGCTGTTCTGCCTCGCCCAGGCGCAGCGCGCGCTGGGCAGGACCGCGGAGGCGGGGGCCACCGCCGGCCGCCAGGCCGCGGCCTGGCAGTGGGCCGACGCGCCGCTGGCGGCGGCGCGCTACTGAGGATTCGTGCGGCGTTCCATCGCGCGCGATGCGATGCACGTGCGCAGTTCGCCGGAGTCGCCGCGGCTCCGGCGTCGCCGCGGGCGTGTCCGCGGACGTCCGCGATGTCCGCAGTGTCCGCGCCCTGCCGCGCGTGGGGATGACCAACGGCCCGCGACGTTCCTGCGACTGCTGTCGCAGCATCGTCCCGGCGGTGCGACTAGCATCCGCCGCTTCCCTGGTTACGGAGGTCGCATGCCCATCCTGTCCCGTGTACGCCGTCCCTCGCGCATGCTGCTGGCGCTGGCATCGTTGCTGCTGCCCGTGCTGTCGCTGCCCGCGCTGGCCGAGGATTGCCCCGATCGCTCCAGCTACGCGCCGGCGCGCGAGATCATCGCCGACCTCGGCCGCATCACCGCGCCGACCGGCGTGCAGGAGGATTACGCGGTCGAGATCGGCGGCCTGAAGCAGTGGGTCAACGTGCGTGGCCAGGACCGCGACAATCCGCTGCTGCTGCTGGTGCACGGCGGCCCGGCCTCGCCGGTGACCCCGACGCTGTGGCAGTTCCAGCGTCCGCTGGAGGAATACTTCACCGTCGCCAACTACGACCAGCGCGGCGCCGGCAAGACCTTCCTGCTCAATCCGCAGGAGGCCGTCGCCGACACGATCAGGATCCAGCGCTACGTCGACGACGCCATCGAACTGGCCGAGTACCTGCGCAAGCGCTACCACAAGCGCAAGCTGGTCCTGGCCGGGCACAGCTGGGGCACGGTGGTGGCCATGCACGCGGCGTTGCAGCGGCCGGACCTGTTCCACGCCTACGTCGGCATGGGCCAGGTGATCAACGTGCGCACCAACGAACGGGTCAGCTTCGAGTATGGCCTGCGCACCGCGCGCGAGCGCGGCAACCTGGCGGCGGTGCGCGAGATGGAATCGATCGCGCCGTATCCGGGCGACCAGCCGATCACCCGCGACCGCATCGTCATCGCCCGCAAGTGGCCGCAGTACTACGGCGGGATGAGCGCGTTCCGCGACGAGTCGAAGTACTTCTTCCAGGGGCCGCGGCTGTCGCCGGACTACGACGACGCGGCGCGCTGCGCGATCAACGCCGGCAACGTGTTCACCCTGGGCCGGCTGCTGGACGAGTTCCTGCAGGTGGATTTCACCGGGGTGAAGCGCTTCCCCATCCCGGTGGTGATGTTCATGGGCCGCCACGACTACACCACGCCGTCCGAACCCAATGCCGCCTGGCTGGCCCAGGTGCAGGCGCCGTACAAGGCCGGCGTGTGGTTCGAGCGCTCGGCACACATGATCCCGTGGGAGGAGCCGGGCAAGACCCTGGTCAGCCTGCTGGAGCATGTGCGCCCGCTGGCGGAGCAGGGCGAGACCGAGGCGCCGCGCTGAGCCGCATCCATTCCATTGCATCCATTCCGATCCGGAGGTCACGTGTCACTCGCCACCCTCGTTCTCGCCGCGGCCGCGGCCGCGGCGTCCGCCGCACCCGCCATCGAGCCCGCCACCCGCGCGGCGATCGAGGCCACCTGCTTCGACTACGTCGACGGCCAGCTCGAGGGCGACCCGGCGCGGGTGGCGCGCGCGCTGCATCCGGACCTGGCCAAGCGTGCGGTGCTGGGCGACACGCCGGACGAGCGCCTGGGCCTGCGCCGGATGGGCAAGGAGGAGCTGGTCGCACTGACCCGGCAGGGCGTGCTGAAGACGCCGAAGGCGCAGTGGGACCGCAGCTGCACGGTGCTGGACGTGGCCGGCAATGCCGCGGTGGTGCGTGCCGAGACACCGTGGTTCGTCGACTTCTTCCACATCGGCCGTTTCGGCGAACGCTGGATCATCGTCAACGCGCTGTGGTACCCGAAGCCGAAGCCCGAACAGGCGCCGTGAACGGGGCCGGCAACCGCGGCTGAATGATCGCCGCGGGCACCAACCAATGGCAGGGCGGCCCCCGCCCCGGCCCGGCTTAGGCTTGGCAGCGAACCCAAGGGGATCCTCCATGCGCACGCCCATCGCTGCCCTGCCCGCTATCGCCCTCGTCCTGCTCCTGTCGGCCTGCACCACCGCGCAGGTCCGGTTGCCGGCGGGTTTTGCGGAGCAGGCCGAGGCCTACGACGTCAGCGGCCATTCGCCGCGCCGCTTCGGCGAGCCGGTGCGCTTCGGTCCCTACAGCGCGCTGGAAATGCGCGAGGGCTCGACGTTCTCCTGGACGGTGCCGGCGCTGGTCGCCGACCTGACCCGCACCTCCAGACCATATGCGTACACCCTGGTGGCGCGCGACCTGCCGCCGGTGCAGGTCCAGTGCCATGCGCGTGCGTGGACGGCCGGCACCGGCAGCGAATCGCGCCGCCTGGAAGTGGACCTCACCGCGATGGCCGGCCCGCTGCTGGCCTGCGGCCTGAGCCTGGACGGGCAGGAGGCGCAGCCGCTGCAGATCGTGCGCGAGGCCGGCCGTTACGACGGTCGCCTGGCCGCGCCGTGGGGCGGCGAATACGCGGTGCGCGCGATCCATGCCTACGACAGCACGCCGGTCGCCTCCGGCATTCCCACCGGCTACGCCATCGTCGATGGCGACGTGACGCTGGCCGTGGTCGACGTGGTGAACCATGGACGCGTGCACCTGGTCCGCGGCCTGGACGAGGAGCGGCGCGTGTACTTCGCTGCGACTGCCGCGGCGCTGCTGCTGCTCGATCCGGAGCTGGGCGGCTGACGGACGCTTGCATCGGATCGCAGTGACGCATGCTTGATACGCACGCATGGCGCCACGCATCCGTGGCGCCACTCCGCTGATGCCATCGAAGCATGTGATCGGCGAACGCGGCGATTGGGCGCGCCCCGGCCGACGGCGTATCGTGGGCAGGGTTTCCCCACGACCCTACGCCACCATGAAGCATGCCCGCCTGATCGCCGTTTCCGTGTCCGCCGTGCTCGCCCTGGCCGGCTGCAAGCCCGCGCAGGAAAGCACCACGTCCAGCGCCGATGCGGTCGCAGCTGCCGACGCCGCCAGCAAGGACCAGGCCTATCTCGATTCGGTCGAGCAGTGGCGCCAGGAGCGCGAGGCCAGGCTGCGCGATCCGGACGGCTGGCTCAGCTTCACCGGTTCGGGCCAGGTCGCCGTCGGCACGCACCGCGTCGGCAGCGCCAATGACAACGACATCGTCGTGCCCGGCGGTCCGGCGCACTGGGGCGTGCTGACCGTGCCCGCCGATGGCGCGCCGGTGTTCCAGCCGGCCGCCGGTGCCGGCCTGCAGGTGGACGGCAAGCCGTTCGCCGGCGGTCCGCTGCTGACCCAGCTCGACGAGGGCGGCCCGACCGGTATCCATTCCGGCGCGCAGCGCTTCTACCTGGTACGCACCGGCGAGGTGTACGGCTGGCGGTACCGCGATCCGGAATCGCCGGCGCTGAAGGCGTTCGCCGGCGTGCCGCATTTCCCGGTGGATCCGGCCTGGCGCATCGAGGCGAAGTGGACCGCGTTCGAGCCGGCGCGCACGCTGGACCTGGTCACCACCAACGGCACGATCGAACCGGCGCGCGTGCCGGGGCAGGCCGAGTTCGAGCTCGAAGGCCAGCGCCACGTGCTGCTGCCGGTGCAGGAGAAGGAGGGCGACGAGCTGTTCTTCATCATCGCCGACCGCACCAGCGGCCGCGAAACCTACGGTGGCGCGCGCTTCCTGTACGTGCCGGCGCCGCAAGGCGACAGCGTGGTGCTCGACTTCAACCGTGCGCAGAACCCGCCGTGCGCGCTCAACGGCCACGTGGTCTGCCCGACCGCGCCGCCGGAGAACCGCCTGCCGCTGCGCATCACCGCCGGCGAGAAGACCTACCCGCTGGCGCATTGAGGCTTTCACCGGCGCTTCCATCGCCTCTGGCAGGCTGGTGCCTGTCCCCGCGAGGAACCGCCGATGCCACGTTGCACGCGCAACCCGGCCACCGCCGCTACCCAGTTGCTGGAGCTGGGCGTGTCGGTGCCACAGGTGATGGCCGCGCGGCTGCAGCGCATGGCGCAGGCTGGCGCCCTGCCCTCGGCCCGCGACCGCCGCGAGTTCGCCGGCATGGTCATGGAGAAGCCCTTCGCCTTCGCCCAGGCCTGGATGGCGATGTGGACCGAGACCACCCTCGCCCAGCAGCAGCTGGCGCTGTCGCTGCTGTCCGGCGCGGGACCGGCCGCGCAGTTCGCGCAGGGCGCGGCGGCGCTGGAGCGCATCGCCGGGCGTGGCCTGGCGCCGGTGCGGCGCAAGGCCGGCGCCAATGCGCGGCGCCTGGGCAAGCGCTGATCGCTGCGAAGGTTCCCTTTGCGGATGCCAGCGGCCAGCCGCCGTTCAACCCGCGGGTGCCAGCATGGCTCCGATGCCGTCCCTTGCGGGGACGCGAGGAACCTGGAACACGATGCGCCCGACTATCGCCTGTGCCCTGATCCTGTCGCTGGCCGCCATGCCGGCCTTCGCCGGCGAAGCCATGCAGCCGGGCGAGCTCGACACGCTGGACCTGTCGCTGCCCGACCAGGCCTACCGTAACGATCCGCCGGGGACCTGGTACGGCGACACCTCCGGCGTGCCGGCCAGCGAAGGCACGGCCGTGGCGCGTCGCAGCGCCTGCCCGACCGCGCCGGATGGCAGCGAGCGCGACGTCACCGGCAGCGTCAGCGCCGGCATCGGCCATTCCTCGCGGTTCGGCAACAGCAACTGGCAGGCCGCGTCGTTGAACTACTGCAAGGAATCGGCGGACGACGACGGCAACCCGCGCAGCTTCAACCTGCGCCTGGACGTCGGCACCTTCGATGGCCTGCCGCCTGGTGCGTGGATGGGGCCGCCGCCCGGCCCGCATCCGTGGGGACGCGGGCCGCGCTGAAGCCGCCTACTCGGCCGGCGCCGGCGCCCAGCGGTAGGCGCGCACCTGGTCGTCCAGCAGCAGCGGGATCACCAGCAGCTGGCGGTCGGCCAGGTAGAGGTGGTCGGCCGAACCCTTCGCCAGCTGCAGCAGCGGCGTGGCATTGCCGTCGCCGTCCACGTGCAGCAGCTGGCCCCGGGTCCAGTCGGTGATCGTCCAGCCGCCCCGGCCGTCCGGCTCGATGCCGTCGATATGGCCGATCGGCGCGCTGCCGATGCGGCCCAGGGTGCGGTCGGCCAGCGCCACTGTCGACAGGTGGCCGAGCTGCTGGCCATCCGGCGGCACCTGCCAGCTGCCCATCAGCAGGCGTTCGCCGTCCACGCGCAGGCCGTTGGGCCGGCCGGTCACCGCCGGATCCAGTTCCAGCCACGGCTCGAAGCGCCCCCCGGCGAGGCGGAACACGGTGTCCAGGTGCCGGCTGAAGACATAGACGTTGCCGTCGGCATCGGCGGTGGCGTCGTTGAACTGTCCCGGGCCGCCATCGGCTGGCGCATGGCGGGCGAGGATCGTCCCGGCCTCGATGTCGATCTCCACCAGCGCATCGTCGTCGCCGGCGTAGAGGCGGCCGTTGGCCAGCGCCAGTCCCTTGGGGTTCTCCAGGCCGGTCACCCATTGCAGGTCGAGCACGCGACCGTCGCTATCGAGGCGGCTGATGAAACCGTCGCCCGGCACCGCGCCTTCGCCACGCGTGGCCATGTTGGATACGTAGAACACGCTGCGCTGCGGGTCGAACACCACCGACTCGGGCGTGCTGAAGCCCTCGGCCACCCACAGCGGCTCGGGCGCCGGATGGGAGGTGGCGGCCAGCGCGCCGGTGCAGGCCAGGGCCAGCAGCGCGGCCAGCGCCACGCGGGAAGCATCGGGGTTGCGGCGCATGGGACCTCCTTGCCTGTGACCGCGCGCAGTATCGCCCGTGCAACCGCTCGCGTGGCCGCGCGCGATCATCCGCTACCCCGGCGCAGCGACGTCAGTGGCGCGCGGGTTTGCCGGTACTGCTGGAGCGCGAAGCCGCCTTCTTCGCAGGCACCTGCTTCTTCGTCGCCTTGGTCCGAGTGGTGGCCGGGCGCCTGGCCGCGCCTTCGCTCGCGCCGGCGGCGGCAACGCCGGGCGGGTGCAGCCAGGCGTCCCAGCCCTCGAACACATTGGCCCAGGCCGGATCGAACGCCGGCGCCGCCGAGGCCAGGCCGGCCTCGTCCAGCGCGGCGACGGTGTCGCGCTGCCAGGCCTGCAAGGCTTCCTGCACGCCCTGGGCGAACCCGGCCTGCGCGGCGACGGCGATCTCCGCGGCCGCCTGGTGGTCGCCGAAGCGCTGCTGCAGCTGGCGCCAGAACGCGTCGGCCGGCAGCGACAGCAGCTTCTGCCAGTCCTGCGTGCGCAGCATCTCCTGCACGTCGCTGCTGTCGTCGACCATCCCCTCGTTGATCATGCGCTGGCCGAACTCCAGCCACATCAGGGCACTGTCCTGGACCAGTTCGGCCAGGCGCGACTGCAGCTCGCTGTTGGCCCGGTACAGGGCCAGGGGTAATGCGGTGGGATCTTTCATGCGGGCGTCCTCCGGCGAGGGTGGGGATAGCGGCTATCCCTCGAAGCGGATGCGGACCGAGTCGGCGCTGCGCTCGGCCGGGCCGTGGTGCACGGCCTCGATGTTGTTGCCGTCCGGGTCCAGCACGAACGCGGCGTAGTAGCCGGGATGGTAGCCGCGCAGGCCCGGCGCGCCGTTGTCGCGGCCACCATTGGCCAGCGCCGCGGCGTGGAAGGCGTCGACCATGGCGCGGTCGCGCGCCTGGAAGGCGAGGTGGTGGCGGCCGGTCAGCTGGCCGGTGGCTGCCTCGCTGCCGGCGGTGGACACAAACAGTTCGTCGGCCCAGAACCAGTCCTCGCCCTCGCCGCCGATCGGGATGCCGAGCGCCTGCAGCACCGCGCCGTAGAAGGCGCGGCTGGCGTCGAGGTCGCGCACCACCAGTTGCAGGTGGTCGATCAGGCGGCCGCGGTGCAATTCGCTGGTTTCCATCCGGAGGGGGCCTTGAAGAAGGGCGGCCCCAGTCTGCGCAGGCCGGGTTCAGCGGGCGTGAGCATGCGCCCGGAGCCCCTCCCTTCGGGGGAGCGCACCGGTAGAGTCGGGCTTGCCCGACTCTACCGGTGCGTTTCCCGCTTGGGCGGAGAGGGAGCCGTAGAGGCGGGGCTTGCCCCGCTGCTTCTTCACGCGAGCGGGGGTACCCATCGGGCAGTCGGGCAAGCCCGACTCTACGTCCGCTACCCCTCTCCCGGGGGAGAGGGGGCTGTATCCGGCGGCTGGTTTACGGCATCGGTGCGGGCGACTTCGGATTGGTGCTGGGCACCGGATGCGCCTTGGCGCGCGCGTCCTTCTTCTCGCCCGGGGTCATGCCCCGTTCCTTGCCGGCATCGATTTCCTCGTCGGTGACGTAGCCGTCACCGTTGACGTCGTACTTGGCGAAATCGTCCGCGGTCTTGCGGCCGCCGGCGGTGAACTCGGCCAGGCTCAGGCGGTTGTCGCCATCGGTGTCCATCTTCTTCACCTTGTCGGTGCTGGACATGTTGCCGTCGCCGGCGAAGGCTGCGCCGGCGGTGAACGCGCCGGTCAGGGCGGCAAGGGCAAGCAGCTGGATCTTTTTCATCGGTTCCTCCCGGAGGACTGCGGTGGTGCGGGGACAGGCGCGAATGCACCGTGCCGCCCATCTTCCGTGGCGCGACGTTGCCTGCGCGGCAACGCGGCGATGACACGGAGTGAAAGGTTCAGCCTGCCAGCGCCAGCCCGGCGGCTCCCGGAGAAGCGAGCAGGGGCTGGCGGGTCTCGTCGGTCCACACCTGGAAGCGCTCCAGGGTGTTGGGGCCGAAAGTGCTGCTGATCGCCACGTCCGCCGCGTCGCGGCCGCGCGCGATCAGCACGCGGCCGATGCGCGGGGTGTTGTGGCGCGCGTCGAAGGTGTACCAGTCGCCGTCCAGCCAGGCCTCGAACCAGGCCGAGAAATCCATCGGCGCGTCCACCGGCGGGATGCCGATGTCGCCGAGGTAGCCGGTGCAGTAGCGCGCCGGGATGTTCATGCAGCGGCACAGGGCGATGGCGGCATGGGCGAAGTCGCGGCACACGCCGCGGCCTTCCTCGAGCGCGCGCAGTGCGCCGCGGGTCGGGTCGGCGTGGTGGTAGCCGAACTCGATCGCCTCGTGCACGTGGTCGCAGATGGCCTGCACCCGCGCCCAGCCCGGCGGTATGTGGCCGAACCGGTCCCAGGCGTACTGCATCAGCACGTCGGTCTCGCAGTAGCGGCTGGCGCGCAGGAACACCAGGGCCTCGTCCGGCAGCGCCTCCACCGGCATCTGCATCGCGTCGGGCGCCTGCCGGTCGGGCAGGCCGCTGTCGCGGACCACCGCGTCGGCGGTGAGCAGCAGCAGTCCGGCCGGCGCCAACAGGCGCGTGCAGGTGTTGCCGAAGGCGTCGCGGAACTGCCGCGTCGGCAGCAGCGGCCAGGTCGACAGCGGCTGCGCGTCGACGATGTCGTGGCTGCGCGAGCCATGGATGTCGAGCATCACCACCATCGGCGTGGGCTGCAGGAAGCGGTAGGAGATCTCGAACCCGAGGCGGATCAGCATCGGCGTGGCCCGTGGGGGATGGGGGAAGCCGATTGCACCGGGCGCGCGCGCAAGGCAGCGTGAAACAACCCGCCTTCGCGTGCATGGAAACTGTCGCGTTCAGCCGCCGCCGACGCATCGTTGACGCCGCGCTGCGCGACGATCCGCTGGTCCCGGTCGCGAGGAACATCCACGATGCAGCACCGCAGACTGCGTTTCGGCCGCGGCTTCCGTCTCGTCGCCGAATGCCGCGGCGTGCAGGCCGCGCAGATGGTGATCGCCCCCGGCGACAGCGAGGGTGGGCCCGACAACCGCCACCGCGCCGTCGAGCAGTGGCTGTTCGTGGTCTCCGGCAGCGGCGTGGCCATCGTCGACGGCGTGCGCCGGCGGCTGGGCGAGGGCAGCCTGCTGCTGGTCGAACGCGGCGAGGCGCACGAGATCCGCAACACCGGGCGGACGCCGCTGCGCACGCTCAACTTCTACTCACCTCCCGCGTACACGGAAGCGGGCAATCCGCGTCCGCCGGCGCGGCGCCCCCGATGACGGGCACGGCCGGGCGCTGCCCGGGGGGCACTGCCGCCGGCGCCGGCAAGGGCGTAGGCTCGGCCCGGCGGCACTGGCGCCGCGGAAGGGGAGGCAGACATGCAGACGCAAACGGTAGCCTCGAGGCCCACGGCCTACCGGCTTCTCGCGATCCTGACGCTGGTCTGGAACCTGATCGGCGTGGCGATGTTCTACGTGCAGGTGACGATGGACGACACCCGCCTGGCGACCCTGACCGAGCTGCAGCGGCAGGTGTACCAGGCCACGCCGGCATGGGTGGACGTGGCCTTCGCCTTTGCCGTGTTTGGTGGGCTGCTCGGCGCGATCGGATTGCTGGTACGGCGGCGCTGGGCAGTGACGATGTTCGGCATCTCGCTGCTGGCGCTGCTGGTGCAGTTCCTTGGCGCCTACCTGGTGACGCCGGCATGGGCGGCCTACGGCGCGGCGGGGCTGGCGATGCCGCTGCTGCTGGTGGTCGTTGCCGCGTTCCTGTGGAGCTATGCGCGGCGGGCGCTGGCCCGCGGCTGGCTGCGTTGAGATCCCGGGCCGGCGCGCCGCACCTGCGCGGCCGCCGGTCGACGCGAACGGAGGTGGCATGGATATCGGCATGATCGGGTTGGGCCGGATGGGGGCGAACATGGCCGCGCGGCTCAAGCGTGGCGGGCATCGGGTGGTCGGCTTCGACCCTGGCGCCGGCGCCCGCGAACGCGCCGCCAGCGCACACGGGCTGGAGACGGTGGAATCGCTGCAGGCGCTGGTGGCCGCGCTGCCGGCGCCACGCGCGTTGTGGCTGATGGTGCCGGCCGGCGAACCGGTCGACGCCACCCTGGCCGCGCTGTTGCCGCTGCTGCATGGCGGCGACGTGGTGGTCGACGGCGGCAACTCCAACTACCGCGACAGCCAGCGCCGCGCCGCGCAATGCCGCGCGCAGGGCGTCGACTTCCTCGATTGCGGCACCAGCGGCGGCGTGTGGGGCCTGCAGGAGGGCTACAGCCTGATGGTCGGCGGCGACGCGGCGGCCTGCGAGCGGCTGCGACCGCTGTTCGAGACGCTGGCGCCGGCGCCGGACCGCGGCTGGGGCCGGGTCGGCCCGGAAGGCGCGGGCCACTTCGCCAAGATGGTGCACAACGGCATCGAGTACGGAATGATGCAGGCCTATGCCGAGGGCTTCGCGATCATGCAGCGCAAGGAGGAACTGGCGCTGGACCTGCCGCAGGTGGCCGGGATCTGGCGCCATGGCAGCGTGGTCCGTTCCTGGCTGCTGGACCTGGCCGCCGACGCGCTGCGCGACAATCCCTCGCTGGAAGGGATCGCGGCGTGGGTGCCGGATTCAGGCGAGGGCCGCTGGACCGTGGCCGAGGCGGTGGAGCTGGACGTGCCGGCGCCGGTAATCACGCTGTCGCTGCTGGAGCGGCTGCGCTCGCGCGACCGCGAGTCCTTCAGCGACCGTCTGCTGGCGGCGCTGCGCGACCGATTCGGCGGGCATGGGGTGAAGCGCGAGTAGTGCCGGCGGGTGGGCGCAACGTCGGGCACAGCAAGGCAACAGCAAGGCAACAGCAAGGCAACAGCAAGGCAACAGCAAGGCAACAGCAAGGCAACAGCAAGGCAACAGCAACAGCAAGGCAACAGCAACAGCAAGGCAACAGCAACAGCAAGGCAACAGCAACAGCAAGAGCAACGGCAACGGCGTTGAGGTGGCAGGCTTCGGACGGAGCCGCGGCAGCACGGGGTATGCCGCATCGCGCGGTTCCGCGTCCTGCTCCAACGCGCGAACGCGGCACATCCATGTGCCGCTTGCGGCATACCCCCGCGCCACCGCGTCTTTCGGCCCGCCTGGATCGTGGCTTCGTTCTTTTCTCTCCCCCGGCGAGCGGGCCTGGGACGCGGCGCTCCTGTAGAGCGGGGCTTGCCCCGCTGCGCCCGCGTCCGTCAGGCAGGCGCGATCTCCCGCCGTTCGTCATTGCTGCGCAGGCCGGCCTCGATCACCCGGATCGTGGCCAGCGCATCCTCCACGGACACAGGCAGCGGGGCTCCGTCGGCGATCGCGTCGCGCAGCTGCGCGTAGTAGGCGAGGTAGTCACCCGGCGGTGTCGGCGAGGCTTCCTCGCGCACGCTGCCGTCCGGCTGCACACGCAGCAGCGTGCCGGGGCGCGGATCGCGGCCCCAGTCCGGTCCTCCAGGGATGTGGCCGGCGCGCAGCGCGTCCTCCTGGGGATCCAGGCCGTGCTTGATCCAGCTGCCGCCGCTGCCGTGCACGGCGAAGCGCAGGCCGTGGCCGGGGACCAGGGAGCCGGCGTGCAGTACCGCGCGCAGGCGTGGATAGCGCAGCTGCACGTGGAAGTAGTCGACCGCGTTGGCGCCGTCGCGCTGCATGCCCAGGTCGGCGTGGACGGCAAGCGGCGTGCCGAACAGCTGCAGGGCCTGGTCGACCAGGTGCGGGCCAAGGTCGTACCACAGTCCGCTGCCGGGGCCGGCGCGGTCGCGCCAGCGGTCCGGCACCTGCGGGCGGAAGCGGTCGAAGTGCGAGTGGAACTCGGCCACTTCGCCCAGCGCGCCGGCCTGGAGCAGTCCGCGCAGGGCAAGGAAGTCCGCGTCCCAGCGCCGGTTGTGGAACACGGCCAGCACCCGCCCGTGCCTGCGCGCGGCCTCGGCCATCGCCTGCGCCTGGGCCGTGTCCAGGGCGAAGGGCTTGTCGACGACGACGTGCTTGCCGGCGGCCAGCGCCTGCAGCGCCAGCGGCGCATGGGTGTCGTTGGGCGTGGCGAGCACGACCAGCTGGATCGCCGGTTCGGCAAAGGCCGCGACCGGCTCCGGGAGCACGTGCACCTGCGGAAGCCTGTCGTGCACCTTGGCCGGTTCGCTGGAGACCACGGTGTGCAGATGCAGCCCAGGCGTGGCCTCGATCAGCGGGGCGTGGAACACGCGACCGGCCAGGCCGTAACCGACCAGCGCGACCTCGATGCCTGCCATGCGCGTGTCCTTGCGGGAATCCAGCACGGATTACACGCGTGCAGGCGTGGTCCGGGCAAGCGGGGGACGCCTGAATCCTGCACAACCTTCACGCCAGGATTCACCGATGCTAGACGCACGGACCGCGAGACTCGCCCCACATCCACAGGAAAGGAGTTTCGCCAATGCGCAGGAATGCATCGATTCTCGCGGTTGCCCTGGTCGCCGCGCTGGGCGCCAACATGGCGCTGGCCAATGACGAGAAGCCGCAGAAGAAGCCGGCCGCCGACGCTGATTCGTCGCAGCCGGTCAACGACACCTGGATCACCACCAAGGTGAAGTCGAGCCTGCTGGCCGACAGCGATGTGTCCGGCACGAAGATCGAGGTGGACACGGTCAATGGCGTGGTCTACCTGACCGGTACCGCCGAGACCCAGGCGCAGGCCGACAAGGCCAAGGAGATCGCCAAGGGCATCGAGGGCGTGTCCAAGGTCGACGCCACCAAGGTGAAGGTCACCGGTTCGCGCTGACCGGCGCGAAGGTTCTGGCGCACCGGGGTGACGACGGCGCGCCAAGCGGCGCGGGGCCCTTCCGGGGCTCCGCGCCGCTTTCTTTCTGCCTGGGCCTCGCCCGCACGCGCCCGTTACAGCCCGTTACATGATCCCCTCCGGGGCTTCGCTGGCCGTTGGGGACGCCTCGGCTAGAATCGGCCCCTTCCCCACGCCGCACCCCGCCGCATGCCGATTGAAGCGAAGCCCACCGACGCGAGGGTCGAAGCCCTGCTGGCGCGCATGACCCTCGAAGAGAAGGTCGGCCAGCTGGGCATCTTCGCCGACATGGTCCGCCCCTTCGCCCCGGACGTGAATCCGGAGGCCAACGTCCGCAACGCCGCCGAAGTGCTCGAGCAGGTGCGCGCCGGCCGCGTGGGCGCGCTGTTCAATGGCGTTGGTGCGGAACAGGGTCGCGAGATCCAGCGCGTGGCGGTGGAGGAGAGCCGGCTCGGCATCCCGGTGCTGCTGGCCGCCGACGTGATCCACGGCATGCGCACCGTGTTCCCGATCCCGCTGGGCGAGGCGGCCAGCTTCGAGCCGGAGCTGGCCGAGCGCACCGCGCGCGCCACCGCGATCGAGGCCACCGCCGCCGGCCTGCACTGGACTTTCGCCCCGGCCGTGGACATTGCCCGCGACCAGCGCTGGGGCCGCGTCGCCGAAGGCGCCGGCGAGGACGTGCACCTGGGCTGCGCGTTCGCCGCCGCGCGCGTGCGCGGCTTCCAGGGCCCGGACCTGCGCGCGCACGATTCGCTGCTGGCCACGCCCAAGCACTTCGCCGCCTACGGCGCGGTGGCCGCGGGCATGGAATACAACTACGTGGAGATCTCGCGCGGCACGCTGCGCGACGTGCACCTGCCGCCATTCAAGGCCGCCTTCGACGCCGGCGCGCTGACGGTAATGACCGCGTTCAACGACATCAACGGTATCCCGGCCAGCGCCAACCACGCGCTGCTGACCACGCTGCTGCGCGGCGAATGGCAGTTCCCCGGCCTGGTGGTGTCCGACTACACCGCGGACATGGAGCTGGTCGCGCACGGCTACGCCGCCGACGAGCGCGACGCCACCCGCCTGGCGTTCACCGCCGGCATGGACATGAGCATGCAGAGCGGCCACTACGCCGCACACCTGCCGGCGCTGGTCGAGTCCGGCGTGGTGCCGGTCGAGGCGGTGGACGAGGCGGTGCGGCGGGTGCTGTCGGTGAAGGCGGCGATCGGCCTGTTCGACGATCCGTACCGCTCGCTGGACCCGGCGCGCGAAGCCGACACTTCGCACCGCGAGGCGCACGAGGCGCTGGCCCGCGACGCGGCGCGGCGCTCGATCGTCATGCTGAAGAACGAAGGCGGCGTGCTGCCGCTGCGTCGCGATGCGCGGGTCGCGCTCATCGGCCCGTTCGCGCGCGACCGCGACAACATCGAAGGCTGCTGGACCCTGTTCGGCGACCGCTCGCGCTACGTCACCCTGGAGGCCGGCATCGCCGCTGCGCTCGACGGGTCATCCGGCACGCTGGAAGTGGTCGACGGCTGCGGCCTCGAAACGCCTGTCGAAGGCGGCATCGAAGCGGCGGTGGCCGCGGCACGCCGCGCCGACGTGGTCCTGCTGGCGGTCGGCGAGCCACAGCGTTACAGCGGCGAGGCGCAGTCGCGTACCCGCATCGTCATCCCGCCGGCGCAGCAGGCGCTGGCCGAGGCGGTGGCCGCGACCGGCACGCCGGTGGTGGTGCTGCTGCGCAACGGCCGCGCGCTGGCGCTGGAAGGCGCGGTGCGCGACGCGCAGGCGATCCTGGTGACCTGGTTCCTCGGCAGCCAGACCGGCCACGCGGTGGCCGACGTGCTGTTCGGCGAATATAGCCCGTCGGGCCGGCTGCCGGTGAGCTTCCCGCACGATTCCGGCCAGCAGCCGTACTTCTACAGCCATCCGCGCACCGGCCGCCCGGAGACGCCGGAGATGTCCGAGTTCAAGGCGCGCTGGCGCGAGTACCCGAACACCGCGCTGTATCCGTTCGGGCACGGCCTGGGCTACGGCAGGATCGAGTACGGCCAAACCCGCGTCGATACCGCGACCCTGGTATGGGATGGCACCCTGACCGTGCGCTGCATGGTGCGCAACGGCGGCGAGCGCGCGGCGGAGGAAGTGGTGCAGCTGTACGTGCACGACCGCGTCGGCAGCCGGGTGCGCCCGGTGCGCGAGTTGAAGGGCTTCCGCAAGATCCTGCTGCAGCCGGGCGAAACCCGGGACGTGGAGTTCACCCTGTCGCGCAGCGAACTCGCATTTACCCGGGCGGACGGCACGCATGGCGCCGAACCCGGATCGTTTGATGTGTGGATCGCGCCGTCTTCAGTCGCCGGAACCCCCGCACGCTTCGAACTGCTCGCGCCGGCGGACGGACGCTGACGCGCGGGGCGCATCCGCGTCCGTCCGCCATCCAATACGGATCAGATGCCGTGGGGTTCGCCGCGTTCCCAGGCGCGCAGCACGGCGTGGCGGGCGCGGTTCCAGTCCAGGCGCGACGGCCCCTTGCTGGCTTCCCATTCCTGCTGCAGCTGGGCCTCGAGGCTGCCGAAGTCGTGCTGCGGGTGGCGCCGGCGCGCGCCGTAGCCGAGGCGGTAGGCCGGATCGAAGTCCTCGTAGCTGTCGCCCTCGAGGTAGTAGGGCTCGCGGTTGTACTGCTGCTGCCAGTAGCTCGAATCGGTGAACGAATCGACCGGTTCGCGGCCGGGGATCTGGTAGCTGGGTTGCTGCGGGGCCATGGCGTCTCTCACGCTGGTCAGGTGAGCCTGCAACGTAGCGGCGCGGCGGTTAACGCCGGTGTCCGCCGGCGTGATCGCGAGGTTATGCGCAGGCGCGGTTCAGCTGACCGCGCTGGGTGCGTCGTACGGCATGGGGGCCGCGCCGGCGCGCAGCACGGCCGCTTCGGCACGCGGAAGCGCCTCGTCCTCGGCGTCGATCACCAGCAGGATGCGGCCGGCCTCGATCTCTTCCTCGAAGCGGCGGCGCACCGGATCCGGCACGGTGGCGCCCATCAGGGCCGAAGACCAGCTGCCGACCAGCGCGCCCACCGCGGCCATGATGCCGGCACCGGCCAGGGTGATGCCCAGCGGCGGGATCGCGACCGCGGCCAGGCCGGCGAGCAGGCCCGCCGCGCCGCCGCCGGCGGCCCCGCGCAGTGCCGCAGGAATGGTATCGGTGTGCGCCTCGCGCAGGTCGTCGGGGACCGCTTCCATCTCGATGTCCGAGCGCGCGATCAGCGACAGCGAGTCGCGGTCGATGCCGGCTTCGTGGGCGGCGGCCAGCGCCGCCTGCGCCGCGGCCAGGTTCGGGGTCGAGTAGATGCGTCGGGTCTTCATCGCGCGCTCCGGCATTGGCAAGGGCGCCAATGTCGGGCCGCGGCGGTGATCCACGCGTGAGCGCGTGGAGGCGCGATTCAGCCCCGCCGGGGAAACGTCACGAAGCCGGTGGCGTGTCGGCGACGTCACCGCTCTGGCGCGCGACGATCGCGGTGGCGGTGAGGTCGCCGGTGACATTGCCGGTGGTGGCGAACACGTCGGGGATGGTGTCCACCGCCAGCAGCAGGCCCAGCGGTTCCACCGGCAGGCCCATCGACTGGGTCACCGGCATCACCGTGGCCATGAAGCTCACCTGCCCGGGCAGGCCCACCGAACCGAGGCTGATCACCACCGCCAGCGCCGAGCCGGCGGCCAGCTGCAGCGCGCCAAGCTCGATGCCGTAGGCCCAGGCCACGAACGCGGCGGCGACGATGTACTGGATCGGCGAGGTGATCCGGAACAGGGTCACCGCCATCGGCAGTACCAGCGCCGCCACCGAGGGCGACAGCCCCAGGCGCTCGCGCGCGCTCTCCAGCATCGCCGGCAGCGAGGCCAGCGAGGACTGGGTGCTGGCGGCCACCACCTGCGCCGGCAGGATCGCGCTGGCGAAGGCCGCCGGCGAGCGCCGCGCGAACGCCGCGACCAGGCCGTAGCAGATCACGATCGCGCCGATGTACATCGCGCACTGCAGGACGATGTAGCCGGCCAGCGCGCCGACCACGCCCAAGCCGGCCTGCGCGCACACCGCCAGCATCAGCGAGAACACGCCCAGCGGCGCGGCCAGCAGCACCCAGTGCACGATCACGATCATGGTGTCGGCGATGCCATGGCACAGGCCGACCACCTGCACGCGCCGGTCCACCGGCACGCGGGTGAGGGCGAAGCCGAAGAACAGGGCGAACACCACCAGCGGCAGCATCGCGCCCTGCGCGGCGGCCATGATCGCGTTGGAGGGGATGATGTTGCCGATCCACTGCGCCAGCGACGGCGCCTCGCCGGCCGCCATCGCCGCCGGCGAGGCCTGCAGGGTCGCCGCCAGCTGCGGGCTGCGCGGCACCAGCGACAGCAGCGCCGGCGCCACCAGCGCCGCGTAGGCGGCGAACAGCGACAGCAGCACCACGAAGGTGATGAGCGCGCGCCGGGCCACGCGCCCGGAGGCGGCGGCGTCGGCGGCGGTGGCCACGCCCAGGATCACCAGCGCCAGCACCAGCGGCACCACGGTCATCTGCAGCGCGCTCAGCCACAGCTTGCCGACCGGCTGGGCGATGCTGGCGGCGGTCGCCGCCGCGCCGGGATGCCAGTGGGCCAGGGCCAAGCCGACCACGGCGCCGGCCAGCAGGGCGATCAGGACCCGCGCGGTCGCGCCCGGCCACCTCATCGGACGGCCTCCTGCGCGGCCGGCAGCTGCCAGTCCGCCGCCAGGCGCGCGTGCTCGGCCGCCGGCAGCAGCACGAAGCGCGGCTGCGCGGCCGGATCCAGCCAGGCCAGCAACGCCTCCATGTCCGCGTCGGCCATTGCGGTGCAGCCGGCGGTGGCTTCGCCGGGCTTGCGCCACAGGTGGGCGAAGATGCAGCTGCCGCCCTGCGGCACGTTGCCGGGGTTGTGGCCGATCACCAGGCCCAGGCGGTAACGCGGGTCGCCCTTGCCGTGCAGGTCCAGGCGCATCGGTTCGCTGGAACCGGCCACGGCGGCCTCGCCGACCTCGCGCGCGTCGACGATGAGGTTGTAGTGCGGCGAGTCTGGCACGTCCATGCACCAGTGGCTGGCCTGCATCGGCAGGTAAGGCACGGCGGTGCCGGCCTGGGCGGCGTAACCGAAGGCCGGGCCGATCGCGAACGCCCCGGCCGGGCTGCGCCCGTCGCCCTCGCGCTTGCGCGGGCCTGCGCCCAGGTCGGCGTCGGCGTGCAGGCCGGTGCCCCAGGCGCTGCCGTTGCGGCCGATCGCCACGGCGAAACCGCCGGCCTCGCGCCAGCCATCGGCGTCGCCTTCGCGCTGGTAGTAGCGCAGCGTGCCCTGGCTGGCGTCCCAGCCGGCGGTGGTCACCAGCACCAGCTGGCGCGCGCCCTGCAGCGGACTGCCGGCCAGCGCCGCCGCGCTCGCGCACAGGGCCAGCAGCAGGGTGCAGAGGCGGGCGCCGAACCGGCCGGCGCAGGTGGAACGGGAGCGGTCGGCAGAGTAGGCCATGCGGTCGGGTCCGTCAGGTATCCAGCAGGTGCCGGATGCGTTCGAGGTTGGTGCCGAGCTGGCGGTGCCGCTCCGGGTTGGCGTGGCACAGCAGCACGAACAGGAAGTCGAGCAGGTACTGCAGCGAGGAACGGTACAGCAGCGCCTCCACGTGCGGCAGCGGGTCGTGCGCGGACACCACCAGCGAGGCGTCGGCGTGGGCGCGCAGCGGGTTGGCGGTGTGGCGGGTGATCGAGACCACCTTGCCTTCGCAGGCCTGGAACTGGCGGCTGATCTGCGACAGCTGCGGCAGCTGGCCGAACTCGGAGAACAGCAGCATCACGTCGCCGGGCCGCGCCGCCGACAGGTTGGCCATCATCAGGATCGGGTCGGCGTGGTGCACGGTCAGCACGCCCAGCAGCGACAGGCGCATGGAGAACTCGCGGGCGAACAGGCCGTCGTCGCCGAGGCCGAACACGAAGACCTTGTCGGCGCCGTCGAGCAGGCCGACGATCTCCTCGATCCGCGAGCGCGGGTTGAGCAGCCGCGTCTCCTCCTCGGCGGCGACCTTGCTGCGGCGCAGGCCTTCCTCGATGCGGGCGAAGTCGTCGCGCTCGCCGGCGACCGGGGCGGCCTGGGCCGGCGCGTCGGCGCCGTTGCGCGCCACCGCCTGGCCGATGCTGTACTTCAGGTCGGGGTAGCCGCGGAAGCCGAACTTCTGGCTGAACTTGACCACCGACGACTGGCTCACCCCCAGCGCGCTGGCCAGTTGCTGCGAGGAGTAGTCGCGCAGCAGGTGGGCGTTGTCGAGGATGAAGTCGGCGATGCGGCGTTCGATCGCCGACATGTGGTCGCGTTCGGAGCGGATCTTCACCAGTGGCGGCATGGGCGCGATCTTGGTCCGGGGGACGGCGGCCATGCAACCGGCGCTCAGCGCGCCAGCAGCTCCAGCCCGCGGATCTCGCTGATCCCCAGGCCGGGCGCGTCGGTGATGCTGATCTCCGACTCGTTGAAGATCACCCCGCCCTCGACCGGGTTGAACTGGCCCAGCGACGGACCGTCCAGGTCGACCTTGCTGATCGCGTCGGCCTTGGCCACGGCCACGTGCACGGCCGCGGCGACCGAGACCGCCGATTCGATCATGCAGCCGATCATGCACTGCACCCCGTAGATCGAGGCGATGTCGGCGATGCGGATGGCGTTGGAGATGCCGCCGGTCTTCATCAGCTTGATGTTGATGATGTCCGCGGCGCGGCGCTGGATCAGGTCGAACACCTGGCTCGGCCCGAACACGCTCTCGTCGGCCATCACCGGGGTGTGGACCCGGTCGGTGACGTACTTCAGGCCTTCGATGTCGGCGGCCTTGACCGGCTGCTCCAGCAGTTCCAGCAGCACGCCGGCGTTCTCCAGCGTGTGCATGGCGTAGACCGCCTGCTTGGCGGTCCAGCCCTGGTTGGCGTCCAGGCGCAGCAGGGCGCGGCCCTCGACCGCGGCGTGGATCGCCTTGACCCGCTCGATGTCCAGGCCGATGTCCTTGCCGACCTTGATCTTCAGCGAATCGAAGCCGCGCTCCACCGCGGCGATCGAGTCGGCCACCATCTTGTCGATGTGGTCCACCGAGATGGTGATGTCGGTGGTGATCACCGGGTCGCCGCCGCCGAGCATCTTGTACAGCGGCGCGTCGTACAGCTGGCCCCACAGGTCGTAGATGGCGATCTCCACCGCCGCCTTGGCACTGGTGTTGCGCTCCAGCGAACCCTGGATCAGGGCGCAGATGCGGTTGAGGTTGGCGATCTCCTGGCCGATCAGGCGCGGCTTGATGAAGCGGTCGATCGCCTCGATGATCGAACCGTGGGTATCGCCGGTGATCACCGCGGTGGCCGGCGCCTCGCCGTAGCCGGTGTGGCCGGTGTCGGTGCGGACCAGGACGACGATGTCCTCGACCGTGTCGACGGTGCGCAGCGCGGTCTTGAACGGCGTCTTCAAGGGCACGCGCAGCATGCCCAGTTCGATGTCGGTGATCTTCATTGGGAGGCTTGGGTTTCCGGATTCACGGGCCGCATCCGCTGGATGCTGGTCATGCGGTCCACGTAGGTTTCTTCGTCGCCGAACAGCATCGGCTCCAGCGGGGTCACCGACACGCCGTTGAGGCCAGCGCGCACGCGCTGGCCGCCGGCGCCGAGCCAGCTGCCGCCGTTGGTGTCGTGGATCATGTAGGCGGTGCCGTCCTGGTGGCCGATGGCCACCATCACGTGGCCGGGGATGTAGACCAGGTCGCCGGCCTGCAGGCCGCGCACGGCTTCCATGCGCTTGTCGCGGCTGTCGCCGCGGTCGAAGCCGATGCGGTCCAGCGCCGGGCTCACCGCCTGGTCGCGGGTGTTGCGCGGGACCAGCACGCCGAAGCTGCGGTAGATCTCCGAGACGAAGCCGCTGCAGTCGCGGGCATCGTAGGAATGGCCCCAGCCATAGCGCTCGCCGAGGAACTTGAAGGCCTGGCGAATGAGGTTGGCGCGGGTCAGCGGCAGATAGTCGTCCGCGACATCGGCCGAACGCGGCACCAGCGCCGGCACGAACTCCAGCCGGCCGTTGGCATCCCGCACCGGCAGGTCGACCACGTGCGAGGCGTAGGGGTGCTGGCCGTTGACGCGCTGGTCGGCGGGCCAGTCGCTGCGCAGCGGCAGGCGCAGACCCATGTCCAGCTGCAGCGCCGAGACGCGCGGCTCCTCCGGGGTAAAGGTGGTGCGCACGGTGGCGCCGGTCACCACGATGTACGGGGCGCGTTGCGCGTAGCCCAGCACCGCGTCGCGCTCGCCGATGGCCACGTGGCGGGCCTCGATCCACGCGCTGTAGCGCTCGCTGGCCACGAACAGCCAATGCCCGTCGCGGCTGCGGTGCAGCACGGCCACCGCGTCGCCGGGGAACAGCGCCGATTCCTGGAAGCGGTCGATGTCGGTGTCGCCGGGCGAACTGAACACCCGCAGCGAGGTCGGGAACGCGCGCAGGGCGGCGCGGTGCACGACCAGGCCGAAGCGCAGCGGCTGGCTGGCCGGGATCGCGTCCAGCGCGACCGCGCGCTGCAGCGCGTCGAGTTCGCGCTTCGGCACGGCCTTGCCGTGCACGTCGTACAAGGTGCGGGTCGGGGACGCCGACAGCGCCTCGACCCGCTCGCGCACCAGTTCCCGCGGCAACGGGTCTGGCAGAGCGGCGATATCGTGGATCGAAGGATCCATGGCGCGCATGCGCGCGTTCTGCGCCTCGATCTGGGCACGGTCCAGGACCAGGGCATCCGGATCGGGCAGCTGCGCGATCCAGTGCTCCGGCGTCAGCTCGGCCAAGGTCACGCCGATGACGGCGGTGGGCGTGGCCGGCGCGGGCGCCGGTTCGCGGGCGGCCAGGGTGGCCGGCAGCAGCGCCGCCAGCAGCAGCCAGGCGCGCGGACGGTGCGCACGGCGACGGGCCGCGGGCGCGTGACTCAGGGCGTTCATGTCGCCGGATCCTCCCCTTGAGGCGGGTTGCGGAAGAATAGTTATTCCGAATATCGGCGCCGTCAAGAATAAATTATTGACCCGCTACCGGGGTCGTGTTACATCACGCCCTGCCACCGCACAAAGGGGAAGTGTCGCCGTGGAACACCGCCGCCGCCAGCGCCTTGCATCACTGGCCGTGCGCAGGTCCCGCCGGGGCCTGGCGCCGCTGGGTGCGGCCGCGTTGCTGCTGGCCATCACGGTGTCTTCCGCCGGCGCGCGCGTGCCGGCGCCCGCCCCGGCGGAGCTGGTCGCGACGGTGGACCGTGGCGACTTCCGCGGGGCCGAGGCGAGGATCGCCGCCGCGCTGGCCGATCCGGCGCTGCCGGTGACGCAGCGCGAGGCGCTGGAGTACCAGCGCGAACGCATGCGCCGCATCCGCCTGGACTTCAGCCTGGACCGAGCCGCGGCCATGGCGCAGCTGCGCAAGTCGATCCCGGACCTGCGCGAGGACGAGTTCGACGCCTGGGACCGCGCCGGCCTGATCGAGCGCATGGACATCGACGGGGAGCCGCGCTACTTCAAGCGCGCCATCTCCAACCTGTTCCGGCTCAGCCCGGAAGCGGCCGCGCGCCGCGCGCCGCCGGTGCGGCCTTTCAGCGAAGGTCCCTTCGAAACCCTTCATCCGCACCATGCCGAAGTGCTCGCCGCCGCCCGCGACGGCGGCGCCACCAGCGTGGCGCCGCGGCGCCTGCGGGTGACCCAGTCGCTGGTCGTGGACGCCGACGCGGTGCCGGCCGGCGAGGTGGTCAGCGCCTGGATCCCGTTCCCGCGCGCGATCCCCGGCCAGCAGGAGGGCATCCGCCTGCTCGGCACCGTGCCCGAGGGCGGGCAGCTGGCGCCCGAATCGGCGCTGCAGCGCACCGTGCATATGCAGCGCACCGCCCAGGCCGGCACCCCGGTCGAGTTCTCGGTGAGCTACGAGCTGACCGTGTTCGCCCGCCACTTCGACATCGACCCGGCGCGCGTGCAGCCGACGCCCGCCGACGCCGGGCTGGCGCCGTTCCTGGCCGAGGAAGCGCCGCACATCGTGTTCACCCCGCAGCTGCGCGAGTTCTCGCGCCAGGTGGTGGGTGGGGAGACCAATCCGTACCTGGTCGCGCGCAAGCTGTTCGAGGCCGTGGACCGGATCCCGTGGGCCGGGGCGCGCGAGTACTCGACGATCTCCAACATCAGCGACTACGCGCTGCACGCCGGCCACGCCGACTGCGGCCAGCAGACCCTGCTGCTGATCGCGCTGCTGCGGCTCAACGGCATCCCCGCGCGCTGGCAGTCCGGCTGGGTCTATTCCGACGACGATGTCGGCTACGACAACATGCACGACTGGGGCTGGCTGTACCTGGCCCCGTACGGCTGGGTCCCGATGGACGTGACCACCGGCCAGCTGGCCAGCGACGATCCGGCGCTGCGCTGGTTCTACCTCGGTGGGCTGGACGCGTACCGCATCGCGTTCAACGACGCCATTTCCCGGGATTTCGTTCCGGCCAAGCGCCACTTCCGCTCCGAGACCGTGGATTCACAACGCGGCGAGGCGGAATGGCGCGGTGGGAACCTCTATTTCGACCAATGGGACTACCGGTTCGAATGGCAGCTGCTGCCACTAGGCAATGACGCCACCAGCGCGGGCGACAACACCAACACCACTGTGGGAGAGACACGGGGATGAAGAGCAGGACTTTCAGGAAGGCGGCGCTCTATGTGGCGCTGGGGGCGTGCCTCGGCGCGATGACGCCGATGGTAGCGATGGCGCAGAGTGCCACCGGTGCGGTCGCCGGCCGCGCCACGGCGGGCGACCAGATCGTGGTCACCAACGTCGCGACGGGCGCCTCGCGCACCGTCACGGTCGGCAAGGACGGCGTCTACCGCCTGACCCAGCTGCCGGTCGGCGACTACAAGCTGCAGCTGATGCGTGACGGCCAGCCGGTCGGCGAGGGCGCCACGGTCAACGTCGGCCTGGGCGGCACCACCTCGGTGAACCTCGGTTCCGAGGGCAACCTGGTCAACCTCGACACCGTCGAGGTGGTCGGTTCGCGCGTGATCAACCGCGTCGACGTGTTCTCGACCGAGTCGGTCACCACGGTCAACCGCGAGGAACTGGCGCGGATGCCGGTCGACCAGACCTTCAGCTCGGTCGCGCTGCTGGCGCCGGGCGTGGTCGGCGGCAACTCCTCGCTCGGCGGCCTGTCCTTCGGCGGCTCGTCGATCGCCGAGAACTCGGTGTTCATCAACGGCCTCAACGTCACCGACTTCTACCGCCGGCAGAGCTTCTCCACCGCGCCGTTCGCGTTCTTCCAGGAGTTCCAGGTCAAGACCGGTGGCTACTCGGTCGAGTTCGGCCGCAGCACCGGCGGCGTGATCAACGCGGTGACCCGCCGTGGCACCAACGAGCTGCAGGGCGGCGTGGAGGTGACCTTCGAGCCGGCCGCGTGGCGTTCCCACACCGAGGACCGCTACTACGACGATGGCAGCATCAACGTGCTCGGCAGCCACGACCGCCAGAGCTGGATGAAGACCAACGTCTGGGCGTCCGGCCCGCTGGTCAAGGACAAGCTCTTCCTGTTCGCGATGTACGAGTATCGCGACAACGACTCGCGCGCCACCAACGCCCTCGGCACCCGCATGAGCTACGCCGACTCCGGCAACGGCTTCTGGGGCACCAAGCTCGACTGGCAGATCACCGACGACCACCTGCTGGAGCTGCTGGCCTTCTCCGACGAGGGCGAGAGCGTCACCGATACCTACGAGTACGACTTCGACAGCCGCACGCGCGGCGACTACGTCGGTTCGACCACCAGCGAGAGCGGCGGCAAGAACGGCTCGATCACCTACACCGGCCACTTCGGCGAGAACTTCACCGCCAAGGCCATGTACGGCGTGAACCGCAGCCAGGGCCTGTCCTACTCGCCGGCCGACCTGCTCTGCTCGCAGGTGATCATCAACACCACCTACAACGCGGTGTACACCGCGATGGGCCGTCCGCCGGTGTCCTGCCACCCGAGCACCTCCAGCTCGGTGGTCGACCACCACGACGAGCGCAAGGTCGGCCGCCTGGACTTCGAGTGGGCGCTGGGCGACCACCTGCTGCGCTTCGGCTTCGACCGCGAGGAGATGAACACCGAGCGCTTCACCAAGTACCCGGGCGACGGCTTCCGCTACACGGTGACCGCGCAGAACCCCGGCGACCTGCTGTCCAACGGCGGCGTCGTGCCGGCCGGCGTGAACGCGGTGATCACCGGCCGCCGGCGCTTCGACGGCGGCGAGTTCGACACCACCGCCAACGCGTTCTACATCGAGGACGTGTGGAGCATCACCCCGACCCTGCTGCTGAACCTCGGCATCCGCGTGGACACGTTCGAGAACATGGACGCCACCGGCAAGACCTTCATCAAGCAGGACAACCTGGTCGCGCCGCGCTTCGGCTTCTCCTGGGACATGAAGGGTGACGGCACCACCAAGCTGTACGGCAACGTCGGCCGCTACTACCTGCCGATCCCGAGCATCATCAACTACAACTTCGCCGGCGGCCTGACCGACGAGTACACCTACTGGGCGCTGGACGGCTGGAGCCCGGCCACCAACCCGGTCACCGGCGCCTCGTACATGGCCCCGGTGTTCGGCCAGCAGATCGGCCCGGTGGACACCTCGATGAACATCTCGGCGGCCGATACCCGCCAGAGCGTGGACCGCGACCTGGATGCGGTGTACCAGGACGAGGCGATCCTCGGCTTCCAGCAGATGATCAACCAGGCCTGGTCGTGGGGCGTCAACGCCACCTACCGCCGCATGACCAACGACATCGGCGACATCCGCATCAACGCGCTGTGCGGCGTGCGCCACGGCAACCTGTGG
Source organism: Pseudoxanthomonas sp. J35 (assembly GCF_000513995.1). GTDB lineage: Bacteria > Pseudomonadota > Gammaproteobacteria > Xanthomonadales > Xanthomonadaceae > Pseudoxanthomonas. Next base: position 26,714 of record NZ_AZVB01000012.1, read on the forward strand.
CCGATCGCCAATCCGGGCGACAAGCTGACCCTGTGGGGCACCAAGGCCCAGGGCTGCGCCGAGGACGGCTGGGTGACGATCGACACCTCGAAGGAGGGCTACATCACCTCAGGCAGCAACCGGATCATCGGCTACAAGGATCCGAAGCGCACCTACAAGGCGGTCGAGTTCCAGATCGACCGCGCCTGGGACGACAAGTGGACCTTCAACGCGTCCTACCTGTGGTCTAAGTCGGAGGGCAACTTCGAAGGCCCGGTCAACTCCGACACCAACTACGGCGACACCGGCATGACCCAGCACTGGGACCATCCGGCCAACAACGAGCGCTACGGCGTCCTGTTCAACGACCACGAGCACCAGATCAAGCTGCGCGGCAGCTACAAGCTGAACGACATGTGGACCTTCGGCAGCACGCTGACGGCGATGTCCGGCGGCCCGATCACCGCCTTCGGCGTGACCTGGCCGGACGAGAACCTGGCGGTCGCCAGCTACACCTCCACCGGCAGCGGCGGCGGTACCGGCTGGCTGTGCGTGCAGAACTGCTCGGGCTCGTACGACCAGCGCGTGTACGAGTGGTCGCCGCGCGGCGCGTTCGGCAACATGCCGTGGACCTACAACCTGGGCGCCAGCGTGACCTGGACCCTGCCGGTCCCGGGCATCGACCTGAAGGCGCGCCTGTCGGTCTACAACCTGCTCAACGAGCAGGAAGTGATCAACGTCAGCGCCCGCTACGAGGCGCAGCCGGGCCAGCGCCGCGATACCTTCGGCACCGGCACCCGCTGGCAGTCGCCGCGCTACACCCAGCTGGTCCTGACCTGGAACTTCTGATCGGCTGAGATGGGAGGCGCGTCCCCGGCGGGGGACGCGCCTCCGGATTCGGGGAAGAACAATGCGCAGGATCCTCCCGTTCGCGGCCGCACTGGCGGCCGCTTTTCTTTTCCAGCCGGCCCTGGCCGCGCAGGCCGGCGACGAGGCCGCGGCGATCGCGCGCGCGGTCGATGACGCGGTGGCCCGCTACCAGCTGCCCGGCATCGCCGTCGGCGTGATCCGCGATGGCCAGGTGGTGGCCGTGGAAACCCGCGGCGAGCTGGCCGCCGGTGGCGGCGAGCCGGTCACGCCGGACACGCTGTTCAAGATCGCCTCCAACACCAAGGCCATGACCGGCGCGGTGCTGGCACGCCTGGTCGACCAGGGCAAGCTGCGCTGGGACGACCCGGTGACGAAGCACCTGCCGCAGTTCCGCATGCACGACCCGTGGGTCACGGCGAACATGCAGGTCCGCGACCTGCTGGTCCACAACAGCGGCCTGGGCCTGGGTGCCGGCGACCTGATGCTGTGGCCGGAACCGAACGACTTCACCCGCGCCGACATCATCGCCGGCCTCGAGCACCTCAAGCCGGTGACCAGCTTCCGTTCCGGCTACGCCTACGACAACCTGCTGTACGTGGTCGCGGGCGAAGTCGCCGCCGCCGCCGGCGGTGCGCCCTACGAGGAACTGGTGCGTCGCGAGATCTTCGCGCCGCTGCGCATGGATGGCTGCCGCGTCGGCAGCTGGAAGCTCAGCGAGGCCGGGCCGGTCGCGCTGCCGCACCGCCGCGTCGATGGTCGCAACGTGGCCATCCACGAGGACGAAGAGCTGGTGCCGGACATCACCTCGATGGCCGCCGGCGGCATCCGCTGCGGCGTCGATGACATGCTCAAGTGGATGCAGGCCTGGCTGGATCCGGCCAACCCGTGGCTGTCGCCGGCGCAGCGCCGCGCGGTGTGGACCGGGCACATGCCGATGCCGGTCAGCGAGCGCATGCGTGCCTGGGACAACACGCACTTCTCCGCCTACGGCTTCGGCTGGCGCCTGTCCGACGTGAACGGCCACTGGAAGGTGGCGCACACCGGCACGCTGACCGGCATGTATTCCTCGCTGATCCTGCTGCCGGACCTGCGCGCGGGGGTCATCATCCTGATCAACGGGCCGGGCGAGCACGCCCGCACCGCGCTGGGGCAGGTGCTGATGGAGCGCTTCACCGCGCCGCAGGCCGGCCACGACCTGGCCCACTTCGCCGGCCTGCTGGAGCAGGAGCGCGCGCAGCGGAAGGCGGCCGAACCGCTGCCGGATACCTCATCGCGGCGCCCGGCCACCGTGGCCGAGGCCCGCGACCTGCTCGGCGTGTGGCGCGATCCGTGGTTCGGCGAAGTGGCGATCTGCCGGCGCGCCGACGGCATCGGCTTCGCCTCGGCGCGTTCGCCGGTGATGCGCGGACGGCTGATGCGCGTGGGCGAACGCTGGCTGGTGGAGTGGGACGACGTCGAGGTCGACGCCGAGGCCTGGCTGCATCCGCCCGCCACCGGCGCTACCCTCACCCTGTCCCACGTCGATCCCGAAGCGGACTTCAGCTACGACTATGCCGACCTCGCCTTCACCCGCCAGCGCGACTGTCCCTGAGCGCGGCCGCGCTTCCATCGCACCGCGCCGCCGACCCGCCCTGGCATGCGCCGGCGTGGCCCTGGCCGCCGGCGCGGCCTTCGCGGCCGACCCGCCGGCAGTGTCGCCGGCGGCCGATGCCGCCGCCGCCGGCATGGTCGACGTCGCCACGCTGGCGCCGGGCATCGCAGTGGAGATGCGCTACTTCGGCAGCAACAACTTCACCGGCGCGCCGGTGCCCGGTTACGAGGCCGACCGCTGCTACCTGCTGCGCCCGGCCGCCGAGGCATTGGCGCGGGTGCAGGCCGCGCTGGAGTCCGGGGGCCTGCGCCTGCGCGTGCACGACTGCTACCGGCCGGTCCGCTCGGTGAAGCACTTCATGCGCTGGGTCGCCGCGCCCGACGACCCGGCGCTGAAGGCACGCTGGTACCCGAACGTGGACAAGGCGGCGCTGACGTCCGGCTACATCGCCGAGACCTCCGGCCACAGCCGCGGCGCCACCGTCGACCTGACCATGGAGCGCTGCGACGCCGATGGCTGCACGCCGCTGGAGATGGGCACGCCGTACGACTTCTTCGATCCGTCCGCGCACACCGACGCCCCCGGCACCGCGCCGGAGGCGCGCGCCAACCGCGACCGCCTGCGCGCGGCGATGGAAGCCGAAGGCCTGGCCAACTATCCGGGCGAGTGGTGGCACTTCACCCTCAAGCCGGAGCCCGACCCGGGCACGGCCTACGACTTCCCGGTGCGCTGATGGCCGGCCGGGTGCAGCGGCAGTGTCCCTACTGCGGCGAGCCCATCGAGCTGGTCTTCGGGCCGGAGGACGGCGACCAGGACTACATCGAGGACTGCGCCGTGTGCTGCCGGCCGATCGCGGTGCGCCTGCGCGTGGACCATGACGGGGAAGCGCAGCTGGAACTGCGGCGCGACGACGAGGCCTGAGCAGGCGCAGGCGTACCCGCCGGCCCGCCTCGTTTAGACTTCCACGGCCTCCACACCCCCGATCACGATGAACCTGTCGCTGCATACCGGACTGCTCGGCGCCCTCGAAGCCGGCCTGATCGCCTTCTTCGTCGGCCTGGTCGTCTATGGCCTGTGGGCCTGGGTGTGCCGGCGCAGCGGCTGGGGCATCGGCTATGCGATCGGCTGGGGCGCGGCGATCGCGGTGGTGATCGCCGCGGGCATCGACAGCTGGAACCTGTTCTACCTGGGCGTGGCGCGGCTGGAATCGCCGCTGTACGCGCGGCTGGCGTTGCAGGGCATCCACGATGCCGATTCGCTGGGCACGCGCGTGGTGTTCGAAGTTGTCGGCGCGCTGACCGGCACGGTGGTCGGCTGGTGGCTGTTCAGCGGCCGACATGGCCACCACGACAGCGGCAATGCCGCGGAATAGGGCGGCAGAGAGCGCTCCGGCGCACGTTTGAACCGGCCGCTAACGCGGCGCCCACGCATCGCTAACCAGCGGCATAGACGCATCCGGAGCATGTGTGGTTAATGGCGCGTGCACGCGACGGTTGCGGCGCAAGCACCATTCATCGCCGCGCTGGCAGGGTGCGGTCCGTGGGTTGCAGCGCGGCTTCCGCGCGGTGCCCACGACTTCCACCCGAGTCAGGAGCAGCACATGCACAGCACCAGGCGCATCACTTCCGGTTTCCTCATCCTCGGCATGATGGCCGCCGCGCCACTGGCATTGGCCCAGCAGACCCCGCCGACGGGTGGCCAGCAGTCGCCTCCGGGCAGTACGGCGCAGGACCAGCCGGCGCAGTCGCAGTCCCAGGCCTCCGGTGGCCAGGGCCTGAGCTGGGCCGACCTCGATACCGACGGCAACGGCAACCTCAGCAAGACCGAGGCGCAGCGCCATGCCGGCCTGGCCGCGGTCTTCGCCGAAGCCGACACCAATGGCGACAACGAACTGACCGCCGACGAATACCGCGCCTTCGTCGAGAAGCAGCAGTCCAACGCGACCGGCCAGTAAGGAACGGGCGGGGCGTGGCCGCCGTGCCACGCCGCCGCAATGCTGCCGTGGAGCGGGTGGGTGGGATGCCCGCTCTCCCCTTGCCGGACACCCGCAGCCGCCACCGTGGGCCGACCACGGCTGGCAGTCGCCGCGCTGGTATCCTGCGCGTCCCCGCACGGCGCAGGACCTCCATGAACGACATCCGCCTGGTCGGCTTCGACGGCGACGATACCCTCTGGCGCAGCGAGGACTACTACCGCGCCGCCGAGAAGCAGTACGAGGAAATCATCGGCCGCTACATCGACCTGCACGACGCCGGCACCCTGCGCCACCTGCTGGAGGTCGAGCGCCGCAACCTGCAGGTGTTCGGCTATGGCGTGAAGGGCATGACCCTGTCGATGATCGAGGCGGCGATCGAACTCACCGATGGCCGCATCGCTGCGCGCGACCTGCAGCAGGTAGTCGAGATCGGCCGCGCCACCCTGCAGCATCCGGTCGAACTGATCGACGGCATCCGCGGCGCGGTCGAGCAGATCGCCGCCGAACTGCCGGTGGTGCTGATCACCAAGGGCGACCTGTTCCACCAGGAAGCCAAGATCGCCGCCTCCGGGCTGGCCGACCTGTTCCCGCGCATCGAGATCGTGTCGGAGAAGGATCCGGCGACCTATGCGCGCGTGCTGTCGGAGTTCGGCATCGACGCCTCGCAGTTCGTGATGGTCGGCAACTCGCTGCGCTCGGACATCGAGCCGGTGGTGCGGCTGGGCGGCTGGGGCGTGCACATCCCCTACGCGATCACCTGGGCGCACGAGGCCGAACACGGCCTGGCCGGAGCGCATCCGCGGGTGCAGTCGGTGGAGCACGCCGCGCAGCTGCCGCAGGCCATCGGCCGCATCGTGGCTGGCGAAGTCGCCGGCTGAGGCGCGGCACAATGGCCCCCATGCCCGGTTCCCGCGCCCAGTCCTTCCCGCGCCGTCGCCCTCGCTGCCTGCTGCCGATGTTTTGCCTGGCTGCCTGCGTGGCCCTGGCCCCGGCAGCATTCGCCCAGGAGGGTGTCCGCAGTGGCGCCGGGACTGCGGCGGCCGAAGCCGCGGCGCGGCCCGCGCGCAGCACCGGCGACGCCTGGCTTGACGGCCGCCTGGTCGACATCGACCGTTACGCCGCGCGCTACCCGGACGCCTTCGCCGACGAACTGGAGCGCTACGCCGGCGTGCCCCGCGCCTACGTCGCCGGCCTGCTCGCGCAGCCGCGCTGGTCCGGCGGCGATGCCTGGTTCGCCTGCTTCCTGGCCCGGGCGGTGCAGGCCACCTGCCGCAGCGTGGTGCGCACGCGCACCCGCCTCGGCCCGGAGGCCGACTGGGAGGCCGTGGCGGCGGAGTTCGATGCCGCCCCCGGCTCGGACGCCTACGCCAGCGTGCGCCTGGCCCTGGCCGACAGCTATCGGCGCTGGGACCGCCCGCTGCAGCCCGATGCCGCGCTCAGGCGCGCCCTGCGCGAGCGCGAGGCGGAGGTCGCCGCCGCCGCGAAAGCCGCCGCTGGTTCGAAGGGCACGGCGGGAGCCACGGCCCGCTGACCCGGCTGGTCTGCCGGCGGACAGGCGCGGGCGTGTAACCTAGCGCCCCTCCACGTGACCGCCGCGGCGCCCAGGCGCCCCGCCGTGCCGTGGCTCCCGTCCCGCCGCACATCACGCACCATGGTCGCCCACGTTCCCGATACCGCCACCCCTCCGGCCGCCGGCCCGCGCCACCTGGCGCAGGCGCGGCTGAGCGTGGCGCCGATGATGGACTGGACCGACCGCCACTGCCGGGTCTTCCACCGCCTGCTGGCGCCGAACGCCCGCCTGTACACCGAGATGGTCCACGCCAATGCGGTGGTCCTGGGCGACCGCGAGCGGCTGCTGGGCTTCGACCCGGTCGAGCACCCGGTGGCCCTGCAGCTGGGCGGCAGCGAGCCGGAAGCGCTGGCCCAGGCCGCGCGGATCGGCGCGGAGTGGGGTTACGACGAGGTCAACCTCAACTGCGGCTGCCCGTCCGACCGGGTCCAGGCCGGGCGATTCGGCGCCTGCCTGATGCGCGAGCCGTCGCTGGTGGCCGAGTGCGTGGCGGCGATGGCCGCCGCCAGCCCCGTGCCGGTGACGGTGAAGTGCCGGCTGGGCGTGGACGACGACCACGAGTACGAACGCTTCGAGGCGTTCGTCGATACCGTGGCCGCGGCCGGCTGCGCCACCTTCGTGGTGCATGCGCGCAATGCCTGGCTGCAGGGCCTGTCGCCGAAAGAGAACCGCGAGGTTCCGCCGCTGCGCTACGACTGGGCCTGGCGGCTCAAGGCCGGGCGGCCTGGCCTGCAGGTGCTGGTCAACGGCGGCATCGCCACGGTCGAGCAGGCGCAGGCCCAGCTGGCCCATGTCGACGGGGTGATGGTCGGCCGCGCCGCCTACCACGACCCCTACGTGCTGCACGCCATGGACGTGGCCCTGCATGGTGGCCAGCTGCGTCCCCGCGACGAACTGCTGCGCGCGCTGCGGCCCTACGTCGAGGCCCAGCTGGCCCGCGGGGTCGAGCTCAAGCACATCGTCCGCCACGTGCTGGGCCTGTTCCATGGCCAGCCGGGCGGGCGCGCGTTCCGCCAGGTGCTCAGCGAGGGAGCGCACCGCGAAGGCGCCGGCTGGGAGCTGGTCGAGCGCGCGCTGCAGGCCACCGCCAGCCCGCGGCGGGCCGCCGCGTGAGCCAGCGCCCCGGGTGTGGCCGGTATAGGCATCGGCGGGGCGGCACGCTACCGTATGGCGGTGTCCACTTGCCGCTCACCAGGCTGAACCGGGGCGTCCCGCCATGTGGATAAGTTCAGACCGGATTCACCGCTTTCTAACGACCATCTTCGCCCAGCCCATGCATTGGCCAGTCCGCCGTCCCACGGCGACATTTGCCATTGCCGCCAGAGTCCGTTAGGAAGTCGTGATGCCACGCCTGTTCCGCCTGATGATCGCCATGCTCCCGCTCGCGCTGGGCACGGCCACCGTGGGCGCGCAGGAGGCCCGTCCTGGCGGCCGGGGCGGCCCGCACATGGAGCGTCCGCAGGTCCAGCCGTCGAACCAGGGGCCGCGCGAGGTGCGTCCCCGCGAGTCGCTGATGCAGCAGCCGCCGCGCCGGCGCGACCCGGAGCCGTCCTTCGCCCCGCAACCACCGCCGCCGCAGTCGCAGCCCCAGGCGCAGGAGCGGCGTTCGATGTCCGACGCCATCCGCCACGTGCAGCGCGCCACCGGCGGCCAGATCCTCAGCGCCGAGCAGGTTCCGTTCGAGGGTCGTAACATCACCCGGGTGAAGTACATGGACGAGCGGGGCCGGGTCCGCTATATGGACGCTCCAGGGACGTCCGAGCGACGCCCGCGACGCGCCGATAACGACACCCCATAGAGACTGGCCGGTGCCGCCTGGGGCCGGCCCAGGGGAAGCCCTGGCAAGATCCCACACAGAAAACCGCAACAGGGAGAGTGCATGCGAATCCTTCTGGTCGAAGACGAAGCCCCGCTGCGCGAGACGCTCGCCGCGCGCCTGAAGCGCGAAGGCTTTGCGGTCGACGCCGCCCAGGACGGTGAGGAAGGCCTGTACATGGGCCGTGAGGTCCCGTTCGACGTGGCCATCATCGACCTGGGCCTGCCGAAGATGTCGGGCATGGAACTGGTGAAGGCGCTCCGCGACGAGGGCAAGAACTTCCCGGTGCTGATCCTGACTGCCCGTTCCAGCTGGCAGGACAAGGTCGAGGGCCTCAAGCAGGGCGCCGACGACTACCTGGTCAAGCCGTTCCACGTCGAGGAACTGCTGGCGCGCCTCAACGCGCTGGTGCGCCGCGCCGCCGGCTGGTCCAAGCCGGTGCTCGAATGCGGCCCGGTGGCGCTGGACCTGGCCGCGCAGACGGTGTCGGTCAACGGCAGCAACGTCGACCTGACCAGCTACGAGTACAAGGTCCTTGAGTACCTGATGATGCACGCCGGCGAACTGGTCTCGAAGGCCGACCTCACCGAGCACATCTACCAGCAGGACTTCGACCGTGACTCCAACGTGCTGGAGGTCTTCATCGGCCGCCTGCGCAAGAAGCTGGATCCGGATGGCGAGCTGAAGCCGATCGAGACCGTGCGCGGCCGCGGCTACCGGTTCGCGATCCCGCGTACCGACGGCTGATCCGCGACCGGCGGAGGCCCAGGGGAACCGGTGGAGCGCAGTCGATTCGGGTTCCGGCCATGGCGGCCGCGCTCGCTCAAGGCACGCCAGCTCACCGCGGCCAGCATCAGCCTGGTCGCGTTCCTCATGCTCGCCGGCTACGCGCTGGACCGGGCCTTCGCCGAGACGGCGGAGGCCAACCTGCGGCAGCGCCTGAAGAGCTACGCGATGGCCTATGTCGACAACATCGACTTCGGCCGCGACGGTTCGCTGTACACGCCTGACGTCGGCCCGGACCCGCGTTTCCACCGGCCTGGCAGCGGTCTCTACGCCGAGGTGCTGATGCCCAACGGGCACTGGGCCTCGCTGTCGGCCGACGGCCCGCTGTTGCCGGAAGTGCCCGGGCAGCTGGCGCCGCGCGAGGAACGCTTCGACGGCCCGCTGGCGATGACCCAGATCGACGGCAGCCCTGGCGAGGTCTACCGCTACGGCATCGGCCTGGTCTGGGCCGAGCGCGGTCCGGACAACGAGTTCCCGTACACCATCTTCGTGATGGAGGACGCGCAGATCCTGGCCGCCCAGGTACGCGTGTTCCGCGCCGCGCTGTGGGTGTATCTCGGCGGCGCGGGCCTGTTCCTGCTGCTGCTGCAGGTGGTGATCCTCAACTGGAGCCTGCGCCCGCTGCAGCGGGTGATCGCCGAGCTGACCAAGGTCCAGCGCGGCCAGCTGCAGCGCATGAGCGAGCGCCATCCGCGCGAACTGGAACCGCTGACCGAGAGCATCAACGCGCTGATCGATTCGGAGCGCGAGAACCTGGAGCGCCAGCGCAACACGCTGGCCGACCTGGCGCACAGCCTGAAGACGCCGCTGGCGGTGCTGCGCACGCAGCTGGACGCGGGTGCCGGCGAGGGGGCGCTGCGCCAGGAGCTGGACGCGCAGCTCAAGCGCATGAACGACCTGGTCTCGTACCAGCTGGCGCGTGCGGCGTCCGGCGGCCACAAGCTGTTCTCGGCGCCGGTGCCGATCGAGTCCACCGCCGAGGAGATCGTGCGCGGGCTGGAGAAGGTGTACGCGGGCAAGAACGTGCTGTGCGAGTTCGAGATCGCCCCCGGCGTGCAGTTCTACGGCGAGGCCGGCGACCTGCAGGAGCTGCTCGGCAACCTGCTGGAGAACGCCTTCAAGTGGGCGCGCCGCCGCGTCCTGCTGACCGCCCGTCCCGGCCCTGCCGCGCCCAACCGCCGCGCCGGCCTGATGCTGGCGGTGGAGGACGACGGCCCCGGCATCGCCCCCGAGGACGTGGCCAAGGTCCTGCAGCGCGGCGTCCGCGGCGACGAGCGCGTGCAGGGCCACGGCATCGGCCTGTCGATCGTGCAGGACCTGGTCCGCGACTACCGCGGCGAACTGCAGGTCGGCCGCTCCCAGGAACTGGGCGGCGCCAAGTTCGAAGTGACCCTCCCCCCGGGCCTCTGAGCCCGCAGCTGCGCAGCCCCCAACCCGGTGGGACGCCAACCGTAGAGTCGGGCTTGCCCGACTCCCACGCCGGATGTCGCAGCGCGCGCGAAAAGCAGCGCGGCAAGCCCCGCTCTACAGAAGGGCGCAGCACGCCAAAGCCCCCCTCCCGGAGGGAGAGGGGAAGAGAACGAAGCCACGACCGGAACGCCCCCGCGCTGCCGCGGCTCCGTCCGGGCCCGTCACCTTCCCCAGCGGATCGCAGTGACGCGTAAGGCAGCAGGCGCGTGGCGACGCGCCAGACGGCGCCAGCGCCCTGGTGCATTCCCGGCGCGGACGCGGAACCGCGCGATGCGCCATGCCACCGCGCTGCCGCGGCTCCGCCGAAGCCGACCACCCAGACGCCGTTGCTTCTGCCACGGCAGTTGCCGTTGCCTTGCAGGACGAACGGCAGGCACCTGGTCCGGCGACAGGCGAAGCGTCCCCGGATGCGGCCCCATCCGGGCGACGCGTACTGCGCTTGAGGCGGTCAGCCCGCCCGCATCGGGGAGGGGCCGTAGAACCGCGCCAGGTGCGCCGCCACTTCCGGCATCGCCTCCTCCAGCACCTCCGGCGCCGAGAAGTGGTACTCCGTGCACACCGCGAAGAACTCCTCCGGCGCCTCGGCCGCGTACGGATCGATCGCCATCTCCCGTCCCGCATCCACCTCGGCGCAGAACGCGTCGTACGCCCGCTGGAAATCCCGCGCCCATTGCCGGTACCAGCCCGAAGGCAGCGGCGGCGTCCCGTCCAGCTCGCCGTCCAGCACGTCGAGCTTGTGCGCCATCTCGTGCACGGCCACGCAGAAGCCGGCGTCCGGTTCCGCGAGGTCCGCGCACACGTCGGCCCATGACAGGATCAGCGGGCCGTGGTCCCAGGCTTCGCCGGCAAGTTCGTCGTCCCATTCGTGCAGCACGCCGGCCGCATCGACATGGCTGCGGCGCACGCGGAACGCATCCGGGTAGACCAGCAGCTGCGACCAGCCGCGCAGGCCGCCTTCGCCGAATTCCAGCAGGGGCAGACAGCACAGCGCGGCCAGCAGGATGCGCTCGTGGTCGCCCAGCTCCAGGTCGCCGAGCGGGGTGATGGTCTTCTCGTGGAGGAAGCGCGCGGCCAGGGTGCGCAGGCGTTCGCGGCGCTGCCGGTCGAGCGACGCCGCCCACGGCAGGGCTTCGCAGGCGGCCTGCCAGGGTTCGTCGGGAATCGTGGGAGCGCGCGGCCGCAGCCAGCGCGAAAGCCTCTTGATCAGCGGAACATGCCCGGCAGGAAACTGTGCCAGCGCGGGCTGCGGGTGCGCTGCATGACCGCGTCGCCCTCGTTGCCGCCACCACCGCTGCCGGTGGTGCGCGGCACGCTGCGCGCCGCCGGGGGTACCGGCGTCCGCGCCTGCGCCGAATCGGCTTCCGCTGCGCTGGCCGGCGCGGAGGCGCGCGCGTACACGCAGGCCCCGTTCTTCGGGGCCAGTTCGTCGTCGGAAGCCGCCGCCCAGCACAGCGCCGGGACGGCGAGCAGCAGAAGCGGTAGCAGGCGGCGCATCGGAGGATCCGTCGACCGGGGGCGGGATTGCCTGACTATACCGCGCCGGCGGCGTCCCGGCATGTGTCCGCGCCGGCCTCCCGGGCGATAATCGGCGGCCTTGGGCGGACCGGCCCGACGGGGGTGGACTTGGACGATCGCGAACTGCTGGTCCGGCTGGGCGCCGGCGGGGTCTCCGGCGACGCGCTGGCGCGCGAGGCCGGCATCACCCGTGCCGCCGTCTGGAAGCGGATCCAGGCCCTGCGCGCGGCCGGCGTGGAGGTGGAGGCGCGGCCCGGACAGGGCTACGCCCTGGTCCGCGCCCCGGACCTGCTCGATGCCGACGCCCTGCGCGCGGCCCTGCCGCCCTCCGTGGCGGCCGGCCTGGCCTCGCTGGAGGTGGCCTGGAGCGTCGGTTCGACCAATACAGAACTCCTGCATGGGCCGGCGCCGGCCGCCGGCGCACGAGTGCTGCTGGCCGAGCGCCAGACCGCCGGCCGCGGCCGCCTGGGCCGCGCCTGGACCTCGCCGCTGGGCGCCCAGGTGTGCCTGTCGGTGCGCCGCGGCTTCGAGGGCGGCCTGGCCCGGTTGGGTGGTCTGGGCCTGGTGGCCGGCGTGGCGGCGGTCGAGGCGCTGCACGACCTCGGCTTCGCCGCGGCCGGGCTGAAGTGGCCGAACGACGTGGTGGTCGCCGACCGCAAGCTGGCCGGCCTGCTGGTAGAAGGTGGCGGCGAGCATGGCGGGCCGGTCCACGCGGTGATCGGGCTGGGGCTCAACGTGCGCCTGCCGGCGTCGGCGGGCGCGGCCATCGACCAGCCGTGGACCGACCTGGCGCAGGTGGCCGGTGCGGGCAGCGTCCCCACCCGCAATGCGATTGCCGCCGCGGTGCTGGCCCGGCTGCTGCCGGCGCTGGACGAGTTCGACCGCGAAGGCCTGGCGCCGTTCCTGCGCCGCTATGCACCGCTGGACGCGCTGGCCGGGCGCCCCGTGCGGGTGCTGGGCGGACGCGAGACGATCGAGGGCGAAGCGCTGGGGCTGGCCGCCGACGGCGCCCTGCGCGTGCGGACCGATGCCGGCGAACGCCTGTTCCACGCGGGCGAAGTGAGCGTGAGGCCACGATGAGCGACTGGCTGTTCGACCTGGGCAATTCCCGCTTCAAGGCGGCGCCGTGGCGCGGAGGCGCGAACGTGGGCGAGGTCCTGGCCTGGCCGCATGGCGCCGACGCCCTGGCCGCCGGCGATACCAGCCATGGCGCGCTGCCGCAGGGGCGCCGCGCCTGGGTGGCCAGCGTCGCCGCGCCGGCGCTGACCACGCAGATGCTCGCGCTGCTGCGGCAGCGCTTCGAGCACGTACACGTCGCACGCACCAGCGCCGAATGCGCCGGTGTGCGCATCGCCTACGCCGAACCGGCGCGGATGGGCGTGGACCGCTTCCTCGCGCTGCTCGGCGCGCATCGCGGCGGCCAGGGCGGGGACGTGCTGGTCGTCGGCGTCGGCACCGCGCTGACCATTGACCTGCTTGACGCCCAAGGCCGCCACCATGGCGGCCGCATCGCCGCCTCGCCGACGCTGATGCGCCAGGCGTTGCACCAGCGCGCCGCGCAGCTGCCCGAAGCCGGTGGCCGCTACGTGGAATTCGCCGACGACACCTGGGACGCGCTCGCCTCCGGCTGCGATGGCGCCGCGATCGCGCTGGTGGAGCGCTCGCTGGCCCAGGCGGCGCAGCAACTCGGTCGCGCGCCGGCGCTGCTGCTGCATGGCGGCGGCGCGCCGACGCTGCTGCCGCTGCTGCCGCAGGCACGGCTGCGCGAGGCGCTGGTGCTGGAAGGCCTGGCGGTATGGGCGCGCACGGCCGGCAGCGGGCTGCCGTGAGCGCGGCCGCCCCTCGGCTAGAATCGCCGCCCATGTTCGTCCGTGCCCTGATCGTCGTGCTGGTCGCGCTCAACCTCGGCGTTGCGGCGTGGTGGCTTTCGCGTCCGGAAGCGGTGGAACCACCGCCGCCGGTGTCCACCCGCGGTGGCGTCGAACTGCAGCTGCTGCCGGCCCCTACGGAGCCACCGGGCGGCGCGCCTGCGCTGCCCGCGGCGAAGGCTGCGCCGGTGCCGGAACCGCCTGCGGCCCCGGCCGCTCCTGCCGCTGCGGCGCCGCTGGCCTGCCTGCGCCTGGGGCCGTTCCCCGATCGCGCCGCCGCCGACGTGGCGCGTGCCGGGCTCGGCGCGCTGCTGCGCGATCCGGTGCTGGACGAGGAGGCCGGGACGGCCACCGGCTACCGCGTGCTGCTGCCGCCGGCGCCGGACCGCGCACAGGCGCAGGCCACTGCGCGGCGCATCGCTGCGGCCGGCTTCGAGGATTTCATCGTGCTCACCAGGGGCGATGAGGCCAACGCCATCGCCCTCGGCGCCTACCGCAACCGCGATACCGCCGAGCGTCGCGTCGCCAGCCTGCGTGCGGCCGGCTTCCCCGCCGAGCTGCGCGCGCAGGGCGGCGGCGCTTCGCGCTGGTGGCTGCAAGGCGCGACCAGCGACCCGGCGCAGGTGCGCGCCACCTTCCCCGCGGCGCGCGACGTGGACTGTGCGGCCGTGCCGGGTGCCGGGCTACGCTAGAATCCGGTATCGGGCCCGACGGCGTAGACTGCTGGTGGCGTCGGGACCGGCTTCGGCAAGAACGCGACATTGCCGCTTTAGCTCAGCTGGTAGAGCACCTGATTTGTAATCAGTAGGTCGTCCGTTCGAATCGGACAAGCGGCACCACCTTCCTGCTGCGTGATGCACGGCCGCTACGGGCGCGGTCGCGCACTGCGGTCACGCGCATCTGGACGGGGAGATCGATCTCCCCTGGCGCCGTGCATCCTTCGCAGGGTCCCCCGGCCCGGCGCCCCGCCGGTGGCTTCGTCCCTGCCGGGCATATGTCCCTGGCCTGTGCATGCCCGCTGCCGGGGTAGCCGCAGCGTCGCGCGCGCGAAGCGGCCGGGACAATCAGCCGATGCCGCCGCGTTGCCCAGGAAAACTCCCATCGCGGCAGCGGGCAGGACGTCCGGCACGGCTTCCATGCGGCGCTGCGGCGGGTCCGCCGCGCGCCCGCTGGCTAGACTGGCCGGATCACAGGAATCATCGACGGAGCAAGCATGGCCCGAAGCTATCCACCGGTTTCCCTGATCGGCGTGCCGACCGACGTCGGCGCCGGCCACCGAGGCGCCTCGCTCGGTCCGGAAGCGCTGCGCATCGCCGGCCTGGGCGAGGCGCTGGCGGCGCGTGGCGTGGATGTGCGCGATTGCGGCAACCTGGCCGGTCCGGCCAACCCGTGGCAGCCGCCGGTCGACGGTTACCGCCACCTCGAGCAGGTGGTGGCGTGGAACGGCGCGCTGATGGAAGCGAGCCTGCGCGAGCTGCGTGCCGGGCGCATGCCGGTGATGCTGGGTGGCGACCACTGCCTGGCGATCGGCTCGATCACCGCGGTCGCGCGCCACTGCCGCGAGACCGGCCGCAAGCTGCGCGTGCTGTGGCTTGACGCGCACGCGGACTTCAACACCAGCGAGGTCACGCCCTCGGGCAACGTCCACGGCATGCCGGTGGCCTGCCTGTGCGGGCTGGGACCGGATGCGCTCACGCGCCTGGGCGGCGACGCGCCGGCGCTGCGGCCGGAGCAGGTGCGGCAGATCGGCATCCGTTCGGTGGATCCGGAGGAGAAACGCCTGGTCAAGCAGCACCGGCTGGACATCTACGACATGCGCTACATCGACGAGATCGGGATGAAGGCGGTGATGCAGCAGGCGCTGGAAGGCGTGGACGAGGACACGCACCTGCACGTGAGCTTCGACGTGGACTTCCTCGATCCCGGCATCGCCCCGGGCGTGGGCACCACGGTGCCAGGCGGGGTGAACTACCGCGAAGCGCAGCTGGTGATGGAGATGATCGCCGACACCGGGCGGATGGGCTCGCTGGATATCGTCGAGCTCAACCCGGTGCTGGACAACCACAACATGACCGCCGAACTGGCGGTGGACCTGGTGGAAAGCCTGTTCGGCAAGTCCACGCTGATGCGCGACTGAACGCCGCCGTCAGCGGGTTCACGCCGGTTCCACGGAGGGCAAGGGAGATTTGCGCCACACCGCATGCGTGCGGACGCAACGTCACCCCGAGGAGCCAAACATCATGAAGCGCATCATCGCTCTGGTCCTGATCAGCCTGTTCTCCACTTCCATGCTCACCGCCTGCAACACCATGGCCGGTGCCGGCCAGGACATCCAGAAGGCCGGCGAAAAGGTCGAGGACAAGGCGCAGGACTGCAAGGACGGCAAGTGCTGAGGCATGCCTGCCAATGCTTCCCCGGGGGCCGGTTCTACCGGCCCCTTTTTCTGGCCTCCGCGAAGGCGCGGGGCGCGTGCACGTGGCGTGAGGCGTTCAGCCGCCTAACCGCACGTTGACGCGCGTTGGACCCGTGGCCAACGCGGCGCCACGGAAGATGGTCCCACGCGGCCATCGGAGGTCGCCGTCACCTAGAACGAAGCAGAGGAGCAGCGCATGAATCGCGACATCATCGCCGGCAACTGGAAGCAGCTGAAGGGCCAGATCAAGGCCAAGTGGGGCGATCTCACCGATGACGACTTCGACGTCGTCGAAGGCAACACCCAGTACCTGGCGGGCAAGCTGCAGGAGCGCTACGGCTGGGAGAAGGATCGCGCCGAGCAGGAAATCCGCGACTTCGCGCGCACGCTGGACGACAGCTACCGGCACTGACCGGGCACGACCGGGGTCGACGGCGGCGCCGGTCGTACAGTCTGCCCCGCGCTGTAAGCAGGTGTTCCTCACGGCGGCAGGCGCGGGCGGGGCGGCGGACCCAGGTCCGCCGCTTTTATGTGCGACGTCCCAGTTGCCCCTCGGCAGATCCGGCGGCACGTCCTGGGCGTGGCGCCCGGCGGGAGTGCCGGCTGGCGGGACTGCAACCGGGGTGGCCGTCGCCCGAGGCCCCTCGATGTGCCCAAGCGAGGACCCCGCCTGTGCCCGCGTGCCGGCGCGCTAGAATTGGCAGGTCTTTCACGCCGTAGCTGCCATGACCGTCCGCGTCCTCACCGGCATCACCACCACCGGTACCCCGCACCTGGGCAATTACGCCGGCGCCATCCGCCCGGCCATTGCCGCCAGCCGCGCCGCCGGGGTGGAGAGCTTCTTCTTCCTCGCCGACTACCACGCCCTGATCAAGGCCGACGACCCGGCCCGCGTGGCCCGCTCGCGCCTGGAGATCGCGGCGACCTGGCTGGCCTGCGGTCTGGATCCGCAGAAGGTCACCTTCTACCGGCAGTCGGACATCCCGGAAATCCCGCAGCTGACCTGGCTGCTGACCTGCGTCACCGCCAAGGGCCTGCTCAACCGCGCCCACGCCTACAAGGCCGCGGTGGACAAGAACGCCGAGGCCGGCGAGGACCCGGATTTCGGCGTCACCGCCGGCCTGTACATGTACCCGGTGCTGATGGCCGCCGACATCCTCGCCTTCGGCGCGCACAAGGTGCCGGTGGGCCGCGACCAGATCCAGCACATCGAGATGGCGCGCGACATCGGCCAGCGCTTCAACCACATCTACGGCGAATCCTGGCGCGCGGCCACCGGCGCCAGCGGCGACCCGCTGGTGCTGCCGGAAGTGCAGATCGACGAGAACGTGGCGACGCTGCCGGGCCTGGACGGCCGCAAGATGTCCAAGAGCTACGACAACACCATACCGCTGTTCGCGCCGCCGGCGGAACTGAAGAAGCTGGTGATGTCGATCGTCACCGACTCGCGCGCGCCGGGCGAGCCGAAGGACACCGAGGGTTCTACCCTGTTCCAGCTGTACCAGGCCTTCGCCACGCCGGCGCAGACCGAGGAGATGCGCCACGCCTTCGCCGACGGCATCGGCTGGGGCGATGCCAAGCAGCGCCTGTTCAACCTGGTCGACGACACCGTCGCGCCGATGCGCGAGCAGTACGCGCAGCTGATGGCGCGCCCGGCGCAGCTCGAGGAGATCCTGCTGGAAGGCGCGCGCAAGGCCCGCGACATCACCGTGCCGCTGCTGGACGGCCTGCAGCGTGCGGTAGGCCTGGGCGCGTTCTCCGCGCCGGTGGTCGCCAAGGGCAAGGCCAGGGCTTCGGCCGGCGCGCGCCTGCCACAGATCAAGCAGTACCGCGAGGCCGACGGCCGCTTCCACTTCAAGCTGGTCGACGGCGAAGGCCGCCTGCTGCTGCAGGGCGACGGCTTCGAATCGCCGCGCGAGGCAGGACAGGTGATCGCGCGCCTGCGCCGCGAAGGCCTCGACGCGCTGCACGAGCTGGAACAGCGTGCGGTCGGCCTGCTCGGCGAGCGCATCGGCACGCTGGGCGAAGGCCTGGCCGGCGTCGACGAAGTGCGGGAAGCATTGCGCCAGCTGGTGGAGGCCGAAAGCTGATGGCCTGGTTGTCGCTGCTGCTGTTCCTGCCCTGGTTCGCGCTGCTGGGCGCGCTGTACTGGTTCTACCCGCGCACGCCGCGCCCGGCCGCGCGCCGCGCCTACGACGGCGTGGTGCTCGTGGTCGCGCTGCTGCTGAGCATCGCCGGCATGCACTGGGGCTACGACACCGGCGCGGCCGACGCGCGCAGCGGCCCGATCTGGCGCCAGGTGCTGGCCGTGCTCTACGCCTACGGCGCGTTCCTGGCCGTGCTGGCGCTGGCGATCCCGCTGCGCATGCGGTTGATGGCCGGCTGGCGCGCACGCGGCTGACCTGTTCCCCGCGTAGCCGTCGTGCCGTGTATCGACGGTGAACATCTGCGACATCCCGCCTACGACCAAAGCCGGGTCGCAGGCGCGCTGGGCCTTCCCTAGGATGGCTGCTGCAGGGGGAGGACAACACGGAAGCGGTCCATGCCAGAACACGGCATCTACACCATCGATACCGACTATGTCCGTCCCGGCTTCGACGCGGCGTACCTGGTCACCGAGAACGGCCGCGGCGCCTTCATCGACTGCGGCACCAACCACAGCGTCCCGCACCTGCTGCGCGCGCTCGACGCCGCGGGCCTGGCCCCGGCCGACGTCGACTGGCTGGTCCTGACCCACGCCCACCTCGACCACGCTGGCGGCGCCGGCCTGCTGATGCGGCAGCTGCCCAATGCGCGCCTGGTCGCGCATCCGCGCGCGGCCCCGCACATGATCGATCCGGCGAAGCTGGTCGCCGGCGCCACCGCGGTCTACGGAGAAGCGGCGTTCGCCCGCCATTACGGCGAACTGGTGCCGGTGCCGGCCGGGCGCGTGGTCATGGCCGACGATGGCCACGTCGTCGACCTGGCCGGCCGGCCGCTGCTGTGCATCGACACCCCCGGCCACGCCCGCCACCACCTGTGCGTGTGGGACGCGCGCAGCCGCAGCTGGTTCACCGGCGACACCTTCGGCCTGTCCTACCGCGAGCTGGACAGCGGGCGCGGCGCCTTCATCATCCCCACGTCCTCGCCGGTGCAGTTCGAACCGGAGGCGATGCAGGCCTCGATCAAGCGGATGATGGCGCGCGCGCCGCTGGCGATGTACCTGACCCATTACGGGCGGGTGGAGGACGTGGCGCGCCTGGCCGCGGAGATGCACGAGCAGGTCGATGCCATGGTCTCGCTGGCGCAGGCCTGCGACGGCGGCGCCGACCGCCACCGCGCGCTGGTCGCGGCGCTGTCGGAGTACTACCTCGAGCGCGCCCAGGCGCACGGCTGCGCGCTGGACGACACGGCGGTGCTGCGCGTGCTGGAAATGGACATCGAGCTCAACGCGCAGGGCCTGGAGATCTGGCTGGACCGCAGCCGCCGCTGAGCGGCTGCGATCCGGCGCCGGTCATTCCCAGCGGTTGAGGTGCGGGCCGAACGGCTTGCGCTGCTGGCGTACCACGCAGAAGCGGTGCCCGCTCGGCGCCTCCATCACCCACCAGCGCTTGACGAAGGCGACCTTGCGCGCGCCGAGCTTCTCCAGGCGATCGGCCTCGGCGTCGACGTCGTCGGCCTCGATGTCCAGGTGCACGCGCGACTCGTGGTCGACCTTCTGCAGCAGGATGACCGGTTCGTCGGCGTCGGTGCGCAGCTCGGCGTAGCGGCCATCGCCGTCCTGGTCGGCATCGGTGATGGGCTTGCCCAGCGCCGCACTCCAGAATTCCAGCGAGGCCTGCAGGTCGTCGACCTTGCAGTCCAGGACCAGGGTGCTGAGGCGGCTGTGGTGAGGCATCGTCGGGCTCCGCTGCTTCTCTTTCCGGCGGTGTCGCTCAGTTGGGGAGCGACATGTCGTCGAGGAGCGCCTTGAGGAAGCGGGCGGCTTCGCCGCCGGTGGCGGCGCGGTGGTCGAAGGTCAGCGAGATCGGCAGGCGGCGGTGCACCTCGATGCCGCCCATCACCGCGACCACGTCGTGGCTGAGCCTGCCGGCGCCGACGATGGCCACGCACGGCGGCACCACCACCGGGGTGGCGTAGCGGCCGGCGAACATGCCGAAGTTGGACAGCGAGATGGTGTAGCCGGACAGCTCGCTGGCGGCGATGCTGCGGTCCTCGACCTGGGCGCGCAGGCGGTTGATGCCTTCGCGGATGCCGCGCGCGTCGAGCATGTCGGCATTGCGCAGCGCCGGCACGAACAGGCCGTCGTCGGTGTCGACCGCGATACCCACGTCCACGTGCGGATGGCGGGTCACCGCCAGCGCCTCGCCGTCGAACCAGGCGTTGAGCGCCGGCACCGCCTTGCATGCGGCGACGATCGCGCGGACCAGGCGCGCGGTGATGTCCTGCTTGCCGATCCAGGCGTGCAGGTCGGCGTCGTCGACCAGGGTGGTCGGCACGACCTTGCTGTGCGAGTTGGCCATCACCCGCGCCATGTTGCGGCGCACGCCCTTGAGCTGTTCCGGCTGGCCGCTGGCCGGCGCGGCGGCGCTGCCCGGCGGGCGGGTGCGCATCGGGCGGCCCGAGGCGGAAACCGGGGTGCGCTGCTGGGGAGCAGACGCGGGGGCCGGCGCCGCGGCCTGCGCCACCCGGGCCTCGCCGCCGGCGCCGCTCCCGGTGGCAGAGGCGAGGAGGCGCGACGGATCGGCCGCGGCCTGCTTCACGTCGGCCAGGGTCACGGTGCCTTCGGCGCCGGTGGGCTGCACCCGCGCCAGGTCCACACCCAGCTTCTTCGCCAGCGCGCGCACGGCCGGCATCGCCTTCACGCCGCCGACCGCGACCGCCTGCTCGGCGTGCACCGCGTCGGAGGTCTGCATCGCGCCGACCACGGTGCCGGCGTCGCCGCCGCGCGCCTCGGACGGAGCGGGCGAGGTCCCCACCTCGCCGCCGTCATCGCTGGCGGTGGCCTTGGCCGGCGCGGCAGGCGCGCCGCCGTGGTGGTGGCCGGTGTCCTGGCCTTCGGCGCGCTGCGGCAGCGAGGGATCGGGTTCGAACACGGCCAGCATCGCGCCGGTGACGACCACGTCGCCCGGGCCGCCGGCCAGCTTCAGCACCTTGCCGGACACCGGCGAGGGCACCTCGACCACGGCCTTGGCGGTCTCCATCGAGACCAGCGGCTCGTCCAGGCGGATGGTGTCGCCTTCCTTGACGAACCACTCGACGATGGTGGCGTCCGGCAGGCCTTCGCCCAGGTCGGGCAGGTGGAAGGTCTTGGTCTGGCTCATGCGGAGTACTCTGGCAGGTCTGGGCGGGCGCGGCGAAGGCGCCGCGCCGGCAGGTCGGGTTCAAAGGTACCGCGGCCGGGGCCGCGGCACCGGGAGGGATCAGCCGTGCGCGACCGCGCGGCGCGCGGCGGCGACGATCCGGTCCACGCCCGGCAGGTACTTCATTTCCAGCCGGAACAGCGGGATGTGCGTGTCGTAGCCGGTGACGCGCTCGACCGGCGCGACCAGGTCGTACATCGACTGCTCGGCCAGGCGCGCGGCGATCTCGGCGCCGAAGCCGGCGGTGCGCGGGGCTTCCTGCACGATCACGCAGCGGCCGGTGCGCGAGACCGATTCGGCGATGGTGTCGAAGTCCAGCGGACGCAGCGTGGCCACGTCGATCACCTCGGCGCTGATGCCTTCCTTCGCCAGGGCGTCGGCGGCCTCCAGCGCTTCCTTCACCTGCGCGCCCCAGGCGACCAGGGTCACGTCGGTGCCGTCGCGCAGCACGAAGCACACGTCCAGCGGCAGCGCCTCGCCGTCGTTGGCGACCACTTCCTTGTACTGGCGGTAGATCCGCTTCGGCTCCATGTAGATGACCGGGTCCGGCTCGCGGATCGCGGCCAGCAGCAGGCCGTAGGCGCGCTGCGGCGAGGACGGCATGACCACGCGCAGGCCCGGGACGTTGGTGAAGATCGCCTCGTTGGCCTCGCTGTGGTGCTCCGGCGCGCGGATGCCGCCGCCCCACGGCACGCGCAGCACCATCGGGCAGTGCAGGCGGCCGCGGGTGCGGTTGCGCAGGCGCGCGGCGTGGCAGACCAGGTGATCGACCATCGGGTAGACGAAGCCGTCGAACTGGGCTTCGGCCACCGGCTTCATGCCCTGCGCGGCCAGGCCGACCGACAGGCCGGCGATGGTGGTCTCGTCCAGCGGCGTGTCGAGCACGCGCTGCGGGCCGAACTTCTGCTGCAGGCCGGCGGTGGCGCGGAACACGCCGCCGTTGACGCCCACGTCCTCGCCCAGCACCAGCACCGACGGGTCGTGTTCCAGTTCCCAGGCCAGCGCCTGGGTGATGGCCTCGATCAGGGTGATCGGCGCGGCGGTGGGCGTGGCGGTCATCGGCTGGGCTCCACGGTCGTGGGCGCGCGAGGCGTCGTGGCCGAGGCCATTGTCGACCGGCCCGGCCTGGGTGTCGCGGTGGTGGCTGCGGATGTCATCCATGGCGCTGCTCCAGGGCACGCTGTTCAAGGGCCATCGCGGCAGCCCGCTGGGCCAGCAGCTCCGGCGGCGGATCCGCGTACAGGTAATCGAACATGGCTTCCACCGGTTGCACCGGGGTGGCCAGGTAGGCGTCCACCTCGATGGCGATCAGGCGGTCGCATTCCTCCTTCCAGGCCGCTTCCTCGGCCTCGCTCCACGCGCCGTGCGCGGTGAGCCAGGTACGCAGGCGGGCGATCGGCTCCTCCTGCCAGGCGGCCTTGACCTCGGCGTCGTCGCGGTAGCGGCGCGCGTCGTCGGCGGTGGTGTGGTCGGACAGGCGGTAGGTCATGAACTCGATGACGGTGCCACCGCCGCCGTTGCGGGCGCGTTCGACGGCCTGGCGCATGCCTTCCAGCACCGCGACCAGGTCGTTGCCGTCCACCTGCAGGCAGTGCAGGCCGCCGGCGATGCCCTTCTGCGCCAGGGTCTGCGCGCCGGTCTGCGCCGAGCGCGGCACCGAGATGGCCCAGCCGTTGTTGACCACGCCCAGCACCAGCGGCAGCCGGTAGGCGCCGGCGGAGTTGAGCGCGGCGTAGAAGTCGGTCTTGGAGGTGCCGCCGTCGCCGCAGGTGGCCACGGCCACGTTGGGCTGGCCGCGCAGCTTGAACGACAGCGCCGCGCCGGCCGCGTGCAGGCATTGGGTGGAGATCGGCACGCAGAACGGGAAGTCGTGGCGCGCGCCGCCTTCCTGGAAGTCGTTGCCGCGCTCGTCGCCGCCCCAGTAGAGCAGGACCTCGCGCGGGCGCACGCCACGCATGAACAGGGTGCCGTATTCGCGGTAGCTGGGGGCGTAGACGTCGTCCTCGGCCATCGCGGCGCCGATGCCGACGTGGGTGGCCTCGTGGCCCAGGCAGGAGGCGTAGGTGCCGAGCTTGCCGGTGCGCTGAAGCGCCACGGCCTTGGTGTCGAAATGGCGCACGTACAGCATCTGCTTGAACAGCGGCAGCAGCACCGCCGGATCGCGCAGGGCAGGGGGGAATTCCCGGACCGGCGTGCCATCCGGTCCGAGGTAGCGGAGGTACTGGATTTCGAAACTTGCGGCGAGGGTCATCGCGTGCGTCACCGGGGGCGCGAACTGCATACGGGAAAGTTGCACATGGTACGGACTCGAGGCTGAAAACCCGCCCTGCGCTGCAACAACCCTTGTGTTCCGCGGACTTGCGCGGCGCCGCGACGCCGCCGTCCAGGCATGACAACGGTGGGCAGGCGGGCCGCGAGAGCGGCTGGGTTACCCTCTGCGGCCCCACTATGCGACTCCTGCCGATGAGCCTGGACAAGAACCAGCGTCCCCTCGAACCGGGCATCCACACCGACCTGGAAGGGCGGATGACCTACGCCGGCTACCTGCAGCTGGACCGCCTGCTGTCCGCACAGAAGCCGCTGTCGGACCCGCCGCACCACGACGAGATGCTGTTCATCATCCAGCACCAGGTCTCGGAGCTGTGGCTGAAGCTGCTGATGCACGAGCTGCAGGCCGCCAGGGTGTTCATGCGCGCCGACCAGGTCTGGCAGTGCCGCAAGGTCATGGCCCGCGGCAAGCAGGTGCTGCGCCAGCTGGTCGAGCAGTGGTCGGTGCTGGAGACGATGACGCCCTCCGAGTACATGGGCTTCCGCGACCTGCTGGGCCCGTCCTCGGGCTTCCAGTCGCTGCAGTACCGCGCCATCGAGTTCCTGCTGGGCAACAAGAACCCGGACATGGTCAAGGTGTTCGCCCACGACCCCGCCGGGCAGGCGGCGCTGCGCGCCGAGCTGGAGGCGCCGAGCCTGTACGAGGAGTTCCTGCGCTACCTGGCCCGCTTCGGCCACGCGATCCCGGCGCAGTACCTGGACCGGAGCCGGGACTGGACCGTGGCCCACGTCTCCGATCCGGCGCTGCTGCCGGTGTTCGAGCGGATCTACGAGGACACCGACCGCTACTGGCGCGAGTACTCGCTGTGCGAGGACCTGGTGGACCTGGAGACCCAGTTCCAGCTGTGGCGCTTCCGCCACATGCGCACGGTGATGCGGATCATCGGCTTCAAGCGCGGCACCGGCGGTTCCAGCGGCGTGGGGTTCCTGCGCGATGCGCTGGAACTGACGTTTTTCCCCGAGCTTTTCGCGGTGCGGACCAGCATCGGGCCGGGCTGAACGCGGCCTCCACGGCCGCGGGGCGCGGGCAAACGGCTGAAATGCAAGGGGAAGCCGCCTCGTCGCCGCGCCGCCGGCGGCGTTTCCGCATTGACGCACGGCGCCGCGTCGGGGATGCTCGCCCGACCCCGCGGGTCGCCCCGCCAGTATCGAAGCCACAAGGAATTCCATGAGCGCCGACGTCGTCGAGCCCAAGGTCGCGGCACCGCCGCGCAACCCGTCCATCCCCGAGTTCGCCCAGGTCATGGGCCATCCGCGCCCGCTGTGGATGCTGTTCATGACCGAGTTCTGGGAACGCTTCGCCTTCTACGGCATGCGCTGGGCGCTGGTGCTGTACATCGTCGCCCAGTTCTACAACGGCGACGCCAAGGGCGAGGCCCCGGCCAGCGAGCTGTACGGCGCCTACCTGGCGCTGGTGTACGCGGCGGCGATCTTCGGCGGCTACGTGGCCGACAAGCTGATCGGCTACCAGCGGTCGATCCTGGTCGGCGCCTCCTTCATGGCGGCCGGCCTGTTCATGATCATGGCCCCCAGCGAGACCATGCTGAAGCTGGGCCTGGCCACGATCATCGTCGGCAACGGCCTGTTCAAGCCGATCATCTCCACCATGGTCGGCAAGCTCTACGCCACCGAGGACCAGCGCCGCGACTCGGGCTTCACCATCTTCTACATGGGCATCAACCTCGGTGCCTTCATCGCCCCGATCCTGACCGGCTGGCTGGCCGAGCGCATGTTCGGCGGCACCCCGGAGCTGCCGGCCTACAAGGTGGTGTTCATCGCCTCGGGCATCGGCATGCTGTTCAGCCTGCTGTGGTTCTGGTTCGGCCGCAGCCAGCTCAAGGGCATCGGCGCGGCCCCGGCCGAGGCCACCGGCCTGGGCCGCGTGGCCATGGTCATCGTCGGCGCGCTGGTCGCCATCCCGGTGTACTACTGGCTGCTGACCATCGGCGCCGGCGTGCTCAACTGGATCCTGATCGCGCTGTTCGTCGCCCCGGCGATCATGCTGCTGGTCGAGGGCATCCGCGAGGGCAAGGTGCAGCGCGACATGGTGATCGCGATGCTGATCATCTTCGGCTTCAACGTGCTGTTCTGGATGTTCTTCGAGCAGGCCGGCAGCTCGTTCAACTTCCTCGCCCAGAACATCGTCAACCGCGACTTCGGCGGCTGGATCTTCCCGGTCGGCTGGTTCCAGTCGGTGAACTCGATCGCCATCATCACCCTGGCGCCGATCATCGCCTGGCTGTGGGTGAAGTTGGCTGGGATTTCGCTGGCCGAGCGCACCTCGCGGCTGCTCGCACTCGCCGCGGCGGTGGCCGGGTTCGTTATCCTGACCTTCGCCGGCCTGCGCGTGGCTGGGGCCATGGCCGCGTCTGGGGCTCCGCTCTGGATGTGGGCACTGGTTTCTGTAGTCGGGCTCGGCCTGCTTGCGCTTGTCGTCTACTCCGTAGTGCTTGATTTGCGTACAACAGGCAAGTCCGCCAACCCGTCGATCCCGCGCAAGTTCGGCCTGGGCCTGATCTTCAACGGCCTGGCCTTCCTGCTGCTGATGTTCGCCCTGTCCAGCCTGGTCGACCCGGCCACGCTGAAGATCCCGTTCTGGACCCTGTTCATGGTCTACGTCATCCAGTCGGTGGGCGAGCTGTGCCTGTCGCCGATCGGCCTGTCGATGACCACCAAGCTGGCCCCGGCCAAGCTGACCGGCCTGGCCATGGGCGGCTGGTTCCTGTCGATCGCCATCGGCAACAACCTGTCGGGCATCTTCGCCTCCAGCGTCAGCGGCGAGGGCGGCATGACCACCGAGTCGGCGCTGGCCGGCTACACCTTCGGCTTCTGGGCGCTGCTGGGCGCCGGCGTGCTGCTGTTCCTGATCGCGCCGCTGATCCAGAAGCTGATGCACGGGGTGAAGTGAGGATGGCGGCGGGCGTCCGCACGATGCTCCCGGCGGCCCTGGTCGTGGCCTTGCTGGCCGCCTGCAGCGGCCAAGAGCCGCCGCCGCCGTCGGGTCCGCCGCTGCCGGTGGACACCACGCCGCAGAAGCCGCCGGTGGCCGACACGAGCGAGCGGGTCGCCTCCGGCAACACGCGCGCGGCGGCCGACATCGCCGCCATCGCCGCGCTCGGCGCGGCCTTCGACCCGAACCGCAGCGCCGCCAACGACCTGGAGACCGCCAAGGTCGAGGCCAAGCGCGGCAACCGCCGCATCGTGCTGGAGCTGGGCGATGCCAGCTGCGGCGAATGCGCGGCGCTGGACGAGGCGATCGAGGGCGAGGCGCCGCTGCGCCACCTGCGCGATGCCGGCTTCATCTGGGTCAAGGTCGACCGCAGCGCGGCGGCAAACGCCGATTTCCTCGCCCGTTACCCGGGCAGCGCCGAAGCGCCGGCACCGCACCTGCTGGTGCTGGATGCCGACGCGCAGGTGCTGCACGAACAGTCCAGCGGCGAGGGCGAGCTGCTGCGCAAGGGCAAGCCGGACCGGCGCAGGATCCGCGCCTTCCTCGAGGAATGGACGCCACCGGAACAGCCCGCGACGCCGGAGCCCGCATCCGGTGGATGAAGGAACGGCGCCCTTGGGGGGCGCCGTTTCCTTTTGCGGTCCGCGTTTCCCGTGCGGCGGATCAGGTGCCGTCGCGCAGCGCCGCCAGGCCGGGGCCGGACAGCTTCTGCAGCAGGCGGTCGAGGGTGGCGCGTTCCTCGGCGTCGAGGGTGGCGATCAGCCGCTGCTCGCAGGCCAGCGCCAGCGGCGCGACCTCGTCGTAGACGGTGTAGCCCACGTCGGAAAGCGCGAGCACGGAGCGGCGGCGGTCGTCGCTGTGGATCTCGCGCTTGATCAGCCCGCGTTCGAGCAGGCGCGCGACCGCACGGCTGACCGCGACCTTGTCCATCGCGGTGCGCTCGGCGACCTCGTTGGCCGACAGGTCGGGGAAGCGGCCGAGCACGGCCATCACCCGCCATTCGGTGATCGCCAGGCCGAAACGCTTCTGGTAGAGGTCGGCGATGGTCTGGCTGACCCGGTTGGAGAGCACGCTCAACCGGTATGGCAGGAAGTTCTCCAGCGCCAGTTCCGCGTGGCCGGAGGCGCCCGCAGGCGCGGTGTCAGGAGCATTGGAAGCAGACATTGCGGCAGGGCACCTTGCTTATGGTTGCAGACGTAACTATAAAGAGCGTTTCGACAGAACCCCGCTTCCCCGGCGGGGTGTTCAGGAAGCCATCATGACCGCGCAATCGCAAGTCCTCCACACCTCCGCCGCCGGCCCGGGCGCGGATGCCCCCGCCGAGCTGTTCGAGAACCCGATGGGCATCGACGGCTTCGAGTTCGTCGAGTTCGCCGCGCCGCAGGGGCAGGGCCAGCTGCTGCACGACTACTTCCGCAAGCTGGGCTTCGTCCAGGTCGCGCGCCACAAGACCCGCCCGATCAGCACCTACCGCCAGGGCGACTGCACCTTCCTGGTCAACGAGGATCCGGATTCGTTCGCCGCGCGCTTCGCCGCCGAGCACGGCCCCAGCGCCTGCGGCTTCGCCATCCGGGTGAAGAAGCTGGCCGACTGGGTGCGCACCCAGACCTTGAAGAACGGCGCCGAGCCGTTCGCGCCGGAGGACGAGCTGACCAAGGCCGTCGCCGCGCCGGTGATCAAGGGCATCGGCGGCTGCATGCTGTACCTGGTCGACCGCTACGACGACAAGGGCACCATCCACGACCCGGACTACGAATACGTGCCCGGCGTGGAGCTGATGCCGAAGGGCTTCGGCCTGACCTTCATCGACCACCTGACCCACAACCTGTACCAGGGCAACATGGCCAAGTGGGCGGACTACTACGAGCGGCTGTTCAACTTCCGCGAGATCCGCTACTTCGATATCAAGGGCGCCAAGACCGGCCTGCTGTCCAAGGCGATGACCGCGCCGGACGGCATGGTGCGCATCCCGCTCAACGAGTCCTCCGACCCGAAGTCGCAGATCAACGAGTACCTGGACGCGTACCACGGCGAAGGCATCCAGCACGTGGCCTGCTTCACCGACGACATCTACGAGACGGTCGAGCAGATGCGCGAGGCCGGCGTCGAGTTCCTCGACACCCCGGACACCTACTTCGAGGTGATCGACCAGCGCATCCCCGAGCACGGCGAGGACCTGGAGCGCCTGCGCAGGAACCGCATCCTGATCGATGCCGACCCGGAGACGAAGAAGCGCAAGCTGCTGCAGATCTTCACCCAGAACGCGATCGGCCCGATCTTCTTCGAGATCATCCAGCGCAAGGGCAACCAGGGCTTTGGCGAAGGCAACTTCCAGGCGTTGTTCGAGAGCATCGAGCGCGACCAGATGCGCCGCGGGGTGCTCTGACAGAACGATGGGCAGATCCCCTCTCCCTCCGGGGGAGGGGTAAGGGAGAGGGGAGGGATCATGGCGACCTCCCCCCGCTCCCCACGATTCTCCTTCGGAACGCCCGCCAGCCGGAGCGGGCGGACGGAGGCCGGACGAAGGTTGTGGAGATATCTGCGCGGTTCCCGACGCGATCTGGAATGCAGTCGGGGACCCTGCCCTCCCCCCCGCCCCTCTCCCGGCGGGAGAGGGGAGACAGACAAAGGCGGACGACGATGAACGCTGTGAATGGACTGACCTACATGACCGGTTTCGGCAACGAGTTCGCCACCGAGGCGGTGGCGGGGACGCTGCCGGTCGGGCAGAACTCGCCGCAGCGGGTGGCGCACGGGCTGTATGCCGAGCAGCTGTCCGGCAGCGCGTTCACCGCGCCGCGCGGGCAGAACCGGCGCAGTTGGCTGTACCGGATCCGCCCGGCGGTGATGCACGGCCGCTTCTCGCCGTTCGCGCAGCCGGCCTTCCACAACGACTTCGGCCACGGCCCGGTGCCGCCGGACCAGCTGCGCTGGGATCCGCTGCCACTGCCGTCGAAGCCGGCCGACTTCGTCGAGGGCCTGTACACCATGGCCGGCAACGGTTCGCCGGCGGTGCAGGCCGGCGTGGGCATCCACCTGTACGCCGCCGACCGCGACATGGCGGGGCGCTATTTCTACGACGCCGACGGCGAGCTGATGCTGGTGCCGCAGCTGGGCCGGCTGCGCGTCGCCACCGAGATGGGCGTGCTGGAGATCGAGCCGCAGCAGATCGCGGTGGTGCCGCGCGGCGTGCGCTTCCGCGTGGAGCTGCCGGACGGCCCCTCGCGCGGTTACGTGCTGGAGAACTTCGGCGCGCCGCTGCGCCTGCCCGACCTGGGCCCGATCGGTGCCAACGGCCTGGCCAACCCGCGCGACTTCGAGACGCCGGTGGCCGCTTACGAGGACCTGGAAGGCGGGTTCGAACTGGTCGCCAAGTTCCAGGGCCACCTGTGGCGCGCCGACATCGGCCACAGCCCGCTGGACGTGGTCGGCTGGCACGGCAACTACGCGCCGTACCGCTACGACCTGCGCCGCTTCAACACCATCGGCTCGATCAGCTACGACCACCCGGATCCGTCGATCTTCACCGTGCTCACCGGTCCCAGCGACACCCCGGGCACGGCGAACGTGGACTTCGCGATCTTCCCGCCGCGCTGGCTGGTGGCGCAGCACACCTTCCGCCCGCCGTGGTTCCACCGCAACGTGGCCAGCGAGTTCATGGGTCTGGTGCACGGCGCCTACGACGCCAAGGCCGAGGGCTTCCTCCCCGGCGGCTGCTCCCTGCACAACTGCATGAGCGGGCATGGCCCGGATGCGGCGACCTTCGAGAAGGCGTCTGCGGCAGACCTGTCCAGGCCGGACGTGATCACCGACACCATGGCTTTCATGTTCGAGACCCGCGGCGTGATCCGGCCGGCCGCGCAGGCGCTCGAAGCCGGGCACCGCCAGCGCGACTACCAGGAATGCTGGCGCGGGCTGCAGAAGCACTTCCGCACGCCCTGAGCGCCCTGGCGCGGACGCGGGTGATTGCCCCGCCGCGGCCTTCGCCCGGCTTTGACGCGGTTTTCGTCAGCCTTTCACCTGACCAAACCGCGCCCGGGGAAACGATGGCCCTTTGGAAATCCTTGGCCGGCCTGCTCGCGCTGGTCCTGCTGCTCGGCGGGTGCTCGCGCCCCCCGACGGCTGGCGAGCCGGCGGCACCCGACCTGGCGGTCGATCCCGACGGCGGGGACGAGCCGGCCGAAGACGTTCCGCCGGCCACCGCGCCGCATGCCGCCGGCGCGCTGGCGGCGACCGCGTCCGACCTGGCCGCCGGCCTGCCGGCACCGCTGGGCGCCGACGCGCAGGCGCTCCGCGACGGCTGGGGCCGGCCGCTGGAAGGCGGTCCGGACGCCGCCGACGCGGCGGCCTGCCACTACCTGTTCACCGATCCGGGCCGCGCCGAAGGCTTCGGCCAGGCCTTCATGTTCGAGGGCGGGCGCTTCGTGCGCATGGACGTGGACGACGCCGCGCTGGCCGCGCCCGGCGGCGGTCGCGTCGGCATGGATGCGGCGGCGGTGGCCGCGCTGTATCCGGGCCGGGTCGAGGGACAGCCGCACAAGTACGTGGAAGGCGCGCGCATCCTGCGGGTGACCGGCGACGGCGAGGCGGTGCTGGTATTCGCCACCGACGCGGCGGGCGTGGTCCGCTCCTGGCGCATCGGCCTGCCGCCGCAGGTCGACTACGTGGAAGGCTGCGGCTGAAGGGCGCAGGATCGACCGTGCCCTGCGCCCCGGGCTAGGATCGCGGGGGACCCGGGAGCCGGTCCAGGGAGAAGCGGCAATGGCGGAAGCACTGGGACTGTTCGCGCTGGGCCTGCTCGGCCTGGCGCTGGGTGGCGATTCGGCGGTCAAGGGCCTGTCCGGGCTGGCCCAGCATTTCGGCGTGCGCGCGTTCGTCGCCGGCCTGTTGCTGGTGGCCTTCGGCACCTCGGTCCCGGAACTGGCGGTGAACCTGCGCGCGGTCCACGAGCAGCAGCCGCACCTGGCCCTGGGCAATGCCGTGGGCAGCAACATCGTCAACCTCGGCCTGACCCTGGGCCTGGCCGCACTGGCCGCGCCACTGCTGCTGCGCGCGCGGATGCTCGGGCCGCTGCTGTTGCTGCTGGCGGCCGCCTCGCTGGCGGTGATGCTGTTCGGCCTGGACGGCTACCTCGACCGCTGGGAAGGCACCGTGCTGCTGCTGGGCTTCCTCGCCAGCACCGGCTTCCTGCTGCGCAGCGGCCACCGCGAGCCGGAGCCGGTGCAGGCTGGGATCGCCGGACACGCCGCCACCCGCACTGGCCTGGGGCTGAACCTGCTGCGCCTGCTCATCGCCCTGGTGCTGCTGTACTTCGGCGCGCGCGCGGTGGTGTCCGGCGCCCTGCGCCTGGGCGAGGGCTGGGGCATGAGCCCGCTGATGGTCGGCCTGCTGCCGGTGGCGATCGGCACCGCGCTGCCGGAGGTCGCCGCGGCGGTGGCCGCGGCGCGGCGCGGTCACGGCGACATGGTCGCCGGCTTCGCGATCGGCTCCAGCCTGTTCAACACCCTGGCCATCGTCGGCGGCATGGCCGCCGTGCACCCGCTGGCGCTGCCGGCCTCGTTCGTGAAGTTCGAGCTGCCGGCGGTACTGGTGCTGGCCCTGCTGGTCTACCCGCTGCTGCGCGGCGACCACCGCATCAGCCGCCAGGAGGGCACGGTGCTGCTGCTGGTCTTCGCCGCCTGGATGGCGCTGGAGCTGCTGCTGTTCCTCTGAACCCGGGCGCAGCGCGCTCAGCTGGCCTCGCGGCTGGTGTCGTCGGCCGCGTCGGTACCCGGCTGCGGCGGGCGCTCGGCCATGTGCAGCGACAGCGCGGCCTTGGCCATCAGGTGCGCGCTGATCGGCGCGGTGATGAACAGGAACGCGGTGATCAGCAGCTCTCGAGGCTGCGGATCGGTGCCGGCCAGCGCGTGGTAGCCCAGCGAGGCCGCCAGCACGCAGCCCACGCCCAGGGTGCTGGCCTTGGTCGGCGCGTGCAGGCGCTTGAAGAATTCCGACAGCTTCACCAGGCCGAGCGAGCCGACCACGATGAAGAAGCAGCCGGCGGCCAGCAGCAGCACCAGGGCGATGGCGAACACCCAGCTCATTCGACGATGTCCCGGCGCAGCACGTACTTGCTCAGCACCACCGTGCCGACGAAGCCGAGCATGGCGATGACCAGCGCCGCCTCGAAGTACACCGGCGTGCCCAGCCACATGCCGAACAGCATCAGCTGGGCGATCGCGGCCACGAACAGGGTGTCCAGGGCGAGGATGCGGTCCGGCAGGGTCGGGCCGCGCAGCATCCGGTACAGCGCCATCAGCATGGACAGCCCGACCAGGTGCATCGAGACGACGATGGCGTAGCCGACCAGCGCCTGCGGGGTCACGGGAAGATCTCCATCAGCGGCTTCTCGTAGCGGGTCTTGATCTGGGCGACGACCTCGTCGGCGTCGGCCAGGTTGAGCACGTGCACCAGCAGGTAGCGGCGGTCGTCCGACAGCGCCGACGATACGGTGCCCGGGGTCAGGGTGATGATGCTGGTCAGCACGGCGATGCCGTGGATGTTGCGGATGTCCAGCGGCACCCAGATGAAGCCGGGGTGGATCTCGCGCTCCGGTCCGAGCACCTGCAGGGCCACGGTGATGTTGGAGCGGACGATGTCCAGCAGCAGGATACCGACCATCCGCGGCACCTGGCGCAGGCTGCCGATGCGGGCGAACTCGCGGTCCAGGCGCGCGGCGAACGGCGGGATCAGGATCGCCAGCACCAGGCCCATCACCGCGTCGCCGGCGCTGACTGCGTCGTTGAGCAGCAGCCAGAAGCAGAACACCAGCACGCTCAACGGCGGCGAGGGCAGCCAGCGCTTGCGCCAGGACCTGGCCATCAGTGCCCCCTCACCGGCAGGGCCGCGCGCACCTGCTGCACGTAGTCGCCGGGCGACTGCAGCTGCGCGGCGGTGGCGCGGGTGTACTCGAGCAGCGGCGCGGCGGCCAGCACCATGGCCACCCCATAGCCCAGCAGCAGCACGGTGGCGGCCGTCTCCAGCGGCCGGTTCGGCACCACCTTCATCTGCTCCAGCGGCGTGTACGCGGCCAGTTTCTCCGGCGAGGCGTCCGGCCATGGTTCCACCCGCCAGAACAGGCGGGTGCCGGCGCGAACCAGGCCGACCAGCATCATGAAGCTGCTACCCAGCACCAGCGCCCACACCCAGCCGGTGCTGGCGGCCGGCACCGCCTCCAGCAGCAGCAGCTTGCCGAGGAAGCCGGACAGCGGCGGCAGGCCGGCCAGCGACACGGCGGCGAGCAGGTACAGCACGCCCGGCACGGAGCGGTCCGGCAGCGCCGCCAACACGTCCTTGCGGTCGCCGGCGTGGCCGCGGCGGCGGCGGATCAGGTCGGCCAGCAGGAACAGCGCCGCGCCGGCGAAGGTGCTGTGCACCAGGTAGTACAGGCCGGCGGAGACGGTGCCGGCGCTGGCCAGGGCGAAGGCGAGGAACAGCGTCGCCGCCGAGCCCAGCACCAGGTAGGCGGTCATCGCCCGCAGCTTGCGCGAGGCCAGCACGCCCAGCGAGGACAGGACCAGGGTGGTGGCGCCCAGCGCCAGCAGCGCCGGCCAGGCGAAGCCTTCCACCGTGCCGGTGCCGAAGCTGAGCGTGCACACCCGCAGCACCGCGTACAGGCCGACCTTGGTCATGATCGCGAACAGCCCGGCCACCGCCGCCGGCGCGTGGGTATAGGTCTGCGGCAGCCAGAAGTACATCGGGAACAGCGCCGCCTTGGCGCAGAACACCACCACCAGCAGGCCCGCCGCCGCCTGCACCAGGGCGACGTCCTCCACGGGCAGCTCGGCCACGCGGGCCGCCAGTTCGGCCATGTTGAGCGTGCCCAGCAGGCCGTAGACCAGGCCCAGGCCGATCAGGAACAGCGCCGAGGCGGCGATGTTGAAGGCCACGTAGTGCAGGCCGGCGCGCAGGCGCTCGCCGCGGCCGCCGCTGAGCATCAGCCCGTACGAGGCGATCAGCAGCACCTCGAAGAACACGAACAGGTTGAAGATGTCGCCGGTCAGGAAGGCGCCGCTCAGGCCCATCATCTGGAACTGGAAGAAGGCGTGGAAATGCGGCGCGCGCCGGTCCCAGCCGGCGCAGGCGTGCAGCAGGCAGGCCACGCCCAGCAGCTGCGCGGCCAGCAGCATCAGCGCCGAGAGGCGGTCGACCATCAGCGCGATGCCCAGCCGGGCCGGCCAGTCGCCGACCAGGTACACCGCGATCTCGCCGGCGGCGGCGCGTTCGGCCAGCAGGATCGAGACCACCAGCATCGCCGCCATCGAGGTCCAGGCGACCACGCGCTGCGGCGCCATGCCGAAGCGGCGATGTTCGAAGAACAGCGCCAGCGCGGCGGCGACCAGCGGCACCAGGATCGGCAGCAACGGAAGGTGGCTCATCCGCGCGCCTCCGGCTCGCGCGCGGGCGCCGCTTCGCCGGCGGATGCCGCCCGGGCCGCGTCGGCCGCCAGCGTGGCCAGGCGCGCCTCCTCGTGGCGGCGCTGCTCGGCCAGCTGGAACTCGCGTTCGGCGATGCTGCCGTCGACGTGGTCGCTGTGGTTGTCGGCGCGGCTGCGGATGGCGATGACGATACTCACCGCGGTCATCGCGAAGGAGATCACGATCGCGGTCAGCACCAGCGCCTGCGGCAGCGGATCGGTGTAGTGGGCCAGGTCGGTGGCCACGCCGTCGCGCAGCACCGGCGGCTTGCCCACCACCAGGCGGCCGCTGGAGAAGATCAGCAGGTTGGTCGCGTACGAGAGCAGGGTCAGGCCCAGGATCAGGTCGAAGCTGCGCGCGCGCAGCAGCAGGTACACGCCCGCCGCGGTGAGCAGCCCGATCGCGCTCGCCATCGCCAGTTCCATCAGCGCTCCGTCTCCATGTGCATCACGGCCGCTCCCCCGTGAGGGTCGAGCGTTCGCCCGGTTCGATCACGCCCAGCCGCGCGACCCGGGTGCGCGAGGGCTTGATCGTGCCCAGCATCGACAGGATCAGCATCGCCCCGCCGAACACCACCAGGTACACGCCGGTGTCGAAGCCCATCGCGCTGGCCAGCTCCAGTTCGCCCAGCAGCGGCAGGTCCAGCTCGGCATGGCCGCTGGTCAGGAACTCCAGCCCGAACAGGAACGAGGCCGCGCCGCTGGCCGCCGCCACCACCAGGCCGACGGCGATGCACTTGATGTAGTCGAAGCCGAAGCGCGACTCGACCGAGGCCGCGCCCTGGATCACGTACTGGATCAGCAGCGGCACGGCCAGCACCAGGCCGGCGATGAAACCGCCACCCGGGGCGTTGTGTCCGCGCAGGAACAGGAACACCGACACGGTGAGGGTCAGCGGGAACATGATCTGGGCCAGGTCGGCCGGCACCGGCAGCTTCACCGGTGGCCCGGCCATCACCTTCTCCGGCGCCATCCGCGCGCGCCGCAGCAGCGCGTGCACGATCAGCGCGGCGACGCCGAACACGGTGATCTCTCCGAAGGTATCGAAGCCGCGGAAGTCGACCAGGATCACGTTGACCACGTTGCGGCCGTAGGCCTCCGGCAGCGAGCGCGCCAGCATCTCCAGGCTGGCCGGCTCGCCCGGCACGCGGGTCATCACCGCGTAGGAGAGCAGGCCCAGGCCGAGGCCGGCGGCCGCCGCCACGGCGATGTCGCGCAGGCGCCGGCGCGGCGTTCGCTCCGGCGGCGAACGCGGCGGCAGGTAGTGCAGGCCCAGCAGGAGCAGGGCCAGGCTGACCATTTCCACCAGCAGCTGGGTCAGGGCCAGGTCCGGTGCCGACAGGAACACGAAGGTCAGGCTCACCATCAGCCCGGCGCCGCCGAGCACGACCAGGGCCAGCAGGCGCTGGCGGTAGAACTTGATCGTCCACGCGGTGCAGGCCAGCAGCACCAGCCACAGCAGCCAGCCCAGCAGCGGCATCGGCTGCGGCGCGTGCCATTGCAGCGGCGGCGATACGCCGGACAGGAACGGCGCGGCGCCGGCGAACAGCGCCGCGGCGACCAGCCAGACCAGGCTGCGCTGCAGGCTGCCGTTGGCCAGCTGCGAAGTGAAGCGCCCGGCCACCGCGTACAGCGCTTCCATGTTCCAGCGGAACACCTGCCGGCCCAGCGAGCTGCGCATGATCGCGTGCAGGTCCAGCAGCCGGCGCAGGCCGAAGTACAGGGCCACGCCGCCGACGATGCCGGCCAGGCTCATCAGCAGCGGCCGGTTGAGGCCGTGCCAGACCGCCAGGCTGTAGTGCGGCATCGCTTCGCCGAGGATCGCGCCGGCGCCGGCCTGCAGCACCGGGGCGATGGTCCACGCCGGCGCCACGCCGACGGCCACGCACAGCAGCACCAGCACCTCGACCGGGATCTTCATCCAGCGCGGCGGCTCGTGCGGCATCCGGTCCAGCCCGCGCGGGCCATCGCCGAAGAAGGTCTCGAAGATGAAGCGCAGGCTGTAGGCCACGCCGAAGATGCCGTACAGCAGCGCCGCCACCGCCACCCAGTTGCCCATCGCCCGGTAGCGGTCCACGTCCAGCGCCTCGGCGAAGAACATCTCCTTGGACAGGAAGCCATTGAGCAGCGGGATGCCGGCCATCGACAGCGAGGCGATGATCGCCAGCGCGCTGGTCCAGGGCATGTACCTTCGCAGGTTGCCCAGCCGGCGCATGTCGCGGGTACCGGTCTCGTGGTCGATGATGCCGGCGGCCATGAACAGCGAGGCCTTGAAGGTGGCGTGGTTGAGGATGTGGAACACGCCGGCGACCACCGCCATCGGCGTGGACAGGCCGAACAGCACGGTGATCAGGCCCAGGTGCGAGATCGTCGAGTAGGCCAGCAGGCCCTTGAGATCGTGCTGGAAGATCGCGTACCAGGCGCCGGCCAGCAGGGTCACCGTGCCCACCCCGGTGACGACGTAGAAGAACAGGTCGGTCCCGGCCAGCGCCGGGTGCAGGCGGGCCAGCAGGAACACGCCGGCCTTCACCATCGTCGCCGAATGCAGGTAGGC
Organism: Pseudoxanthomonas sp. J35; assembly: GCF_000513995.1. Classification (GTDB taxonomy): domain Bacteria; phylum Pseudomonadota; class Gammaproteobacteria; order Xanthomonadales; family Xanthomonadaceae; genus Pseudoxanthomonas. The sequence goes on from NZ_AZVB01000012.1 coordinate 64,196, forward strand.
CGACACCGGGGTCGGCGCGGCCATCGCGTGCGGCAGCCAGAAGTGCACCGGGAACTGCGCGCTCTTGGTGAAGACGCCGGCCAGCACCAGGCCCAGCGCCCACGGATAGAGCGTGCTTTCGCGGATCAGGTCGCCGGAGGCCAGCACCACGTCCAGGTCGTAGCTGCCGACGATGCGGCCGATCAGCAGCACGCCGCCAAGCAGGGCCAGGCCGCCGCCGCCGGTGATCGCCAGGGCCATGCGCGCGCCCTCGCGCGCATCCTGGCGCTTGTACCAGTAGCCGATCAGCAGGAACGAGCTGATGCTGGTCAGTTCCCAGAACACCAGCAGCAGGAGCAGGTTGCCGGCCAGGACCACGCCCAGCATCGAGCCCATGAAGAACAGCAGGCAGCCGAAGAAGCGCGGCGCGCTGTCCTCCTTCGACAGGTAGTAGTGGGCGTACATCACCACCAGCACGCCGATCGCCAGCACCAGGCCGGCGAACATCCAGGCCAGGCCGTCCAGGCGCAGGCTGAAGTCCAGGCCGATCTGCGGGATCCAGGCGTGTCCGGCGCGCGGGATCCAGCCCTGCAGCACCGCCGGGGTCAGCCAGGCCAGCACGAGCAGGCCCAGCACCGGTGCCGCCGCGGCTACCCATGCCACCTGCCCACGCGAGCGGCCGCGCAGGAACACCATCGACACGGCCGCGACGAACGGCAGGGCGAGCATGGTTTCCAGGAAGGGGATCATCCGGGGCTGGAAGCGTGGTCGAGCAGGCCCCCGAGTGTAACAGCGGTTGCAAGTACGCCGCGGCACGCGGCCACGGCCCGCGACGCGGCCGCTATGCTGTGCGCATGTCGAAGCACCTCCTTCCGCGCCGCCCGTGAGCGCGTCGCCGCCCCACGCGCTGCTGTTCGGCGCCACCGGCCCGATCGGGCGCCGCGTGCTCGACCGGCTGCTGGCGCGTGGCTGGCAGGTGACCGCATCGAGCCGCGGCGCGCCGCCGCCGCTTCCGGGCGTGGAGTGGCGCCAGGGCGCGCTGCCGGACACGGCGGGCGCGGGCACCGGTTTCGACGCCATCCTCAGCTGCGGGCCGCTGGACCTGTTCTCGCAGTGGTATGCGGCCACGCCCACCGGGGCGACGCCAGTGGTGGCCTTCGGTTCGACCAGCGTGCACGTCAAGGACCGCTCCCCGGACCCGGCCGAGCGCGCGCTGGCCGCGCGCCTGCGCGAAGCGGAGGAGCGGGTGGCGGCGACGGCCGCCGGCCGCGACGCCCCGGCCACCCTGCTGCGCCCGACCCTGGTCTACGGCGGGGGCGGCGACCGCAACCTCAGCCGGGTCGCGGCGCTGGCGCGACGCCACGGCCTGTTCGTGCTGCCGCACGACGCGCGCGGGCGGCGCCAGCCGGTCCACGTGGACGACCTGGCCGACGCGGCGCTGGCTGCGCTGGATCGTCCCGGGCATGGCCTGCGCGCCTTCGACCTGCCCGGCGGCGAGACCCTCGCGTACCGGGACATGGTGGCGCGGGTACTGGATTCACTGCAGCCGCCGGGGCGGCTGTGGCTGCTGCCGGGACCGCTCTTCTCGCTGGCGGCGCGGACCGCGCGCACGCTCGGGGTGCACGACGCAGGACCGGCCGTGCTGCAGCGGATGCGCGAGGACCTGGTGTTCGATGCGGAGCCGGCGCGCCGCGCACTGGCCTATGCGCCGCGCGGCTTCGTGCCGGAGGCGTGGATGTTCGAACAGGCAGGGGCCGCATAGCCGCGCACCAAGAGCGTCCGATTCCGCGCCATGCTTTAGTGTTGCGGGGCCGGTTCCAGCGGGCTGTAGCGCCCACCCACTGTAGAGCGGGGCTTGCCCCGCTCCCCCGCGTCCTGCCCCGCGCGTCACCTCTCCGCGACCTCAATACCGCCAGCCCATCTTCCGGTAGAACTTGGCCAGCACCCAGGCCGGGCCGATGAGCAGGTAGACCAGGTCGGTGAGGAAGCTGGGCTTGCGGCCCTCGAACTTGTGGCCGATGAACTGCGCGATCCAGGCGGCCACGAACACCGTGACCGCGCTCCACAGCAGGGCCTGCAGCCCGAAGCGCATCTCCACCAGCCGGCAGACGCAGCCGCACAGGAAGAACACCGCGAGCATGCCCAGTCCCAGCGGACGCGAGAGGCGGTAATAGAACATCCAGGCGAAGAACATCGCGAAGGCCGCCCACACCCCCGTCTTCATCCAGGTGCCGACGACCGGGATGCACCACACCAGCGCCACCACCGACCACAGGATGGCCGGCACGGCGACGACGTGGATGCGCTGGTTGAGGAGGTTGCGGTGGTCGCCGGAATAGCTGGCGAAATAGCGGTCGATCGGCCGCTGCAAGGTGGCGTCCATCTTGTCCCTCCCGGGATCCTGTACGCGTGTGCGTCGAGCATAATGCGGCGCAGTAGCCCGGATAAGGCCGAGGCTCTTCAAAACCCTATCCCGCTGGAGTGAGACGGCATGTTCGCGCGCCACTGGGGCGCAGCCGTCGAACGCCCGCGGCCATGGATGCGGGGCGGGCGCGTAGCTGGGTTGGAGAGAGGATAGGCATCCCGACACCGCAGGGCGCCCCGGTCCTCACCTGCCCCTGTCCGGCTGGAGAGAAGGAGACGAACGAAGCCACCGCCTCAAAGCGCCGAAAGACGCGGTCGCGCGGGGGGGTATGCAACAGCGTGTGGCTGGACAATGCGGTTAGAAGGCCGGCGCGTGGCGACGCGCCAGGCGCGGCCAGCGCGCGGGTTCATTCCCGGCGCGGCGCAAGCAGGCCATGGATGGCCTGCTTGCGCGCGTTGGAGCCATGGACGGCGGAACCGCGCGATGCGCCATACACCCGCGCTGCCGCGGCTCCGTCCGAAGCTGGCCACCGCATTCAACAGCAGAGCACACGGGATGCGGTGAGTCCGCAGACGCGTGGCGACGCGTCAAACGTTGCCAGCGCCCGTCCTCGTTCCCGGCGCACCCGGATGCGCTTCGCTTGTCCGGCTACTGATGCGGTGCGGGGCGTTGCGCCCCGCACCGCATCAGTCGATCGAGATCCCTGCCAGCTTCTGCAGCGCCTCGGCATAGCGGGCGCGGGTGCGCTCGATGACCTCGGCCGGCAGCTTCGGGCCCGGCGGCGTCTTGTCCCAGTCCAGCGTTTCCAGGTAGTCGCGCACGATCTGCTTGTCGTAGCTCGGCGGGCTGGTGCCGACCTCGTACTCGTCGGCCGGCCAGTAGCGCGACGAATCCGGCGTCAGCATCTCGTCCATGATGTACAGGCGGCCGTCGGCGTCGGTGCCGAACTCGAACTTGGTGTCCGCCAGCAGGATGCCGCGCTCGGCCGCGTAGGTCGCGGCGAAGCGGTACAGCCGCAGCGTCGCATCGCGCACCCGCTCGGCCAGCTCGCCGCCGACCTTGCGCACCATCGCGTCGAAATCGATGTTCTCGTCGTGGTCGCCGACGGCGGCCTTGGTCGACGGAGTGAAGATCGGCTCCGGCAGCTGCTCGGCCTGGCGCAGGCCCTCCGGCAGCGCGATGCCGCTGACCTTGCCGGTGCGCTGGTAATCCTTCCAGCCGCTGCCGATCAGGTAGCCGCGGGCGATCGCCTCCACCGGCACCGGCTTGAGCTTGCGCGTGACCACCGCCCGCTTCGCGTACAGCGCCCGGTCCACGCCCTCGGGCAGGACCGGAACCACATCGATCCCGGTGAGGTGGTTGGGCATCAGGTGCGCGGTCTTGCCGAACCAGAAGTTGGAGATCTGGCACAGCATCTCGCCCTTGCCCGGGATCGGGTCGGGCAGGACCACGTCGAAGGCCGAAAGGCGGTCGGTGGCGACCATCAGCAGGTAGCCGTCCGGCGAGGTGCCGGAATCGCCGGCCGCGGCCAGCGCCGCGTCGGGAATCCGTTCGCGGGGAAGGTCGAACACGTCGCGCACCTTGCCGCGATGGCGCAGCGGCAGGCCGGGGAGGTCGGACTGGAGCAGGGTCGTGGACAACGCAGTCTCCGGAAGCAGGCGGGACACAGGATCTGACGGCGGCCCGACCCACGCCTGGCGACGCCCGCGTGGCGGCCGGCCGCACAGTGTACGGCCAGTGGCGCCGCCTGTGCCGTAGAATCGGCATCCCGCACGCCAGGGCCCGCCCGGGGTGCTCCAGAGGCCCGGGGCGACGCCCGCCGAATGAACCGCTGGTACGGAAAACTGCTGGGAGCCATCGCCGGGGCGCTGCTGTTCCGGGCCAACCCCCTGTTCGGCGCCGTGGTCGGCCTGCTGCTGGGCCACGCCTTCGACGCCGACTGGTTCCGCCTGCGCGAGCGCGAGAACCCCTATGCCGAGCTGGGCCTGACCCGCGACGCCAGCGATGCCGAGATCGACCAGGCCTACCGCCGGCTGATGTCGCAGTACCACCCGGACAAGGTCGCCGGCGCCGCCCCCGAGCTGCGCGAGCAGGCCGAGAAGCGCGCCCGCGCCATCAACGCCGCCTACGACCGCATCCGCGCCCTGCGCCGCCGCTGACCCGGCGGCACGCCCCGTTCCCCGTCTTACACCGAGCCGAGCCATGCAGCCCACCGTCATCGCCCCGTCCATCCTCTCGGCCGACTTCGCCCGCCTGGGCGAGGAAGTGGACAACGTCCTGGCCGCCGGCGCCGACTGGGTCCACTTCGACGTGATGGACAACCATTACGTGCCCAACCTGACGATCGGCCCGATGGTCTGCCAGGCGCTGCGCAACCACGGCGTGCAGGCGTTCATCGACGTGCACCTGATGGTCGAGCCGGTCGACCGGATCGTCCCGGACTTCGCCGCCGCCGGCGCCAACCTGATCAGCTTCCACCCCGAAGCCAGCCGCCACGTCCACCGCACCATCCAACTGATCAGGTCGCACGGCTGCCAGGCCGGCCTGGTGCTCAACCCGGCCACCCCGGTCGAGGTGCTGGACTGGGTGCTGGAGGACCTGGACCTGGTGATGCTGATGTCGGTGAACCCCGGCTTCGGCGGCCAGTCCTTCATCCCGTCCAGCCTCGACAAGCTGCGCGCGGTGCGGGCGATGATCGACAAGACCGGCAAGCCGATCCGGCTGGAGATCGACGGCGGGGTCAAGGCCGACAACATCGGCCAGATCGCCGCCGCCGGCGCCGACACCTTCGTCGCCGGCTCGGCGATCTTCACCGCGCCACGTACCCGCGAGGCCTACGCGGACACCATCGCGAAGATGAAGGCGGCGGTGGACGCCGCACGCGGCTGATCCGCCCCGGCTGCACCCGTCCGGACGCCCCGGACCCGGACGCCTGGCTGGCGTCCCGGGCCCCCGCCGCCGTGGATCCTTCCGCCGCTGCGTGCCGACGATGCCGGTTCACGGGCCGGCGGCGTCGCCATTGCTAGCTTTGCCGGACCGTATCCCGCTGCAGGCTGCCCATGACCGAACCGCACGCGTCCGCCGCGACCTGGCTGCTGCTCAACGGCAAGTCCGCCGGCGACGACGCCTTGCGCGAGGCGGTCGCAGCGCTGCGCGAACGCGGCACGCCGGTGCAGGTACGGGTGCTGTGGGAGCCCGGCGACGCAGCCCGCTACTTGGATGAAGCCGTCGCCGCGGGCGCGGAGACGGTGGTGGCCGCCGGCGGCGACGGCACCCTGGGCGAGGTCGCCGCGGTGCTGGCGCGGCTGCAGCGGCCGGCGGCGGACACCCCGGCCCTGGGCCTGGTGCCGCTGGGCACCGCCAACGATTTCGCCACCGCCGCCGGGCTGCCGCAGGAGCCCGGCGAGGCCCTGGCCCTGGTGGCCTCCGTGTCGCCCCGACCGCTGGACCTGCTGCGGGTCAAGGCCGACGGCACCGGGCACTGGTGCGCCAACCTGGCCAGCGGTGGTTTCGGTACCGAGGTCACGGTGGAGACCGACGAGGGCCTGAAGAAGCTGCTCGGCGGCCTGGCCTACCTGGTCACCGGGATCGCCAGGCTTGGCCGGATCGAACCGCTGCCGGTGCGCCTGCGCGGGCCGGGCTTCGAATGGGAAGGCGGGATGATCGCGCTGGGCCTGGGCAACGGCCGCCAGGCCGGCGGCGGGCAGCCGCTGTGCCCGGAGGCGGTGGTCGATGATGGCCTGCTCGACCTCACCGTGATCCCGGAACTGTCCGGCGAACTGCTGGCCACCCTCGGGACCGTGGTCGCGCAGGGCCAGCACGCGGCGCTGGAGCGCAGCGCGGTGCGCACGCGCCTGCCGTGGGTCGAGGTGGAATCGCTGGACGGCGAGCTGACCCTCAACCTGGACGGCGAGCCGGTAGCCGCGCGCCGTTTCCGCATCGAATGCGTGCCGGGCCGCCTGCGCATGCACCTGCCGCCGGACTGCCCGCTGCTGTCGCCGCCAGCCCCCGGGACGGCGCGACCCTCCTGAGCCTGCGACCCCGCCGTTGCTGCTGCAACGGCTGCGCGTCCGCGCCGATGCGGGTAAAGTGGAGCGCATGTTCGGCCAGACGATCAGGCTCCAACCTTCCTCCGCGCGCCTGTGCTGGCGATGGCGGCCGCATGCCGTCGTCACCCGCCATGCCCCGATCCACCGGAAGGAAGCCTCCCTTGGTCACGCCCGAGCAGTTCCGGCAGCACGCCGCTGAATCCCGCTACAACCGCATCCCCGTCGTCCGCGAGGTGCTGTCCGACCTGGACACGCCGCTGTCGGTCTACCTGAAGCTGGCCGACGCGCCGCACACCTACCTGTTCGAATCGGTCGAGGGCGGCGAGCGCTTCGGCCGCTACTCGATCATCGGCCTGCCGGCGCGGCGCACCGTCGCCTTCCGCGGCCACACCATGGAAGTGCGCGAGCACGGCCAGGTGGTGGAGACGCGCGAGGTCGCCGATCCGTTCGCCGAGGTCGAGGCGCTGCGCGCCGGCTACCAGGTCCCGAAGCTGGAAGGCCTGCCGGGCTTCACCGGCGGCCTGGTCGGCTGGTTCGGCTTCGAGTGCATCGGCTACATCGAGCCGCGCCTGGCCGGCGGCGACAGGCGCGACGAGCTGGGCACGCCGGACATCCACCTGATGCTCTCCGAAGAGCTGGCGGTGTTCGACAACCTCAAGGACCGGCTGTACCTGGTCGTCCACGCCGATCCGCGCCAGCCCGGTTCCTGGGACGCGGCGCAGGCACGCCTGGACACCCTGGTCGACAAGCTGCGCCAGCCCGGCAGCTATCCGGTGCCGTTGAGCCGCGACGTGCTCGACGAGAGCCACTTCGTCTCCGGCTTCACCCGCGAAGGTTTCATCGAGGCGGTGGAGAAGTCGAAGGAATACATCCGCGCCGGCGACGTGTTCCAGGTGGTGCTGAGCCAGCGCCTGAGCGTGCCGTTCAACGCGCGCCCGGTCGACGTGTACCGCGCCTTGCGCGCGCTCAACCCGTCGCCGTACATGTACTTCCTCGACACCGGCGAGGTGCAGGTGGTCGGCTCCTCGCCGGAGATCCTGGTGCGCCTGCAGGGCGGCGAGGTCACCGTGCGCCCGATCGCCGGCACACGCCCGCGCGGCGCCACCCCGGCCGAGGACCTGGCGCTGGAGCAGGACCTGCTCGCCGATCCGAAGGAACTGGCCGAGCACGTGATGCTGATCGACCTCGGCCGGAACGACGTCGGCCGGGTCTCGCAGGCCGGCACGGTCGAGGTCGGCGAGCGCTTCGTGATCGAGCGCTACAGCCACGTCATGCATATCGTCAGCGAGGTCACCGGCCGGCTGCTGCCGGGCCTGAGCTACGCCGACGTGCTGCGCGCCACCTTCCCGGCCGGCACCGTCAGCGGCGCGCCGAAGATCCGCGCGCTGGAAGTGATCCGCGAACTCGAGCCGATCAAGCGCAATGTCTACGCCGGCAGCATCGGCTACATCGGCTGGCACGGCGATGCCGACACCGCCATCGCGATCCGCACCGCCGTGATCAAGGACGGCCGCCTGCACGTGCAGGCCGGCGCGGGCATCGTCTACGACTCCGATCCGCAGAAGGAGTGGGACGAGACCATGAACAAGGGCCGCGCGCTGTTCCGCGCGGTGGCCCAGGCCGCGCAGGGCCTGTGAGGGGAATGCCATGCTGCTGATGATCGACAACTACGACAGCTTCACCTTCAACCTCGTGCAGTACCTGCAGGCGCTGGGCGCCGAGGTGCAGGTGGTGCGCAACGACGCGCTGACGGTGGAGCAGATCGGAAAGCTGGCGCCGGAGCGGATCGTGATCTCGCCTGGCCCGTGCACGCCCAACGAGGCGGGCGTGTCGCTGGAGGTGATCGAGCGGCTGGGCGCGACCACGCCGATCCTCGGCGTGTGCCTGGGCCACCAGGGCATCGGCCAGGCCTACGGCGGCAAGGTCATCCGCGCCGGACGGATCATGCACGGCAAGACCTCGGCGATCCGCCACGAGGGCAAGGGCGTGTTCGCCGGCCTGCCGGACGGCTACGAGGCCACCCGTTACCACTCGCTGGTGGTGGAGAAGTCCTCGCTGCCGGAGTGCCTGGAGATCACCGCCTGGACCGAGAACGAGGACGGCTCGTTCGAGGAGATCATGGGCCTGCGCCACCGCGAGCATCCGGTGGAGGGCGTGCAGTTCCACCCCGAATCGATCCTCACCGAGCACGGCCACGCGCTGCTGCGGAATTTCCTCGAGCGGTGAGGGCGCGGGCGGCTTCAGGCCGATGCGTGGCCGGAGTGCGTCGCGCCGGCGCCCGACGGTCGGCTGGGGCTTACCCTAGCGGTAGACCAGGTGCCGCATCAGGAAGAAGTTGGCCATCGCCAGGCCGGCTTCGACCACGGGTTTGGCCAGCCAGGCCTGGTGCAGGCCCAGGTGCGACTCGACCGCGGCGACCAGCACGGTGCTGACCACGGTCATCACCAGCCACAGCGCCCAGAACCGGGCGAAGCGGCGCCAGCCGAGGCGGTGCCCGTCGCCGTCGGCGAAGGTGTAGCGGCCGTTGAGCCAGAAGCCGAGCAGGGCGCCGGTGGTGCGGCCGGCGAGGTTGGCCGGCGCCGGGGCGACGCCCAGCGCGGTGAGGACGACGAACACCGCCCAGTCCACCACCAGCTGCAGCACGCCGAAGACGAGGTAATGGCTGCCCTGGCGGAGGAGTCGCATCGATCGGTTCCGGTCGGCCGCTCGGCAGGCGGGGAGCGCCATTGTAGAAGCCGGCAGCGCGGCGCCGGAAGCTTGCCGGTCGGCTGCCGTTCACGGCCGTGAGGAGTGCGCGGACGGCCGCGCCGCGGACGCCGGCACCCGCCGCCGGCGTAGAATCGGCGCACCCATGAGAACGGACAGACCATGACCCAGGCGTTGCACGTGGTGATCCTCGCCGCCGGCGAGGGCAAGCGGATGAAGTCGTCGCTGCCCAAGGTGCTGCAGCCGGTCGGCGGGCGGCCGATGCTGGCGCACGTGATCGAGACAGCACGCGCGCTGCGGCCGGAGGCGATCCATGTGGTCTACGGCCATGGCGGCGAGGCGGTGCGCGCCGCGTTCGCCGGGCAGGACGACCTGCGCTGGTACGAGCAGGCGCAGCAGCTGGGTACCGGCCACGCGGTCCAGCAGGCGATGCCGGGCATCCCCGAGGCGTGCGACGTGCTGGTGCTGTACGGTGACGTGCCGCTGACCCGGGCGGAAACCCTGGCGCGGCTGCGCGACGCGCCGGGCCTGCTGCGCGTGCTGGTCGCCGACCTGGAGGACCCGACCGGCTACGGCCGCATCATCCGCGACCTGGAAGGCCGGGTCGCGGCCATCGTCGAACACCGCGACGCGGACGAGGAACAGCGCCGGATCCGCACCATCAACACCGGCATCATCGCCGCCGAGTCCGATCCGCTCAAGCGCTGGCTGTCGCGCCTTTCCAGCGACAACGCGCAGGGCGAGTACTACCTGACCGACATCTTCGCCATGGCCGCGGCCGAGTACAACGCGGCCGAGATGGTGCTGGTGGACGACCCGCTGGAAGCCGAGGGCGCCAACGACCCGTGGCAGCTGGCCCAGCTCGAGCGCGCCTTCCAGTTGCGCTGCGCGCGCGCGCTGTGCGCGCAGGGCGCGCGCCTGCTCGACCCGGCGCGCTTCGACCAGCGCGGCAGCGTGCGCGTGGGCCGCGACGTGGAGATCGATGCCAACGTGGTCCTCGAAGGCGACGTCGAACTGGGCGACGGCGTGCGCATCGGCCCGTTCGTGCGGCTCAAGGACGTGCGCCTGGGCCCGGGCACCGAGGTCCTCGCGCATTGCGACCTGGAAGGCGTGGTGACCGAGGGCGCGGCGCAGGTCGGCCCGTTCGCGCGGCTGCGCCCGGGCACGGTGCTGGCCGACGGCGTGCGCGTCGGCAACTTCGTCGAGACCAAGAAGGCGGTGCTGGGCGTGGGCAGCAAGGCCAACCACCTCACCTACCTGGGCGACGCCAGGATCGGTGCCGGGGTCAACATCGGCGCCGGCACCATCACCTGCAACTACGACGGCGTGAACAAGTCCGCGACGGTGATCGGCGATGGCGCCTTCATCGGCTCCAACTCCGCGCTGGTGGCGCCGGTGGAGATCGGTGCCGGGGCCACGATCGGCGCCGGCTCGGTGGTCACCCGCAACGCGCCCCCGGGGGCGCTGACGGTCGCGCGCGCGCGCCAGAACACCATCGAAGGCTGGAAGCGGCCGGAGAAGAAGCCCAAGGCGTAAGCCGGCCACCGCCGCGTGCCGCATCCGGGGCCGCGCCGGATGCTCAATACTCCGGCAGCATCACCGCCACGCACAGCCCGCCGTCGGTGCGGTTCTGCAGCGACAGGCGGCCGCCGTGGGCCTCGACGATTTCGCGGCACAGCGCCAGGCCCAGGCCGGTGCCATTGCGCTTGGTCGAATAGAACGGCAGCAGCGCGTTCTGCAGCACCGCCTCGTTCATGCCGGGACCGCGGTCGAGCACCTCCAGGCGGGTCCAGCCGGGGATGCGCAGCAGGCGCACGGTGACCTCGTCGCTGGGCGGACTGGCCTCGGCGCCGGCTTCGTGCGCGTTCTTGAGCAGGTTCAGCAGCGCCTGTTCCATCTGCGCCACGTCGACCTTGCCGGGCAGCTCCGGGGTGGAGGTTTCCAGGGTGAAGCCGATCTGCCGCTGCAGCCGGGCGAGGAACTCGCCCCACACCACCGGGTCCAGGCGGGGCTGCGGCAGCTTGGCGAAACGCGCGTAGCCGCGGATGAAGCCTTCGAGGTGGCGCGCGCGGTCCTCGATCGTGGCGAACACCTCGCCCAGCCGCTCGGTGCGGCCGCGCCGTACCAGCTCGGCGCCGGAATGGGCCAGCGAGGCGATCGGCGCCAGCGAGTTGTTGAGCTCGTGGCTGATCACCCGGATCACCTTCTTCCAGGTCTGCACTTCCTGGCGGCGCAGTTCCGGGGTGAGCAGGCGCACCAGCAGCAGCTCGTGCGGGCGGCCGTTGAGGGTGAAGGTGCGCCGCGACAGGTGGTAGACCTGCTCGTCCTCGCCATCCTCGTCGGCGATCGAGAACAGGCTGTCGTTGCCGCGCGCCACCGCCTCCTGCAGGCCGGCCGGCAGCGACGCCAGCAGCTCGTCGATGCGCTGGCCTTCCAGCGTGTGGCCGTCGTTGAGCAGCTTGCGCGCGGCGACGTTGGCGTAGACCACGCGACGGACCTGGTCGCCGCCGGCAGCCGACAGCAGCATCGCCACCGGCGTGTTCTGCACCATGGTGTCCAGCAGCAGCTCGCGCTGGATCAGGTCCTGGCGCTGCTGGCGCAGCACCTCGCCCAGCTCCGCATGCGACTGGACCAGCTCGCCGATCTCGTCGTTGCTGTGCCAGTTGATGCCGAAGTTGAACTCGCCGTCGCGGTAGGTGTTGACGCTGCCGGCCAGGGCGCGGAACAGCGAGTTCAGCGGCGCCAGCGCGCGGTGCAGGCTCCACCACGCCAGGCCCAGCAGGATCAGCGTGGAACTGACCGCCACCACCCAGCCGTGGTCGATCCAGTAGGCGAAGGTCCAGGGCAGCGCGGCGGCCAGCGCCAGCACCGGCAGCAGGCGCAGGAACAGACGCAGGAACAGGCTGCGGCGGAGCTTCATGCCGGCTGCCTCATGCAGGCTTCAACCCGTGCCGTTCCATGCGCCGGTACAGCGCCTGGCGGCTCATGCCCAGCTCGGCGGCGGCCTGGGCGATCACCCCGCCGGCGCGCTGCAGGGCGGCCTCGATCTGTTCGCGCTCCGGCTCGCGGGCCGGGCTGGTGCGCTGCGCAGGCGCGCGCGGCAGGCCCAGGTCCTCGGCCTCGATGCGCGGGCCGCTGGCCAGCAGCTGCGCGCGCTGGATCACGTTGCGCAGCTCGCGCACGTTGCCCGGCCAGGGATGGCGCTGCAGCGCGCCGATCGCGCCGGGCGACAGCGTCCTGTCGTCGAGGAAATGCTCGGCCAGCGGCACGATGTCGCCGGGACGCTCGGCCAGCGGCGGCATCGCCAGTTCGATGGTGTTGAGCCGGTAGTAGAGGTCCTCGCGGAAGGTGCCTTCGCGGATCATCGCCGGCAGGTCGGCGTTGGTCGCGCTGACCACGCGTACCTTGACCTGGCGCTCGCGGTTGGAGCCCAGCCGTGCGAAGCGGCCGGTTTCCAGCACGCGCAGCAGCTTCATCTGCCCGGCCGGCGGCAGGTTGCCGATCTCGTCCAGGAACAGGGTGCCGCCGTCGGCGGCCTCGAACTTGCCCTCGCGCGCCTTGTTGGCGCCGGTGTAGGCGCCGGCCTCGGCGCCGAACAGCTCGGCCTCGATCAGGTCCGCCGGCAGCGCGCCGCAGTTCACGGTCACGAACGGCCCGGCCTTGGCCGGCGAATTGGCCTGGATGATCTCGGCGATCTTCTCCTTGCCGGCGCCGTTGGGGCCGGTGATCAGCACCGGCAGCTCGGAACGGGCGACCTGGCAGGCCAGCGCGACCACGCGCTCGCTGGCCGGGTCGGCGAACACCGCGCCGCGCAGGTCGTAGCGGCGGGCCAGGTCGTCGCGGCGGCGGCGTTCGCAGTCGCGGCGCTGGTCCAGCTCGCGCCGCGCCTCGGCCAGTTCCAGCAGGTTGTTGACCGTGGCCAGCAGCTTGGCGTCCTGCCAGGGCTTGGCCACGTAGTCGGCGGCGCCGGCCTTGATCAGCTCCACCGCGCTTTCCAGGTGGGTCCAGGCGGTCAGCAGCACCACCGGCAGGTCAGGATGGCGTTCGCGGATCGCCGCGAACAGTGCCCGGCCTTCGTCGCCGGAAGTGGTATCCGCGGTGAAGTTCATGTCCTGGATGACCAGGTCCACCGGCTCGCTGTCCAGCAGGGCCAGGCCGGCTTCGGGCGAAGCCGCGTGCAGGGTGGACAGGTCGTGCAGCGAGAACAGCACTTCGAGGGCGGTGGCGACGGCAGGGTTGTCGTCGATGACCAGGATGGTGGACATGCAGCGCGGCAGTGGAGGGAAGAAGGGGGACAAGGCTACCTGTTCCCGGCCGGCCAGTGGCTAGCCGGGAACGCGGACGACCTGCCCGGCGGTGTCCCGCGCCGGGATGATCGCCGATGCGGTGGCCGCGCGGCAGTCGCCGGCGGCGGGGCCGCAGGCCTGCAGCCGGCCCTGCGCGAGCGCCCCGAGGCCGGCCATCGGGTGCACCAGCAGGCCGCCGGCCGGCGCGCGCGCCGGCCGGCTGGAGCCGCTGGTGGTCGCCAGCGGCAGGGCCCACGCCAGCCAGGCGGCGCCGGCCAGGACGGCCGCGGCGATCGCGTGCCCGACCAGGGCGCGGTCGACCGGCACGGCGCCGGAGCGGCTGGTGCGGCGGCGGCTCATACGCTGCGCGTCGCGGTGGCCGGCGGGATCGCGGCGGCGCGGCGGGCCGGGGCGAGCACGGCCAGCTGGCCCAGGCCCCACAGCAGCAGCGCCCCGAACGGCAGGTACAGCGCCGGCAGCCGCGCCATCTCGTACTTGCCCATCAGCGCCTGGTTGATGGCGAAGGCGAGCAGCATGCCGATGACGATGCCGATGGTGGCCAGCAGGAAGTTCTCGGTCTGGAAGTAGCGCAGGATCTGCCCGCGGGTGGCGCCCAGGGCGCGGCGCACGCCGATCTGCTTGGTCCGCTGCTGCACCCAGAAGCTGGCCAGGCCGATGATGCCCAGCGCGGTGATCAGCAGCAGCGCAATGCAGACGATGCCCAGCAGCCACGCCATCGCCCGCGGCGCCTGGTAGAACTCGCGGCGCAGCTCCTCGACGGTCTTGGTGTTGTCCTCCAGCAGGATGCGGTCGGCACCGTTGGCCAGCAGCGCCTTCTTGGCCGCCTCCAGCACTTCCTGGCGGCGCTCCGGATCGGTGCGGACCAGGTAGTTGCCGCCGAGGTTGTAGTGCGGGCGCAGCGGGAACACCATCGCGTACTCGCGCGCGGCCGGGCCGCCCATCTGGTTCGGGCGCACCAGGTGCTCGACCACGCCGACCACGCGGGTAGGGCTGTCGCTCCAGCTGTAGAAACCCTTGCCGATCGGGTCCTCGCCCGGGAACAGCTTGTCGGCCAGCTTGCGGGTGATGATCGCCGCGGGGATGGCGAAGTCGCCGCCCACCGCGTTCAGCACGTCGCCGGCGTCCAGGTACTCGTCCGGGTTGAAGTCGCGGCCGGCCACCAGCGTCAGGCCCAGGGTCTCGATGAACTGGTCCTCGGCCATGTAGGTGGTGGCGTTGACGGTCGACTGCTGCTGGTCCTGGCTCAGGCGCACGCCGCTGTTCCACGACGAGTTCACGAACGGCACCTGGTTGAGCACGGTCGCGTCCTTGACGCCCGGGATCGCGCGCAGCGCGGCCAGGTCGGAGCGGGTGCGCGCGGTCTCTTCCTTGTCGCTGCCGATGCTGGTGATCTGCAGGCGGACCAGCTCGTCCTCGGCCAGGCCGCTGACCTCGCGGATCTGGGTGAGGCGGTCGCTGATCATGAACAGCGCGTTGCAGATGATCGCGCAGGTCAGGGCGATCTCGATGACGATCAGGGACGCGGCGGTCTTGTGCCGCAGCAGGGTGGAGAGGATGGGGCGGATGTCCATGGAGCGTCTCCGGGAGAGCAGCGGGGCGAGCCCCGCTCTACGGGAATGCGGCGGGGCGAACCCCGCCCGGCAAGGTCATTGGCTCTTGAGCTGGATGGCGGGGGTGACCTGCATCGCGCGCCAGGCCGGCAGCAGGCCGGCGAGGACGCTGGCGACCACGGCCAGGACGAAGGTCAGCAGCAGCATGCCCAGGTCCAGGTGCGCCAGTTCGGCGTAGCTGGCCGGCTGCTGGCGCACGCCCCACAGGCCCAGCAGCGACAGCCCCAGGCCGAGGATGCCGCCGGCCAGGCCGACCGTGCCGGCTTCGACCAGGCACTGGGTGAAGATCGCCCCGCGCGAGGCGCCCAGCGCGCGGCGCACGCCGATCTCGCTGCCGCGGCGCAGGAACTTGGCCAGCAGCAGGCCGATCGTGTTGACCAGGCACACCAGCAGGAAGCCGAAGCCCAGCCACAGCTGCATCACCACGTCGTTGGGCACGACCCGGTTGAACTCCAGCAGTTCCATCACGTTGCGCAGGCGCACGTTGGTCGGGCGCTTGAAGCGGCCAGCGGCGCGCTGCTGGTCGGAGTAGTTGGCCAGGTAGTCGCGGTACTCGCTGGCCTTGGCCGGCGACTCCAGCTCGACCCAGTACTGGATCCAGGCGCACGGCGCGTTCGGGCCGGTGGCGTCGCCGCCGGTGTCGCCCCAGCAGTTCATGCTGCCGTTGCGGCCCATTTCCAGGTCGCGCGAGGTGGTGAACGGCAGGAACACTTCCTCGAGCTCGCCGTAGCGGTCGCTGTTCATGTCGTAGAAGCGCGGCGTGGGCCGCCACTCGTCGACCACGCCGACCACGGTGAAGTCGGTCTGGTCCAGGCGCAGCTGCTTGCCAACGCTGTTGCCGCCGCCGAACACGCGCTCGTTGAGCTCCCTGGAGATCACCGCCACGCGCGCGTGCTGCTCGTCCTGCGCCGCGCTCCAGCCGTTGCCGTACAGCATCGGCACTTCGAACATCGGGAAGAAGTCGGCGCTGGTATAGCGCGCCTCGGACAGGAACGGCGGCAGGCCCTCGCGGTCCGGGGTCACCGACACGCTGCCGCCGGTCATCAGCGCCTGGCGCAGGCCGCGCTTCTCGCGCAGCAGGGCTTCGGAGTCGAAGCGGGTCAGCTGCTCGTCCGGTTCCTCGCCGGGGGTGTAGTCGTTCATCTCCGCCGCGTCCAGCTGCACGTAGAACAGGCGGTCGCTCTTGGTCGGGATCGGGTCGCCGGACAGCACGTGGAACACGGTCAGGGTGGTCATGCACGCGCCGATGCCCAGGGCGATGGCCAGCACCATCAGCGCGGTCAGGGCCTTGTCGCGGCGGAAGCTGCGCAGCGCCAGGTTGAAGTAGTAGCCGAGCATGGTGGGCTCCTCAGGCCGACGCGGCCACGGTGCGGGCGATGCGCTGCAGGCCCGGTTCGACGGTCAGGTCGGTGGCCACACCGTCGACGATGTGCACGTTGCGCTGGGCGCGCGCGGCCAGTTCCGGGTCGTGGGTGACCATCACGATGGTGGTGCCGGCGGCGTTGATCTGCTCCAGCAGTTCCATCACACCGCGCGCCATCTGCGAGTCGAGGTTGCCGGTCGGTTCGTCGGCCAGCAGCAGACGCGGCTCGCCGGCCAGGGCACGGGCGATGGCCACGCGCTGCTGCTGGCCGCCGGACAGCTCGGCCGGGAAGTGCTTCATGCGCGAGGCCAGGCCGACGTCGGTCAGCGCCTTCTCGATCCGCGCCTTGCGTTCGGCCGCCGGCAGGCCGCGGTAGCGCAGCGGCACGTCGACGTTGTCGAACAGGTTGAGGTCGGGGATCAGGTTGAAGCCCTGGAAGATGAAGCCGATCTTGCGGTTGCGCAGCCTGCTGCGGGCGTCGTCGGAGAGGCCGCGCACGTTCTCGCCGTCGAGCAGGTAGTCACCCGAGTCGAACGTTTCCAGCAGCCCGGCGATGTTGAGGAAGGTGGTCTTTCCCGAGCCGGACGGACCGGTGACGGCGACGAACTCGCCCTCGCGGACGTGCAGGTCGAGAGAACGCAGGGCGTGGGTTTCGACCATCGCGGTGCGGTAGACCTTGGAGACCTGGCGCATTTCCAGCATTGGATTGTCCTCGGGATTCGGGATTCGGGATTCGGGATTGGGGATTCGGGATTGGTGATTCGTGATTCGATTGGTGGCTGGGAGGTGGCAGGTGATCCGGCTCTGGCCGTTGCTTCTGCCTTTTCGAATCACCAATCCCCAATCACGAATCACGGCTTCTTCAATTGATGGCCACCCTCTCCGCATCGCCGAACTGGTCCGAGCCGGAGACCACGATGCGGTCGCCTTCCCTGGCGCCGGAGACGATTTCCACGTAGCCCAGGCTGCTGGCGCCGGTCTGCACCGGGCGGCGCTCGGCGCTGCGGCCGTCGACCACCCAGGCGTAGCGGCCGCCGCCCTGCTCGACGAACGGGCCGCGCTCGACCATCAGCACGTTCTTGCGGGTATCCAGCACGATGCGCACGGACAGGCGCTGGTTCTGGCGCAGGCCCGGCGGCTGCTGGCCGTCGTCGAAGCGCAGGCGCGCGGTGACCTCGCCGTTGACCACCTCCGGCGACACCGCCGAGACCTGGGCCGGCCACGGCTTGCCCTGGCTGGTGACCTGGGCCGGCACGCCGATGGCCAGGTCGCGGGCGAAGCTTTCCGGCACGCGGATCTCGACCTCGAACTCGCTCAGGTCGACCACGCTCAGGATCGGCGCGTTGATCGCCACGTTGGTGCCCTGGGAGACCTGCACCTGGCCGACCTGGCCGTCGAACGGCGCACGCAGGGTCAGCAGGTCGACCTGGCGGCGCAGTTCGTCGACCACCGCCTTCTGGCGATCGGCCAGCAGGCGCTTGTTGCGCGCATCCAGCGCCGCGCCCTGGTCCTGCAGGCCGGCGTCGCTGCGCGCGGTCTGCAGGCCGATCTGCGCCTTCTTCAGTTCGTCCTCGGCGCGGGCCAGTTCGTTGTTGGAGACCGCGCCGCCCGCATGGGCGCGCTGGTAGCGCTCCAGGTCGCGCTGCGCGGCGGTGTGGTCGATCTCGGCCTGGTCAAGGGCCTTCTGCGCGTTGAGCCGGGCGATGCGCGCATCGAGCTGGGCGCGGCTGGCCTCGGCCTCCATACTGGCCAGGGTCGATTCCTCCTGCACCAGCTTGCTGCGCAGTTCCGGACTGTCGATCACCGCCAGGGGCTGGCCCTTCTTCACCACGTCGCCGGCCACCACCTGCAGGGTGACGGTGCCGCCGGCGATGGCGTACAGGGTCGGACTGTTGGCGGTGATCACCCGGCCGTCGGCGGACAGGTCGCGGACCAGGTCGCCACGCTTCACCTCGGCGATGCGGATCCGCGCGGAGTCGTAGGAGCGCGAGCCGGCGCCCCAGCTGGACACCACCCATCCGGCGACCGCGAGGAAGGCGACGCCGCCGACCGCCGGCCAGAGCCAGCGGCGCCACGCCGGACGGGCGTGGGCGGGGGAGGAGAGGGGACGGTCCTGGGCGGAGGTGTCTGGGATCATCGGGGTGATGGCGGTTGGCAGGTGACGTACGGGTAAAGGCAAAGCACGTGGCGTGCCAACTCCAAGTAATTGATTTGAAATGGTTTACGCGCGACCTCGGAGTGTCCGCAGTGTCCGCCGGACGGGGCCCGGACAGTTCCGGCGGGGAGGCGGACACGGCGGACGCCGGGGCCGGCTACGGAGACCGCGGGAAAGGGGAGGACCGCGCGGGGGAGTGCCAGGGGCGGAGACGCTGGTCCGTCGCTGCAGGGCTTCCTTTCCGAGGCGTGAACGGCGGCACGGAAAAGGCCCCGGATCGCGCCGGCGGCGCGACGGGGCGGCGACGCCCTGCGGGTAGAATCCTCGGCCTGTTCCGGTAGGAAGACCCTATGTGCGGCATTGTCGGCGCGATCGCGGATCGCGATGTGGTTCCGGTCCTGGTCGAGGGCCTCAAGCGCCTGGAATACCGCGGCTATGACTCGTCGGGCATAGCCATCGTCGGCACCGCCGGCGTGCGCCGCGTGCGCCGCACCGGCCGCGTGGCCGAGATGGAGCAGGCCGCTGCCGCGGAGGGCTTCCAAGGCGTACTCGGCATCGGCCACACCCGCTGGGCCACGCACGGCGGCGTGACCGAGGCCAACGCCCACCCGCACATCAGCCACGGCGACCTGGCCCTGGTCCACAACGGCATCATCGAGAACCACGAGGAGCAGCGCGAGCGCCTGCGCGCGCTGGGCTACCAGTTCGAGTCGCAGACCGACACCGAGGTCATCGCCCACCTGATCCACCACCACATGGCCGGCAGCCGCGACCTGCTGGCCGCCTTGCAGGCGACGGTGAAGGAACTGACCGGGGCCTACGCGCTGGCGGTGCTCAGCCGCTCCGAGCCGGACCGCCTGGTCGGCGCACGCATGGGCTGCCCGCTGCTGGTCGGCCTGGGCGAAGGCGAGAACTTCCTCGCCTCGGACGTCTCGGCGATCGTCTCGGCGACGCGCCGGGTGATCTTCCTCGAGGAAGGCGACACCGTCGATGTGACCCGTGCAGGCGTGCGCGTGTTCGACCAGGACGATCGCCAGGTGCAGCGTGATGTGCACGTTTCCGACGTGTCGCTGGCTTCGCTGGAGCTGGGTCCTTACCGGCACTTCATGCAGAAGGAGATCCACGAGCAGCCGCGCGCGCTGGGCGACACCATCGAGGCGGTGATCGACGCGGGCAGCTTCGAGCCGACCCTGTTCGGCGCCAACGCCGAGGCGGTACTGCGCGAGGTGACCGGCGTGCAGATCCTGGCCTGCGGCACCAGCTACTACGCCGGCCTGACCGCGCGCTACTGGATCGAGGCCATCGCCGGCCTGCCGTGCAGCGTGGAGATCGCCAGCGAGTACCGCTATCGCGAGGCCTACGCCGACCCGCGCACGCTCATCGTCACCATCTCCCAGTCCGGCGAGACCCTGGACACGATGGAGGCGCTCAAGTACGCCAGGTCGCTCGGCCACCTGCACACCCTGTCGATCTGCAACGTGCCGGAGAGCGCGATACCGCGCGCCAGCGAGCTGGTCTGCTACACCCGCGCCGGCGCCGAGATCGGCGTGGCCTCGACCAAGGCCTTCACCACCCAGCTGGCGGCGCTGTTCCAGCTGACCGTGGTGCTGGGCAAGCTGCACGGCAAGGTGGGCGCCGAACAGGAGGCGGACTACCTCGAGCAGCTGCGCATGCTGCCGGGCAGCGTGCAGCACGCGCTGAACCTGGAGCCGCAGATCCAGGTCTGGGCCGAGCGCTTCGCCGCCAAGGAGAATGCGCTGTTCCTCGGTCGCGGCCTGCACTACCCGATCGCGCTGGAAGGCGCGCTCAAGCTCAAGGAAATCTCCTACATCCACGCCGAGGCCTACCCGGCCGGCGAGCTCAAGCACGGGCCGCTGGCGCTGGTGGATGCATCGATGCCGGTGGTGGTGATCGCGCCGAACGACCGGCTTCTGGAGAAGGTGAAGTCGAACATGCAGGAGGTGCGCGCCCGCGGCGGCGAGCTGTTCGTGTTCGCCGACCAGGACAGCCACTTCAGCGAGTCCGAGGGCGTCCACGTGATCCGCACCCCGCGCCACGCCGGCGTGCTCAGCCCGGTGATCCACACCATCCCGGTGCAGCTGCTGGCCTACCACACCGCCCTGGCCCGCGGCACCGACGTGGACAAGCCGCGCAACCTGGCCAAGTCGGTGACGGTGGAGTAAGCCCGGCGGCAGGCGCGCGGGCCTGCTGCCCGTTGCGCGCTGCATGCGACGCCGCCTTTACGGCGCTGTCCTGTCCCGCAGCAGGGTGCCCAGGTACTCGAAGTACAGGTCGATGTAGCTGATCCCGTTCTCGTGGTCGACCAGGTACGGGTTCATCAGGGTGTGGCGCAGTGGCCGGGTCGATGCCAAGCGCGTCGAGGATGCGGTGCAGCTCCGCCCCGCCGACCATCGCGCGCTGCAGCGTCGTGATCGAGGAAAAGAACTGCTTGACCTGCAGCGGCCGGTGCGGGTCGCAGCGCAGTTCGTCGTAGAGGCGGCGGATGAAGGCGTTGGCGGCGGCCAGGTCGCGGTTGCCGTGCGGGTTGAGCGCCAGGCCGACCAGGTTGCTGTCGGGCGGGAACGGCACGGTCGCGGCCACCACGCCGCGCATTTCGTCCGCGAAGCGCTGCGCGCGTTCCTGGAAGGCCTCGGCGGCCAGCACCGTCTGCCGCGGCATCAGGCCGAAGTTGGCGTGGTCCAGCGGCAGCACGCGGTGGGTGACGTACACCGCCGCGGCCGCGGCACCGGCCTTGGAACCTTCCGGGATGAACTGGCCGAGCTGGCGGTAGCGGGTCATGTAGTCCTGGCCATCGCCGTCCTTGAACACATAGTCGGCCTGTTCGGCCAGCAGCGCGGTGGCGCGATGGTCGCGGCAGACGAAGGCGCCGGTGCCGTAGGGCAGGTAGCCGAGCTTGTGCGGGTCCACCGTCACCGAATCGGTCCGCGCCAGCGCGGCGAACGCGGCATGGACTTCCGGCTGCGGGAACGCGCGGTACTCGCCGCGGATTTCCTCCAGCCCGCGCAGGCTGCCGTCCGGGTTGCGGAACAGGGTGGCCAGGTAACCGCCCCAGGCCGCGTCGACGTGGATGCCGAAGCCCAGTCCGCGCGCGGTCATGTCACGGCGCGCTTGCACGATCGCATCGACCGGATCGATGGTGCCGTACTCGGTGCTGCCCAGCACCGCCACCACCATCAGCACCGGCTGGCGTTCGCGCTCGCATTGCTCCAGCGCCTCGCGCAGGGCCGCCGCGTCCATGCGCATGCCGCGGGTCGCCACCAGGCGCAGCTGCGCCCGCCCCAGGCCGAGCATCTTCAGGCCCTTGCTCCACGAGTAGTGCGCGGTCACCGGCACCAGCACCTGCGGCACCTTCAGGTCGGGGTGGCGCGAGAAGAACCCGAACATCCCCAGCGTCTCCAGACGTTGCTCCTGGAACCGCGCGCGCCAGCGGCGGCGTTCGCCTTCGCCCAGCGTGGCCAGGCAGTCCTGCCAGCGCACCAGCAGGGCGATCGCCTCGTCCGGCGCCAGGTTGAACGCCTGCCAGTCGTCCTCGGGCACGCCGATGTCGGGCACGCCCGCTGCGCGCAGGGCCACCGGGAAGGCCTTCAGCGCCAGCGCCATCCGCAGTGCCTGGTAGTTGGCCAGGGTGCCGCCGGAGGTGAGGTGGCCGAAGGCGCAGTCCGGGCGCGAAGGATCGCTGGGATAGCCGAACATGCGCGCCAGCTGCAGGCCGGCGAGCACTTCCAGCTGCACGGTGATCGGCGCGGCATCCTCGCTGACGTTGTTCGGGTTGTAGGGCAGGGCGAGGATCTGCGCGGCCAGGCCGGGCAGCAGCAGGTCCGAGGCCATGTGGCCGATGTAGCGCGGGCTGTGGAACGGCACCGACTGCTTGAGCGCGGCGGAGAGCTGGTGCAGCTCGCGGCGCATCCGCGCCGCCAGCGCCAGGTATTCCGGGTGCTGCGCGGCGGAGGTGGGGATCGCCGGCGGATCCTCGGGATGGAAGTTGCGGCGCCAGTGCACATGGTCGCGCAGGAACTCCACCACCAGCTTCTCCAGCAGGGTGTCGTTCTCGCCGTAGGGACCGAGGAAGCAGGCGTCGAGCATGCGCTGGCCTGGTTCCGGGGCATGCGCCGGGGCAGGGAAGGGATACGGGGAGGGCAGGGTATTCGGCATGCGGCAAGCCTACGGAGGCCGCGCCGCGTGCCCCTGATCTGGATCAATCCGGGTGCAGATCGGCCGCGCGGCAGTCGTGAGCGCGTCGCCGCGCCCTCAGCCGTCCGCGGTTTCGTCGCTGGCCTTGGCCAGTTCCTCGGCGCGGCGCTGGTCCAGGTGGCGCCGCAGCCGGGCCAGGTCGTCCGGATTCCAGTCGTCGATGCCGGTCGCTTCCACCCAGGCGGCGATGTAGTGCGAGGGCGCATAGACGTGGCCGAAGCCCATCGGCGCGCTCATCGACAGCGAGGTGTCCAGCGCCATCTGCAGCATCGTCACCACCGGATACCAGCGCATCGACGGCGAAACGTCCGGCGGCCGCGGGTCCTGCAGCAGCACGGGTTCGCGGAAGAAGCCGTGGCGGTCGAAGAAGGTGACCGCGTCGCTGCCGTACTGCAGGTAGACCACGCGCATCGGCCCCCACGGCGTGCCCGGCGGAGCGGCGCTGCCGTGCTGGTTCATGAAGCGCACGAAGCCGTCGTCGCCGAAGCGTGGCAGCCATACCGGCGTGCCGGGCGTGCGTGCGCGGGTGACCGCGGCCCAGCGGCTGGCGGCGAAGGGCGGGCCGCTCTATACCGCGCCGTCGAACGGCTCCTCCAGCAGCTCGAACAGTTCGAACGAGCGCTCCGAGTTGAGCGCACCCAGGCTCAGGCCGTGCAGGAACAGCTTCGGGCGCTGCCCGCGCGGCAGCGTGCGCCAGTGTGCGTAGACCTCGCGGAACAGGGCGTGCGCGGTCTCGCCGCCGGTGTCCGGGTCCAGCAACAGCGTCAGCGGGCTGGACAGGTAGGAGTACTGCACGGCCACGCTGGCCACGTCGCCGCGGTAGAGGTATTCGAGGCCATCGATGCCGGCCGGATCGACCCAGCCGGTGCCGGTCGGGGTGATCACCACCAGCGCCTTGCGCTCGAAGCCGCCGACGCGCTCCAGCTCTGCCAGCGCCAGCCGCGCGCGCTGCGCCGGCGTGTCTCCGGCGGGCAGGCCGGCATAGACGCGCAGCGGCGCCCTGGCGCCGGGGCCGACGAAGGCGGCGAGGTCTGCGGCGGTGGGCCGCGCCGAGACGTAGCGCCGGCCCATCCGGTCCAGTTCGTTCCAGGCTACCAGCGACTGCGCGCTGCCGGGGCTGTCCCAGGCGGTGGGCGGCGGCATGTCCGGCGGGATCAGCGCGTCGGCCTGGCGGTAGGAGGCGTCGAGCATGTCCAGCACCGAGCGCAGCACCACGCCGTCGACCAGCCCGGCCAGCAGCAGCACGCCGGCGACGAAGCCGACCACATTGGCGATGCGCCGCGGGATGCGGCGGGCGACCAGGCGCATCACCGCGTGCACCAGCATCAGCGCCACGCGTCCGAGCAGCACGGCCAGCACCGCCACGACCAGCGCGCCGGCGGCCACGCCCAGGCCGCGCAAGGGCCCGGCCGGCTCCAGCTGCATCAGCGCGCGGACGATGTTCTCCCAGTGCTGGCTGCGCCACAGGGCCAGCATCGCGACCACGGCGCACACGGCCAGCACCACGCGCCGGCCGCGGCCGGCGGCGGGCAGCGGCAGTTGCAGGTATTCCCACAGCCAGCGCAGCAGCACGCCCAGGCCGTAGCCGGCGGCCAGGCACAGGCCGGAGAGCACGGCCTGGGCGGCGACGACGCGGGGGGTGAGGCTGGGGGTGAGCGAGGCGGCGAAGAACAGCGTGCCCAGGACCAGGCCGGTGCTGCCGATCCGCGCGCCCAGGCGGGCACGGACATGGCCACCGGCGGCGGCCAGGTGCGGGCAGAGCGTGCGGCGTGCGGTACGGGCGGTCCCCATCCTCGCGGCTCCCGGGTCCGCGCGGCGGGCCCTGCGCCGGACTATAGCGCCGCCGCCAGCGCCGGGGCCGGTAGAATCCACGCATACCGTCCACCACCATTCCAATGTCCCAGCGCGACTGGGTGGCCGCCGCCATCCGCAAGATCGAGGCCGACTTCAACCGATCGGCCGACACCCACCTGATCCCGCTGCCGCTGCCCGGCTATCCGGGCATCGACGTCTACCTGAAGGACGAATCCAGCCATCCGACCGGCAGCCTCAAGCACCGGCTGGCGCGCTCGCTGTTCCTGTACGCGCTGGCCAACGGCTGGCTGCGCGAGGGCAGCACGGTGGTGGAGGCGTCCAGCGGTTCGACCGCGGTGTCGGAGGCGTACTTCGCGCGGCTGCTGGGCCTGCCGTTCATCGCGGTGATCCCGGCCTCGACCTCGCCGGAGAAGATCGCGGCGATCGAGTTCCAGGGCGGGCGCTGCCACCTGGTCGACAGCCCGTGCACGATCAACGAGGTGTCGGCGCAGCTGGCGCGCGAGACCGGCGGCCATTTCATGGACCAGTTCACCTACGCCGAACGGGCCACGGACTGGCGCGCGAACAACAACATCGCCGAGTCGATCTTCAAGCAGATGGCCGAGGAACCGCATCCGGTGCCGGAGTGGATCGTGTGCGGGCCGGGCACCGGCGGCACCAGCGCGACGCTGGGCCGTTACGTGCGCTATCGCCGGCACGCGACGCGGGTGCTGTGCGCGGATCCGGAAGTGTCGGTGTTCTACGACTACTACCTGGCCGCGCTGGCGGGGCAGGGCGATACGGAACCTGCGATCCAGGGCGGCTCGCGGATCGAAGGCATCGGCCGGCCGCGGGTGGAGCGCAGCTTCATTCCGTCCTGCGTGGACGCGATGGTGAAGGTGCCCGATGCGCTGAGCCTGGCAGCGATGCGCCATGTCAGCGCGGTGCTGGGCCGCCGCGTCGGTGGCTCGACCGGCACCAACTTCGTCGGCGTGCTGCGCGTGGCGCAGGCGATGCGCGAGGCGGGGCGCTCCGGTTCGATCGTCAGCATCCTCTGCGACAGCGGCGAGCGCTACGCGCACAGCTACTACGACCCGGCGTGGTACGCGCGCCAGGGCATCGACGTGGAAGGCGCGGACCGGGCGATCGCCGACGCGGTCGCCGGCGGAACGCTGGAGGGACTTCAGGCCTGCGGGGAGCTGTAAGCCAGCCCATCCGGCTGGCGGTCGCATCCCTGTAGAGCGGGGCTTGCCCCGCTGCTGTTGCGGGACGCTGGCATCCCGGGCGTGGGGTTCGGGCGGGCCCGGCGCTACCTGGGGCGTTGCGACCTTTCCGGCGCCGGTCCGCACCGTTGCGCGGGTTGATTTCACGGCGCGGTGGGCACATCTATTCATGCGACTCCCCCACGAACCGATACCTCCCATGCAGGACAACCCGCTGCTCGATTTCTCTGGCCTGCCGCGTTTCGATGCGATCCGGCCCGACCACGTGGGACCGGCGATCGACGAACTGCTGGCCCGGGCCGAGGTGGCGGTGAAGCACGCCGAAACCGTCTCGCCGGTCACCTGGGAGAGCTTCGTGACGCCGCTGGAGGATGCCACCGAGCGGTTGTGGCGGGCCTGGGGCCAGGTCGGGCACCTGCAGGCGGTGGTGAACACGCCGGAGCTGCGCGAGGCGTACAACGCCAACCTGCCGAAGGTGACGCGCTTCGCCTCGTCGCTGGGGCAGAACCTGGCGCTGTATTCGCAGTACAAGGCCCTGTCGGAGTCGCCGGAGTACGCGGGTTACGACGCGGTGCGGCGCAAGGTGGTGGAGAACGCGCTGCGCGATTTCCGCCTGGGCGGCGCCGAGCTGGCCGACGAGGCCAAGGCGCGCTTCTCGGCGGTACAGGAGGAGCTGGCGGCGCTGTCGGCGAAGTTCTCGCAGAACGTGCTCGATGCGACCGATGCGTTCGCGCTGTATGTCGAGGACGAGGCGCGCCTGGCCGGCCTGCCGGCCGAAGTGGTCGCCGCGGCCCGCGCCGCCGCGGAAAAGGACGGCAAGGCCGGCTGGAAGCTCACCCTGCAGATGCCGTGCTACCTGCCGGTGCAGACCTATGCCGAGGACCGCGCGCTGCGCGAGGCGCTGTACCGCGCGCACGGACTGCGCGCCTCGGAGGCCGGTCCGGCGGAGCTGGACAACAGCGGCAACATCGACCGGATCCTTGCGCTGCGCGCGGAACTGGCCTCCCTGCTGGGCTTCGCCAGTTACGCCGAGTACTCGCTGGCCACCAAGATGGCGCAGTCGCCGGCCGAGGTGCTGGGGTTCCTGCGCGACCTGGCCGGCCGCGCCCTGCCGTTCGCGCGCCGCGACCGCGCCGAACTGGAGGAGTTCGCCCGCGAACAGCTGGGCCTCGCCCACCTGCAGCCCTGGGACCTGGCCTACGCCAGCGACAAGCTGCGCCAGGCGCGCTACAGCTATTCGGAGCAGGAGGTGAAGCGCTACTTCACCGAGCCGAAGGTGCTGGCCGGCCTGTTCGGCGTGATCGAGTCGCTGTACCAGGTGAAGGTGAAGCCGGACAGCGCGCCGGCGTGGCACGAGGACGTGCGCTTCTACCGCGTGGAGAACGCGGACGGACGCCTGCTGGGCCAGTTCTACCTGGACCTGTATGCGCGCGAGGGCAAGCGCGGTGGCGCGTGGATGGACGACTGCCGCAACCGCCGCGTGCGCGGCGGCGCCGAGCAGACCCCGATCGTCTACCTGGTGTGCAACTTCGGCAAGGGCGTGGACGGCAAGCCGGCGACCTTCAGCCACAACGAGGTCACCACCCTGTTCCACGAGATGGGCCACGGCCTGCACCAGCTGCTGACCGCCATCGGCGAGCTGCCGGTGGCCGGCATCAACGGCGTGGAGTGGGACGCGGTGGAGCTGCCCAGCCAGTTCATGGAGAACTTCTGCTGGGAGTGGGAACGGGTCCGGGCGATGACCGCGCACGTGGACACCGGCGAACCGCTGCCGCGCGAACTGTTCGAGCGGATGCTGGCGGCGAAGAACTTCCAGAGCGGCATGTTCACCGTGCGTCAGCTGGAATTCGCGCTGTTCGACATGGAGCTGCACAGCCGGTTCGATCCGGCCGGTGACAGCGTGATGGCGCTGCTGGAGCGGGTGCGCGACGAGGTGGCGGTCAACCGCCCGCCGGCATGGCACCGGTTCCCGCACCAGTTCAGCCACATCTTCGCCGGCGGCTATGCGGCCGGGTACTACAGCTACAAATGGGCCGAGGTGCTCAGCGCCGACGCCTACGCCGCGTTCGAGGAGGCACCGGACCAGCTGGCCGAAACCGGCGCGCGTTTCCTCGCCGAAGTACTCTCGCGCGGCGGCAGCCGCAGCGCCCTGGAGAACTTCAAGGCCTTCCGCGGCCGCGAGCCGAGCATCGACGCGCTGCTGCGCCACAGCGGCATGGCGGCGTGAGCTTCCCCGCCCCGGTGCGGGGCAGGCCGTAGCCCGGACAAGGCCGCAGGCCGCATCCGGGGAACGCCGCACACCAGCCGTCGGGCCAGGACGCTCGGCACGCCGGGAACCCGGGTGCGCTTCGCTTACCCGGGCTACGGTACGTGGGGAGGGCGCATGACAAAGACCGGCCGGAGCCGGGCTTTTCATGGCGCTGCCGGGGCAGGCCTCAGGCCCGCGCAAACACCAGCGTCGCGTTGGTGCCGCCGAAGCCGAAGCTGTTCGACATCACCAGGTCCAGGTGGGCGTCGCGGCTTTCGCGCGCGATCGGGAAGCCCTCGGCGCGCTCGTCCAGCTTCTCGATGTTGGCCGAGCCGGCGATGAAGCCGTCGCGCATCATCAGCAGGCTGTAGATCGCCTCGTGCACGCTCGCCGCGCCCAGCGAGTGGCCGGACAGCGACTTGGTCGAGGAGATCGGCGGCATGTCGTCGCCGAACACCTCGCGCACCGCCTGCAGCTCGGTGATGTCGCCCAGCGGGGTCGAGGTGCCGTGGGTGCTGAGGTAGTCGACCTTGCGGTGCTCCAGGCCCTGCAGGGCCATGCGCATGCAGCGCACCGCGCCTTCGCCCGAGGGCGCGACCATGTCGGCACCGTCGGAGGTCACGCCGTAGCCCACCAGCTCGGCGTGGATGCGCGCGCCGCGGGCGATGGCGTGGTCCCAGTCCTCCAGCACCAGCATGCCGCCGCCGCCGGCGATGACGAAGCCGTCGCGGTCGGCGTCGTACGGACGCGAGGCCTTCTCCGGGGTCTCGTTGAACGAGGACGACAGCGCGCCCATGGCGTCGAACATCACGCTCATGGTCCAGTGCAGGTCCTCGCCACCGCCGGCGAAGACGATGTCCTGCGCACCGTGGCGGATCAGGTCGGCGGCCGCGCCGATGCAGTGCGCGGAGGTCGCGCAGGCGGCGCTGATCGAGTAGCTCAGGCCCTTGATCCTGAACGCGGTGGCCAGGTTGGCCGACACGGTCGAGCACATCGTGCGCGGGACCATGTACGGACCGACCTTGCGCACGCCCTTCTCGCGTAGCAGGTCGGCGGTTTCCACCTGCCAGTGGCTGGAGCCGCCGCCGGAGCCGGCGACCAGGCCGGTGCGCGGGTTGCTGACCTGCGCCTCGTCCAGGCCGGCGTCGGCGATCGCGTCGCGCATCGAGATGTAACTGTAGGCCGCCGCGTCGCTCATGAAGCGCTTGAGCTTGCGGTCGATGACGGCGTCCAGGTCCAGGTCGACCGCGCCGCCGACCTGGCTGCGCAGGCCGCGCTCGGCGGCCTCGGGCAGGTGGCGGATGCCGGAACGGCCTTCGCGCAGCGAGGCGGAGACGGTGTCGAGGTCGTTGCCCAGGCAGGAAGCGATGCCCATGCCGGTGATGGCGATGCGGCGTGCCATGTCAGAAATCCTCGGTGGAGGTGAACAGGCCGACGCGCAGGTCCTTGGCGGTGTAGATCTCGCGGCCGTCGACCAGCATGCGGGCGTCGCCCTGGGCCATCACCAGCTTGCGGTTGATGACGCGGCTGATGTCCACCTCGTAGGTGACCAGCCTGGCCTTCGGCAGCACCTGGCCGAAGAACTTGACCTCGCCGGCGCCGAGGGCGCGGCCGCGGCCGGGCGCGCCCAGCCAGGTCAGGAAGAAGCCGACCAGCTGCCACATCGCGTCCAGGCCCAGGCAGCCGGGCATCACCGGGTCGCCGATGAAGTGGCACTTGAAGAACCACAGGTCGGGATGGATGTCGAGTTCGGCGCGGATGAAGCCCTTGCCGTACTTGCCGCCGTCCTCGTTGATCTCGACGATGCGGTCGAACATCAGCATCGGGTCGGCCGGCAGGCGGGCGTCGCCGGTGGCAAACAGTTCACCGCGACCGCTGGCTTCCAGCTGCTCGCGGGTGAACGAAGAAGCGCGGTTCATGCGGGGTCCGGACCGGAAAAGCATTGGATTTTGCCCGTCAAATGCCGTTTCAATCAAATGTTGGGCCCGTACGCGCCCGTCTGTCCCCGGGTCAGGGCCAGGTGGCAGGGGTTCCCGCGCCGGCCCGGCGGCACAATAGGCGGGCATGCAGCCTGCGACCCCGCCCCGTCCGCGCAAGATCATCCACGTGGACATGGACGCGTTCTACGCGTCGGTGGAACAGCGTGACGACCCCGCATTGCGCGGCCGGCCGGTGGTGGTGGCCTGGCGCGGGGCCCGCTCGGTGGTCTGCGCGGCCTCCTACGAAGCCCGCCGGTTCGGCGTCCGTTCGGCCATGCCGGCCCTGCGCGCCGAGCGGCTGTGCCCGGACGCGGTGTTCGTGCCGCCGGACTTCTCCCGCTACAAGGCCGTGTCCCGGCAGATCCGCGAGATCTTCCTGTCGCATACCCCGCTGGTGGAGCCGCTGTCGCTGGACGAGGCCTACCTGGACGTGACCGATTCGCCCACCTGCGGCGGCATCGCCACCGAGATCGCCCACACCATCCGTGCGCAGATCCGCGAGGCCACCTCGCTGACCGCCTCGGCCGGGATCGCGCCGAACAAGTTCCTGGCCAAGATCGCCTCGGACTGGCGCAAGCCGGACGGGCAGTTCGTGGTGCCGCCGTCGCGGGTGGAGCAGTTCCTGACCCCGTTGCCGGTGAACCGCGTGCCGGGTGTCGGCAAGGTGATGGAGGCGAAGCTGGCCGCGCTGGGCGTAAAGACCGTGGGCCAGCTGCGCGAACTGCCGCTGGAGCGGCTGGAGGCGCTGTTCGGCAGCTTCGGCCACAGCCTGTACCGGCGCGCCCGCGGCATCGACGAGCGGGCGGTGACGCCGGACCAGCCGGTGCAGCAGGTCTCGGCCGAGGACACCTTCGAGCGCGACCTGCGCCTGGGCGAGTTCGACGAGGCGATCCGTGCCCTGGCGGAGAAGGTCTGGAACAGCGGCCGCCGGACCGGCCGGGTCGGCCGCACCGTGGTGCTGAAGCTGAAGACCGCGCAGTTCCGGATCCTCACCCGCAGCCATACCCCGGACGTGCCGCCGGCCTCGGCGCAGGAACTGGCCGGGATCGCGCTGGCCCTGCGCGCGCGGGTGGACCTGCCGTCCTCCACGCGCTACCGGCTGGTCGGCGTGGGCCTGGGCGGCCTGTGCGATCCAGAGGACATCGCCCCGCAGGGCTCGCTGTTCTCCTGAAACCCGCCGCGCAACTGGCAGCACTCGCCGCCGGCTGCTGCCAGCACGGCTTTTCCGTTCGCGCTAGCCTCGCGGCGTGTTCCGACACGCGGAGGTTGCCATGTCGTCGATCCGCACCGGCGCGGCCGCCGAGGTCTGGCAGGGGCTGGTGCTCGATGCCTGCCGGCGCAGCGGCCAGTCGCTGGACGAAACCTGCGAGGCCTACCTGGTGTTCGCCCTGCTGCGCCACCAGCGCGACCCGCAACTGCTCGCCTACACCCAGGCGCTGGAATGGCTGGATGCGCAGGCGCAGGTGGGCAGCGCGCGCATCGACGCGCTGCAGGACGTCGGCGACCGCTGCCTGCTGATCGCCGGGCTGTTCCCGGGCTTGGCGCAGCGACGGCGGGTCAGCGTCGACTACTTCATCGAGCTGGGGCGCGGCGCCTACCGCGACGTCGCCGAAGGCGGGCGCAGCGCCACCGCGGCGCTGTTCTCGCGACTGGCGTCGGCCTACCGCGAGCTGGTGCAGGTGCTGCGCGCGGTGCGCGAGGAACCGGGGTGGGAGGGTCACGCCGGCGCCCTGGCGCGGGCACCGGCAGGCCCGGCGCGCGTCCACTAGCTGCCGGGGCCGCCCGGGCCCCGTCGCTACAATGCGCGCTTCCCCTGGATGGAGCGTGGCGTGGCGACCAAGGCGGTGCTGTTCGACCTGGATGGAACGCTGGTGGACAGCGCGAGCGACATCGCCGAGGCGCTCAACCGCACCCTCGAAGCACTGGGCCATCCGCGCGTGCCGGAAACCACGGTGCGCGGCTGGATCGGCGAAGGCGTGGGCCAGCTGGTCGCTACCGCACTGCGCCATGCAGACGACGGCCGCGCGCCCGAAGCGGTGATGGACGGCTTCATGGTCCATTACCGGCAGTGCCTGCTGCGTTCGCCTGTCCTGTACCCGGGCGTGGCCGAGGGCCTGGCGCTGCTACACGAACGTGGCGTGCCGATGGCCGTGTGCACCAACAAGCCGCAGGCGATGGTGGCTCCGCTGCTCGAGCACCTGGGCATCGCCGGCTTCTTCCGCGCCTTCACCGGCGGCGACACGCTGCCGCAGCGCAAACCCGATCCGGCGCCGCTCCTGCACCTGGCCGAGGTGCTGGGCGTGGCGGCGGGCGACTGCCTGATGGTGGGCGACTCGGCCACCGACCGCGACGCGGCCGTGGCCGCAGGCATGCCGGTGGCGCTGGTGCGCTACGGCTATCCGCGCGGCATGAACCTGGGCACCGCCGGCGCGGTCGCCGTGCTCGACGACCTGCGCCACCTGCCGGCGCTGCTCTGAGAAGCCGCACCGCGGGGCGCTGCACGTCGGCCTGCGCAGCGATCCCGACTCTCTCCTGATCTCTCTCCGGGGGAGAGCGGCTTCGTGTAGAGCGGGGCTTGCCCCGCTGCCTTTTCTACGCTGGCAGGGCCATTGGCATGGGAGTCGGGCAAGCCCGACTCTACGGGGCGTGCGGGCCCACCGCCTCGACGCGGTTGCCGGGCTGTCTCCAGCCCCTCCCGCGCCGCGCGGTGGCGCGGCCCGGGACGGTTGCCTCAGCGCGCCTTCGGCTTCCAGCGCAGGTTGATGCCTAACTCGCGGCCGGGCTGGTTGTACCAGTCCGTCAGCTCGTAGTCGTGGTCGCCGACGTTGGTCACGCGCGCCTGCACGGTCCACTCCGGGTGGAAGGCGTACTCCACGCGCAGGTCCAGCGTCGAGTAGCCGCCCACGCGCACCAGGTTGGCGGCATCGTCGTAGCGGCTGCCGGCGGTGTTGAACGTGGCGCCGAAGGCCAGCGCGCCGAAGCTGCGGTCCACATCGATGCGGCCGGTGTCGCGCGAACGGCGCGGCAGCAGCCTGCCGTGGTTCGGGCCGGCCGAGCGGTTGCGTGGATCGACGTGGCTGTACTGCGCCTGCAGGTCCCAGCCGGCGATCGAAGTCGCCACCGTCGCCTCGCCGCCACGCAGGCGCGCGGTGTCGATGTTGCCCGGCAGCGCGGTGCTGGAGTCGTAGCTGATGAGGTCGTCGACGTTGTTCTGGTACAGGTCCACGGTCCAGCGCCAGCCGTCGCCCTCGCCGGCGATGCCGAGGTTGAGGTTGCGCGATTCCTCCGGGCGCAGCGCCGGGTTGCCGTAGTACGGGTAGTACAGGTCGTTGAAGCTCGGCGCGCGGAAGCCGGTGGAGTAGCGCGCCGACAGGCGCAGGCCGCCGCCGGACTGCCAGCCCCAGCCGAGGTTGCCGGTGGTGTGGCTGCCGAACTGTTCGTTGTCGTCGCCGCGCAGGCCCAGCTGCAGCTGCTGCGCGCCGAAGCGGCCGTGGTACTCGGCGAAGGCGCCGGTGTTGTCGCGGCTGCCGGCGACGTAGGCGGTGGTGCCGGTGATGCGGTCCTGCGCCCAGTCGAGGCCTGCGACCAGCTGCTGGCCGTCGGCGAGCGCGAACTCGCCCTGCAGCGCGGCCTGCTCGCGGCGCGTCTCCAGGCTGCCGGCCAGGCCGGCGGGACTGTAATCGTCGGAGCGGTCGTCGTTGCGGCCGAGGCTGGCCTGCAGCGCCATGCGCGCGTCCGGCGCGTAACGCAGCTTGCCCGACAGCACCTGCTGCACGGTTTCCGAATAGTCCGCCCAGCTGCCGTCGTAGTGGTTGTAGCCGTCGGCGCGCAGCGCGCTGCCTTCCAGCGTCCACGCCTGGCCGAGGCGGCCGCCACCGCGCACGCTGGCCGAGCGGTTGCGGTAGCCGTCGCGGTCCGGCTGTTCGGCGAAGCAGCCGGCGCCCCAGCCGGCGGTGGTGCCATCGCAGGCGTTGATGCCGTCGGTGCGCAGCAGGGCGACGTCGGCGCCGAACCAGCCGCGTTCGCCGCCCACGCCCAGGCCGGCGCTGGCCTCGCGCAGGCCGTTGCTGCCGGCGCCGGCCATCGCGCGCGGCTGCAGGCCGTTGCGGTCGCGGCGGGTGAACACCTGGATCACGCCGCCGATCGCGTCGGCGCCGTACAGGCTCGAATGCGGCCCGCGCACGATCTCGATGCGCTCGATCTGCTCGACCGGCAGGTCCTGCAGCGCCGGCAGGCCGGCGGTGGCCGAGCCCATGCGCACGCCGTCGACCAGCACCAGCAGCTGGTTGGAACCGGCGCCGCGCAGGAACAGCGAGGTCTGCTTGCCCAGTCCTCCGGTGTTGGTGAGGTTGATGCCGGCGCGGCCGGCCAGCAGCTGCTGCAGCGAGGTGGCCTGGCTGCGCTCGATTTCGGCGCGGCCGATCACCTGCGCCGGCGAGAGGCTGTCGCGCAGCGCGATCTCGGTGCGCGTGGCGGTGACCAGCACTTCGTCCAGTTCGGTGGCCTGGTCGGCGGCGCGGGCGGGGAGGGAGGCTGCCAGCGCCAGGGCGACGGCGGTGGCGAGCGGACGGAAGATCATCGATGGCTCCATGCGTGCTTGGCGCCGCACCCGGCGCCAGGGAGGGGAGTCACGAGGGAGGACGCATGGAAGCGGACAGGCGCATGGTGGCGCCGGCACGCCGCGACGCCCTCCGCATCGCAACCTGGGTTCCGCAAGGCCGGTCTCCGGGCTCGCGACCGGGAACGCGGCGTGGCGCCGGGTTCCAGCCGCGACGCCTTCCCGTGCCTGGGCACAGTGGCGGATGTCGCGGCATTGCGTTCGCTTACCGTTGCGGGGGCAGCGCCGGCCTTGTCCTCGCGGACGCACCGGCTTCCCGTTTCAACCCGGCCGGCGGCTGCCGGCAAGGTCACCTTGCGTGCGGGAATTGTAGGCGATGGACCGGCCGCCGGGGGGTGCCGGTCCGCGAGCGGGCGCTCAGGTCGGCAGGCCGTCGTCCTCGTCCGCGGGGCCGTCGGCCACGGCATCGCCGCCGTCGGGCTGCACTTCGCCGTCGCTGTTGTAGAAGGCGGTGGTCACCGGCCCGCCGACCGGGCGCCCGCGCGCCGGCGGCAGCGCCGCGCTGGCCGCTTCCAGCTCGGCCAGCAGCTGCTGGCGCCGGTCCTCGGGCACGTCGTGCCAGTGGCAGCCGGTGAGCGCGCCCTCGAGCGCGTAGAGCAGGTTGAGGCTGGGCTTGAAACCGGCGCGGCGGACCTTGAGGAAGGCCTGTACCGCGCCGGCGGCGGCCAGGTCCTCGGCGCTGCGCAGGCCCACCTGGCGCAGCCACGCCGCGCTCTTGGGGCCGATGTTGCGCAGCTGCGCCGTGCTCATTGCAGCGACTCGACGAAGGCCGCGGCGATCGCTTCCAGGCCGCGCTGGTCGTCGGCGTCGAAGCGGTCCGGCTCCGGGCTGTCCAGGTCGAACACGCCGACCAGCTCGCCGTCGCGCAGCAGCGGCACCACCAGCTCCGAGCGCGAGGCCGAATCGCAGGCGATGTGCCCGGGGAAGGCATGCACGTCCGGCACGCGCTGGGTCTGGCGGGTCGAGGCGGCCGCGCCGCACACGCCCTTGTCCAGCGGGATGCGCACGCAGGCCGGCAGGCCCTGGAACGGGCCGACCACCAGCTCGGTGCCGTCGTAGAAGTAGAAGCCCACCCAGTTCAGCGCCGGCAGGGCGTGGTAGACCAGCGCCGACAGGTTGGCGGCGTTGGCGATGCGGTCGCGCTCGCCGTGGAGGAGGCCGCGCGCCTGGGCGAGCAGCTGTTCGTACTGGGCCGGCTTGTCGCCGCTGAGGGGGATGGCGGTAAAGGACATGCCTGCATGGTACCGCTTCGGCAGCCGGCTCCGCAGGCGGCGCGTGGCCGCCCGTATGATGCGGGACCGTTCCCGTCCCCCGGCCGCCATGGACCTCGCGATCCCCGACCGCTGCTACGTCACCGGCACCGACACCGGCGCCGGCAAGACCCTGGCCAGCTGCACCCTGCTGCACGCGCTGCGCGCGCAAGGGCTGCGCGCGGTAGGGATGAAGCCGGTGGCCAGCGGCTGCGAACGCATCGATGGCCGCTGGCGCAATGCCGACGCGCTGGCGCTGCAGGTGGCCAGCGATCCGCGGCCGGACTACGCCGACCTCAACCCGTACGCGCTGCCCGAACCGCTGGCCCCGGAACTGGCCGCGCGCGCGGCGGGCATCGAGGTCTCGCTGCCGCCGCTGCTGGAGGCGTTCGCGCGCCTGCGCGCGTCCGCCGAGGTGGTGGTGGTCGAAGGCGTGGGGGGCTGGGCCGCGCCGCTGGCCGGCGACCTTGACCAGGCCGACCTGGTGCGCGCGCTGCAGGCACCGGTGGTGCTGGTGGTCGGGATGCGCCTGGGCTGCCTCAACCACGCCCGCCTCACCGCGGCGGCGATCGCCGCCGACGGCTGCGAACTGGTGGGTTGGATCGCCAGCGAGGTCGATCCGGGCATGGCCTGCCGCGACGAAAACTTCGAGCTGCTGTCCGCGCGCCTGGATGCGCCCTGCCTGGGCCGGTTGCCGCACTCGCCGGCCCCGGATCCGGCGCGGCTGGCCGCGCGGCTGGCGCTGGCCGGCTGAGCAGCCAGCCCGCGCCACTACGCCTCCGGTCAATCGAAGCCGGCCAGGGTGGTCTTGCCGATCGCCTTGCCGCTTTCCAGCAGCGCGTGCGCCTTGCGCAGGTTGGCGGCATTGATCGTGCCCAGCGAGCCGGTACGGGTGGTCACGATCGTGCCGGCGTCGGCCAGCCGCGCGACCTCGCGCAGGATTTCCTGCTGGCGCTGGATGTCCGCGGTGCCGAACAGCGGCCGGGTGAACATCAGCTCCCAGTGCAGCGACAGGCTCTTGCGCTTCAGCGGCATCACGTCCAGTGCGGCCGGATCGTCGATCAGCGCGATCCGGCCCTGCGGCGCGATCAGTTCGACGATGTCGCCCACGTAACGGTCGGTGTGCGTCGTGGAGAACACGAACGCCGGCGCGCCGATGCCCAGCGCGGCCACCTGCGGCGCCAGCGGCTGGCGGTGGTCGACGACGTGGTGCGCGCCCATCTTCTTCACCCATTCCACCGTTTCCGGGCGCGAGGCCGTGGCGATCACGGTCAGCCCGGTCAGCGCCCGCGCCAGCTGCACGGTGATCGAACCGACGCCGCCGGCGCCGCCGATCACCAGCAGGGCATTGGCCGCGCCGGGCACCGCGTCGTCCACGCGCAGGCGGTCGAACAGGGTTGTTTCCCAGGCGGTCAACGAGGTCAGCGGCAGCGCCACCGCGTCCTCGTCATCCAGCTTCTGCGGTGCATGGGCGACGATGCGCGCATCCACCGCCTGCAGTTGCGCGTTGCTGCCGGGGCGGTCGATCTGGCCGGCGTAGAACACGCGGTCGCCCGGCTGGAAGCCCTGCACCTGGCTGCCGACCGCGCGCACCCGGCCCACCGCGTCCCAGCCCAGGATGCGGGGCCGGCCCGCTTCCGGCTGCGCCGAGGCGCGCACCTTCACGTCCACCGGGTTGACCGAGATCGCCTGCACTTCGACCAGCAGGTCGTGCGCGCCGTATTCCGGCTCCGGCACTTCCAGGTCCTGCAGCGAGCGCGGGTCGGAAACGGGCAGGGGTCGGGTGGTACCGATCGCTTTCATGGCGTGCTCCATGCGTTTGGGGCGGAGCGCAATTTCGCGCCAGTCGCGGCGTGGCGAAAGTACCTGCTTGCCCGACACACAGTGCCGGAAAGCGCCCCTATGGCGTGGGTGCGGCGGACGCGATTCCGCGGCCTCGCCGGATCGCAGGCATAAAAAGACCCGGCAGAGGGAGGGATCTGCCGGGTCCGGGTTTGCGCGGGGGAGGGGATCCGCGCAAATTCAGTTGTCGCCCGCGCGCAAGGCGCGCGGTGGCGCAATCAGCGCTTGGCGGCCTTGGCGGCCTTGGCCACGGTGGCCTGGGCCTGCTCGGTGGCGGCCTCGAACTGGCTCTTGGCCAGCTGGCCGAGGGCCTCGCTGGTCTTCAGGGTCAGGCCGAACACTTCCTGGCCGGCGGCGGCGACGCGCTCGGCGTTGTCGCGGGCCACCTGCAGGCCCTTCGGGAACAGGCTCTTGTAGGCCTCCAGGTCGCGGGCCTCGGCCAGCTCACCGAGGTAGCTGGTGGTGGCGTCGATGTTCTTCTCGAAGGTCCGCAGCTGCACGCCGAAGACGGTCTCGGCGTTCTCCAGGGCCAGGCGGTTCACACGCGCGGCCACCGCGGCGAGCTGGTGGGTATAGGCGCTGAACTGGTCATTGAACTGGTACGACATGGCGGTCTCCGTTACGGATTGCCTGATGGTGCGGTGCAGCATACAGCGGCTTCTGTTGCGATGCAACAAGATCCGGCAAATAATTTTCCGTCCGTTCAGGATCCTTTGGAGTCAATGACTTGGCGGGCATGCGACCACGCTTCCGGGCCGCCTGGGCGGCCCGGAGGGGGGGATTTGCGCGGCGAAGGGCCGGTGGGCCGGACCTTCAGCCCCGGTAGCGGCAGCCGGAGGTGCAGGTTTCGTGGACCACGACCTCGCTCAGCAGCGGCAGCGCCGGCTTGAGCCGGCCCCAGATCCACGCCGCCAGCCGTTCGCTGGTGGGGTTTTCCAGGCCGTCGATCTCGTTGAGGTAGTGGTGGTCCAGCTGCTCGTACAGCGGCTTGAACGCCGCCTTGATCTCGGCGAAGTCCATCACCCAGCCGGTGTGCGGATCGGCGTCGCCGGAAACATGGATTTCCACCCGGAACGAATGCCCGTGCAGGCGCGCGCACTTGTGCCCTTCCGGCACGTTCGGCAGGCGATGCGCGGCTTCGAGGGTGAAGACCTTGAAGATGTCCATGCGTGGATTCTGTTACGCGGAGTGGAACCCGGCAATCACGCGGGGGCGTGATGGCCGGTGTGGCTGCGGCGCGGGCCGCGGCCGTGCGGCTGCTGGCGACGGCCCGGGTTGGCCGCGGCCTTGCCGCCTTCGCGCTGCGGCTGGCCGCCGCCGGACTTCTTCGGGCCGGCGTGCGCGTGGCGCGGCGCATCGCCGTGCGGACGGCGCGCATGGCGACGCGGCGGACGCTGCCCGCCGGGCACTTCGGCCTTGCCCGGCGCACTGTTGCCCCAGCGGATCGGCACCTGCGGCTCGAACCCCGGCAGGTCGCGGATCTCCATGTCGCGGTCGAGCAGGCGCACGATCTGGCGCAGCAGCTTGGCGTCGTCCTGCGAGACCAGCGACAGCGCCTCGCCGCTGGCGCCGTTGCGGCCGGTGCGGCCGATGCGGTGCACGTAGTCCTCGGCCACCATCGGCAGGTCGTAGTTGATCACCCGCGGCAGCTGGTCGATGTCGATGCCGCGCGCGGCGATATCGGTCGCCACCAGCACCTTGACCTTGCCGGCCTTGAAGTCGCCCAGCGCGCGCAGGCGCTGGCCCTGGCTCTTGTTGCCGTGGATCGCCGCGGCGTGGATGCCGGACTTCTCCAGGAAGGTGGCCAGCTTGTCGCTGCCATGCTTGGTCTTGGCGAACACCAGGGTCTGCACCCGGGTGTCCTGGCCGAGCAGGTGCAGCAGCAGCTCGCGCTTGCGGCCGGCGTCGACCGGGTGCACGCGGTGGGCGATGGTCTCGGCGACGGTGTTCTGCGGGGTGACCTGCACCTCGCGCGGATGGCGCATGAACTCCATCGCCAGCTGCTTGATGCTCTCCGGGAAGGTGGCCGAGAACAGCAGGGTCTGCCGGTTCTGCTTCGGCAGCTTGGCGAGGATGCGCTTGATCGAGGGCAGGAAGCCCATGTCGAGCATGCGGTCGGCCTCGTCCAGCACCAGGATCTCGATCCCGGACAGGTCGACGCTGCGGCGTTCGATGTGGTCGATCAGGCGGCCCGGGCAGGCGATCACCA
This sequence comes from Pseudoxanthomonas sp. J35, assembly GCF_000513995.1. Taxonomy (GTDB): domain Bacteria; phylum Pseudomonadota; class Gammaproteobacteria; order Xanthomonadales; family Xanthomonadaceae; genus Pseudoxanthomonas. The sequence goes on from NZ_AZVB01000012.1 coordinate 104,105, forward strand.
GGTCCACGCCGCGGCGCAGCGCGTCCAGCTGGTTGCCCATGCCGACGCCGCCGTAGATCACCGCGCTGGGGATGCGCAGGTACTTGCTGTAGCCGCGCAGGCTGTCGTGCACCTGGGTGGCCAGCTCGCGGGTCGGCGCCAGCACCAGCGCACGCGGGCGGCGCGGGCCGTTGACCGCCTGCGGCTTCGTGCCCAGGTGCTGCAGCAGCGGCAGGCCGAACGCGGCGGTCTTGCCGGTGCCGGTCTGCGCGCCGGCCAGCAGGTCGTGGCCGGCCAGGGCCAGCGGGATGGCCTGCTGCTGGATCGGAGTGGGGTTCTCGTAGCCCTGCTCGGCCAGCGCACGCAGCAGGAAGGGCGCCAGGCCCAGGTGTTCGAACGACATTGGAAGCTCCATGGCAAAACCCGCGGAGGCTCGCGCCTGCGGGCTGATCGGTCATGCGATCGGTGACTCGGAGCGTTCCCGTGAACCGCGCTGCGAGAAGTGGATGGCCGGTATCGGCCCGGTTGCCTGGCGAATGGCGTCGGAGTGGGACGGCGCGCCGGGAGTTTCCGGGGCTGCCGTTCCCCGAGGGAAACGGACGGCCGCCTGGCAACCAGACCGCCGATTCTACGCGAAGCCGGCCGTTCCCGCCCGTACGCCTGGCCGGATCGTTCAGGGGGACGGGCGCGACCTTTCCGCCGGTTCGACCCGCGACCCGTCCGGCAGCACGATGCCGGCCATTCAAAGCGTTTCGGATGAAACAATCGCCCGGGAGCCGCTACAATCCGCCGCCCCAGCAGCAGGAGTAGGCGATGAAGCTCGGATCCCTCAAGGAAGGCGGCCGCGACGGCACCCTGGTGGTGGTATCGCGTGACCTGGCCCGCGCCGTGCGCGCCACCGGCATCGCCGCCACCCTGCAGCAGGCGCTGGACGACTGGCAGCGGGCCGCCCCGCGCCTGGTCGCCCTGGCCGCGGCGCTGGAGGCCGGCGAGGCCGAAGGCGCCTTTGAACTCGAGTTCGACGCCCTGGCCGCGCCGCTGCCGCGCGCCTACGAGTTCGTCGACGGCAGCGCCTACCTGCCGCACGTGGAGCGCGTGCGCCGCGCCCGTGGCGCCGAGGTGCCCGAAAGCTTCTATACCGACCCGCTGATGTACCAGGCCACCAGCGCCGGCTTCCTCGGCCCGCGCGACCCGGTGCGCGTGACCAGCGAGGACTACGGCATCGACCTGGAAGCCGAGATCGTGGTGATCACCGACGACGTGCCGATGGCGGTGACGCCGGAGCAGGCCGCCGGGCACATCCAGCTGGTCGGCCTGGTCAACGACGTCTCCCTGCGCAACCTGATCCCGGCCGAACTGGCCAAGGGCTTCGGCTTCCTGCAGTCCAAGCCGCGTTCGGCGCTGTCGCCGGTGTTCGTGACGCCCGACGAGCTGGGCGAGGCCTGGCGCGGCAACAAGCTGCACCTGCCGCTGCTGACCCACGTCAACGGCGAATGGTTCGGCGCGCCGGAAGCGGGCGAGGACATGCAGTTCGACTTCGCCCAGCTGGTCGCCCACGCGGCCAGGACCCGCCCGCTGGCGGCCGGCACCCTCGTCGGCTCCGGCACCATCGCCAACCAGGACGTGTCCCGCGGCGCCTCGTGCTTCGCCGAGAAGCGCACCGTGGAGGCGCTGCGCGACGGCAAGCCAAGCACGCCGTTCCTCAGGTTCGGCGACCGCGTGCGCATCGAGATGCTGGACCGCGAGGGCCGCAGCCTGTTCGGCGCGATCGAGCAGAAGATCGAACGCCAGCCGCTGCCCGGCCAGGGCTGAGCCGGCAGGCGGCGCGGCGCCCGCGATGGGCGGCGGCCACGATGGCCGCGGCGCGCGCTATGGTGCGTCGCGCCGGCACGCATCGGGAGGGGAGGCGATGGCGAACGAGGAAACCCTGCGGCTGTACTCGTACTGGCGCTCCAGCGCCGCCTACCGCGTGCGCATCGGCCTGGAGCTCAAGGGCCTGCCGTACGCGATCCAGCCGGTGCACCTGCTCGAGGGCGGTGGCCAGCAGCACGCGCCGGACTACGCCGCGCTCAACCCGCAGCAGCTGGTGCCACTGCTGATGCACGGCCGCCGCGCCGTGCGCCAGTCGCTGGCGATCCTCGAATACATCGACGAGACCTGGCCCGACGCCGAGCCGCTGCTGCCGGACACCGCGCGCGGACGCGCGCGGGTGCGCGCGCTGGCGCTGCTGGTGGCCTGCGACATCCACCCGCTCAACAACCTGCGCGTGCTGCAGTTCTTCGAGCAGCAGTGGAACGTGCCGCAGGCCGAGCGCGAGGACTGGGTGCGGCACTGGATCGTCGACGGGCTGGACGCGTTCGAGGCGCTCGTCGCCGACGACCCGTCCACCGGCAGCTTCTGCCACGGCGACGTGCCCGGCCTGGCCGACTGCTGCCTGGTGCCGCAGCTGTACAACGCGCGCCGCTTCGGCATCGACGTGGCGCGCTGGCCGACCCTGGCGCGGATCGAGCGCGCCTGCCTGGAGCTGGCGGCGTTCCGCGCGGCCGCGCCCGAGGCGCAGCCGGACGCGCCGCGCCGGTCCTGAGGAAACGCCGCGGCGCCCGCGAGGGGCGCCGGGACGATCAGCCGAAGCCGTGGCTGATGGTGGCCGAGCCGCCGCCGCTGAGGTCGGCGTAGGGATCGTGCTCGCCGTCGGCGCCTTCGGACAGGCGGAACTTCAGCGCCAGGCCGTCGCGCGAGTCGGCCGCGCGCAGCGCCTCCTCCTGCTCGATCTTGCCCTGCTTGACCAGCCGGAACAGGCACTGGTCGAAGCTCTGCATGCCTTCCTCCAGCGAGCTTTCCATCGCCGCCTTGATCTCGTGCACCTGGCCGCGGCGCAGCAGGTCGCGGATCATCGGCGTGTTGAGCAGTACCTCGGTCGCCGGCAGGCGCCGGCCGTCGACGCCCTTGACCAGGCGCAGCGACACCACCGCGCGCAGGTTCAGCGCCAGGTTCATCAGCACGTTCTTGTGCGCGCTCTCGGGGAAGAAGTTGAGGATGCGCTCGATGGTCTGGTCGGCGTTGTTGGAGTGCAGGGTCGCCAGGCACAGGTGGCCGGTTTCGGCGAAGGCGATCGCCGCCTCCATGGTCTCCGCGTCGAGGATCTCGCCGATCAGGATCACGTCCGGCGCCTCGCGCATCGCGTTCTTCAGTGCGTTGTGGAAGGCGTGGGTGTCCAGGCCGACCTCGCGCTGGTTGACGATCGACTTCTTGTGCTTGTGCAGGTACTCGATCGGGTCCTCGATGGTGAGGATGTGCCCGGTCATGTTGCTGTTGCGGTAGTCGATCATCGACGCCAGCGAGGTCGACTTGCCCGAACCGGTGGAGCCGACGATCAGCACCAGCCCGCGCGGGGTCATGATGATGTCCTTCAGCACCTCCGGCAGGTTCAGCTCCTCAATCGAGGGGATCACGCTGCGGATGGCGCGGATCACCATGCCGACCTCGCCGCGCTGCTTGAACACGTTGACGCGGAAGCGGCCGGCGTCGGCCACGGCGATGGCCATGTTCAGCTCCAGGTCGCGCTCGAACTGCGGCACCTGGCCTTCGTCCATCAGCGAGTAGGCGATCTTCTTGACCATGCCCGGCGGCAGGCCGGTATTGCCCAGCGGATACAGCTTGCCTTCGATCTTGATGTACACCGGTGCCCCGGTGGTCAGGAACATGTCCGAGGCATTCTTCTCGGTCATCAGCTTCAGGAAGTAGCCGATATCCATTACGCAACGATCCCCAACTGCTCGATTTACGTGGCCCCGGGCCGGCGTTGCATGCGCGGCGCGGGCTTCAGACAATGGCCGCGCCGTCACAGGACACGACCTTCCCCGATGAACGAGCCTAGCTTCGCACACTTCCGCCGGCGCCTGTACGCGCTGTTCGTCGCAACCGGGTTGGCGGTCACAGCCCATGCCCAGGTGGCCTCGCCGGACGTGCAGCGTGCCGAGGAGGCCGTGCTGCAGGCCCAGCAGGCCGATGCCGATCAGTGGGCCCCCGATCTGATGGAGGCGGCGCGCGCCGGGCTGGTCCAGGCCCAGGCCGGGGCCATGTCGCGCAGCCGCAGCGAGCGCCGCGAGGCCGCGGAACTGGCCCGCCGGGTGGCGGTGGACGCCGACCTGGCCCGCGCCCGCAGCGAGCGCGCCCAGGCCGAGGCCGCGCTGCAGCAGCGCCGCGCCGAGGTGGCCGAACTGCGCCAGTCGCTGGGCCTGCCGGCGGAGGGCACCCCATGAGCCTGCGTTCGAGGATGCTATCGGCCTGCCTGCTGGCGGCCGTCGCCGCCCCGTCCCTGGCCCTGGCCGCGGACGATCCGGACGTGGTGCGCCTGCAGGCGCGCCTGGCGGCCCTGCGCAACGACCCGCTGATCGGGCGGCTGGCCGCGTTCGAGCAGATGGAGGCCCGCCAGGCCATCGACGCGCTGGCCCAGGCCCGCCGCAACGACCGCCCCGGCGCGCTGTACATCGCCGAGCGCCGGGTCGAGATCGCCGAGGCCGCCGCCATCACCGAGGGCGCGCGCCGCGAACTGGGCGCGCTGGACCTGCAGCGCACCGAGCTGCTGCTGCAGGCCAGCCGGCGCGACGCCGAGCGCGCCCGCCAGGAGGCCGAGCGCCTGCGCATCCAGTCGCAGATCCAGGCTGAGGAAGCCGAACGCCTGCGCCTGGCCGCCGAGGCCGAGGCGGCCGCGCGCAGCGAGGCCGAGCAGGCGCTGACCAGCGTGGCCGGCAAGCAGACCGCGCAGCTGAGCGCGGCGCGGCGCAAGGAGGCGGCGCTGGCGCGCCAGGAGGCCGAACTGCTGACCGGGGCCAAGCTGCCGCCGTCGAGCTTCGAATCGCGCGGGGAGGTGTTCGTCCTGCCGGCGGCCACCTTCGCTTCCGGCAAGTCCGCCTTGGCCGAGGAGGGCAAGTCCGCGGCCGGCGTGCTGGCCGCGTACCTGCAGATCGGCAAGCGCGGCAGGATCCGGGTCGAGGCCATCGACAAGGACGCCAAGCTGGCCAAGGCGCGTGCCGAGGCGGTGAAGGCGGCGCTGGTCGCCGGCGGCGTGCCGGCCTCGCAGGTCACCGCTTCGGGCAAGGCCGGCGCGGCCACCGCGAAGAAGGCCGCCGAAGTGGTCGTCGCGCAGTAAAAATCGCGGTTACATCAACTGCTTACACGGTGCCGCGGGGCTTTCGCGGCGCCGGCGCCGGCCGGCGCTGACGGCCGGTTTCCCTTGCCGGATCAATGGCTTGGCAGGCGGCTTGCCGCCTCCGGAAGACAGGAGTAGGGTCGGATACCCGGGTGGTTTCCACCATCCGGCTGACCGGAGCACCCTGCCGATGCAGTCGTTGTACGTACCACTGGAGATCGCCGACGGGCCGAGGGTGGCCCGCCGGGAGATGTCCGGTGGCACGGCCGCCGCCGCGCAGTTCCCGTGCTCCGACAATGCGACGCCCCGGTCCGCAGGTCCGGGGCGTTTGCTTTTCCGGGGCCGGCCAGGCCGGCCGGCCCGTTTCCGGCAGGGACGCCAGTTGACCCAGGAGGTGCAGACATGTTCGAAGGGCAACCGCAGGCCGAGATCGAAGCGCTGATGAAGCGCGACCCCGAGTTCAAGCAGCTCTACCAGCGACACCGCACGCTGGACAAGAAGGTGATGGATGCGGAACTCGGGGTCCTGCCGATCGACGATGCCACGCTCGGGCAGATGAAGCGCGAGAAGCTGGCGGCCAAGGAGAAACTGCTGCGCATCTACGACCGGGCCCACTGACCCGGTCGTCCTGGACCTGCAAGGTTCACGCCGCGGGCGGTGGCGGGTTTCCTCGTCGACCCGCCACCGCCCGCGCAATCCCCGCCGGGGCGGCGCTTCCGCCGTTTCCCGGCCCGGCCAATACCGTCGATAATCCCGGTTCCGCCGCGCCACGCGGCCCCAGTACCGGATTGACATGGCCCTGCACGAATCCGTGCTCGAACTGATCGGGCGCACGCCCATGGTGAAGGCGCAGCGCCTGGACACCGGCGCCTGCGAGCTCTACCTCAAGCTGGAGAACGCCAATCCCGGCGGCTCGATCAAGGACCGCATCGGCCTGTCGATGATCGAGGCGGCCGAGGCGCGCGGCGACATCAGGCCCGGCGCCACCCTGGTCGAGGGTACCGCCGGCAACACCGGCATCGGCCTGGCCCTGGTCGCCCAGCAGAAGGGCTACCGCCTGATCCTGGTGGTCCCGGACAAGATGAGCCGGGAGAAGATCTTCAACCTCAAGGCGATGGGCGCCGAGGTGGTGCTGACCCGCTCGGACGTGGGCAAGGGCCACCCGGAGTACTACCAGGACCTGGCCAAGGCCATCGCCGAGCGCACCCCGGGCGCGTACTTCATCAACCAGTTCGGCAACCCGGACAACCCGAAGGCGCACGAGACCGGCACCGGCCCGGAGATCATCGAGCAGATGGCCGAGGTCGGCGGCTTCGACGCGATCGTGTTCGGCTGCGGCAGCTCCGGCACCATGACCGGCCTGTCGCGCTGCTTCGCCGAGAAGGCCCCCGACGTCGAACTGGTGCTGGCCGACCCGGTCGGTTCGATCCTCGCCCAGTACATCAACGAGGGCGTGCTCAGCGACAAGTCCGGCAGCTGGATGGTCGAGGGCATCGGCGAGGACTTCCTGCCGACGATCTCCGACTTCTCGCGGGTGAAGAAGGCCTATGCGATCCCCGACGCGGAGAGCTTCCACACCGCGCGCGAGCTGCTGGCCAAGGAGGGCATCCTCGGCGGTTCCTCCACCGGCACCCTGCTGGCCGCGGCGCTGCGCTACTGCCGCGAGCAGACCGTGCCGAAGAAGGTCGTGGTGCTGGTGCCGGACACCGGCAACAAGTACCTGTCGAAGATGTACAACGACTACTGGATGCTGGACAACGGCTTCCTCGAGCGGCCGCAGCACGGCGACCTGCGCGACCTGATCCTGCGCCCGTACAGCCAGCGCGACACCGTCGTGGTCGGCCCGTCCGACCTGCTCACCACCGCCTACCAGCGGATGAAGCTGTACGACGTCTCGCAGCTGCCGGTGATGGACGGCGACCAGCTGGTCGGCATCATCGACGAGAGCGACGTGCTGCTGCACGTCTACGGCGACGAGGCGCGCTTCCGCGACCCGGTGGCCACCGCGATGGTCAGCAAGCTCGACCGCCTGGACGTGAAGTCGCCCATCGAAGCCCTGCTGCCGGTGTTCGACCGCGGCCAGGTGGCGATCGTGATGGACGGCGAGCGCTTCCTCGGCCTGATCACCCGCATCGACCTGCTGAACTACCTGCGCCGCCGCGTGCAGTGAGGCCCCGGCCGAGCCGGCTTCACTATCGGCCCGGCCCCGAGTTGCTAGAATCCGAACCCTTTGATGGAAGTACCCATGTCGGACCGCAAACCAAGCAGCCAGGATGGCGGGCGCGGGCTTTCGCTCGCCACGCTGGCGATCCACGGCGGGCAGTCGCCCGACCCGAGCACCGGCGCGGTGATGCCGCCGATCTACGCCACCTCGACCTACGCCCAGGCCAGTCCTGGCGAGCACCAGGGCTTCGAGTACTCACGCACCCACAACCCGACCCGCTTTGCCTACGAGCGCTGCGTGGCGGCGCTGGAGGGCGGCGTTCGCGGCTTCGCGTTCGCCTCCGGCATGGCGGCCACCTCCACGGTGATCGAGCTGCTGGACAGCGGTGACCATGTGGTCGCCATGGATGACCTGTACGGCGGCAGCTACCGCCTGTTCGAGCGCGTGCGCCGGCGCAGCGCCGGGCTGGACTTCAGCTTCGTCGACCTGACCGACCTGGCGGCCTTCGAGGCGGCGATCACGCCGCGGACCCGCATGGTCTGGATCGAGACCCCGACCAACCCGATGCTCAAGATCGTGGACATCGCCGCGATCGCCGCCATCGCGCGCAGGCGCGGGCTGATCGTGGTGGTGGACAACACCTTCGCCTCGCCGATGCTGCAGCGGCCGCTGGCGCTGGGCGCGGACATCGTCGTCCACTCGGCGACCAAGTACCTCAACGGCCACTCCGACATGGTCGGCGGCATCGCCGTGGTCGGCGACAACGCCGACCTGGCCGAGCGCCTGGCCTTCCTGCAGAACTCGGTGGGGGGCGTGCAGGGGCCGTTCGACAGTTTCCTGGCCCTGCGCGGGCTGAAGACCCTGCCGCTGCGCATGCGCGCGCACTGCGACAACGCGCTGGCGCTGGCGCAGTGGCTGGAAACCCATCCGGCGGTCGAGAAGGTGATCTACCCGGGCTTGGCCTCGCACCCGCAACACGCCCTGGCAGCGCGCCAGATGAGCGGCTTCGGCGGCATCGTCTCGATCGTCCTCAAGGGCGGCTTCGAGGCGGCCAAGCGCTTCTGCGAGCGCACCGAACTGTTCACCCTCGCCGAATCGCTCGGCGGCGTGGAGAGCCTGGTCAACCATCCCGCCGTGATGACCCATGCCTCGATCCCGGTCGCGCGCCGTGAGCAACTCGGCATCAGCGACGCGCTGGTGCGGTTGAGCGTGGGGGTGGAGGATGTGGAGGATTTGCGGTCCGACCTGGCGAATTCTCTGGACTGAAGTAGATCGATGAACAATCCAATTTCGAAAGCGGCCACGCCCTGGTCGGCCCTTACCAAGCACCGTGCCCTGACCTTAGAGATGGCCAAGCGCGACGTGCTTGGACGCTATCGTGGGGCGACCTTCGGCTTGGTTTGGAGCCTGGCTAGTCCTATCGCCATGCTGGCGGTGTATACGCTGGCTTTCGGCGAGATCATGAAGTCGCGCTGGCCGGGCTCGAGCACGACAGCAGATTTCTCGCTGATCATCTTCGTCGGCATAATTGCCCACGGGTTTCTCTCCGAGTGCATGATCAGAGCCCCAACCCTGATCGTATCCAATTCGAACTACGTCAAGAAGATCGTCTTTCCACTCGAGATACTTCCTTGGCAGATGACCTTGTCGGCACTGTTCCACGCGGCGATGAATTTCGTCGTTTTCGCGCTGTTCTTCCTGACACTGCACAAAGGGCTGCATTGGACGATTGTGCTGTTGCCGATAGTGTTTCTACCCCTGGTCGTGATGGCCGTGGGTATCGGCTGGCTCCTGTCCGCCTTGGCGGTCTACGTGCGTGACATCCAGCAGGTAGTGACGCCGCTGTCCACTGCAATGCTGTTTCTGTCCTCGGCGATCGTGCCTGTGGAGCTTGTGCCGGAGAAGTTCCGGGTGCTGTTCCAGCTCAATCCATTGACCTTGATCATCGACCAGGCGCGCACAGTTGCGCTATGGGGGCAATCGCCGGATTTCGCCGCATTGGGAATGTACTCGGTCGCCGCGATTGTTGTCGCGCTGCTGGGCTTCGCCTGCTTCTCGGCCACGAAGGAGGGGTTCGCTGATGTCCTCTGAAGTCGCTATCCGACTTGCTGGTGTCGGCAAGGTCTTTAGAGTCTATGCGCAGCCGCATCATCGATTGTTACAGGGCGTTTCGCGCAATTCGCGCTGGGGCAAGGAGTTTCGCGCGGTCAGTGGCGTCAATCTTGAGGTGCGGCGAGGAGAGACCGTCGGCATCATCGGGCGCAATGGCTCTGGAAAGTCCACCCTGCTGCAGATGATCTGCGGCACACTTCGCTGCAGCGAAGGCGAGGTTGAGATCAACGGACGCATTGCCGCGCTACTGGAACTCGGGGCGGGCTTCAATCCGGAATTTACCGGGCGGGAGAATGTCTATCTCAATGCCTCGCTGATGGGCATGAGCCGGCGCGAGATCGACGAAAAATACGCCAGCATCGTCGCCTTTGCCGATATTGGCGGTCACATCGACCAGCCAGTCAAGACCTATTCCAGTGGCATGTACATCCGGCTGGCTTTCGCGGTCGCGATCAATACGACCCCGGACATCCTGGTCGTCGATGAAGCGCTCTCCGTGGGCGACGAGGCCTTCCAGCGCAAGTGCTTCTCGCGGATCGAGGAACTAAAGTCAGGAGGATGCACCATCCTGTTCGTTTCTCATTCCGCCTCGAGCATTGTCGAGCTTTGTGATCGCGCTGTTCTGCTTGATGCTGGTGAAATGCTGCTTGTTTCCGATCCTAAGACCACCGTGGCGATGTATCAGCGCTTGATCTATTCGCCGCCGGAGAAGCGCGAAGAAGTCCGTGCATTGATCCGGGGCATGGCGTCCACCCAGATGGTCCTGCATAAGGGCGCTTCCGACAGCAACGACTTCGTGCCCCTGTCTGGTGCAGGTGGTGGCCGCCTGTCCCCCGATGTAACGACGACACCGGCTAGGGAGCTTGTCGAGCGTTTCGAGCCCGGCTTGCGTTCAGAAAGCATGGTTAGCTATGTGAGTCGTGGTGCGCTCATCTCGAACGTGCGGATCGAGAACTTGGCTGGTGAGCGGGTCAACATCCTCAAGCCTGGCGAAAGCTATGTGTACCGCTACGACGTCGCTTTCAGCGAGGATGCCTCGCATGTCCATTTCGGTATGATGATCAAGTCGACCACCGGCGTGGACATCTTCGGCATGTCCTCGCATGCAGAGGGTGAAGGTATTGACCACGTTTCGGCGGGTGAACGGTATCAGGTCAGCTTTCGCTTCAAGTCGTGGTTCCTACCAGGCTCCTACTTCACCAATGCAGGTTGTAACGGTGTTCTTTCCGATGGGGAGGCCGTATTCATGCATCGAATCATGGATGCCATGCAATTTCGTATCCAGGACCGCGCTACGGATCGGCGTAAAGCGGGCTTCTACGATCTCGCCGAAGAGCCGGCCTGCAGCCTGGTGGTGGTGGGGTCCGGGAGTCAGGCGGTGTTGTCATGAGCAAGCAGGGCCATGGCCAACGCAAAGGTAATGGGCATGCCCATGAGCACGGCTATGCTCGGGCCAAGAAGGGGGCGCCGGGTGCTATCCGGCGCAGGGCGGTGCTGGTCGTGGGGCCGCCGCGCAGCGGCACTTCTGCCGCGGCACAGGTTCTTAATGGCCTGGGCGTGCACTTCGGTGACCCTGCGCGATTTGTCGACCCGGAGCAGCACAAGCACAATCCTATCTTTTTCGAACTGCAGTCGCTGAACGACCTCAACGATGCCCTGCTCGCCGAGTTGGGGGTGAATTTCGGCGATTTCGATTATTTTCCGGAGCCCGGCAAGTTCCCGCTGAGCGCCGACGCATGGTTGTCGTTCGAGGCACGGGCGGAGGTGCTGATATCCGAAGAATTCGGAGGCAAGCACCTGATCGGTCTGAAAGACCCGAGGTTCGTGTTTACGCTGCCGTTCTGGGATCGTTTCTTCAAGAGCCGGGGCTACGAGCCTTCATTCGTGTTCGTAACACGTGCACCGCAAGCCATCGCGCTGTCCAATGCGAAGGTCAACAAGTGCAGCCAAGGGCACAACGACCGGCTGGCATGGTTGAGCCTGCACCTATGCGCTGCGCAATTAGTTCGGCATAAGCCGGCACTGCTGGATTTCGATCGATTGGTTGCCGAACCGGACATTGTCGTCGGTGAGTTGGCACGATCGCTCAAGCTGAAGGTTCCTGCTGAACTTCGCCACGGCATTGACGCTGGTCTCAAGCACGAAAGTGAAGCTCGCGAGTTCGTAGAAGCCGACATTCCGGATATGGCGCAGGAGTATCTGGCGCGGAGAGCCGAGCTGGATGACTTTGGTCTGCTCGAGTTGGCCCAGCGCCGGCGCGAGGAAGTTAGGGGCCTGGTGCGATCCAATCAGGCGCTCACACAGGAGATCACGGAGGCGCGGATCGAGGTGCGGCGCGTTGAGGGTAGGCTGGCCTCCGCGATGGCGCCGCTGGTCTCCGAGTTAAGGACCGGGTTTGGGCGTATCGCGGATGTGATAGCGAGCGTCGAAGACGAGAAAACGTTCGGTCGTTCGATCATCCAACAGCGGATCAGGGACCTAGAAGATGCGCTCTTCTCCAGTCAGGCGGAATTGAACGCCCTACGGACTGAGGCTCAATCCTTGCAGGTACGCTTGGATCGGCTCCGACAGGGATTGCCGGAACTGGAGGTGGCGGAAGTGCCGCCAGAACACTCGGCAGGTGATGTCGTGGGTCTGGCGCCTATTCCTCTTGATGAAGAATCTTCGGGTGCCGGGGAGGCGGGCTCACAACAGGAGCCAGAGGCAGGCGACCCTGACCAGACAGCGACTGGCAAAATAAGCTGAGAAAGCAGCTTCATTGTCGTGGCCAGTCGCGGCGGCTGCGCTATGCCGCGGTCGGGTTGTGTGGATGCTGAAGCGAGACGGCTGAAGACAGGATTTCTCGCATGGGGCAATATATGTCAGGCCGCCGAAATAGGGGGCAGTCCGCGCTTGGATCGCGCTGACTGTATTGCAAGTAAATCGAAAGGAGAAGCAGTGAATCCGATTGAAAAATTCGTCTGGTATCGTCGTCAGTATGGTCTGCGTGCCACGTTCTTGCGGATCTTTGAGAAGGTCACAGGGCGTCATGGGGAACTGGTCGGACACAATCCGGCAGAGCAGTTCGCAGTACAAAAGACGAGCGAGGCCCAGAATCCGGAAGTTTCCGGCGCAACGGCGGTATGGCTGATGCAGGCCCGGTTCCCTGGCATTGCCCCACTTCCCATTTACCAGGCACCAGGGCCCAAGCTACGCCTGAACCTGGTCACCGATAGCATCAACAGCGGGAGCTTGTTCGGTGGTGTCGGTACCTCAATCATCCTCGCCGCGCTTCTGGCCCGGCGCACGGGTGCGGTGCTTCGCGTGGTTACCCGTACTCAGGCCCCGTACCAACCGAGCTTCGCCGAGGTGCTTCGCTGCAACGGCATCGAGTACAAGGGCAATGTCGAATTCGCCTTCATCGATGTTTCCGACGCTGACAGCCAGCTTGATGTCAGTGAAGGCGACTACTTTCTCACGACGTCGTGGTGGACCACAGCATCGACGCTTGGAAGCATCCGGCCTTCACGCGTGATCTACCTCCTCCAGGAGGATGAGCGCATGTTCTACCCTTATGGCGATGACTGGGTACGCTGCTCGGAAACGATATCGCGCCGGGACGTGGCGGTCGTGCTGAATACCCGCCTCTTGCGCGACCATCTCGTGGGCAGCGGCCTGCCTCATCTGGAGGATGGCGCATTGTTCTTCGAGCCAGCGTTCCCGGCAGCATGCAGCAATGTGCGCAAGGAACACGTGGAGGGCAAGCGGAGACGCCTATTTTTCTATGCGCGCCCGAACAACTTGCGCAATCTGTTCTATCGCGGGATCGAAGTTTTGGATGAAGCCGTCCGCTGTGGCGTGATCAACCCGCACAAGTGGGAAATCGTGCTCGTCGGCAAGGACGTGCCGCAGCTCACCTTAGGGGGCGTCCAGCCCACGATCATGAGTACGCTCAGTTGGACAGACTATGCCAAGTTCGTGCGCACTGTTGATCTCGGTTTTTGTCTGATGGCTACCCCGCACCCCAGCTATCCGCCCCTGGACCTTGCGGCAGTGGGCGCCACAGTGGTCACGAATCGTTTTGGCGTGAAGCAGGACCTGAGCATGTACTCGCCCTCAATCCTGACGGCGGAGCTTGACAGGGGCTCGCTGGTGGCGGCGCTACGCGAGGCGGTCACCCGTATCGAGCAAGGCGAAGGTTCATCCACGAAGTTCGGGCTTCCGGATTCCTGGGAAAAGGCACTGGCAGAAGTAACCGAGGTGTTGGCGAACAATGTTCTACGTTAACGAGCCACAGAACGAGTACCGGGCGCCTTGGACGCAGCGGTTCGACGAGCGCTTCCGTGCATTGTGCTCGCGCGGCACTCGGGTCGCCTACTTCTACGAGGCGGCCGATACCAGCACATTCCGTTATCGTGCCTATAACATGGCCTGCGCGCTGATGGAAGGTACGATGGACGTCAGTTCGTCCTATTTCTTCAATTCCGACGCCGATCATTTCAACGAAATCGTTGATGTCTCCAATGTAATTGTGGTCTGTCGTATGCGTTATAACGACAAGATTGCTGGCATGATTGCGCGGGCCAAGGCGCTGGGCAAGCGCGTACTGTTTGATGTCGACGATCTTGTCTTCAATGTCGACTACGTGCAGCTGATTCTGAAGACACTGGCGCAGGACTTGAAGCATCCGGGTGCCTGGGACCACTGGTTTGCCTATATTTCCCGGATTGGGGCGGTCGCGAGGCTTTGCGACGAATCGGTCACGACCAATCAGTATCTTGCCAGGCAACTTGAGGCGTTCACGGGGCGCAAGGCCAGGGTCGTGCCTAATTTCATGAACAAGGAGCAGCTGGCCATCTCGGACAGGATCTTCGAAGAGAAGGTCGCCAGCGCATTCCGGCGTACCGACGATATCCATATCGGGTACTTCAGCGGCACGCCGACCCACAACCATGACTTTTCCATGGTGGGGACGGCGCTGGAGCGGCTGCTCAGAGAAGATCCGCGCGTGAAGCTCCTGGTGGTTGGCTTCCTCGATATGTCTGGAGACCTAGCAAAGTACTCCGAACGCATTCAGGTATATCCGCTGCACGATTTCATCAACCTGCAGCGTGTCATGTCGCTGGTGGAGATCAACATTGTCCCGTTGCTCGATAACGTCTTCACCAACTGTAAGTCGGAATTGAAATACTTCGAGGCGGCAGCTGTGGGCACCCTGACGGTGGCCACACCGATCCATACTTACGGGAGTGCGATAGAGAGCGGTATCAACGGCTTCCTGGCCAATAGCACGGGCTGGTATGAGGAAATCAAGCGCGCGATCGAAGTGGTCGACCAGGGCTATGCAGACATGGCGAAGGTGGCGAGGTCGCGGGCTATTGAGAGCTATGCCTGGTTCAACCAGATGGAGAAAATTCGAGAAGCACTTTTCAATGGAGAACAGAAGTGAAATTTAAGTCGGTAATGGTGGTTGGCGCTGCCTTGCTGTGTGGCGCATGCAACAACAGTGACGTGGAGCGTACCGCGTCGAGGGCTCCGGATGCGCCCGTGCAGGCGCAGCCTTCTGTGGCCGGTGTGGCAGGCAAGGTTCTCGAGATCCAGGTGGGCCAGTCGTCCAGTGAGTCGATCCTGCTCGGGGCAGGAGGGGTTCTCGAAACTTCCATTAAGTCGCCCGGCGCGGGCGATGCGATCGGCATTGGCGTGCAGATTGGCAACTTCGCTGGCGCCTCGGATGGTGAGATCGAGATGTCAGCTTGCGTTGAACAGACCTGCGCGAGTGGTCGCAGCAAGCTGGAAGGAACGCAGGATAATTCCTTCGTAGACGTCACGTTGAGCACGCCTGTGCCGTTGCGTGACGGCGATAAATTGAAGGTCAAGATCGGCAAGGTCGGCGGCACCAAGGACGTCGCGATCTGGATGTATAACGTCGAGACCGAGACGCTTGCTCCCGATGGCGCGCAGCGCCCTGGTGCTCCGAAGCTCCGGATCACCCTGCGCTGACGAGGCGGGCGCCCTGGCGGGTTTGTCCTGCTGGGCGCCTGGTCTGCTGTTGCTGTTATGGCTCTTCTTTCTTGGCACGTACTTCAATCAGGAGATTCCACCCGCCGGGGTTGAAGGGGACTACGTAACTCCCGGGGGCGTCCAGTTGGGTGACGTTCTCA
The DNA here is from genome assembly GCF_000513995.1 of Pseudoxanthomonas sp. J35. GTDB lineage: Bacteria > Pseudomonadota > Gammaproteobacteria > Xanthomonadales > Xanthomonadaceae > Pseudoxanthomonas. The sequence goes on from NZ_AZVB01000012.1 coordinate 119,652, forward strand.
CGCCAATGCATGTCCACCAGGGCCGGCCGGCGCAGATGTGATGTGTTCAGCGCGGCAACCAAGATCAGGCCGGCGGATACCAGCAGGGTGGCCATATAGGGCCGCTGTCGGTCGATCATCGCGACGACATGCCAGACCATCCACCACCAGGCGATCTTGGGCAGGTAGAAGTAGCGGTCACCGATCATGAACTGCGCCATCGGCCCGACCTCCTTGAGCCGGACGGATACAAAAGTTTCGACAAAGGCGAAACAGACGAAGCTGGCTATCACCAGCCGAGCGCTACCTGGTGTTCGCCGGCAGAATAGAAGCAGGGCTATCAGTGCGCAATCTACCAGCAGCCATGCGGCCTGATTTAGCGGGAGCGTGCCGAAAGTATGCAGGGGCAGCACCTGTCCGAACGTCAATGACAGCAACGAAAGCACAGGTTGCGTCGCCGCTTGGTTTTGGGGCGAGAAGTTGATGAAAATGACGAACTGAACGACGGCCCCGACCCCCAGGATGGCCAGGGCTCTCCAATCGCTGTCGGATGTGAAGCGGCTGAGCGCCCCTTCGAAGGGATCCCACTTCAACTTCCGACAGGTCGCGCTACTAATTGCCAGGCCCACTACGACACAGGCCAGCAGTATCGAGAATGGTCCTGTGATGCAGACAATCAGTAGGGCGGCGTCACGCAGCCAGCCCCAGACGCCTCGTGGTGCCCGGCCTGGGGTGATGCAGCACGCAGCCAACCAGAATTGCAGGAACCACTGGGAGTTTGTGATCGTGCCGAATATCTCGCCATTGGTCGGCACCAGCAAGAACGACAAGACCACCACCGGGACCGGTATGTAACCTTGCAGGCGGCGACAGGTCAAAGCCATCGCGCCGGCGGCGATGAGTACCGCCATAAAGTTATAGATCAGCGGTGAGAATTCGAGTGAAAAGAAAGATGCGAACCAGGCGATCAGTCGCGGTGTAGCGTGAAGATAGCCGGCGTATGGAACGAAAATCTGTGGTAGTAGGCTGCCGAGCTGTTGGGCGAAGAAGATGGTCGCATCTTCTGCCCAGAACTGAGGATTGCTTAGCGCATCGTTGGATTTCCAAGCCATGGCCAGAAAGAAGATCGCGAACAAGCCTGTCCATCCTATGCCACGCGATCCGCGCCAAGTGGATATAACATTCTTCAGGTGCATCTGCATTTCCATTGAGTGATCGGTTCCGCTTCCCGTTTGGGTCAAGCGCGAGGAGATGAGAACGAGAGGTGCTTATGCCCAAAGTACGATGTGATTGCGGGAACGGCGACGCCAATCGCGTGCGCGATGGTTTCCGCGGTCGCACCACCCAGCTCCAACGCCGGTAATATCCATTTGGCGAGTGCGATGCTTACGATCAGGGTCTGCAGAACGGCAGCGATGTTCACAGCGACGAACCAGCCCACTTGGTGGTGAATGGAGTTGGCCGCCCCCCTGAATACTAGCAGACGATTCAGGAAGAAAGCCGTCATCATGCCCAGGCAGTACGCCAGAAGAATCGCGCGGGTATAGGGGAGCCAATGACTAAAGGCGATCCTCGACCCGAAATTGACGGCCGCAGCGGTTCCACTGGCGATGAGGAAAAGCACGAACTGACGTGTCATCTGGAGGCGTCTCAATGGCCAGCCGCGAGCGCTGCGATCTTGGCCCCGACGGCAATACTCTCATTGATGGAGCGATCCTCGGGATAGTAGTAGGCAGTGTCCGCCATGAAGAATCCGGCAAGCGGAGTCTCCATTGGAGGTAGCATATTCTGGAATCCAGGAGGGCAAATGGTCTGCGCGTACTCGTATCGATGACAGTGGGCGTCAAGCACCCAGTTGCGCTGGAAATCAGGGTTGAGCCTGGGAAGATAACCAATCGTTTCCTCGATCAGTGCCTCGTTCGGCGATGTCCACTTGGGATGTGTTTTGGGCATGTAGAACGGCGCATACAGAATCTTCTGCCCCGGATCGTTGCCAGGATTCAGATTGCTGTATTCGATGACGCCTGGGATCTCGATATTGTCATCGCTGATGTTCATCCAGAAATTTTCGCTGATCGCATGCTTGAGCTTCAGGATTACGCAGGCGACGGGGATATTCTCGATGCGGCTGATGGCGTCGGAGAATGTTGCGGGCAGGCCGGGAACAAGTCGAGGGACGTACTGGATAGGCGCGGTGGAGATCACCTTGTCATAGGCTTCCACGTCGCCGCCGGTGCGAACACCGGTGACTTTCCCTTCGCTCGAGACGACTTCGTCGATGCCTCGTCCAAGCAGAATGCGACCACCCGCAGCCTGTACGCGCCGCGCCATCTCGTTGAGCAGTGCCGACGAGCCGCCTTCCAGATAGCCCATGCTTTCGTTGAACAGGTTTCGTCGCGATAGCGCTACGCGCTTGATACGAGTGCCGATCCACGAGGCGGACAGAGAGTTCTGGTATTCGAAGAATTTCAGTGCGAAGGCCTTTTCCCACATCACCGTGTAGGCTTTCGGGCCGATCCAGCGGGTGATCCAGTCGCGGGCGTTTTCCTTGTCTAGTGCGGTCCAGTCCTTGATGCCTTTCGTACACATAACATGCAAGGCATAGCGGACCTTGTCCACCAGACTTAGGTGCGGGAAGCCGAGCAGAGCGAACGGCGTGCCCCACTTGTATAGTTTGCCCTGATAGTAATAACCCATCTTGGTGTCCGTCCAGTGCAATCGATCGGACATTTCCAACTCTTCAAGCAACTTGAACAGCTGATAGTCGGTCTTGCAAATGAAGTGGTAATATCGCTCGATGCGCAAGCCATCGAAATCGAAATCGGCGGACATGCCGCCGATGCGATCATCGCGTTCGTAGATATCGACCTGGTGGCCTTGCTTGATTAGCTCCAGGCCTGCCATGAGGCCCATGGGGCCACTGCCGATAATGGCGAATTTGCTCATTGAATGGTCTTCCGTGTTCTATGTGGTCAGCGCTGCAGCACGATATGGCTGTAACGTGGGTCGGTGTAGCTCTCGCGGATGGCATCTTCGAACGGCGTCTGCCGGACACCGAACACCGCTTCGGTGTCGACGCCCTTGAAGTCGTCCCCGGCGCTTAGTGCCTTGAGCTGGTCGGCGGTGAACGGGGGCTTGTTGCTGAACAGGCTGTACACCCTCAACAGGAACGCGAAGAAGCCGATCGGGATATGCACGATCATTGTGCGCAGCTTCTTGACCCGCTTGATGGTGCGGATGATGTCCACATAATCCACGCGGGTGTCGCCGACGATATCGAATGCCTGGCCATCGGGCTCGGTCTCGATACACTTGGCGATGCAGCGGCAGAAGTCGCGCTCGTAGAGCGGTTGGCGCATGAAGCGACCGTCGCCAGGGATGGGGAAGACCGGTGTGCGCGCCATGAATCGCGAAAGCCAGCCCAGGTGCTTGGGGTCGAACCAGCCGAACATCAGTGTTGGTCGCAGTACGCAATGGCGCAGTCCGCTGGCCACGACCATCTCCTCCTGCTCGCGCTTGGTGTTGGTGTAGTCGTCCTTGGCCACCGAGTTCACCACCGATGAACTGATGTGGACCAGGTAGGGCACGGCGGCGGCGCGGGTGGCCGCCAGCACGTGTTCCGTTGCGGTGAGGTTGTTGCGGACGAACGGTTCGCTGGTCTTGCCGGTGATCTGCGCATGCAGCTGCACCACGCATGAGGCGCCGACGAATTCCTCCGCCCATGGCCCGGGTTCGGCCAGGTCGGCGTGTACCGCGCGGACGTCCGCGTGCAGCTTCTGCAGGATGGCCAGGTTGTGGGCGTGCTTGTCGATCGCAACGAGCCGCGTGTAGCCCTGCTGCTTGAGTTCCACGATCAGGTTCTGGCCTACCAGGCCGGCGGCGCCGGTGATGACGATCTTGGCGTGCTTGTCGGTCATTTCAGAGTTTGATCCTGCGGAAGACGAACTCGGGGATGGACTTGATGATGAACATGATGGCCCACCAGAATCCTGGCAGGTAGGCGACGGCCCGGCGGCCCTGGATGGCCTTGATGATCCCGTCCGCGATCCTGTCCGGAGATGCCCACAGCGCGCCTTTCCTGAAGGAAGCGGTCATCGGGGTGTCGACGAAGCCCGGCTTGATATTCAGGACGTTGATGCCGCGCGGGCGCAGGCGCTGGCCCAGTCCGCTCAGAAAGGCGGTGACGGCCGCCTTGGCACTGCCGTAGAGGTAGTTGCTGGCGCGACCACGGTCACCGGCAACCGACGAGATCACCGCCAGCGTGGTTCCAGGCTGCAGGCGTTGGGCGAGTGCCGCCGCAAGCGCGATCGTAGCGGTGCCGTTGGTGGCGAATTCCCGCAACGACAGCTCCACCGAGGCGTCGCATGCGGCCTGGTCTGGCAGCGTCCCGTGGGCGATCAAGGCGACATCGATGCGGCCAAGGGCCGCTTCTGCCTGGTCTAGCAGCTGCGCATGGCCGGCCAGGTCGTTTACGTCGAGTACGCCGATGTCGACCTGCTTCGCTCCACGCACCTGCAGATCGGCAGCGATCGCCTCGATGCGCTCGGCACGACGGCCGACCAGATAAAGCGCGGCGGCGCGTGCCGCGTAACGGCGCGCGACGGCCTCGGCGATGGCCGAGGTGGCGCCGATGATGAGAACCTTCTGCATGGCTACTCCGTGACCCGGCGCCAGAAGCCGGACGAGAATCGGGGATCGATGAATCGGGAAAACGCTTGCCAGCCTGGGTAGGCCTGGCGGAACAGCGCGCCGGACATGCGTGCGTCCTTGGCCGCATAAACGGCGCCGCCGGCCTCCATGACGATGCGATCCAGGCGGTCTAGCATCCTCAGCAGGTCCGGGCCGTCGTTCGGGAAGTCCAGGGCTAGCGTGGTGCCGGGACGGGGGAACGACAGCATGCCACGCGACGGCAGGTCGCCGAATTCCTTGAGCACGGCTAGGAAGGAGCCTCGGCCGCTGCGCGAGATCTCGCGCAGCAGGGCGGCGGTGGCGTCGCGGGCGTTGGCCGGCGGCAGGACGCATTGGTGCTGCAGGAAGCCGCGTGGGCCGTACATGCGGTTCCAGTGGTTGATGCCGTCCAGTGGATAGAAGTAGCTTTGATAGTGAGAAAAATGGCGCTTGTGGCGCGCCGGTTGCCGCCAGTAGTAAAGGGTGTTGAACGGGCGCAGCGTCAGTCGGTTCACCAGCGAGACCGGTGGTACCAGCGGCATGCTGCGCCTGGGGGCGGAGCTGGGGGTTGCCGCCTGGACATTGCCAGGGGCGTGGTCGCCGCGCAGGAAGTGCCCGCGTCCCAGGCGCCTGCCACTGGCCAGGCAGTCAATCCAGGCGACGGTGTATTCGAAATCCGTCGCAGATGCCTGCGACAGCGAGAAGAATTCATCCAGGCTGCCGAAACGGATGGTCTCCGTCTCGATCCATGGGCCAGGCACGCGCCGCAGCTGCAGCTCGGCCCAGGTGATGAAGCCCGTCAGGCCCAGGCCGCCGATCGTTGCGGCGAACAGGCCACTGGCATCATCCGGGGCCAATGTCCGGCGTGAGCCGTCGCTTCGCAATAGCTCCAGGCGCAGCACATGGTGGCCGAAGCTGCCAGCGCGATGGTGGTTCTTGCCATGTACATCGTTGCCGATCGCCCCACCCACGGTGGCATAGCGGGTCCCGGGCGTGACGGGCAGGAACCAGCCTCGCGGCAAGGCGATGTCGAGGATGTCCGCCAGCGTGGCGCCGGCTTCGCAGCGGACCACGCCGGTGGCCGGATTGAACGCGATGAAACGGTTGAGCGCGGTGCCCACGAGGAGTGATCCCCCGGGGTTCAGGCAGCTGTCGCCATAGCTGCGACCGTTGCCGTGGGGCAATACGCTGCCATCGCCTGGAATCGGCAATGGGGCGCTGCGGTCGAACACAGGCACCAGTCGCTGCTCGACGCGAGGATAACGTCCCCAGGATTGCCCGGCCGGCGGGGTCATATCGCTGCCAGGACGATGACCACGCAAAGGCCGATCACGACCTGGCTGACGCGGTCCATGGCTGCGAACACGATCGGATCGTCATGCATGTCGCCCCGGTGCGACACGATCCACATGCGACTGATCCAGTACAGCAGGATCGGGCAAAGCAGCCAGAGCAGCTTCGGGTTGCTGTAGAGCTCGAGGCTTTCCGGACTGTTGATGTACAGCGCAAACACAAGTACGCCGATATAGCCGGCGGCCGCGCCCAGCGACTGCACCAGCGGCAGGTCGGCGACCGAGTAGCCACGGCCCATGGCTATTTCCTTGCCGCTGGCCAGCGCCGAGGCAAGCTCGGTGTAGCGCTTGAGCATCGCCAGGCTGAGAAACACGAACATCGAGAATGCCAGCAGCCAGAACGAAAGATCCGAGCCGATCGCAACAGTGCCGCCAATGATTCGCACGGTGTACAACGCCGCCAGCAACACCACGTCGATCATGACGATGCGCTTGAGCTTGAGCGAGTATGTCAACGTCATCATGTAGTAGCACAGCAGGACCACGGCAAAGGCGGGGCTGCACAGCAGTGCCAGTGCGAAGCCGGCAAGCGTGAGCAGCGGCGCAACGAGCAGGCCGTGCAGCAGTGGCAGGCGCCCGGCGGCGAAGGGGCGCTTGCGCTTGCGTGGGTGCATCCGATCCGGGGTGAGATCGAGCAGGTCGTTGAGCACATACACGCCCGAGGCGCACAGGCCGAACGCGAGGAAGGCAACGATTGTGTCGGTGACCGCCGGGAGGTCGAGGAAGCGGTGTGCGGTCAGCAGCGGGACCAGCACCAGCAGGTTCTTGAGCCACTGATAGACGCGCAGCGCCTTGATCCAGGTCAGCAGGCCGTTCTGCGAGGGCAGGTGCGCCAGGATCTCTGTGCGGCGCGCGGCATCGCGCGCCAGCCTGGGACCGTTGTTGACCACGATGGCGCCGGCGGACCGCTCCCAGACCAGCAGGTCGACGCGGCCATTCCCCATGTAATCGAAGCCGCGTTCGCCAAAGCGCTCGGCTAGGACCTTGCCCTTGTTGCGGCCGGACAGATTGGTCCGGCCGTCGCTGGCGATGACTTGCTCGAACAGGCCGAGGTGATCGGCGATGGGCTGGACCAGGATCTGGTCCGAGGCGGTGCACAGCACACGCGGGCGCTGCGTGGTGGTGCGCAGGATGTCGAGGACGCGCTCGTCGTACGGCAGGCACTCCGGCGCCAGTCTCACCCGCGAAGCGAGCTTCCGCTTGACTGCGGCCTTTCCGCCGATCAGCCAGAACGGAATCATGAGCAAGTACAGTGGGTTGCGTGCCAGTAGCGCCAGCAGCGATTCATAGAGGATGTCGGAACGGAGCAGGGTGCCGTCTAGATCGACGCACAGCGGGCGGCTGGATGTGCTCATAACTTGTGCGTCCCTGCCGGGAACGATGCCGGGTGATGCATGGAAAAGCCTTTCACATCCTTTGAATTCGGCGGCAATGATAAAGGAAGGCGGCGATACAAGCAGTGGGTTCGGCCTGTGTTCACTGCCGTCGGTGTAAGTACTCCGCCGCCTCGAGCGTTGCCATCGCCAGCATCCCTACCATCACAGCCAGCCACAGGCTGGCTAGGCGAATGCCGATGGCGATCGTGAGCGCCACGGTGGTCTGAACGCCCGCCCCGCCCAGCATGAACACGATCGCCGCCTCGGTGGTGCCGACGCCGCCCGGGATAAAGGACAGGGCACCCACGAGCATCGCGGCGGGGTAGATGCCAATTCCTAGTTGCCACGACAGCGTGACGCCAGCCGCATGGCTGAGGCAGGTGAACGCGAGCGCGGTCAGGCTCCAGGCCGCGGCGCCATGGAGGATGGCCGGCAGCACCGTGCGTGGATGCATCAATGGACCCTGTGCGCAGGCGCCCTCGACGAGGAAATGGCCGAGGCGGCGTATTGCCGTACCCGGCAGCAGGTTGGCGAGCTTGCGTGCCACACGGCCCAGCGGAGGCCAGCAGGCCAGCGCCATCAGTGTCAGCAGCAGAGCCAGAATGGTCGCTGCGATCAGGCCGAACATAGGCACCGACGCCGCCGCGCCCGTAGCCATGAGGGTAATGACAAGCAGGTCCAGTGCTCGTTCGAAAATGAAGGTGGTCAGCGTTGCCTGGGCAGGTACGCCCTGCCAGGCGAAGTAGCGGATTCGCAGTAACTCCCCCGCCTTGCCCGGCGATGCGGTGAAGGCGAAGCCGGCCAGATAGGCAGCTAGCCCGTGCAGCCAGGGGGTCTCATGGCCCTGGGCATGAAGCAGGCGGCGCCAGCGTTGATAGCGGAATCCATAGCTGGCTAGCACCAGCAGCGCGCAGTAGCCGAGCGGGACGGCGAGCTCGGCCAGGCTGGACAGGACGTGGTTATCGCGATCGACGTACCACAAGGCCGCCAGGTACAGCGTCGCGACGCCGAGGATCCAGGCTGCAGCCTTTCCCCGCGGGGCCGGTGCTGCCGGCTCCGCGGGCGAAGAACCCGTTGGCACTACAGCGCCTTTTCCAGCTCTGGCAGCAGCGCGAACAAATCCCCCACCAACCCGATATCGGCGATCTCGAAGATCGGCGCCTCGGCGTCCTTGTTGATCGCCACGATGGTGCCGGCGTCCTTGATGCCGGTCAGGTGCTGGATCGCGCCGCTGATGCCGATCGCGACGTACAGCTCCGGGGCGATGATCTTGCCGGTCTGGCCTACCTGCAGTTCGTTCGGCACGTAGCCGGCGTCCACCGCGGCGCGCGAGGCGCCCACCGCGGCGCCGAGCTTGTCGGCGAGCTGGTAGATGATCTGGAAGTTCTCGGCCGAGCCGACGCCGCGGCCGCCGGAGACGACGCGCTTGGCGCTCTGCAGGTCCGGGCGGTCGGACTTGCCGGCGGCCAGGCCGACGAAGCGGGTGTGGCCGGGCAGGGCGGCGGAGACGTTCGCCGCCTCGACCGGCGCGTTGCCGCCCTGGGCGGCTTCCGGCCATGACGCGGTACGCACGGTGGCCACGACGACCTGGTCGGCCGGTGCCTCCACGGTGATGATGGCATTGCCTGCGTAGATCGGGCGCTTGAAGGTGTGGCTGCCCTCGACGGCCATCAGGTCGGAGACCTGGTTGACGCCGAGCAGCGCGGCCACCACCGGCATCAGGTCCTTGCCGAAGGTGGTGGAGGGGCCGAACACGTGGCTGTAACCCTTGGCCAGTTCGGCGATCTGCGGGCCCAGCACCTGGGCCACGGCGTGCTCGTTGGCTGGGTTGGCGATGGTGATCACCTTCGACACGCCGGCGATCTGCGCGGCCTGGGCGGCGATGGCGGCCGGGTCGGCGGCCAGCACCACGATGTCGATGGCCTCGGGCTTGATCGCCTGGGCAGCGCTGACGGTCTTGGCGGTGGCCGCGTTGAGCTGGCCATTCAGATGTTCGGCGACGACGAGAATCTTGGCCATTACAGCAACCCCTTGTTCTTGAGTGCGGCCACCAGCTCGGCGGCGTCCTTCACCATCACGCCGCGGCTGCGCTTGGCCGGCGGCGCGTAGTGCGTGGTCTTGAGGCTGTCGTTGGCCTCCACGCCGAGGTCGGCGAAGGCGAGGGTCTCCAGCGGCTTGCTCTTGGCCTTCATGATGTCCGGCAGCTTGATGAAGCGCGGCTCGTTCAGGCGCAGGTCGGTCGTCACCACCGCCGGCAGCTCCACTTCCAGCGTCTCCAGGCCGGCGTCGACTTCGCGCGTCACCGTGGCCTTGCCGTCGGCGACGACCAGCTTGGAGGCGAAGGTCGCCTGCGGGCGGCCCCACAGCGTGGCCAGCATTTGGCCGGTCTGGTTGGCGTCGTCGTCGATCGCCTGCTTGCCCAGGATGACCAACTGCGGCTGCTCCTTCTCGACCAGCTTGAGCAGGGCGCGCGCGGCGGTCAGCGGCTGAATGGCGGCATCGGTGACTACGTGGATGGCGCGGTTGGCGCCCATCGCCAGGCCGTTGCGCAGGTGCGCGGCGGCGTCGGCTGGGGCCAGGGTGGCGACCACCACCTCGGTGGCGATGCCGGCGTCGCGCAGGCGCAGGGCCTCTTCCAGGGCGATTTCGTCGAACGGATTCGGCGACAGCTTGACGCCGTCGGTGACCACGCCGGAACCGTCCGGCTTGACCTGGATGCGGACGTTGTAGTCCACCACGCGCTTGTAGGCGACGAGGATTTTCATCGTGTACGAGATCCTTCAGCTTGTTGCGGGAAGGCCCGGCCGCGGCGGCTGGCGCGGGGCAGTGGGGGCGATTCTAACCGGGGATGCGGCTCCATGCGATGGCGTATGGTCGGGTTGTTCCGGCTTGGCTGATCAGTTTTCTTGACAGGGTGCCAGAAAAAACCCGCTATCCTATTCCGTTTGGACCAGAAGGTGCTTGGGCGCCTCTATACAAGGAGCATATGGTGTCAACTTGGCTTGTGACCGGCGGAGCCGGCTTCATCGGCGGTAATTTCGTATTGGAAGCGGTGGCGCGCGGCGTCAGGATCGTCAACTTGGACGCGCTCACTTATGCAGGAAACCTGAATACGCTTTCTTCGATCGAAGGAGAAGCTAATCACGTATTCGTGAAGGGAGACATCGGCGACCGCGACCTGGTCGCGCGCCTGCTCGCCGAGCACCAGCCCGAGGCGGTGCTGAACTTCGCCGCCGAGAGTCATGTGGACCGTTCCATCGACGGGCCGGCGGCCTTCGTGCAGACCAACGTGGTGGGCACTCTGGGCCTGCTCGAGGCCGTCCGCGACTACTGGAAGGCGCTGCCGGACGGCCGGCGCGAGGCTTTCCGTTTCCTGCACGTGTCCACCGACGAGGTCTACGGCACGCTGGGCGAGACCGGCAAGTTCACCGAGACCACGCCGTACGCGCCCAACTCCCCGTACTCGGCGTCGAAGGCCGCCTCCGACCATCTGGTCCGCGCCTTCCACCACACCTACGGCCTGCCGACCCTGACCACCAACTGCTCCAACAACTACGGTCCGTACCACTTCCCCGAAAAGCTCATNCCGCTGGTGATCGCCAAGGCCCTGGCCGGCGAGCCGCTGCCGGTCTATGGCGACGGCAGGCAGGTGCGCGACTGGCTGTACGTGGCCGACCACTGCGAGGCGATCCGCACCGTGCTGGCCAAGGGCCGCGTCGGCGAGACCTACAACGTCGGCGGCAACTCGGAGAAGCAGAACATCGAGGTGGTGCGCACGATCTGCCGCCTGCTGGACCAGCGCCGCCCGCGCGCCGACGG
>NZ_AZVB01000013.1 GCF_000513995.1 Pseudoxanthomonas sp. J35
CCACTACAACTGCCACCGCCCGCATAGCGCCCTCGGCGGCCGGCCGCCCATCAGCCGACTGCCGCTCGGGCAAAACAACCTATTGAAGCTCCACACCTAGCGGCCGGCTTCGGACGGGGCCTCGGTAGCCGGGGCGCGCGGTGTGCGGTCGCCGTCCGCGCCGGGAACGCGCTTGTTGCCTCTCCTTCGGGAGAGCGGCGGGGGAGGGCGTCGGGTGCCGACCAGCGGCGCCGTCTGCGGCGGCGACGGGTTGCTGGTGCCCTGCATTCGCCCCTGGGCGCGCCATGTTCCGTAGAGCGGGGCTTGCCCCGCTGCCTTTCATGCGTCGCGGGGCATCATGCGTGTGAGTCGGGCAAGCCCGACTCTACGGGGCGCGTCGCCACGCCGGCCAAGCCGCCGCCGGGGCGGCGTTTACTTCATGACGCTGCGGCGCTTCTCGTCGATCCGCGCCGGGAAAGCGCCAGGGCGCTGGCGACATCTGGCGCGTCGCCACGCGCCAGCCAATCCGCCGCCGGGGCGGCGTTTACTTCATGACGCTGCGGCGCTTCTCGTCGATCCACTTGCTCGCCTGCGCCGGCTCATAGTTGCGCATCCACTCCAGCATCTGGCCGATGTCGCTGCCGTACCACAGGTCGGCGCGCTGGTCCGGGTGCAGGAAGCGCTCCTCGACCATGCGGTCGATCATGCCGATCAGCGGGGCGTAGAAGCCTTCGATGTCGAGGAAGGCGCAGGGCTTGTTGCCGATGCCGAGCTGGCGCCAGGTCAGCATCTCGAAGATCTCCTCCATGGTGCCGAAGCCGCCGGGCAGGGCGACGAAGGCGTCGGAGAGCTCGAACATGCGCATCTTGCGCTCGTGCATCGAGCCGACGATCTCCAGCTCGGTCAGGCCGCGGTGGGCGACTTCCCAGTCGGCCAGCTGGCGGGGGATGACGCCGGTGACCTGGCCGCCGGCGTCGAGCACGGCGTTGGCGACGGTGCCCATCAGGCCGACGTTGCCGCCGCCATAGACCAGGCGCAGGCCTTCCCTGGCGAGGCGGTCGCCCAGGGCGATGGCGCGCTCGGCATAGGCCGGCTTGCTGCCGGCGTTGGAACCGCAATAGACGCAGACGGATTTCATGGAGGAGAACTTTGCAACGGGGGAACGGGAACGGAGGGTGGCGCGTCAGTCCTGGCGGTGGCCGCGGCGCATCCATACCAGCGCCGCCAGCACGAGGAAAGCCACGCCCACGCCGCTGAAGGCCGGCCTGCCGCTGCTGAGCGCGCCGGCGATGAACAGCGCGCCCGCGGCCGCATACAGCGCGGCGGTGGTGGCGGGTGGCAGGCCTTTGGACGACATGCTTGGCTCCGGTTCTTGAAACGACGAAGGCTCCGCCGGGGCGGAGCCTTCGTGCGCGGCCGACCGGGATCAGTTGGCCTTGTGGATGGCGCGCTTGTCCACCGCCATGGCCGCGTCGTGCACGGCCTCCGACAGGGACGGGTGGGCGTGGCAGATGCGCGCCAGGTCCTCGGCCGAGCCGCTGAACTCCATGGTCAGCACGCCCTCGTGGACCAGCTCGGACACGTTCGGGCCGATCAGGTGCATGCCCAGCACGCGGTCGGTCTCGGCATGGGCGATGACCTTGACGAAGCCCACGGCCTCGGCCATGGCCACGGCGCGGCCGACGGCGGCGAACGGGAAGGTGCCGGCCTTGTACGGCACGCCCTCGGCCTTGAGCTGCTGCTCGGTCTTGCCGACCCAGGCGATCTCCGGGCCGGTGTAGATCACGTAGGGGATGGTGTCGAAGTTGACGTGGCCCGGCAGGCCGGCGATCAGCTCGGCCACGGCGATGCCTTCCTCGAAGCCCTTGTGCGCCAGCATCGGGCCGCGCACGCAGTCGCCGATCGCCCAGACGCCGTCGACGCCGGTGTGGCAGTGCTCGTCGACCACGATCTGGCCGCGCTCGTTGACCTGCACGCCGGTGCCCTCGGCCAGCAGGCCCCTGGTCGCGGCGCGGCGGCCCACGGCCACCAGCAGCTTGTCCACGACCAGGGTCTGCTCGCCCTTGTCGTCGGCGAAGGTGATGGAAACTTCCTTCTTCTTGCCCTTGCCGGTGACCTCGGCCCTGGAGACCTTGGCGCCCAGCTTGATGTCCAGGCCCTGCTTCTTGAACTCGCGGGCGGCCAGCTTGGAGACCTCGGCGTCGGCGGCCGGCAGGAACTCCGGCATCGCCTCGAGGATGGTCACCTCGGCGCCCAGACGCTTCCACACGCTGCCCAGCTCCAGGCCGATCACGCCGGCGCCGATCACGGCCAGGCGCTTGGGCACATCGGTGAAGTCCAGCGCGCCGACGTTGTCGACGATGTACTCGCCGTCGAACCTGGCGAACGGCAGTTCGATCGAGTCCGAACCGGCGGCGATGATGACGTTGGTGCCCTTGAGCTCGACTTCCGAGCCGTCGTGCTGCTTCACCTTGACCACGTTGCCCGGCTGCAGCTGGCCGAAGCCGTAGTAGGTGGCGACCTTGTTGGCCTTGAACAGCATGGCGATGCCGCCGGTGAACTGCTTAACGATGCCGTCCTTGCGCTCGATCATCTTCGCGACGTCGATCGCCGCATCCTTGAAGCTGATGCCGTGCTGGTCGAACTTGTGCAGCATGTTCTCGTACTGGTGGGACGAGTCCAGCAGCGCCTTGGACGGGATGCAGCCCACGCGCAGGCAGGTGCCGCCCAGGGCCGGCTTGCCGTCCTTGCCCAGCGCGGCGTCGATGCAGGCGGTCTTCAGGCCCAGCTGCGCGGCGCGGATCGCGGCGTGGTAGCCGGCCGGGCCGGCACCGATGACGACGACGTCGAATTGTTCGCTCATTTCATTCGCTCAGTGATTCGGGATTGGTGATCCGTGATTCGAAAAGCGGGAGGCAGGCGCGCACGCGCCTGCCAATCCCGAATCCCGAACCCCGACTCGCGGCCGTTCTTACAGCCCGAACAGGATGCGGTTCGGGTTCTCGAGCTGGTTCTTGATGTCGACCAGGAACAGCACCGCGTCCTTGCCGTCGATGATGCGGTGGTCGTAGGACAGGGCGATGTACATCATCGGCGCGATCACGACCTGGCCGTTCTCGGCGACCGGGCGCTCCTTGATCGCGTGCATGCCCAGGATCGCGCTCTGCGGCGGGTTGACGATCGGGGTCGACATCAGCGAGCCGAAGGTGCCGCCGTTGGTGATGGTGAAGGTGCCGCCCTGCAGGTCGTCCAGGCCCAGCTTGCCGTCGCGCGCCTTCTTGGCGTAGTCGGCGATGCCCTTCTCGATGTCGGCGAAGCCCATGCGCTCGACGTTGCGCAGGACCGGGGTCACCAGGCCCTTGTCGGTGGACACGGCGATCGAGATGTCCGAGTAGCCGTGGTAGATGATGTCGTCGCCGTCGACCGAGGCGTTGATGATCGGGTGGCGCTGCAGGGCGTTGGCCGCGGCCTTCACGAAGAAGCTCATGAAGCCCAGCTTGGTGCCGTGGGTCTTCTGGAAGTCGTCCTGCAGTTCCTTGCGCGCCGCGGTCACCTTGGCCAGGTTGACCTCGTTGAACGAGGTCAGCATGGCGATGGAGTCCTTCGACTGCATCAGGCGCTCGGCGATGCGCTTGCGGATGCGGGTCATCGGCACGCGCTCTTCCGGACGCGCGCCGGCGGCCTTGCCGGCGCCGCCGCTGCGGGCGTAGTTGACGATGTCCTCCTTGGTCACCGCGCCGCGGCGGCCGCTGCCCTCGACCTGCGACGGGTCCACGCCCTCGCGGATCGCGGTGGCGCGGGCGCCCGGGGGCAGGTCGGTGCCGGCGGCCGGAGCCGGGGCCGCGGCGGCCTTGGCCGGAGCCGGGGCGGCGGCGGCAGGAGCCGGGGCGGCTTCGGCCTTCGCCGGTTCGGCGGCGGCCGGGGCCGGGGCGGCGGCGACCGCGCCTTCCTCGATGATCGCCAGGACCTGCTGGCTGGTCACGGTATCGCCTTCGGCGAACTTGATCTCCTTCAGCACGCCGTCGACCGGCGACGGGACCTCGAGCACGACCTTGTCGGTCTCCAGGTCCACCAGGTTCTCGTCGCGCTTGACCGCGTCACCGGCCTTCTTGTGCCAGCTGGCGATGGTCGCGTCGGAGACGGATTCGGGAAGGACCGGAACTTTGACTTCGGTGGCCATGGGGCGTCCTTGTTTCTTGAATTCTTGGGGCGAAGAGGGTGGTGGCGTTTACTCGCCGATCTGGTTGCCGGGCGGGTTCACCAGCGCGTCGGCGACCAGCTGCTGCTGTTCCTTGACGTGGGCGGCGAAGTGGCCGACCGCCGGCGAGGGCGAGCGGCTGCGGCCGGCGTAGTGCAGGTTCTGGCCTTCGGCCAGGCAGGCCTGCAGGTGGTGCTTGATCTGGTACCAGGCGCCCTGGTTCTGCGGCTCTTCCTGGCACCACACGACTTCGGCGGCCTTGGCGTACTTCTTCAGCTCGGCGGTCAGCAGCTCGCGCGGGAACGGATACAGCTGCTCGATGCGGATGATGGCGACGTCGTCCTGGCCGCGCTTCTGCTGGTCCTCGATCAGGTCGTAGTAGACCTTGCCCGAGCACAGCACCACGCGCTTGACCTTCCTGGCGTCGGCAGACGCGTCCGGGATCAGGTGCTGGAACTCGCCGTCGGCCAGCTCGTCCAGGGTGGAGACGGCCAGCTTGTGGCGCAGCAGCGACTTGGGCGACATCACCACCAGCGGCTTGCGCGTGCTCATCTTCATCTGCCGGCGCAGCATGTGGAAGCACTGGGCCGGCGTGGTCGGCACGCAGACCAGCATGTTCTCCAGGGCGCACAGCTGCAGGAAGCGCTCCAGGCGCGCGGAGCTGTGTTCCGGGCCCTGTCCCTCGTAGCCGTGCGGCAGCAGCAGGGTCAGGCCCGAGATGCGACCCCACTTGGCCTCGCCCGCGGCGATGAACTGGTCGATGACCACCTGGGCGCCGTTGGCGAAGTCGCCGAACTGGGCTTCCCAGATGTCCAGGGTATTGGGGTCGGTGGTGGAGAAGCCGTACTCGAAGGCCATCACCGCCTCCTCGCTGAGCAGCGAGTCGATCACGGTGGCCTGCTCGGGCACCTCGACCAGCTGGCGCAGCGGCAGGTAGTAGCTGTCGGTCTTCTGGTCGTGGAGGATGGCGTGGCGGTGGAAGAAGGTTCCGCGGCCGGCGTCCTGGCCGACCAGGCGCAGGCCATGGCCCTCGGACAGCAGGGTGGCGTAGGCCAGGTTCTCGGCGAAGCCCCAGTCGCCCGGGATCTCGCCGGCGGTCATCTTCAGCCGGTCCTCGTAGATCTTGGCCACGCGCGGATGCAGGGTCACCCCTTGCGGGATGGTGTTGATGATCTTGGCCAGCTGCACCAGCTTGGCCTTCTTGACCCGGGTGTCGACCGCGTCGGAGAGCTTGCCGGACAGGTACTTGGACCAGTCGATGGTCAGCTCGTAGTCCTCCGGCTTGGAGGCGGCCAGTTCGGTGGTGACCTCGCCGGCGTCGAGCTTGGCGCGGTAGCCGTCGACCAGGGCCTTGGCTTCCTCGGCGCCGACCACGCCTTCCTTCTCCAGCTTGGCCGCGTAGATCTCGCGGGTGGTCGGGTGCTTGCGGATGGTCTGGTACATCAGCGGCTGCGTGGCCGCCGGCTCGTCGGCCTCGTTGTGGCCGTGGCGGCGGTAGCAGACCAGGTCGATGACCACGTCCTTCTTGAACTTCTGGCGGAACTCGTAGGCCAGCTTGGCCACGAACACCACCGCCTCCGGATCGTCGGCGTTCACGTGGAAGACCGGGGCGCCGACCATCTTGGCCACGTCAGTGCAGTACAGGGTGGAGCGCGCGTCTTCCTTGTGGCTTGTGGTGAAGCCGACCTGGTTGTTGACCACCACGTGGAAGGTGCCGCCGACGGCGAAGCCGCGCGCCTGCGACATCTGGAACAGCTCCATCACCACGCCCTGGCCGGCGAAGGCCGCGTCGCCGTGGATCAGCACGGGCAGCACCTGCTTGCGCTCGGCGTCGCCGCGGCGCTCCTGGCGCGAGCGCACCGAGCCGGCGACCACCGGATCGACGATCTCCAGGTGCGAGGGGTTGAAGGCCAGGGCCAGGTGCACCGGGTCGCCGGGGGTAGCGATGTCCGCGGAGAAGCCCATGTGGTACTTCACGTCGCCGGCGTGGGCGCGGACGTCGTGCTCGAACTTGCCCTCGAACTCGTCGAACAGCTTGCGCGGGTTCTTGCCCAGGGTGTTGACCAGCACGTTGAGGCGGCCGCGGTGGGCCATGCCGATCACGATGTCCTTGACCTTGTCCACGCCCGCCTGGCGGATCGCCGTGTCCAGCAGCGGGATCAGCGAGTCGCCGCCTTCGAGGGAGAAGCGCTTCTGGCCGACGTACTTGGTGTGCAGGTACCGCTCCAGCCCCTCGGCGGCGGTCAGCCGCTCCAGCACCCGCTTGCGGGTCTCGGTGCTGAGGTTGTAGTCGCCGCCGGCGGCCTCCAGGCGCTGGTACAGCCACTGGCGCTGCTCGACCTCCGGGATGTGCATGAACTCGGCGCCGATGGAGCCGGTGTAGGTCGCCTTGAGGCGCGCGTACAGGTCGCGCAGCTTCATCCGCGGCTGGCCGGCCAGGCCGCCGGTGCTGAACTCGCTGTCCAGGTCGCGCTCGGACAGGTTGTGGAACTCCAGGCCCAGGTCCGGCGGGTTCATCGGCGGGGTCAGGCCCAGCGGATCGAGCCTGGCGCCGAGGTGGCCGCGCGAACGGTAGGCGGTGATCAGGCGGCCGACGTTGCGCTCGCGCTCGTCGCCGGCACCGGTCGCGGCGGTGGCGCAGCCGTTGTTGGCGGCGTGGCGCGCGGCCTCGGCGACGTGGGCGATGACCGCCGAATGCGGGACATCCCCCGCTTCACGGCCCTTGAAGGCGTCGAAGTAGGTCTTCCATTTCGGATCGACACTGTCGGGAGAGACGAGGTACTGCTCGTAGAGGTCCTCGATATAGGCGGCATTGCTGCCGAGCTGCGAAGACTGCGCAAACTGCTTGAGTAGGTTGTCCACGATGGTGTCGCGTCTGGATGGGGGGTGGGCCCAGGGCCCGGGCCCGTCGAGCGGGCGGAAAGCCGCAAAAGTATAACCCCCATTCACGCTCGCAGGACCTAGCCGAAGGGCGAAGCAGGCCCTTGCCCGACCCCCGCGTTTGGGGGTGGGTCACACTTTGCCGCGACGCGCTGTCGCAGGCCTGTCATCGCCCGGCGGGGCGCCGGAGCCGCGCGGTCAGGTCAGGGTGCGGTATTCGACGCAGGGCCGCGAGCGTTCCCACACCGCGGCGAATTCCAGGCGCAGGCGCCGCGCGGTGGCCGCGTCCTCGACGCCGCCTTCACCCTCGAAGCGGTGCCCCAGCGGGCGGAACAGCGCGCCGCCGGTGTCGTTGAATGCATACGCCGACGGATAGCTGGTATCCACCGGGTCGCGCGGCTGGCGGAACGCGAACACGCTGGGCAGGCGCTGGGCCAGGCGCAGCAGCAGCGCGCTGTTGCGCTGCGGCGTGCCCGGATCCTGCAGCAGGACCTGCACCTGGCACGGGCCGGGATGCACGGCGAACGCGCGCAGCGCCGCCACCACGTCCGGCCGGTCGAGCAGGCCCGGGTCCAGGGCGCGGCTGTAGATCCCGACCAGGCGCCGGGCCGAGTGGGCCAGGCCGAGCAGGACCGCGGCGGCGCTTTCGACGTCGTCGACCGGGCTGGCCCCGGGCAGGCGCCGGACCATGTGGCGGTGGAGGATGCCGGCCTCGGTGAAGACCGGGCCGGCCGGGACGAAGCCGCCGCGGGCGTAGAACGCCAGGGCATGGACCTGGGCGTGCAGGCTGACTTCAGGCCACTGCCGGCGCCGGGCCTCCTCGACCAGCGCGGCCAGCAGCGCCTCGCCGATGCCCTGGCCGCGCGCCTCCTCCAGCACCGCCATGCGCCCGATCCGGCGTTCCGGGGTCAGGCGGCCGGTGCCCAGCAGGCGCCCGGAGGCGTCGGTGGCCACCACGTGGTGGCTGAGCGGGTCCAGCGCGTCGCGTTCCAGCTCCGCCGGCACGCCCTGGCCGCGCACGAAGACCTCCTCGCGCAGCGCGTGCAGGCGCGCGTGGTCGCGCGCGTAGTCGGCGGCGGCGATGGTCCAGGCGCGGCTCACTGGTCCTCGCCGCCTTCGTCCCGATCGTCGCCCAGCAGCGCGTAGAAGCCGGCCTGGTGCAGCTCGAACACCGCGTCGCGGCCGGCGGCCGACAGCGATTCCCAGGCGGCGCCGTCGAGCACCGGCGAATCGGCCAGCAGGCGCGCGTCGGCGACCGGCAGGTGCAGGGTGCGGCCGCTGCAGAACAGGCTGGCGTGGCGTGCGCCGTGGTTGCGGCGCCAGGCCATGCGCGCCCAGGGATGGCGTTCCAGCGCGCCGCCGTGGGCCAGGTCCCACTCCAGCTCGATGCGAGGGCGCTCGTCGCCGCGCGGCACCACGTCGCCAGCGGCGCGGTAGGTGGTGATGAAGCGGCCGAACCAGTCGCCGAGGCGGTCCGGGTCGTTCATGCGGATGGCGTTGAGCGCGTCGACCACGCGGTTCATCGCCGCGGTGTCGATCTCGTGCGGATCGGCCGGCACGGCCAGGTCCTCGTCGTGGTAGCGGATCGCCTCGTCGGCGTCCTGCAGCACCTCGTCCAGCCAGTCCCCGATCAGCTCGGCCGAGGACGGCGCACGCATGCCCACCGAGAAGGTCAGGCACGGGTCCTCGGCCACGCCGTGGTGGGGCACCAGCGGGGGCAGGTAAAGCATGTCGCCCGGGGCCAGCACCCAGTCGTGGGTCGGGTCGAACTTCTTCAGCAGCTTGATCGCCACGTCCTCCTGGAAGGCCAGGTCCGGGGCGGGGCGGCCCATCGCCACGCTGGCGTCGATCATCCAGCGGCGGTGGCCGTAGGCCTGCAGCAGGAACACGTCGTAGTGGTCCACGTGCGCGCCGACCGAACCGCCGGTGGCGGCGAAGCTGACCATGATGTCGTCGATGCGCCAGCGCGGCAGGAAGCGGAACTGCTCCAGCAGCGCGGCCACGTCCGGGTCCCAGCGGTCCACGTCCTGGACCAGCAGGGTCCAGTCGTGGTCGGGCATGCCGGGGAAGTCCTCTTCCTGGAACGGGCCGTGGCGCACGTCCCAGCGGCCGCTGGCGCGATCCAGGCTGATCAGGCGGGCCAGCGAGCCTTCCTCGCAGGCCAGGCCGGCCAGGTCCTCGGGCATCAGCGGGGTCTGGAAGCCGGGGAAGGCGTTGCGCACCAGCAGCGGGCGCTTGTGCCAGTAGTCGCGCAGGAAGGCTTCCGGCGGCATGCCCAGCGGCTGGTTGGCGCTGGCGTCGACCTCGAAGGGCAGGGCGCGCGGCGCGGGCTTGCGTGCCGGCCTGGCCGGCTTGACCTGCCTGGCGACCGCGGCCCTGGTGGCCTTGGCCAGCTTCGCGGCCTTGCCCGCCTTGGTGGTCTTCGTGGTCCTGGCAGCTTGGGTGGGGCGCTTGGGGGTCATGTGGCGATCTCGTCGTAGCCGTGGCCGAGGAACTGGAGCAGGCACCAGCCGTGCCCGAACGGGTCGGCCAGCTGCACGATGCGGCCCCAGGCGGCCTCGCGCACGTCGCCTTCGGCGCGGGCGCCGGCGGCGAGGGCGCGGGCCAGGGCCGCGTCCAGGTCATCGACCACGACATCCAGGTGGAGCGGGGTCCAGTGGCGGTGGTAGTCGCGCCGCGCCTCGCCGGCGGCGGTGGAGCCGGCCGGCTTGCGCAGCAGGTAGAGCGGGACCTGCGCGCCGAGCATCTCCACCGCACCGTCGCCGAAGCGGCGCGCCGCGGACAGGCCGAAGGCGTCGCGGTAGAAGGCTTCGGCGCGGGACAGGTCGTCGACGTCGCTGTTGATCAGCAGGTGCATGTCGCGTCGACTTCCGGTGCTCGGCGGGCGGCGGCCGCGTGCATCGATGCCGGGGCCTGGCCGGCACGGACGCTGCGGGAGGCCGGGCCGGTGATGGCGGCCGGCCAGCCGCCGCGGCCCGCGGCGAGCGGGCGGTGCGGCGGGGGCAGGATATCGCGGGGCACGGGGATCGCCTTGCGCAAGGTCAAGCCGGGGCCGTTCCCGTCACCCGGGGCCTCAGATCGCCCGGGCCAGGCGCTCGGCCAGGCCGGTGTAGCCGGCCGGGGTCAGCGCGGCCAGGCGGGCGCGGGCCTCCTCCGGCAGGTCCAGCGAGGCGATGAAGGCGCGCATGGACTCGGCGGTGATGCCCTGGCCACGGGTCAGGGCCTTGAGCTGCTCGTACGGGTTGGGCAGGCCGTGGCGGCGCATCACCGTCTGCACGGCCTCGGCCAGCACTTCCCAGGCCGCGTCCAGGTCGGCGTCCAGGCGCTCCGGGTTGACCATCAGTTTGCCCAGGCCCTTGGCCAGCGAATCCAGGCCGACCTGGGTGTGGCCGAAGGCGGTGCCCAGGGCGCGCAGCACGGTGGAGTCGGTGAGGTCGCGCTGCCAGCGGCTGATCGGCAGCTTGGCTGAGAAGTGCTCGAACAGGGCGTTGGCGATGCCGAAGTTGCCCTCGGCGTTCTCGAAGTCGATCGGGTTGACCTTGTGCGGCATGGTCGAGGAGCCGATCTCGCCTTCCTTGAGCTTCTGCCTGAAGTAGCCCAGCGAGATGTAGCCCCAGATGTCGCGGGCCAGGTCGACCAGCACGGTGTTGGCGCGGCGCACCGCGTCGCCCAGCTCGGCGACATTGTCGTGCGGCTCGATCTGGGTGGTGTAGGGGTTGAACGGCAGGCCCAGCGATTCGACGAAGCGCTGCGCGAACGCCGGCCAGTCCACGTCCGGGTAGCTGATCGTGTGGGCGTTGTAGTTGCCCACCGCGCCGTTGATCTTGCCGGTCAGCTCGACCGCGGCGATCTGCCGGCGCTGGCGCTCCAGGCGGGCGACGACGTTGGCGATCTCCTTGCCCAGGGTGGTGGGCGAGGCGGTCTGGCCGTGGGTGCGCGACAGCATCGGCTGGGCGGCCTGCTCGTGGGCCAGGGCGCGCAGGGTGGCGGTGACGCCGTCCAGCGCCGGGAGGAGCACCTCGTCGCGGGCCTGGCGCAGCATCAGCGCGTAGGACAGGTTGTTGATGTCCTCGCTGGTGCAGGCGAAGTGCACGAACTCCAGCGCCGGGCCGAGCTCGGCGTCGTCGCGCAGCTGCTCCTTGATGAAGTACTCGACCGCCTTGACGTCGTGGTTGGTGGTGCGCTCGATCTCCTTGACCCGGGCGGCGTTGGCCACCGGGAAGTCGTCGGCGAGGGCGCGCAGGCGGGCCTGGGCGGCGGCGGAGAACGGCGCCAGTTCGGCGATGCCCGGCTCGGCGGCCAGCGCCAGCAGCCACTCGATCTCGACCTTCACGCGGGCGCGGATCAGTCCGTATTCGGAGAAGATCGGGCGCAGCGCGTCGACCTTGGAGGCGTAACGGCCGTCGAGCGGGGACAGGGCAAGCAGGGCGGAGTCCGACATGGCGCAGGCTGGCGGGGGAACGGAGCCGCATAGTTTAAGCCGTGGGGGCGTGGCGTGCCGGGGAGGGGGGCGGCGACGCCCTTCCAGTCCGGATCTGCTGCGTTCTGGCGGAACGCTGGCACAGTCGGTAGGCACGTCTCGGCCATCGGTGCGCGTCTGTCGCATCCATGGCTCGTGGGGCTTCCCATGGCAGTGGCGCGGGCTTCGGACGGGGCCGCCGCCCCAAGGGGGTATGGCGCATCGCGCGGTTCCGCCGTCCGTGTCTCCAACGCGCGAGCGCAGGCCATCCATGGCCTGCTTGTGCCAAACCCCCTTGGGACGACGTCCTCGGGGTGCGTTGAGGCCGGGGGCTTCTATGGCGGCGCGAAAGAGCGCGTCATCCCAATGGCCGCGGCGCCCGTTGATATGCCAGCCGCCCGGTAGAGTCGGGCTTGCCCGACTCCCACGCCCGATGTCCCAGCGCCGGCGAGAAGCAGCGGGGCGAGCCCCGCTCTACAACAGACGCGTCCAGCCCGCTCAGAGGGGGGAGCAAGAACGAAGCCACGACCCGAACGCACCCGAAGACGCGGTAGCGCGGGGGTATCCCGCAAGCAGGCCATGGATGGCCTGCGTTCGCGCGTTGGAGACACGGACGGCGGAACCGCGCGATGCGGGATACCCCCGCGCTGCCGCGGCTCCGTCCGGAGCCGGCCAACGGAAGGACACTCTTCCACCTGGCGGACCGCGGTGGTGCGGGAGGTGGCTGGCGCGTGGCGACGCGCCAGCCGTCGCCAGCGCCGCGAGCGGAACCAACCGTGCCACCGCGCGAAACAGCGCCTTGCACCCGTAGCGGTATGCTCGCGGCGATTCCTCCACGCCGGAGACGGCCATGAGTCCATCCCCCGCACGATCCCGCGCCAAGGCGCCTTCCAGCCGGCCCCGCGCCGTTGCCGCGAACAGCCAGCGCACCCGTACCGAGCACGACAGCATGGGCGAGCTGCAGGTCCCCGCCGACGCCCTGTGGGGCGCGCAGACCCAGCGCGCCGTGCAGAACTTCCCGGTGTCCGGCCGGCCGATGCCGCGCGGCTTCATCCGCGCCCTGGGCCTGGTCAAGGCCGCCGCCGCCGAGGTCAACGCCGGGCTGGGCCTGCTGCCGAAGAACGTCGCCGGCGCCGTGCGCGCCGCCGCGCTGGAGGTGGCCGAGGGCCTGCACGATGCCCACTTCCCGGTGGACATCTACCAGACCGGTTCGGGCACATCGTCGAACATGAATGCCAACGAGGTGATCGCCGCGCTGGCCAACGCCTCGGGCAAGGCCGGCAAGGGCCGCGTGCATCCGAACGACCACGTCAACCTCGGCCAGAGCTCCAACGACGTCGTCCCCACCGCGATCCGCGTGTCCGCGCAGCTGGCGGTAGTCGAGGACCTGCTGCCGGCGCTCAGGCACCTGCGCCGCACCATCAAACAGCGCGCCCGTGGCCTGCGCCGGGTGGTCAAGACCGGCCGCACCCACTTGATGGACGCGATGCCGCTGACCTTCGAACAGGAGTTCGGGGCGTGGGCCTCGCAACTGAAGTCGGCCGAAGGGCGCATCGAGGACAGCCTCAAGCGCCTGCGCCGGCTGCCGCTGGGCGGCACCGCGATCGGCAGCGGGATCAACGCCGACCCGCGCTTCGGCGCGCGCGCGGCGAAGGTGCTTTCCGCGCTGGCCGGCACGAGGTTCGAAAGCGCCGAGGACAAGTTCGAGGGCCTGGCCGCGCAGGACGACGCGGTGGAGCTGTCCGGCCAGCTCAACGCGCTGGCGGTGGCGCTGATCAAGATCGCCAACGACCTGCGCTGGATGAATTCCGGCCCGCTGGCCGGCCTGGGCGAGATCGAACTGCCCGCGCTGCAGCCGGGCAGCTCGATCATGCCGGGCAAGGTCAACCCGGTGATCCCGGAAGCGACGGTGATGGCCGCCGCGCAGGTGATCGGCCACCACACCGCGATCACCGTCGCCGGGCAGACCGGCAACTTCCAGCTCAACGTCACCCTGCCGCTGATCGCGGCCAACCTGCTCGACTCGATCCAGCTGCTTTCGAACGTGTCGCGCCTGCTGGCCGATTCGGCCATCGCCGGGCTGAAGGTGCGTCCGGAACGCGTGCGCCAGGCGCTGGACCGCAACCCGATCCTGGTCACCGCGCTCAACCCGGTGATCGGCTACGAGAAGGCCGCGGCGATCGCCAAGCAGGCCTACAAGGAAGGGCGGCCGGTGCTGGAGGTGGCGATGGAGGTCACCGGGCTGCCGGCGGCGACCCTGCGCCCGCTGCTGGATCCGGCGGTGCTGGCCCGCGGCGGCATCCACGGCAAGCCGGGCGGTGGCGGCGGCTGAGCGCCGCTGCAAACGCACGGCGCCGGCATGTGCCGGCGCCGCGTGGATCGGATCGGCGTCGACTCCCGTCGACGTGCCGGTTATTCCGCGGACAGCTTCGCCGCCGCCGCATCCGCCTCGGCCGCCGCGTCCATCTGCCCCGGTTCGTCCGTCGACTTGCCCGGGTCGACCGCGTCGAAGTCGAGGTCCACGTCGTACTTGCCGTCCTTGCCGCAGTCCTCGATGTCGCCCTGTTCCAGCGTCGCGTACGGCTTGAAGGCGGGCAGGGCGGCGGCCAGTGCTTCCTGCGAGGCCAGCAGGTCCGGCAGGTGCTTGCAGATGCGGGTGGCGTCGGCCTTGATGCGCTCGCCGCGGGCCTTCATCTCGCGCTTGAACTCCTCGCTGCTGCCGTCCAGCAGGCTCTTGAGCGCGCCGGCGGCGGCCTCGATGCCGAGGTCGGCGCCACGCATGCCCACCTCGATGCCGGCCCGCGCCACCTTGATCATGTCCTCGCGGTAGGCCAGCAGCAGCCTGCGCTGCGCCTCGTCCACCGCGACCGCCCTGCCGCCGATCAGCAGGTCGCCCTGCGGGGTGATCTCGGCACGTGTCAGGCCGCTGTTCTTGCCGATCTGGATGTTCTCCCGGTCCAGCTTCTCGCTGGCTTCGGCCATGGCCTGCTGGATCTTGCGGCCCAGCGCGGTATTGGCCGGCGGAGTCGATCCCTTGCCGGCGGCGGGCTCGTCGCGTCCGCTGCACGCGGCCAGCGGCAGCAGTGCGAGCAGGGCGAGGGCGTGGAAGCTGCGCATGTGTTTTTTCCCCTTAGTTCGAAGCGAATTCGCGGCGGACCTCTTCCTCGCATTCCTCGGCGTCGTCGGCCTCGAGGGGGGCGTAGGGTCGGAACTCCGGCAGGCTGGCGGCCAGCTTCTGCTGGGCCTCCATCAGCCCGGGCAGGCTGCGGCAGATCTGCCGTACCCCCGGCTCGATGCTGGCCTTGATGGTCTTCTCCAGGCGGCGTTCCAGGCTGCCGGTCATGGCCGCGAACATCAGGCTGAACAGCCCGCGGTCGACTTCGGCCAGGGCCAGGTGCGCGCTGCGCTCGCCGATGTCGATGCCGGCCAGGGCGATGTCGATGACCTGGGCGCGGTAGGCCAGCAGCTCGCGGCGCTGGCGCTCGTCGATCGCCACCGCCTTGCCGTCGATGAGGAAGTCGCCGGTCGGGGTGATCTCGGCCTTCGGCAGCGAAGCTTCGCCCTTGCCCTTGCCCTTGCCCTTGTGCTTCGGCCCCTTGCCGAAGTTCAGGCTGTCGCCCAGCGAAAGGTTGCCGGTCTTCAGTTCGGTGCGGGCGGCCGCCATCTCGGCGGCGACCTCGCGGCGGGCCCCGGCAAGCTCGCGGCTGATCTCGCCCTGGATGCCGTCGTCGAGGTTGGCGGCCTGCGCGCCCAGCGGGAGCAGGGCGGCCAGCAGCAGCGGCAGCAGCGTGGTGCGGATGCGCTTGGTGTCCATGGTGGTCTTGGTTGCCAGGAAGGAAGTAGTGGTCAGTCGCGACGGGGTACGTCGACGGTGCCGCGCACCTCGCGGTGGTTGACGCCGCCACTGCCGATCGAGCCGACCGACAGGCTGGCCGCGCCGCGCACCGAGGCGTCGCCGGAGCCGATGGAATCGATGCGCACGGCGCCGGCCACGTCCTGCAGCCCGGCGTCGCCGGAGCCGATCGAGCCGATCCGCACGTCGCCGCGCGCGCCTGCCAGGGTGAAGTCGCCGGAGCCGATGCTGCCGACCTCGACGTTCCCGCCGATGTTGCGGGCGTCCACGTCGCCGGAGCCGACCGAAAGCACCTTCAGCGAAGCGGCGCCGTCGACCTCGATCTCGCCGGCCCCGACCTTGGCGGTCACCGGGCCGCGGATGCGGACCAGCTTGGCCTCGCCGGAGCCGACGTCGGCGCTGGCCGTCGCGGCGCCCTCCAGCGAGGCTTCGCCGGAGCCGACCACCAGCTGCACCAGCACGTTGTCGGGCACGGTGCCGTCCAGGTCCAGCGAAGCGTGGTTGTTGCCGAACAGGCTGGACATCCCGGCCTTCGATTCGCGCCGCAGGCGCACCACCAGGGTGTCGCCCTTGCGTTCCTGGGTCAGGGTCAGGTCGGGCAGCCACTCCGGCTTGCCGGCGCAGGCCCGGCCGCGGAAGGCGTGGCTGCCGCCGGCAGTGGCGCGCAGGTCGACCTCGAACTGGTTGGTCTCGACGCGGATCGTCCTGATCCCGGCCAGGTCCAGCACCAGCTCCCGCGGCGAGGAGTGGGGGCAATTGAAGTCGTCGGCCATGGCCACGACGGGAACCAGGAGGAGCAGGCCGAACAGGGGGATGCGCATGGGTCTTCTCCGGTGGAGGCCTGGAATCAGGCCTCGTCGCGCCAGCGGCGCAGGCGGATGGCGGCGGCGATCAGGGCTACGCCGACCAGGGCACCGATCCAGATGTCGAAGGTGGCAAAGATGTGCCAGCTGCGGGTCAGGTCGATGGCGCTGGCCAGGTCGTCCGGGCTGTGGATCGCCGTCGAGTCGTCGACGATGCCGTGGACCAGCGGGTACCAGGTGCCCGGGACCGCGCTGAGCAGGCCGCGGTAGACCACCGTGTACCAGACCTGGTCGTGGGCGATGTCCACGCCGGGCAGGATGGTCATCATGCTGATCACCACGCAGACCAGCACCGGCACCAGCACCGCCCACAGGAACGGCTTGGAGCGGGCCCAGGCCGAGCAGAACATCAGCCAGCCGATGGTCGGCAGCGCCCAGACCATGTACACGGGCAGCGAAGCCAGTACCCCCCAGACGATCCGCACCGGGTGCGACTGGGTAAACACGCCGTGCGCGGCCGGCACGCCGTTGACGGTGATGGTCAGCGCCGAAATCACCCACAGCGCCAGGCCGATCAGCACGCCCACGCCGATGGCGAACAGCGGGGCCAGGACCAGCGCCCACACGGCCTTGGACAGCACCATCTGCGAGTCGGAGACCGGCAGCGACTTCCAGAACAGCACGCTGCGGTCGCGGCGGTCGTCGTACAGCGAGCCGAGGGCGTAGAAGAACACCACGAAGGCCAGCACCACGCAGGCCAGCAGGACGCCGCCGAGCAGCATGCCGTCGCCCATCGCGCCCAGGGCCTGGGCGACGCGGGTGGCATCGGTGTCGTCGTCGAAGACGAAACCACTGCTGCCCATGTTGCGGCGGGCGGCGATGCTGCCGATCACGGCCAGGATCAGGTTCAGGCCGACGATGATGCCGCCGGCGATCAGCGGCGCCCAGAAGAAGCCGCCGCGGTTCTCCCAGTATTCGCGCCGGAGCAGCCACTTGAACTTGGCGGTGCCGTGCGGGACGGCGGAAGCGGTGGGGGTATTCATGCGTAGGTCCCCTTCATGGTGGCGACGAACAGGTCGGCGAGGCCGGGGTTGCGGGTTTCGCCCAGGGCGGCCAGCTGCGCGCGCGGCGCGCCGTCGAACAGCAGCACGGTCTTGCCGAAGGGCAGGGCGCGCTCGTCGATCGGCTGGAGGGCGCGGGCGGCCTCGAGGCCGTCGGCGCCGACCAGCACCTCGGTGTAGCGCTCGGCGACCTCGTCCATCGGCGAGGACAGCACGATCCGGCCGTCGCGGATGAACAGCACGTCGGTGAGGATGTGCTCGATCTCCTCGACCTGGTGGGTGGTGACCAGGATGGTCTTGTCCTCGTCGAAGTAGTCCTCCAGCAGGCGCTGGTAGAACTGCTTGCGGTAGAGGATGTCCAGGCCCAGGGTCGGCTCGTCCAGGACCAGCAGGCGGGCGTCGATCGCCATCACCAGCGCCAGGTGCAGCTGCACGATCATGCCCTTGGACATCTCCCGCACCCGCAGCTTCGGGTTGAGCTGGGTATTGGCCAGGAAGCGCTCGCACTTGGCGCGGTCGAAGCGCGGGTGGACGCCGGCGACGAAGTCGATCGCCTCGCGCACCCGCATCCAGCGCGGCAGCACGGCCACGTCGGCGATGAAGCAGACCTCGTTCATCAGCTCGTCGCGCTGGGTGCGCGGGTCCTTGCCCAGCACCCGCAGCTCGCCCTCGAACGGGGTCAGGCCGAGGATCGCCTTCAGCGCGGTGGTCTTGCCGGCGCCGTTGGGGCCGATCAGGCCGACGATGCGGCCGGCGGCGATCTCGAAGTCGGCGCCGGCCACGGCGACCTTGTTCCTGTAGGCCTTGCGCAGGCCGCGTGCGGAGACGACGGCGCCGCCGGCGCTGTGGGTCGTGTTCATGAGTGGTTCCCCGTGGAAGCGAGCAGTTCTTCTACCGACAGGCCCAGGCGCTGGATGCGCTCGACCACCGCCGGCCATTCCTCCTTGAGGAAGCGGTCGCGCTCGCTGGTGCGCAGCTGGCGGGACGCTTCCTCGGTGACGAACATCCCCAGGCCGCGGCGCTTCTCGACCAGGCCTTCGTCGGCCAGTTCCTGGTAGGCGCGGGACACCGTGATGGGATTGAGCTGGTATTCGGCGGCGACCTGCCGCACGGAGGGCAGGGCTTCGCCCGGCTTCAGGATTCCGTCGAGCATCATGGCGATCACGCGGTCCTTCAGTTGGCGGTAGATCGGAGCGCCGTCGCTCCACTGGATGTCACTCATGGTCAACCCCGTGAGCGCAGCGACTGCGCAAAGGAGAAATAGGGCATGGCCGACGAGGCGCGGGCCTTGGCGCCGGATCGTTCCTCGACCGCTCCAAGGTCCGTGGCGCCGCATTCCGCGACGGCCCCGGCAAGTCCATAATCACCACGGCGTCCAGCGTGGTCGGGCAGCCACCGGGTCGCGCCCAGGACCGCCACGGCCAGGCCCAGGGCCATCAACCATGTGCGGTAGTTCGACAGGGTGCTTTTCATTGCGGTGTCCTGCGTTGGGTGACTGGTGTTGTATTCAACTATAACACCTAAACACGGGGTGTCAACACCGGCCGCACCCAACCGGTGGCCTATGCCGTTCTCCCATTCCCCCAGGAGGCACAGATGTCGGTCAAGTCCTTGATTGCAATGGTTATCATGGTGACTTCCGGGGTCCCGGCGGCGGCCGCGGCACCGTCCCTGCTGGACGTGGAGTACCGCCCGCTGGCCGGGAAAACCCCGGTCAACCTGAACCAGCAGCAGGGCGGCAAGGTCCTGCTGATCGTGAACACCGCCAGCAAATGCGGCTTCACCCCGCAGTACGAGGGCCTGGAAGCGCTGCAGCAGCGCTACGCGGCGCGCGGTTTCGCGGTGCTCGGCTTCCCGTCCAACGACTTCCGCGGCCAGGAGCCCGGTAGCGAGGAGGAGATCCAGGAGTTCTGCACGCTCACCTACGGGGTGAAGTTCCCGATGTACGAGAAGGTGCAGGTGACCGGCAAGGACGCCACGCCGCTGTACCAGCGCCTGCGCGCGGCGACCGGCGTCGAGCCGGGCTGGAATTTCCACAAGTACCTGGTTTCGCGCGACGGACGCGTGGTCGGCAACTGGCCGAGCAAGGTCAAGCCCGACGATCCGGAACTGGTGGCCGCGATCGAGCGCGAACTGCAGGCGTCAGCGCCGTCGCGCTGAATCCGTCTTCCCGCACGCGGTACCACGCAGGCCGGCGCATGCGACAATGAGCGCCGCGCCGGCCCCTGCCGGCGAACGATCCAACCCTCCAGGGAACAACCTTAATGAACAACCGCATGCGCGGCGCTCTGGCGTCGCTGGTTATGGGAGCAGGCATGATGGCAGGTGCGGCCGTGGCACAGGACAAGGCCGCGCTGGCCACCGACAAGGACAAGGTCAGCTACGCGATCGGCCTCGATGTGGCCCGCTCGTTCGACGCGATCGGCCAGGACATCGACTTCGCCGCGATGCAGAAGGCGATCGACCACGTATTCGCCGGCGGCGAACCGACCCAGTCCGAGCAGGACGCGCAGGCCACCGACGGTGCGCTGCGCATGGCCGTGGCCGCGCGCAACGGCCAGAACATCCCCGGCCTGCCGCCGGGCGCGCAGCCGCCGGCGCCGTCGAAGGAGCAGGTCGGCCTGCTGCTGGGCGAGCGCATCGTCGGCCCGTCGCTGGCGCCGATGAAGGACCAGATCGACACCGCGGTGCTGATGCAGGCCGTGCGCACCAGCCTCGGCAAGACCGGCACCCCGCTGATGAACGAGCAGGAGGCGATGGCCACCCTGCAGGCCTTCATGGCCAGCAAGCAGCAGGCCGCGGCGGAGAAGAACCGCAGCGAAGGCGCCGCCTTCCTGGCCAGGAACAAGCAACAGAAGGGCGTGCTGACCACCCCGTCGGGCCTGCAGTACATGGTCCTGCGCGAGGGCAGCGGCCCGCGTCCGCTGCCGAGCGACACCGTGACCGTGAACTACGAGGGCAAGCTGCTCGACGGCACCGTGTTCGACAGCTCCTACGCGCGCGGCGAGCCGGCGCAGTTCCCGCTCAACCGCGTGATCGCCGGCTGGACCGAAGGCGTGGCGCTGATGCCGGTGGGCGCGAAGTACCGCTTCTGGATCCCGTCC
Organism: Pseudoxanthomonas sp. J35; assembly: GCF_000513995.1. Taxonomy (GTDB): domain Bacteria; phylum Pseudomonadota; class Gammaproteobacteria; order Xanthomonadales; family Xanthomonadaceae; genus Pseudoxanthomonas. The sequence goes on from NZ_AZVB01000013.1 coordinate 20,338, forward strand.
GACCTGGCCTACGGCGCCAACGGCGCCCCGGGCGGCGTCATCGGTCCGGACGCGACCCTGACCTTCGACGTGGAGCTGCTGGGCATCGCCCAGTAAGCCGGTAATTACGGCAGCGGCATGCGCGTCGCGATCTTCGGCACCGGTTACGTCGGTCTGGTCACCGGCACCTGCCTGGCCGAGGTCGGCCACGAGGTCGTGTGCGTGGACGTCGACGCGGCGCGGGTGCAGGGCCTGCAGGGCGGCAACGTCCCGATCTACGAGCCCGGCCTGGCGCCGATGGTCAAGGCCAACCATGCCGCCGGCCGCCTGCGTTTCACCACCGACGCGGCCGCCGCGGTCGCCCACGGCGAGATCATCGTGATCGCCGTGGGCACGCCGCCGGACGAGGATGGTGCGGCCGACCTCAGCCACGTGCTCGAGGTGGCGCACACCATCGGCCGGCACCTCGAGCTGCCGGTGGTGGTGGTGGACAAGTCGACCGTGCCGGTGGGCACGGCCGACCGGGTGCGCGAAACGATCGCCGCGGAGCTGCAGGCGCGCGGCGTGGACGTGCCCTTCGACGTGGTCTCCAACCCGGAGTTCCTGAAGGAGGGCGACGCCGTCGCCGACTGCATGCGTCCGGACCGGATCGTGGTCGGCGCCGACAGCCCGGCCGCGGTGGCGCGCATGCGCCGCCTGTACGCGCCGTTCAACCGCAACCACGACCGCTTCGTGGTGATGGACGTGCGTTCGGCCGAGCTGACCAAGTACGCGGCCAACGCCATGCTGGCGACCAAGATCAGTTTCATGAACGAGATCGCCAACATCGCCGAGCGGGTCGGCGCGGACGTCGAGGCGGTGCGCAAGGGCATCGGTTCCGATCCCCGCATCGGCTGGCACTTCATCTATCCCGGCGCCGGGTATGGGGGCTCGTGCTTCCCCAAGGACGTGCAGGCGCTGTCGCGCACCGCGCGCCAGCACGGCTACCAGGCGCAGCTGCTGGAAGCGGTGGAAGCGGTGAACCAGCGGCAGAAGGCGCACGTGTTCGAACTGGTCCAGCACCATTACGACCGGGGCGAGGACGAAGGCGTGCGCGGCAAGGTGTTCGCGGTGTGGGGGCTGGCGTTCAAGCCCAACACCGACGACATGCGCGAGGCGCCGAGCCGGCGCCTGCTGGAACAGTTGTGGGAGGGCGGGGCGACGGTGCGCGCCTACGACCCGGAAGCGATGACGGCGGCGCGGCGCCTGTATGGCGGTCGCGACCGCCTGGTCCTGTGCGAGTCCGCGCAGGCGGCAGTTGAAGGAGCGGATGCGCTGGTGGTGATGACCGAATGGAAGGAATTCCGCAGCCCGGATTTCGCGCGGCTGCAGGCGGCCCTGGGCGACGCGGTGGTGTTCGACGGGCGCAACCTCTACGACCCCGAAGAGGTCGAGGCCGCGGGCCTGGCCTATTACGGCATCGGCCGCGGCCGATCGGTGCGCGTGCCATGAGCCCGGCGCCGATGGAACCGGCGGGCGCGGACGACGCCCTGGAGAAGCGCCTGGTCGAGCTGGAAACGCGCCTGGCCTTCCAGGAGCACGCCATCGCCGAGCTGAGCGAGGAGCTCGCCCAGGCGCGGCTGGAACGGGCGCGCAGCGAGGAGCTGCTGCAGGCCGTGCTCGCCGACCTGCGCGGCCTGCGCGGCGCGCTGTACGCCGACCCGGCCAGCGAACCGCCACCGCCGCACTATTGATGCACTCCGCCCGGCCGCGCCGGGCGTCCCCCGGCAATACACGAACGACATGACCGATACCCTCCGCGACCAGCTGCTCAGTCTCGGCTTCAAGGCCGCTCCCGCCCCCGAACGCAAGCCGGGCAAGCCCGGGCAGGGCAAGGGTGGCCCGCGTGGCGGCGCCCACGGCAAGGGCAGGACGCCGCACAAGGGCGGCCAGGCGCAGGGCAGGCCCGCGCGCACGCAGGAGGAGATCGACCTGGGCAAGGCCTGGGCGCTGCGCGCGCAGAAGGAGAAGCAGGAACGCATCGAGGCCGAGCAGCGCAAGCAGGAAGAGGCGCGCCAGCGTCGCGAGGCACGCGCGAAGCTCGAGGCGCTGCTGCAGGGCAAGGCGCTCAACGCCGAGGAGGCGGACATCGCTCGCCACTTCGAGTACGGCGGCAAGATCAAGCGCGTCTACGTCACCGCCGACCAGCTCAAGGCGCTCAACGCCGGCGAGCTGGGCGTGGTCCAGCTCAACGGCCGCTACCTGCTGGTGGAGGCGGCGGTGCTGGAAGAGGCGGGGACCATCTTCCCGCAGGCGGTGGCGCTGAAGGTCGATCCCAACGCCACGGCCGAGGAAGATCCGTACGCCGATCCGCGCTACCAGGTGCCCGACGACCTGGTCTGGTAAGGCCCCCGGCGCGCCGCGACGGCCGCGGGCTTGCCCGCGGGTCCCGCCGGCGGCTAGCCTGCCGGTCCTATGAACACGCCCCTGCGGGTCCTCATCCATGGCGCCTCCGGCCGCATGGGCCAGGCGCTGCTGCGCCTGGCCGGCGACGCTCCGCAAACCTGGCAGGTGGTCGCCGCGGTCACCGGGCGCGCGCCCACGCAGCGGGTGGTCGACGGCGTGCCGTTCTTCGCCGCCGCCGAACTGGGCGGGGTGCCGGCGTTCGACGTGGCGATCGACTTCAGCCTGCCGGAGGGCGTGGCCCCGCTGCTGCAGCTGTGCGTGGCGCGGCGTGCCGCCCTGGTGTCCGGCACCACCGGCCTGGCCCCGGCCCAGCGCGAGGCGCTCGCGGCGGCTGCGGCCTCGATCCCGCTGCTGTGGGCGTCGAACTTCAGCGTCGGCGTGGCGGTGCTGGACGAGCTGGTCGAGCGCGCCGCCCGCGCCCTGCCGGACTGGGACTGCGACATCGTCGAGTCCCACCACGTGCACAAGAAGGATGCGCCTTCCGGTACCGCCCTGACCCTGGGCGAATCGGCCGCCCGCGGTGGCGCCACCCCGCGCTACGCCAGCCTGCGCGCCGGCGACATCGTCGGCGAGCACCTGGTCCAGCTGGCAGGACAGGGCGAACGCATCGAACTGGTCCACCGGGCCAGCAACCGCGACATCTTCGCCCGCGGCGCGCTGCAGGCCGCCAGCCGCCTCCATGGCCGCCCCGCGGGCCTGTACAGCATGCGAGGGCTGCTGTTCGGAGACAGCTGAACAGGGGGCGCGGAGGCCTTGTCGCCGTTCCCTTTTGCGGCCTTCGCCGGTACAATTCCCGCTCGCCTGTTACCCCACGCCCGGACCGGAAGAAACGCCAGTCCGCGGTTTTTTGCAGCCCGGCATCCAGAAACTGCCGGCGGCGACAGGGCTCCCCCACACCTAGGGCGAACGACGTGACCCAACCCGCAATCCTCGTCCTCGAAGACGGCACCGTGTTCGAGGGCGAATCCGTAGGCGCCAGCGGCCTGTCGGTCGGCGAAGTGGTGTTCAACACCGCCATGACCGGCTACCAGGAGATCGTGACCGATCCCTCCTATGCCCGACAGCTGGTCACCCTGACCTATCCCCACATCGGCAACACCGGCTGCACCGACCAGGACGACGAGGCCCGCCAGGTCTGGTCGGCCGGCCTGATCGTGCGCGACGTGCCGCGCCGCCCGAGCAACTGGCGCAGCCAGGCTTCGCTGCAGGACTGGCTGGTCCACCGCGGCGTGGTCGCCATCGCCGGCATCGACACCCGCAAGCTGACCCGCATCCTGCGCGAGCGCGGCGCCCAGAACGGCGCGCTGATGGCCGGCCGGATCGACGTCGAGCAGGCGCTGGAAGCGGCGCGCAAGTTCCCCGGCCTGAAGGGCATGGACCTGGCCAAGGTGGTCAGCACCACCGAGGCCTATGCGTGGAGCGAGGGCCAGCTGGACCTGGACCGCAACGCCTTCGTCAGCGCCGACAGGAAGTTCAAGGTCGTCGCCTACGACTTCGGCGTGAAGACCAACATCCTGCGCATGCTCGCCGAGCGTGGCTGCGACGTGACCGTGGTCCCGGCGCAGACCCCGGCCGCCGAGGTGCTGGCGATGCAGCCGCACGGCGTGTTCATGTCCAACGGCCCGGGCGACCCTGAGCCGTGCGACTACGCGATCGCCGCGACCCGCGAGTTCGTGGCGAAGAAGGTGCCGCTGTTCGGCATCTGCCTGGGCCACCAGCTGCTGGCGCTGGCCGCCGGTGCGCGGACGGTGAAGATGGGCCATGGCCACCACGGCGCCAACCACCCGGTGATCGACCTGGACAGCGGCCGGGTGATGATCACCTCGCAGAACCACGGCTTCGCGGTCGACGAGACCACGCTGCCGGCCAACGTGCGGGTCACCCACCGCTCGCTGTTCGACGGCACCAACCAGGGCATCGAGCTGACCGACGCGCCGGCGTTCTCGTTCCAGGGCCACCCGGAGGCCTCGCCGGGTCCGCACGACGCGGCCCCGCTGTTCGACCGTTTCGTGGCTTCGATGGTGGCCTGAGCGCCGCCTGGCCGACAGGATGGATGCAACCACCAAGGGGAGGTAAGGGAATGCGCTTTCTGAATGGATTTGTGCTGCTGGTCCTGCTGGCGTGCGCCTCGGCCGCATCCGCGCGCGAGGTGCCGATCCGCGATTTCTTCAAGGATCCGGAGTTCACCTCGGTCAGCATCTCCCCGGACGGCAAGCACATGGCCATCACCGTGCCGCAGGAAGACCGCACGGTGCTGGCGGTGCTGCGCGTGTCCGACAAGGGCGTGGTCGGCAAGTGGGACTACGGCCCGAACCGGCACTTCAGCCAGGTGCTGTGGGCCAACAACGAGCGCCTGCTGTTCTACGTGAACTTCAAGACCGGCCGCTTCGACTTCCAGACCTCGAAGGGCGACCTGTACGCGTCGAACATCGATGGCACCCAGCGCATCGACATCCCCAACGGCGCCTACTACAACATCGTCAGCCTGACCCCGGAGGATCCGCGCACGATCCTGGTCGAGCGCTCGATCGAGGCGTCCTACCTGTCCAAGCTGGACGTCTACAACGGCCGCCTGGTCACCGTCGCCACCGCGCCGGTGGAGATGGGCAGCTTCCTGGTCGACCATGACCGGAACGTGCGCTTCGTCTCCGGCGCGATGAACGACGGCCGCAACGTCACCTACCGCCGCGACGGCGACAAGTGGACCCTGGTCCACGAGAGCGAGCGCAACGGCGCCACCTACTTCCCGCTGGGCTTCGCCGCCGACAACCGCCGCGTGTACATGGCCAAGGGCGAGGAGGGCAAGCCGGAATCGATCGTGCTGCTCGACACCGAGACCCGCGAGGAGACCCCGCTGTCGAACAACGGCACGGTCAGCCCGTCGGGCTACCTGTGGAGCGCCGACCGCAAAACCCTGCTGGGCGTGTGGTACGAGGACGGCATCCCGTACTGGGACTGGATCGCGCCCGAGCATCCGGAGACCAAGGTCTACGCCGGCCTGGTCAAGGCCTTCCCGGGCAAGGCGGTGCGCTTCCTGCGTCCCTCCGACGACGGTCGCTACCTGGCGATGCGCGTGTACGCCGACACCATGCCGTCGGAGGCGTTCCTGTTCGACCGCGAGAGCGGCAAGGCCACCTTCCTGGCCGGCAGCATGGAATGGATCAAGCCGGCGGAGATGTCGCCGATGAAGCCGGTCGCCTTCAAGGCGCGCGACGGCCTGCAGCTGCACGGCTACATCACCATCCCCTCCGGCAGCGATGGCCGCAAGCTGCCGCTGATCGTCAACCCGCACGGCGGCCCGCACGGCCCGCGCGACGAGTGGGGCTTCAACCCCGAGGTGCAGCTGTTCGCCAACCGCGGCTACGCGGTGCTGCAGATCAACTACCGCGGCTCGGGTGGCTACGGCAACGCCTTCGAGGGCCTGGGCTACCGCAAGTGGGGCACGGCCATGCAGGACGACCTCACCGACGGCGTGCGCTGGGCCATCGCCCAGGGCATCGCCGACCCGGACCGCGTCTGCATCTACGGCGCCTCCTACGGCGGCTACGCGGCGCTGATGAGCGCGGTGCGCGAGCCGGACCTGTACCGCTGCACGGTCGGCTACGTCGGCGTGTACGACCTGGACGCGCAGCGCGACGCCGACTTCGCCGACCACGAGTACGGGCGCAACTACCTCAAGGACGTCTATCCGCCGACCAAGGCCGAGCGCACGGCGCAGTCCCCCGCGTACGGCGTGGACCGGCTCAAGGCCCCGGTGATGCTGGTCCACGGCGCCAAGGACGTGCGCGTGCCGATCAAGAACATGAACTTCCTGGTCTCGCAGATGGACAAGGTCGGCAAGAAGCCCGAGCTGGTGGTGGTCGAGCCCAAGGAAGGGCACGGCTTCCGCGACGTCGAGAACAACGTGAACCTCTACACGAAGATGCTTGCCTTCTTCGACAAGTACATCGGCCCGGGCGCGAAGGCGTCCACGGCCGGCACCCCCTGAGCCCCTGATCAGGGACCGAGCAAGAGAGCGAAATGCCCAAGCGCAGCGACATCCAGACCATCCTCATCATCGGCGCCGGCCCGATCGTCATCGGCCAGGCCTGCGAGTTCGACTACTCGGGCGCGCAGGCGTGCAAGGCGTTGCGCGAGGAGGGCTATCGCGTGGTGCTGGTCAACAGCAACCCCGCGACGATCATGACCGACCCGGACACCGCCGACGCGGTGTACATCGAGCCGATCAACTGGCAGACGGTCGAGAAGATCATCGCCAAGGAGCGCCCGGACGCGCTGCTGCCGACGATGGGCGGCCAGACCGCGCTGAACTGCGCGCTGGACCTGGCCGACCACGGCGTGCTGGAGAAGTACGGCGTCGAGCTGATCGGGGCCTCGCGCGAGGCCATCCGCATGGCCGAGGACCGCGAGCTGTTCCGCGTGGCGATGCAGGAGATCGGCCTGGAATGCCCGAAGGCCGAGGTGGCGCGCAGCTTCGAGCAGGCCGTGGAGATCCAGGTCAAGGTCGGCTATCCGACCATCATCCGCCCGTCCTTCACCCTGGGCGGCAGCGGCGGCGGCATCGCCTACAACCGGGAGGAGTTCGAGGACATCGTCAAGCGCGGCCTCGAGCTGTCGCCGGTGCACGAGGTCCTGATCGAGGAATCGGTGCTGGGCTGGAAGGAGTTCGAGATGGAGGTGGTCCGCGACAAGGCGGACAACTGCATCATCGTCTGCTCGATCGAGAACCTGGACCCGATGGGCGTGCACACCGGCGACTCGATCACCGTCGCCCCGGCGCAGACCCTGACCGACAAGGAGTACCAGCGCCTGCGCGATGCCTCGATCGCGGTGCTGCGCAAGATCGGCGTGGACACCGGCGGTTCGAACGTGCAGTTCGGCATCAACGCCCAGACCGGCCGCGTCGTGGTCATCGAGATGAACCCGCGCGTGTCGCGTTCCTCGGCGCTGGCCTCCAAGGCTACCGGCTTCCCGATCGCCAAGGTCGCGGCCAAGCTGGCCGTGGGCTACACCCTGGACGAGCTGAAGAACGAGATCACCGGCGGCAAGACCCCGGCCTCGTTCGAGCCGGCGATCGACTACGTGGTCACCAAGATCCCGCGCTTCGCCTTCGAGAAGTTCCCGCAGGCCGACGCGCGCCTGACCACCCAGATGAAGTCGGTGGGCGAGGTGATGGCCATGGGTCGCACCTTCCGCGAGTCGGTGCAGAAGGCCCTGCGCGGCCTGGAGACCGGCAAGGTCGGTTTCGATCCCACCGGCCTGGACCTGGCGGACGAGGACGACCTGGCCACCCTGCGCCGGGAGCTGAAGGCGCCGGGCCCGGAGCGGCTGTTCTACGTCGCCGACGCCTTCCGCGCCGGCATGAGCGTGGAGGACATCCACGCGCTGTCGTTCATCGACCCGTGGTTCCTGGACCAGATCGAGGAGATCATCCAGGAGGAGAAGCGCGTGGCCGCCGAAGGCCTGGACACGCTGGACGCGAAGCGCCTGCGCAAGCTCAAGCGCGACGGCTTCTCCGACGCGCGCCTGGCCCAGCTGACCGGCACCAACGAGGCCGCGATCCGCGCCCTGCGCCGCGCGCACAAGGTGCGTCCGGTGTACAAGCGCGTGGACTCCTGCGCCGCCGAGTTCGCCACCAGCACCGCCTACCTGTACTCGACCTACGAGGACGAGTGCGAGGCCAATCCGTCCGACCGCGAGAAGATCATGATCCTCGGCGGCGGTCCCAACCGCATCGGCCAGGGCATCGAGTTCGACTACTGCTGCGTCCATGCCGCCCTTGCCCTGCGCGAGGACGGCTACGAGACCATCATGGTCAACTGCAACCCGGAGACGGTCTCCACCGACTACGACACCTCCGACCGCCTGTACTTCGAGCCGCTGACGCTCGAGGACGTGCTGGAGATCGTCGAGCTGGAGCAGCCGAAGGGGGTGATCGTGCAGTACGGCGGCCAGACCCCGCTGAAGCTGGCGCGCGCGCTGGAGGCCAACGGCGTGCCGGTGATCGGCACCAGCCCGGATTCCATCGACCTGGCCGAGGACCGCGAGCGCTTCCAGCAGCTGGTCGAGAAGCTGGGCCTGAAGCAGCCGCCGAACCGTACCGCGCGCACCGCCGACGAGGCGCTGGCGCTGGCACGCGAGATCGGCTACCCGCTGGTGGTGCGCCCGAGCTACGTGCTCGGCGGCCGCGCCATGGAGATCGTCTACGGCGAGGCCGACCTGGCCCGCTACGTGCGCGACGCGGTGAAGGTCTCCAACGACTCGCCGGTGCTGCTGGACCGCTTCCTCGACAACGCCGTGGAAGTGGACGTCGACCTGATCGCCGACGCCACCGGCGCCACCCTGGTCGGCGGCGTGATGGAGCACATCGAGGAGGCCGGCGTGCACTCGGGCGACTCCTCGTGCTCGCTGCCGCCGTACTCGCTGTCGGCCGCCACCCAGGACGAGCTGCGCCGCCAGGTCGTCGAGCTGGCCAAGGCGCTCAACGTCGTCGGCCTGATGAACACCCAGTTCGCGATCCAGACCAACGAGGACGGCGACGACACCGTCTACCTGCTGGAAGTGAACCCGCGCGCCTCGCGGACCGTGCCGTTCGTGTCCAAGGCCACCGGCGTGGCCCTGGCCAAGATCGCCGCGCGCTGCATGGCCGGCCGGACCCTGGCCGAGCAGGGGGCGACGAAGGAAGTCGTGCCGGATTACTACTCGGTCAAGGAAGCGATCTTCCCGTTCGCCAAGTTCCAGGGCGTGGACCCGATCCTCGGCCCGGAGATGCGTTCCACCGGCGAGGTGATGGGCGTGGGCCGCAGCTTCGGCGCGGCGATGGCGCGCGCGCAGGAAGCCGGCGGCATCAAGGCGCCGCAGCCGGGCAAGGCCTTCGTTTCGGTCCGCGACCCGGACAAGAAGCGGGTGCTGCCGGTCGCCCGCGCGCTGCTGGAGCGCGGCTTCAGCCTGGTCGCCACCCGCGGCACCGCGGCGTGGCTGCAGGAGCACGGCATCGAATGCACGGTGGTGAACAAGGTGGCCGAGGGCCGCCCGCACATCGTCGACTCGATCAAGAACGGCGAGATCAACTACATCGTCAACACCACCGAAGGCCGCGCGGCGATCGCCGATTCGTTCTCGATCCGCCGCGAGGCGCTGCAGCAGCGCGTGACCTATTCGACCACCATCGCCGGCGCCAGGGCGCTGGTGCATTCGCTTGAATTCCGCGGCACCGGCCCGGTCTGGTCGCTGCAGGAGCTGCACAAGGAGCTGCAATCGTGAGAGCCCCGATGACCCTCAAGGGCGCCCAGCGCCTGCGCGAGGAACTCGAGTACCTGAAGACGGTGAAGCGCCCCGAGGTGATCGCCGCGATCGCCGAGGCACGCGGCCACGGCGACCTCAAGGAGAACGCCGAGTACCACGCCGCGCGCGAACAGCAGGGCTTCATCGAAGGCCGGATCAAGCAGCTGGAAAGCGAGCTGTCGCACGCCGACCTGATCGACGTGACCAAGCTCAACGCCGGCAGCAAGGTCGTGTTCGGCGCCACCGTGACCCTGGCCGACGTCGAGACCGACGAGGAAGTGCGCTACCAGATCGTCGGCGACCTGGAAGCCGACATCAAGCAGGGCCTGATCGCGATCTCCTCGCCGGTGGCGCGTGCGCTGATCGGCAAGGAGGAGGGCGACGCGATCGTGATCGACGCGCCCGGCGGCAAGCGCGAGTACGAAATCGCCGGCGTGGCCTACCTCGGCTGATGGCGACCATCACCCTGCTGCTGCCGGAACGGACCCGCCTGCCGGGCCCGTTGCCGGTGCCCGTCGGCAGGGTGCTGGCGCGCGCCGACCATGGATCCGGCGAGGCGGGGACGCGCGCGCAGCTGGCGCGCCATTTCCGCCTGTTGCCGGACCACTGGCCGGTAGCCGCGCTGACCCGCCTGGTCGATGCCGGCGACGGCCCGGCCGTGGCCGCCGACGAGATCTGGCTGCGCGCCGATCCGGCCTACGTGGCCCCGGACCTCACCGGCGCGCGCCTGCTCGGCTGGGGCGAGAACCTCGCCCTGGACGGCGACGACCTGCAGGCCTTCCTGCCAGCACTGCGCCCGTTGTTCGGCGACGCCGGTTTCGCGCTCGACGCACCGCATCCGGCGCGCTGGTACCTGCGCCTGCCGGCGGGCACGCGCCTGCCGCCGCTGCCGGGGCCCGACGAGGCGCTGGGCGAGGACCTGTTCGCGGCGCTGCCGCAGGGCGAGGAAGCCGCGGCGCGACGCTGGCGCGCGCTGATCACCGAGGTGCAGGTGGCGCTGCACCAGCATCCGCGCAACCGCGAACGCGCCGCGCTGGGCAAGCCGGCGGTGAATGCGCTGTGGTTCTGGGGTGCCGGACAGCTGCCCGACGCCGTGCAGTCGCGTTACCTGCACGTGCGCAGCCAGGACCCGCTGCTGCAGGGCCTGGCGCAGATGGCCGGCGCCGCGATCGCCACCCCGGCCTCGCCCGGCGACGGTCCGGCCGGCGACAGCCTGGTCGATATGCGCCGCGTGCGCAGCCTGGACCTGCTGGCCGGCCAGGTGCTGCCGCCGCTGCTGCAGTCGATGGAGCGCGGCGAGTACGACATGCTGGAGCTGGATTTCGAGGACGGTGCCAGCCTGAGCCTGCGCCGCGGCCAGCGCCGCTGGCAGTTCTGGCGCCGGCCGCTGGCCAGCCTGAGCCTGGCCGCGGACGCCGTCTGAGATGGCGGCGCCGCGGATCGTCAGGCGCCCCGGCGTGGAATCGGGTGGCGTCTGGCCCGATGCCATTCCCCCGTTGCTGCGCCGGATCTACGCCGCGCGCGGCGCGCACAGCCCCGACCTGGCGCGGCCGCGCCTGTCCGGCCTGCTGCCGCCCGACGCGCTGCACGGCCTCGATGCGGCGACCGCGCTGCTCCACGAAGCCATCCGCGCCGACCGCCACATCCTGGTCGTCGGCGATTTCGATTGCGACGGCGCCACCGCCTGCGCCACCGGCGTGCGCGGCCTGCGCATGCTCGGCGCGCGCCGCGTCTCGCACGCGGTGCCCAACCGCATGGTCCACGGCTACGGCCTGTCGCCGGCGCTGGTCGCCGAACTCGCGCCGCTGCAGCCGGACCTGCTGCTGACCGTCGACCACGGCATCGCCTGCCACGCCGGCATCGAGGCGGCGCGCGCACGCGGCTGGCAGGTCGTGGTCACCGACCACCACCTGCCCGGGCCGCGCCTGCCGGCGGCCGATGCCATCGTCAATCCGAACCTGCCCGGCGACGCGTTCCCGAGCAAGGCGCTGGCCGGCGTCGGCGTGGTCTTCTACCTGCTGCTGGCGCTGCGCCGGCGCATGCGCGAGGCCGGCGCGTTCGCCGCTGGCGAGCCGGACCTGACCACGCTGCTGGACCTGGTCGCGGTAGGCACGGTCGCCGACCTGGTGCCGCTGGACGCGAACAACCGCGCCCTGGTCGCCGCCGGCCTGCGCCGCCTGCGCATGGGCCAGGGCTGCGCGGGCCTGCGCGCGCTGGTCCAGGCCTGTGGTCGCGACGCCAGCCGCCTGACCGCCGCCGATATCGGCTTCGCCATCGGCCCGCGCCTCAACGCCGCAGGTCGTCTCGAGGACATGGCGCTGGGCATCGAATGCCTGCTCACCGACGAACCACAGCGGGCGATGGAACTTGCCGGCATCCTCGAGCAGATCAATGCCGAGCGTCGCGCCGTGCAGCAGGACATGACCGATGCGGCCGAAGCCGCGCTGTCGCGCGCGCGGCTGGAAGAGGGCGAGCCGCCGCTGGCGCCGTGCCTGTTCGATCCGGAGTGGCATCCGGGCGTGGTCGGCCTGGTGGCCTCGAAGATCAAGGAACGCCTGCACCGCCCGGTGCTGGCGTTCGCCCCGGCCGAGCCGGGCGCGACCACGCTGCGTGGCTCGGCGCGTTCGATTCCCGGCTTCCATATCCGCGATGCGCTGGCTGCGGTGGACAGCGCCCATCCCGGGCTGATCGAGCGCTTCGGTGGACATGCGATGGCCGCCGGGCTGACGTTGGCGCTGGACCGGCTGCCCGCGTTCGAGCAGGCGTGGCTGGCGCACGCGCGCGCGGTGCTCGACGATACGCTGTTGCAGGCCGAACTGCTCAGCGACGGCGAACTGCTGCCGCAGGAGTTCGACCGCTTCCATGCCGAGGCCCTGCGCGATGGCGGGCCGTGGGGGCAGGGCTTCCCGGAGCCGCTGTTCGACGGCCACTTCGAGGTGCTGGACTGGCGCCGGGTAGGCGAGCGCCACCTGAGGCTGGGCCTGCGCCATCCGTCGCGACGCGAGCAGCTGGCGGCGATCCACTTCGGCGGCTGGCGCGGCACGCCGCCGGCGCCGCACCTGCACCTGGCCTACCGGCTCGCGCCCGACGACTACCGCGGCGGGCAGGCGATCCAGCTGCTGGTCGAGCACCTCGCGCCGGCCTGACCGGGCGGGCGCACGCCTGCCGCGCGCTCAGGCCGGATCGGCGACGACGCTGTGGGGTTGCGGCGACGGCGAATCCGCCGCTGGTGAGGGCATCCGCGTCACGTGCGGGCTGGTTTCCGGATCCGCGGCGATCGGATCGTCGTCGGCGCCGGCGGGCAGCTGCCCGCCCCAGTAGCCCACCCACGCGTCGCGGCGCTGCTTGGCCACGTAGAGGGCGCGGTCGGCCATGCGCAGGGCACGGTCCCAGCGGTAGGCGGCTTCGCCATCGGGCGTCTCGAAGAACGGCGCCGGCGCCAGGCCGACCGAAGCACTGACGTCGCAGCTGCCACCGTCCACGCGCAGGGTGTAGCGCAGTGCCTTGCGCAGGCGCTCGGCGACCTGGCCGGCCTGGTCCGGCGACAGGCCGTGGCAGGCGACCAGGAATTCCTCGCCGCCCCAGCGCGATACCAGGTCGCCGGGCCCGCAGGCGGTGCGCAGGCGCGCGGCCACTTCGACCAGCACGCGGTCGCCGGCGTCGTGGCCGAGGCGGTCGTTGATCTGCTTGAAGTGGTCGATGTCGACCAGGAACAGCACGTCGCGGGCGCCGCCCGGATGCCGCGTCGCCATCGTGTCGAGCGCGGCGGTGGCGGCATGGCGGTTGGCCAGGCCGGTGAGCGCGTCACGTTCGCTGAGGATGCGCAGCTGGCGCTGGCGGCGGCGCTGCAGCAGGACCACGGCGACGGTACCCAGCAGGGCCAGCGCCAGGCCCACGATCGCGGCCGTGCGCAGCGTGCGCGCGCGCTGCTCCTGCAGGCGCCGGATCTGTTCGGCGTGGCGCATGCGTTCCAGTTCCAGCTGGGTGGCCAGGTCGTGGGTGCCGGCCTGCAGGGTGGCCAGCATGTCCATGCGCTGCTGGCGCAGCGCCTGCTGCTTCATCGCGTGCTTGCGCGTGGCGTATTCCAGCGCCTGCCGGGTGTTGCCCAGCACGGCGTGGACCTCGGTGAGCGCGTCCAGGGCGAAGTAGATGTCGGGGGGCGTGCGCGAGTTGCCGACCAGCTCCAGGCTGCGTTCGGCGTCGGCCAGCGCGCGCTGCGGCTGCGACGCCTGCGCCTCCAGCACCGCCATCCGCGCCAGGGTGATGCCTTCGAAGATGGTGTCGGAGACACTGGCCTGCTGGCGGCGGATCGCCTCCAGGCGGGCCAGCCGGGTCGACACGTCCAGGCCCGGCTTGAGCTCGGCCAGCGCGCTGTCGATGCGCAGGGCGATGACCCGTTTGCCCGACTCCTTCGCCACCAGCGCGGCGGCCTCGCGGAACGTCTCCAGCGCACCGGCCCGGTCGCCCTGCCGCAGCTGGTTGACCCCGATGTTGTACAGGGTGGCCACGCTGCGCTCGCCGATCGAGTCGTACAGCTCCATGGCCTGGCGGTAATAGCCGTCGGCGGCCTCCGCCGAATCGAGGAAGTCGGCGTGGATCAGGCCGATGTTGTTGAAGGTGGTGGCTTGCACCCGGGTGGCGTCCTCGCCACCGACGCTGGCGCCGATGGCGATCACCCGCTCGTAGACCTCGCTGGCGCGGTGGATCTGCGCGCCTTCGTGCAGGATCCGGCCGACGTGCGAGATCGCGCGCAGGCGGTCGCCCGGTTCCAGCTCCGGCGCGTCCTCGATCGCTTCCTCCATTGCGGCGGCCGTGGCCTGCGACTGCTGGATCTCGCCGGCCATCACCTCGGCCACGCCCTTGCAGGCGAATGCCTTGATCCGCTGCAGCTTGTCCAGGTCGCTCCGCGCCAGCAGCGATTCGGACAGCGCGATCGCCTCGCGCGGCTGGCTTTCGCGGATGCCCAGGCAGCGGTACACGGCGTCCTCGGCCGGTTCGACCTCGGCGGCCTGCGCCGCCGCCTCCGCCATCGCCATCGTCAGCACCACGGCCAGCAGCCTGGAAGCGAGGGGGCACCGCGGGAACTGGAGTCTGGACATGGTCTGGTGCTGGTCGGGAGGAAACGCGCCGGGCCGCAGCGTGCGGCGCAGGCAGGACCAGCCGCCCGCGTCCTGCCGACGCGGGCGTGTTGCTGCACGAGGCAGCCTTGCCAGGTTCCCCCTGTCGCGGTGCCGGCTGGGCCGGTACCTTCGAACTACAACCCGAACAGGCCGAGTATACGGGCGCGGCCGGGCGTGGGGTCGAGGCCGCGACTTCGCTGTTGGTCGAGCCTGCCGTGGGCGCCGCTCACCGCGTCGCCGGATTGGAGCCGGGCAGCACGCATCCGGCGCGCTCCGCGCCCGGCTTCAAGCCGAACAGCGGCCGCAGCGGCGGCACCCGCCGGATCACCTCGTAGGCGCCGAAGCAGGCGGCGAAGGTGAGCAGGACCAGCAGCGGCCCTTCGACTGCCGGCGCCAGGCCGAGCGGCTGCAGGTTGTGTGCGGCGACCACGATCACCGTCTGGTGGAGGATGTAGACCGGAAACACCGCCGGCACCAGGTAACGCAGCGCCCTGCTGTCGCCGGGTGCCCAGTGGCGGGCGAAGCCGAGCACCGCCACGATCGCGGCCCACTGGTCCAGGCCCCAGGCGATGCGCATCGCCAGGCGCAGTGCCTGCGGCGGATCGCTGTCGGCGTACGCGGCCATGTAGCCGGCCTGCGCGGCCCAGGTGGCCAGCCACAGCAGCAGCGCCGGCCAGCGCAGGCGCACGGCCGCGTCCCAGAAGCCGTCGCGGCGCGCGACCAGGAAGCCGAGCAGGAACACGCCGAAGTACTGGACATGGTTGTACCAGTCGTCCACCAGGGCATGGGTCGACCCGAAACGGCCGATGAGCAGCACGCGCGCCAGGCCCAGTGCGATGGCCGGCCACAGCAGCAGGCCCCAGCCGGACAGGCGACGTTCCAGCGCCAGCCCCTGTCCTACCAGCGTTACCTTCCGTGGAAACCGTGGGTGGAAGCGGGGCTGTGGACCGCGCTGATCCTGGCCAACTTCCTCGGTAACAGCCTCACGACCCTGATCGACCTGCGCCGTCTGGGCGCCGGTTCGGCGGCCTGGGAGCCGGTGGTGTGGGAAGGCAGCAGCGCGCTGGTATGGCTACTGGTCCTGGTCCCGGCGGCGGCTTGGTTCACCGGCCGCTTTCCGTTCTACTGGCACCTGCTGTGGCAGCGGCTGGCGCTGTACCTGGCCGCCAGCGTGGTCCTGTGCCTGGTCCACGTGCTGGCCATGGTCGGCCTGCGCGTGCTGGCCTACCGGGCGATGGGCAGCCAGTACGATTTCGGCTCCTGGCCTCGGGGCCTGCTCTACGAGTACCTGAAGGACGTGCGCGGCTTCGCCGGCATGGTGGTGCTGATGGAGGGCTACCGCTTCCTGATGCGGCGCTGGCAGGGCGAGGCCAGCCTGCCAGGTACCGGCGTGGAGGAGGACGGCCCGGCGCCCGGGCCGGCGCCGCGCCCGGAGCGCTTCCTGGTGCGCAAGCTGGGCCGCGAGTTCCTGGTGGCGATCGACGAGGTCGAATGGCTGCAGGCCTCGGGCAACTACGTGAACCTGCACGTGCGCGGCCGCGACTATCCGCTGCGCAGCACCCTGGCGCGGGTCGAGGAGCAACTGGATCCGCGCCGGTTCGCGCGGATCCACCGCAGCCACCTGGTCGCGCTGGGCCAGGTCGCCTCGATCGAGCCGCTGGACAGCGGCGACGCCCGCGTGCACCTGAAGGACGGCAGCGTGCTGCCGTGCAGCCGGCGCTACCGCCAGGCCCTGCGCTCGCGCTTCGACGCGCAGGGCTGAGTGCGGCCGCCTACGGCAGCTCGGGCCGCAGGCGCACGCCCAGCCGGTTCCAGGCGATGATCAGCGCCACGGCCATGGTCAGCGTGGCGATGCCGGCCTCGTCGAAATGCGCCTGCAGGGCTTCGTAGCCCGCATCGTCCGGCGCGCCGGAGGGCAGGGTGGCCAGCGCCTCGGCCCAGTCCAGGGCGGCGCGCTCGCGCGCGTCGAAGAAGCGGCTGTCGCGCCAGCCGGCCAGGGTGTCGAGCTTGCGCGGATCGACGCCGGCCTTGCGCAGCACGGTGCCGTGCATGTCCATGCAGTAGGCGCAGCCGTTGACCTGCGACACGCGCAGGAAGACCAGCTCGACCAGGGCGGGTTCGAGGGCGCCCGCGTGCACGGCATTGCTGGCGGCGTACAGCGCCTTGAAAGCGGCAGGGACGAGTTTCGGGTATTCGACGCGATGGAAGTTCATGCGCTTGGGCTCCGGCGGCCACCATGGCCGCCTTCACCCCCAGGACGTCCCGGGCGCTGCGCCTGTGACAGCGAGCTTGTCCGGGTTGGCGACGGTGTACAGCGCGGTGATCCGCCCGCCCTCGATGGTGGCTACGGTGACCCCCACCAGCTGCCCGTCGCGGTAGCGCAGGATGGCCGGTTCGCCGTTGGCCCGGCCCAGCTGCCAGCGCACCGTGGGGTCGTGCCGGCGCGCCACCGCCCAGTACAGCCGGGCGATACGCTCGGCGCCGTGCAGCGGCCGGATCGCCGCCAGCGCCTTGCCGCCGCCGTCGGAGACCAGCCGCGCGTCGGCATGGAGCAGCGCCCGCAGCGCCTCGCGGTCGCCCTCGCGCGCGGCATGCATGAACTTCTCGAGCAGGCGCCGGTGCTGGCGCGGATCGACGCCGAAGTGTGGCCGCGCCTCGGCGACCCGGACGCGCGCCCGGTGCACGATCTGCCGGCACGCGGCCTCGCTGCGTTCCAGCAAGGCGGCGATCGCGGCGTAGTCGTGCTCGAACACTTCGCGCAGCAGGAACGCCGCGCGCTCCTCCGGACCCAGCCGCTCCAGCACGGCCAGGAAGGCGAGCGGGACCTCCTCGGCCCGTTCCAGCGCCCGTGCCAGGCCGGGGGCGTCGTCGGCGGCCTCGTTCGCGGCGGGGGTGTCTGGGTCGATCGATGCCGGTTCCGGCAGCCAGGGTCCCGGATAGGCCTCGCGCCGGCGCCGGGCGGCGCGCAGGCGGTCGATCCCCAGGCGGGTGGTGGTGGTCACCAGCCAGGCTTCCGGATCGGCGATCGCGGCGCGGTCGGCCTGGTGCCAGCGCAGCCAGGCGTCCTGGACCAGGTCCTCGGCGTCGGCCCGGATCCCGAGCAGGCGGTAGGCGAGGGCCAGCAGGCGCGGCCGATGTCGATGGAAAGGATCAACAGGTTCCATGGATCCCAGGACGGAACAGCGTGTGCCGGTGTGACAGCCGCCGGCCGGGGACCCACTTTGACCTAAAATGGGCGGGTTTTCCGCCCGCCAAGAGCCAGCCGTGACCGCTTCCCCCGCTTCCGTGTCCTCCACCCCGGTTTCGATCAGGCAGGAAGACCTGATCCAGTCCGTCGCCGACGCGCTGCAGTACATCAGCTACTACCACCCGGTCGACTACATCCGGAACCTCGCCGCCGCGTACGAGCGCGAGGAATCGCCCGCGGCCAAGGACGCGATGGCGCAGATCCTGATCAACTCGCGCATGTGCGCCGAGGGCCACCGCCCGATCTGCCAGGACACCGGCATCGTCACCGTGTTCCTCGAGATCGGCATGCACGTGCGTTGGGACGACGCGACCATGGGCGTGGAGGACATGGTCAACGAGGGCGTGCGCCGCGCCTACAACCACCCGGACAACAAGCTGCGCGCCTCGGTGCTGGCCGACCCGGCCGGCAGGCGCCTGAACACCCGCGACAACACCCCGGCCGTGGTCAACGTCAAGATCGTCCCCGGCAACCGGGTCGACGTGATCGTCGCGGCCAAGGGCGGCGGCTCGGAGGCCAAGAGCAAGTTCGCCATGCTCAACCCGTCCGATTCGATCGTGGACTGGGTGATGAAGACCGTGCCGACCATGGGCGCCGGCTGGTGCCCGCCGGGCATGCTCGGCATCGGCATCGGCGGCACCGCCGAGAAGGCGATGCTGCTGGCCAAGGAAGCGCTGATGGAGCCGATCGACATCCAGGACCTCATCGCCCGCGGCCCGTCCAACCGGGTCGAGGAGCTGCGCCTGGAGCTGTACGAGAAGGTCAACGCGCTGGGCATCGGTGCCCAGGGCCTGGGCGGCCTGACCACGGTGCTGGACATCAAGATCAAGGATTACCCGACCCACGCGGCCAACCTGCCGGTGGCGATGATCCCCAACTGCGCCGCCACCCGCCATGCGCACTTCACCCTGGACGGCAGCGGCCCGGTCGCCCTCGACCCGCCGTCGCTGGAGGACTGGCCGAAGCTGACCTACAACCCGACCAACGCCCGCCGCGTCGACCTCGACACCATCACCCGCGAGGAAGTGGCCAGGTTCAAGCCGGGCGAGGTGCTGCTGCTCAACGGCAAGCTGCTGACCGGCCGCGACGCCGCGCACAAGCGCATGGTCGACATGCTCAACCGCGGCGAGGAGCTGCCGGTGGACTTCACCAACCGCTTCATCTACTACGTCGGCCCGGTCGATCCGGTGCGCGAGGAGGTCGTCGGCCCGGCCGGCCCGACCACCGCCACCCGCATGGACAAGTTCACCCGGCAGATGCTGGAGCAGACCGGCCTGCTGGGCATGGTCGGCAAGGCCGAGCGCGGCGAGGCGGCGATCGAGGCCATCCGCGACAACAAGGCCGTGTACCTGATGGCCGTGGGTGGCTCGGCCTACCTGGTGTCCAAGGCGATCAAGGCCTCGCGCGTGGTCGCGTTCGAGGACCTGGGCATGGAGGCGATCTACGAGTTCGAGGTCAAGGACATGCCGGTGACCGTCGCCGTGGATTCCACCGGTGAATCGGTGCACAGGACCGGTCCGCGCCAGTGGCAGGCGAAGATCGGCAAGATCCCGGTGATCGTGGCCTGAGGCCACGCGACATCGGACTGGACAGGCGGGCCGGCAGCGATGCCGGCCCGTTCTTCTTGCGCCCGGGCAGGGCCATAATCGCCGCTTCCCCCCGCAGGAGCTGCGCGATGCCCGTCGTCCTCTACGGTTCCCCAAGCACCGCCTCGCTGGTGGTGCATTGGCTGCTGATCGAACTGGGCATCGAACACGAGCTGCGCCAGCTGGATTTCGACCGGCGCGAGCAGAAGTCGCCCGAGTACCTGGCGCTCAACCCCGCCGGCCGCGTGCCGACGCTGGTGATCGACGGCCAGGTGCTCACCGAGTCCGCGGCGATCGCCATGCACCTGGCCGACCTGTACCCGCAGGCCGGTCTGGCGCCGGCGCCGGGCACGCCGGCGCGCGGCGACTACTACCGCTGGATGTGCTTCTGCGTGTACACGCTGATGCCGCACTACCGCGCCTGGTTCTATCCGGCGGAGCCGGCCGGAGCGGAGTACCAGGAAGCGGCAAAGGCGCCGGCGCGCGCGGCGCTGGAGGTGGCGTGGCAGCAGGTGGCCGGCCACCTCGAACGCCAGGGCGGCCCGTACATGCTCGGCGCACAGCGCACCGCGGTGGATTTCGTCATGACCATGCTGATGCGCTGGTCGCGCAACATGCCCAAACCGACCGACAGCTGGCCGGTGCTGCGCGAGTACGCGACGCGGATGAAGTCGCTGCCCAGCTTCGCCGAGGTCTACCGGCGCGAGGGCATCAGCGACTGGACCTGAGCCGGACGCCGCTCGACGCCAGTGGTCATCGTGGCGGCGCCACGCTCCGGAGGAGTCGCCGGGGCCGCGGCGCCCAGGCGGACGCCGCCTCCGCAGCACGCGCTGTCCTGCCCTCAGTCCAGCAGTTCCAGCACCTTCTCCGGCGGCCGGCACAGGCGGGTGCCGCGCGCGGTGATGACCACCGGCCGGTTGATCAGGATCGGGTGGGCGAGCATCGCGTCCAGCAGGGTCGCGTCGTCGGCGCCGCCCAGGCCGAGCTCGGCGAACACCGCTTCCTTGTCGCGGACCAGGCCGCGCAGGCCGACGCCGCTGGCGGTGGCGACCTCCAGCAATGTCGCGCGGTCCGGCGGATTCGCAAGGTAGTCGACCACCTCCGGCTCGATGCCGCGTTCGCGCAGCAGCTGCAGCGCGCCGCGCGAGTTGCCGCAGCGCGGGTTGTGCCAGATCGTCACCTTGCCCTTGTCGGCGGCCATCCTCAGAACCACTCCAGCAGTGCGAAACCGACGCCAATGTACGTGGCGCGGTGGTTGTAGTCGATCAGGCTCTCGCCGTAGCCGTCGAACACCTGCACGTGGCCGCGCAGCAGGTTGCTGATCGGGAAGCCCCAGTCCAACTGCAGCGAGCCGTGCGAGCGGTCGCCGCCGCGCAGCGAGTGGCGACCGGTCAGGCTCAGCTCGTGGCCGTTGCGGTTGTACACCAGCATCGCGTCGCCGCGGCCGATGTAGTCCTCGATATCCGGATTGTTGTCGTCGCGCGCGCCCTCGCTGACGCGGTACCAGGGGCGGACCACGAAGGCCCAGTTCTCGCGGTCCAGGCCGGCAGTGAAGATCACCCGGTTCCAGCTGCGCGAGAGCGGGTCGCTGCGGCCGTTGGACTGGTGGTTGATGCCCACGCCCATCATCCGCCCCTTCCAGCCGAACAGGCTGTAGTTGTTGCGGAACACCAGCATCACTTCCGGTTCGTAGTTGGTCTCGCGGAACGGGCGCGAGATCTCCGAGTTGTAGGCCTGCCAGCGCGAGCTCTGGGTGTAGCCGGCCCAGATGTCGCCGTTGTCGCCGAACAGGTCCTCGGCCAGCTTGGTCTTGAAGCTGATCTGGAACTTGGCCTCGACGCTGTCCAGCTCCTCAGGCGTGGTGACGGTGTTGTTCGGGTTGGGCGAATGCGGGCGCGTGTTCGGCTTGCTGGTCCAGAACGCCGGCAGCGCGTACACCGGCTTGTAGGCGCGCAGCTGGAAGATGCCGAGCTTGGAGTCCTTGGCCAGTTCCCAACGGCTGTCCAGCAGCGCCCCCCGGCCGGCGTTGGCCAGGGCGCGGGCATCGGCCGGATCGCTGCCCAGGTCCTCGTTGCGGAACAGTTCCAGCGGGCGCCGTTTCGTCCCGGCGGTGTCCGCCTCGGCCTGTTCCTGCGCGCGCTGGATGTTGGCCGCCGCATCCTCGGCGGCGCGGTCGGCCTCGGCCGGGCCGGGCGTGGTGTAGCCGAGCGCGGCGTCGTAGCAGGCCAGGCGCTGGGCGCCGGAGGCGATGGCCAGGCAGGCCTCGGCCGAGGCCGGGCGGGCGGCGATCTCCTGGGCGGCGGCAGCCGGCGCCATGCCGCCAGCGAGGGCACAGGCCAGCGGGGCGAGGGGCGGGATCCGTTTCAAGAGCATCTCCTGTACAGATGAATAGGGAATCAGAAGAACCAGGCCAGCACGAACAGGCCGAGCATGGCGAAGGCCAGGGCCAGCTTGAGCACCGTGCCCAGCAGCAGGCCCACCCAGGTGGCCAGGCCGACATGGGCGGCGCGGCGCAGGGCCCGGGTATGCCACAACTCGCCGAGCAGGGCGCCGATGAACGGGCCGGCGATCAGGCCCAGCGGGCCGAAGAACAGGCCGGCCAGGGTGCCCAGGGCCGCGCCCCAGACCGCCATCGGCCCGGCGCCGACCCGCTTGGCGCCGGCGGCGGTGGCGAGGAAGTCGGCCACGATCGACAACACGGTCAGCAGGCCGAGCAGCACCAGCACCAGCGGTCCGATCCGCTCGAAATCCCCGGCCCAGGCCGCCAGCAGCATGCCGACGAAGACCAGCGGCAGGCCCGGCAGGGCGGGGAGGATGACGCCGGCCAGCCCGACCAGGACCAGGATGGCGGCGAGGACATACCAGAAGACGGTGGGATCCATGGGCGTTAGGGGTCTCCATTCCGGCCGGTCCGGCGGCTCCGGGCCGGGTCCCTGGGCATGATTGCATTTCCCCTGAACGAGGGGTAAGTTGGGGCCGCTGCGCTTGGCAAGGTCACCGTGAACCGTGGCCTGATGCGGTAGGTCCAGATGTGATGGTGATGGTCCGCTACATCGTTACACCTCGCGTACTCCTTGCAACCAGCCGCCGCGGCAACGGCGTAACCACCACCCAGCAAAGTTCGAGGAGTCACCCGTAATGGCAGAGCGCGAGACCGGCACCGTCAAGTGGTTCAACGATGCCAAGGGATTCGGATTCATCAGTCGTGAGAACGGCGAGGACGTGTTCGTGCACTTCCGCGCCATCCAGATGCAGGGCTTCAAGAGCCTGAAGGAAGGCCAGAAGGTCACCTTCACCGTCGTGCAGGGCCAGAAGGGCCTGCAGGCGGACGCCGTCCAGGCCGCCTGAGGCGCTGCTGAAAACCGGAACCGGAACGGCCCGCCACCACCGGCGGGCCGTTCCTTTTGCGGGTGTCGGTCTGCCCGGGACCGGCGTGCCGCAGGAGGGTGTCAGCGCAGGATGACCTTGCCGTTGACCACGCGCACGTAGGTGTTCTCGCGGATGCCGCCCAGGTCGCGCTGGTTGATCACCACGGTGCGGCCGTCGTCCATGCGCACGTGGATGTCGTAGCTGTCGCCGGTGACGCGCTTCTGGATGGCGTTGCCGGCCATCGCGCCGGCCGCGGCGCCGGCGACGGCGGACACGTTCTGGTTGCCCTTGCTGCCGCCGGTCTTGTCAGAGATCTCGTGGCCGGCGACCGCGCCGACGATGCCGCCGAGGATCGCGCCGGTGGCCGAGGGGGCGCTGCGGCCCGAACCGATCACGTCGATGCGTGTCACCAGGCCGCAGTCGGCGCAGCGGGTCTGCGAGGGATAGGCCGGCGCGGAGCTGCCGTAGTAGCCGCCGGAACCGTAGTTCGGCGAAGTGGTGCAGCCGGCGAGGACCAGCACGCCGGTGGCGGCAAGTCCGATCAGGTGGCTCTGCTTCATCGCATGTCTCTCCTTGGTGACGAATCGCGGATTGGCGGCACTGCGCGTTTCATCGCGCCGGGGCCATCGTGTTTCGGCCTGCGTGAACGCCGTGCCAACCGGCGCGGCGCGACGCCGGCGGCGCCGGCGTCGCATCAGCCACGGTTCAGCGGAAATCGCGATGGCAGTCCTTGCAGCCCTGGCCGATGCGCTCGTTGACCGTCGCCAGCTGTGCGCAGTCCGCAGGCGGCGCGGCCAGCGCCTCGTCCAGGGCGGCGCGCAGGCTGCTGGCGGCGGTGGCGAAGCGGGCGTCGTCGCGCAGGCCGGGGAAGGCCGCTTCCACGTCGTTGGACAGCGCGCGCAGCGACTGCAGGCGCGGCAGGGCATCGCTGGCGGTGCAGCGGTTGGCCTTGGCCGCGTCGCGCAACTGCCCGGACTGGTGCGCCATCACGTTCATCAGCGCCTCGGGGAAGGGATCGGTGCGCGCCTGTAGCGCGCGCAGCGCCATCACCGCCGCGACCACGCCGACCACCAGGCCGAGCAGGAACAGGAACAGGTAGCGTCCGGCATTGCCCTTGGCTCGGGTTTCCTGGGTGGTCATGCAGCGTCTCCTTCCGGGGTTGTGGTGGCGGGGGATGATAGGGCCCGCCCGCGCGCGCCCGCTAGAATGCGCGGATGGATGCATCCCTCCTCGAACGCTTCGCCGGCGTGGACCGGCTGTACGGCCGTGGCGCCGTGGAACACCTCTCGCGCATGCGCGTGGCCGTGGTCGGCCTCGGCGGCGTCGGTTCCTGGCTGGTCGAGGCGCTGGCGCGCTCGGCGGTCGGCACGATCGAACTGATCGACGCCGACGACCTGTGCGTGTCCAACACCAACCGCCAGCTGCCGGCGCTGGCCGGCCAGTACGGGCGCAGCAAGGCCGAGGCCATGGCCGAGCGTTGCCGCGCGATCAACCCGGCGATCGACGTGCGTCCGGTGCCGTCGTTCCTCACCGGTTCGAACCTGGAGGAACTGCTGGGCAGCCGCCCGGACCTGGTGATCGACGCCTGCGACAGCTTCCGCACCAAGGTCGAGGCGATCGCCTGGTGCCGCCGGCGCAAGCAGCCGGTGATCACCGTCGGTTCGGCCGGCGGCCGCACCGACCCCACCCTGGTGCGGGTGCGCGACCTCTCGCGCACCGAGCACGACGCGATGCTGGCGCTGGTGCGCAAGAAGCTGCGCGGCGAGTTCGCCTTCCCGAAGAACCCGCAGCGCTACTTCGGCGTGCCGGCGGTGTATTCGCTGGAAAACGTGAAGTACCCGCAGCCCGACGGCACCGTCTGCGGCGTGCGCCCGCAGCTGGGCGCGGACGCGGCGCTGAAGCTGGACTGCGGCGCCGGCCTCGGCGCGGCCACCCACATCACCGGCACCTTCGCCTTCGCCGCGGCGGGCAAGGCGCTGGAGATGCTGCTGAAGACGCGCGCGGCCTGACCGCGCTCAGGCGGCGGCCGGGAGTCCGAACAGGCGTCCGGCATTGGCGCTGGTCGCCGCGGCGATGTCCTCCGGTGACTGCCCGCGCAGTTCGGCCACGGTTTCCAGCACGCGCAGCAGGCGCGCCGGTTCGTTGCGCTGGCCGCGGATGCCGGCATCGGGCTGGTCGGGGGCGTCGGTCTCCAGCAGCAGGAATTCCAGCGGCATCGACGCCACCAGCCGGCGCAGGCGCTGCGCGCGCCCGTAGGTGAGCGGGCCGCCGAGGCCGACCATGAAGCCGAGCTTCCACAGCTGCTCCGCCTGCTCGGGGCTGCCGGAGAAGCTGTGGACCACGCCGCGCAGGCCGCGCGCGCCGCCGATGCGGCGGATCGAGGCGATCACCGCATCGACCGCGCGTCGCGCATGCACGATCAGCGGCAGGCCGGTGTCGCGCGCCAGCTTCAGCTGGCCATCGAAATAGCGCGCCTGCTCCTGCGGATCGAGGCCTTCGACGAAGTAGTCCAGGCCGCATTCGCCGATCGCCCGCGGCCGCTCGCGCTCGATCCATTCGCCCAGCGCATCGAGGTCGGCGGGCCGGTGTTCGGCGAGGGAGGTCGGGTGCAGGCCGTAGGCGGGGAACAGCCCGGGACTGGCGCGGCACACCTCGCGCAGCTTCGGCCAGCTGGCCGCGGTCACCGCCGGCACCAGTTGCCGGCGTACGCCGGCCGCACGCGCGCGTTCGATCACGGAAGTGCGATCGCCGTCAAACTCCGCCGCGTCGAGGTGGCAGTGGCTGTCGACCAGGTCCATGCAGTCGCCTGTCGGCGCGGTGCCTCAGCGCCGTCGCGCCGTGTCGTGGACGACCTGCGGATCCTTGCGCCGCTTCCAGTTGGCCAGCAGCAGCGTGGCCAGGCCGAAGGCCAGTTCGTCGACGAAGGGCAGCGGGTCCGGCAGCACGAGGTTGACCAGGAACGTCGCGGCGGTGAACGCGAACAGCGTCGGAAAACGCAGGCCGCGGGCCCATTGCAGGAGGGGCAGCAGCAGGGGATTGGGCATGGGCGTCTGGCTCGCGCGGGAGTACGCGCGGAAACCTAACACGGGTGTGGTGTACGCTCGGGAAGCGGTGGCGCACCGGGTGCGATCCGCCATTCAGGTTCGCCGTGCTGCAATCTGCCCCATCGTTGCCGCGGGGAGTGCCCGCGAGGAGAGCCCGGACCATGAAGCAAGCCACTACCGTACTGATCGCTGCCGGTGCCCTGCTGGTCGGAGGCATCGCCACGGCCGCATTCATGAACAGTCGCGACCGCCAGCCCGACGTGGCGGTCGAAACGCCGGCGCAGGATCCCTCGCTGGTCCAGGACGATGTCGCGCCTGGTACCGGCGACGAGCTGGAAACCGCGCCCTCCCTGCAGTACGCCGACATCATCAAGGTCGAGCCGGTGAAGCAGAAGGAACAGCGCTACGCCACGGTGATCGGCACCGAGCCGGTGCGCGAGACCCAGCAGACCACCGTGCCGCGCGAAGTGTGCGAGGACGTGGTCGTCGAGGAACGCCTGCCGGAGAAGGACGGCAACGTCGGCGGCACCGTCGCCGGCGCGGTCATCGGCGGCCTGATCGGCAACCAGGTCGGCGGCGGCAAGGGCAAGAAGGTCGCCACCGCGGCCGGCGCGGTCGCCGGCGGCGTGATCGGCAACCAGGTCGACAAGCGCCATGTCGGCGGCAAGGTCGTCACCCGCACCGAGCGCCAGTGCCGCACCGAGCAGGCCGTGTCGGAGACCAGCAAGGTCACCGGCTACAACGTCACCTACCGCAACGCCGATGGCACCACCGGCACCATGCGCATGGCCAGCAAGCCCGGCAGCCGCGTGGCGATGGGCAGCACCGAGAAGGTGGTCGGCTACGACGTGACCTACCGCTACAACGACCAGGAAGGCACCCTGCGTCTGGACGAGAAGCCGGACAGCGACCGCCTGCCGGTGGTCGACGGCAAGATCGTCACCTCCACCGCGGTGGTCGAGCTCGACGGCGGCGGCGCCACGCGCCAGTAAGCCCCGGCGTTCCGACGCCCGTTGCACGAAAGGCCGGCCATGTGCCGGCCTTTTTTTGCCGATTCGCCGGAGCCGTCGCCAAGCGCCCGCGGGGGACTCCCTGAGGCGCGGGAGGCGCCGATACAATCGGCCGCAATTCCACCACCGATGAAGACGACCATGGCCCTGCCTGCCTACGACCTGTTCGACGTGCGTTCCCTGCTCAGCGAAGAGGAGCGCGCCGTCCAGGAGGTGGTGGCCCGGTTCACCGACGAGCGGGTGCTGCCGATCATCGGCGAGTGCTTCGACCAGGCCCGTTTCCCCAAGGAACTGGTGCCCGAGATCGCCTCGCTCGGCCTGCTCGGTTCCTCGCTGCCGGAGGAGTACGGCTGCGCCGGACTCAACGCGGTCAGCTACGGCCTGATCTGCCAGGAGCTGGAGCGCGGCGACAGCGGCCTGCGCAGCTTCGTCAGCGTGCAGTCCTCCCTGTGCATGTACCCGATCTACGCCTACGGC
This sequence comes from Pseudoxanthomonas sp. J35, assembly GCF_000513995.1. GTDB lineage: Bacteria > Pseudomonadota > Gammaproteobacteria > Xanthomonadales > Xanthomonadaceae > Pseudoxanthomonas. The sequence continues at coordinate 47,899 of NZ_AZVB01000013.1, forward strand.
TCGGAGGAGCAGCGCCGGCAGTGGCTGCCGCGCATGGCCGCCGGCGAGGTGATCGGCTGCTTCGGCCTGACCGAGCCGCACGGCGGCTCCGACCCGGCCAACATGAAGACCCACGCGAAGAAGGACGGCGGCGACTGGGTCATCAACGGCTCCAAGATGTGGATCACCAACGGCAACCTGGCCGACATCGCCATCGTCTGGGCGCAGACCGACGAGGGCATCCAGGGCTTCATCGTGGAGAAGGGCATGCCCGGCTTCACCGCCCAGGAGATCAAGCACAAGATGTCGCTGCGCGCGTCGGTGACTTCGTCGCTGTTCTTCGACAACGTGCGCGTGCCGGAGGCCAACCGCCTGCCGAACGTGAAGGGCCTCAAGGGCCCGCTGGGCTGCCTGACCCAGGCCCGCTACGGCATCACCTGGGGCCCGGTTGGAGCGGCGATCGCCTGCCTGGACGAGGCGCTGAACTACTCCAAGGAACGCATCCTGTTCGGCCGCCCGGTGGCCGCCACCCAGAGCGCGCAGATCAAGCTGGCCGACATGGCCCGCCGCATCACCCTGGCGCAGCTGCTGGTGCTGCAGCTGGGCCGGCTGAAGGATGCCGGCACGATGCAGCCGCAGCAGGTCTCGCTGGCCAAGTGGAACAACTGCCGCATGGCCATCGACATCGCCCGCGAGTGCCGCGACCTGCTCGGCGGCGCCGGCATCACCACCGAGCACGTCGCCATCCGACACGCGCTGAACCTGGAATCGGTGATCACCTACGAGGGCACCGAGACCGTGCACCAGCTGGTGATCGGCCGCGAGCTGACCGGCATCAACGCCTTCTGACGAGACACCGGTCCGGACGGGCCGCTGGGGGAAAAATGGGGCGCTATCGGGGATGGGCGGTAGCCTGCGTTCTGGCGCTCCTTGCTCCGGAAGGACGGGCCGCGGACTACCGCCTGGCCGATGACGCCCCGCCTGCGCCGCTGGAAGCGGTGGTGGAGGGGGCCGCCGAAACAGCGGGCGACGGGCTGCGCTACCTGGTGGTGGCCGACCACCTCGACCTCACCGGGGCACGGCCGGCCGCGTGGCGGCGCGTCGCCTACGACGTGGTGCGCGAAAGCGCGCTGGCCGAGGCCGGGACCTTCAACATCCACTACCAGCCGGCGTACCAGGACGTGGTCCTGCACGCGGTCGACGTGTCGCGCGACGGCCACCGCATCGACCGCCGCGCCGATTCGCGGATCGAGGTGCTGCGCCGCGAGTCCGGCCTGGAGTCGGGCCTGCTCGACGGCCGGCGCACGCTGTCGGTCACCATCCCGGACATCCGCGTCGGCGACCGCGTCGAGTACCGCTTCACCGTCCACGGTTACAACCCGGTCTTCGGCGAGGGCCGCCACGACTACTGGATCGCGCGCTACGGCGTGCCGATGGGCCTGCGCGAGGTGCGCATCGTCCATCCACGCGCGATGCCGTTGCGGGTCTACGCCGACGTTCCCGGCTTCGAACGCAGCGAGAGCGACGAGGGCGCGGTGCGCAGCGTGGTGCTGCGCGGCCGCGGCCTGCCGGCGGCCGAGGACGGGGATTCCACCCCGGCCGGGTACGAGCCGGGGGGTTACATCGAGGCCAGCACCGCCGCCGGCTGGGGCGAGGTGGTGCGCTGGGCGCTGCCGCTGTACCCGGGCCGTTTCCAGGACCGTGCCGTGGCCGCCGCGCTGGCGACGCAGTTGCAGCTGGACCCCGCCGATCCGGAAGGTTCGCTGCTGCGGGCGGTGGCCTTCGTCCAGGGCGAGGTCCGCTACACCGGCCTGGACATGGGCCTGAACTCGCACGCGCCCAATCCGCCGGAACTGGTCGCGCAGCGGCGCTTCGGCGACTGCAAGGACAAGACCCAGCTGCTGGTCGCGCTGCTGCGCGAAGCGGGCATCCGCGCCGAACCAGTGCTGGTCCACACCGGCCAGCGGGCGCGCCTGGCCGAGGCCTCGCCGAGCCCGCTGGCGTTCGACCATGTCATCGCGCGTGCGTACCTGCCAGAGGGCGAGGTCTGGATCGACGCGACCCGCGACCGCGAGCAGGGACCGCTGGCCGGGCGCGCGCCGCTGGGCCTGCGCCTGGGCCTGCCGGTCGCGGCAGGGTCCGCGGCGCTGGTGGAAATCCCGTACCCGTTCCCGGAGCGGCCGGAGGTCGAGGTCGAGCAGCGCCTGCGTTTCTCCGGCTCCCACCAGCAAGGCGCTGCGGATTTCGAGGTGGTCACGCTGTACGCGCCAGGGCAGGCCGAGGACATCCGTGAGCGCTTCGAAGCCAGGGGCGCCGGCAAGGTCGGCGAGGACTACCTGGCCTACATGCGTGGCTTCTACGAAGGGCTGCAAGCGCAGGGCGAGCCGCGGATCGAAGCCGAGGGCAACGGCGCCCGGGTCAGCGAGCGCTATCGCCTGGAGTGGACGGGCGAGGACGGGTTCGACGGCTTCGACATCATCCCGTTCCAGCTGCTCGACTGGGTGTCGCGCCTGCCCGACCGGATCCGGCGCACGCCGCTGGCGCTGACCGGCCCGCGGTTCGCGCGGCACACGGTGCGCAGCGAGCACCCGCATGGCTGGGAGATCGAGGCCGGCCACCAGCGCGTGGAAAACCCCTGGTTCCGCTTCGACCGCGACATCACGGTGGACGGCCGCGAGCTGGTGGTCGCCGCCGAGTGGCGGCGGCTTGCCGGCGAGGTCCCGGCCGAGGGCTACGCGCAGGCACGCACCGACCTGCTGAAGGTGCGCGACCTGCTGGGTTACAGCGTGGTCCTGGAGCCGGACGGGGAACCTTCCGCCCTCCGCGCAGTGGACCTCGCCTGGCCGGCCGCGTCGCTGGGCCTGGCTGCGGTGCTGCTGCCGCTGCTGTGGTGGCGGCGGCGCGACTGGGCGTGGGCGGGGATGATGTACCGCCCGCACAGCACCGCGGCCCTGCGCGTGGCCACCGGCGGCCTCGGCATCGGCGTCGCGATCGGTGTCGCCGTCCTGGGGCTGGAACTGGTGTTCGACACGGTGCAGATGTTCTCGAACAAGCCGGCAGCGCTGGCGCTCGGCGGGGTGCTGGGCCGGGCGGTCATCCTCGCCCTGCGCTGGCTGTTCCTGGCGTGGCTGCTGCGCGTGGTGCTGGCCGCGCTCGGGCACGACGGCGAGCCGGCGGCGATGCGCCGCGCCTTCGGCCTGTCGCTGGCGCCGATGGGCGTATGCCTGCTGCTGGCGATGGTCGCCCTGGGCTTCCGCTTCGATCTGCTCGATGCCGCGGACTTCGAGCCCGGCCAGCTGCCCTCGGTACTCGTCTTCCTGCTGATGATGCTGGCCGGCCTGGCCTGGTGGCTGCTGTCGCTGGCCGGCGCGGGCGCCGCCGTGGCCCGCGCGCCGTACCGGCGCGGCCTGCTGGCCGTGACCCTTGGCGTATTGCCGCTGGTCGTCGTGGCGTTAGTGTTGGTCTACGCCCTGCTGCCTGGATGAGGCCCATGGACACTGCCTCGCCCCGCATCGAAACCCCGCGCCTGCTGCTGCGCGTGCCGCGCCAGGAGGATTTCGAGGCGTGGGCCGCGTTCACCGCTGACGAGGAGGCCACGCGCCACATCGGTGGCCTGCAGTCGCGGCCGGTGGCATGGCGCGGGCTGGCGGCGATGGTCGGCGCCTGGCAGCTGAAGGGCTACGCGATGTTCTCGGTGATCGAGAAATCCACCGGCGAATGGGTCGGCCGCGTGGGTCCCTGGCAGCCGGAAGGCTGGCCCGGCCCGGAGGTGGGCTGGAGCATCGTGTGCAGCCGCTGGGGCCTGGGTTATGCGCCGGAAGCCGCCTCCGCGTGCATGGACTGGGTGTTCGACGTGCTCGGCTGGGACGAGGTGATCCACACCATCGCCCCGGAGAACACGAAGTCGAAGGCGGTGGCGGCCAAGCTGGGGTCGGGCTACCTGCGCATGGGGCGCCTGCCCGAGCCGATGCACGAACTGCCGGTCGAGATCTGGGGGCAATCCCGCGCGCAATGGCGCGCCCGCAAGGAGCCGCCGCGATGATCACCGTCCATGGCATGTCGATGTCGGGCAACTGCTACAAGGTGCGCCTGGCCCTGGAGCAGCTGGGCCGCCCGTACCGCTGGAACGAGGTCGACGCTCCGCGCGGCGCGACCCGCACGCCGGAATTCCTCGCGCTCAATCCCAACGGCCGGGTGCCGCTGCTGGAACTGGACGACGGCCGCGTGCTGCCGGAGTCCGACGCGATCCTGTGCTGGCTGGCCGAAGGCACGCCGCTGCTGCCTGGCGACGCCTGGCACCGTGCGCGGGCGCTGTCGTGGCTGTTCTTCGAGCAGTACAGCCACGAGCCGTATATCGCCGTGGCCCGCTTCATCCGCGGCTGGACCCCGGCCGATTCCCCGCGCCGCGCCGACCTGCCCCGCTTGCACGAGCGCGGCCACGAGGCGATGGCGGTGATGGAGCGCCACCTGCAGGAGGCCGAGTGGTTCACCGGGCCGCAGTACGGCGTGGCCGACATCGCCCTGTTCGCCTACACCCATTGCGCCGCCGACGGCGGCTTCGACCTTTCCCCGTATCCGGCGATCGACGCCTGGCTGGCGCGCGTGCGTGCCACGCCGGGCTTCGTGCCGATGCACCTCAACGACGCCGAGGCCGTCGCCCGCTTCGCGTCCGCCGACCAACCCAGAAAGACCGAATGAACGCACCCGTGATCCCCGCCTGGAAGAAGGGCATCAACCGCGCCGAAATCTGCGACCGCAACTTCACCGAGGTGGTCCGCGCCTGGTCCGGCACGCCGGCGCCGCGCCCGCGCGACGACGCGCCGGTCCTGCCCGGAAGCGCGCTGGACGCACGCGGCTTCCGCGAGCTGTTCGAGTCGCAGCTCGTCAGCCGTCACCTGGACCTGATGGCGCGCGTGCTGCGCGTGCAGAACAAGGTCTTCTACACCATCGGCAGCAGCGGCCACGAAGGCAACGCGATGGTCGCGCGGCTGACCCGCCACACCGATCCTGCGTTCCTGCACTACCGCAGCGGCGGCTTCATGGCCGAGCGCTTCCGCAAGCTGCCGGGCATGGACCCGGTGATGGATTCGGCGCTGAGCTTCGCCGCCAGCGCCGAGGACCCGGCTTCCGGCGGCCGCCACAAGGTGTGGGGCAGCAAACCTTTGTGGGTGCTGCCGCAGACCTCGACGATTGCTTCCCACCTGCCCAAGGCGCTGGGCACCGCGGTCGCCATCGAGCAGGCCCGGCGCATCGGCCACGAGCTGCCGGTGCCGGCCGACAGCATCGCCATCTGCTCCTTCGGCGATGCTTCCGCCAACCACGCCACCGCACAGACCGCGTTCAACGCCGCGGCCTGGACCGCGTACCAGAAGCTGCCGGCGCCGGTGCTGTTCGTGTGCGAGGACAACGGCATCGGCATCTCGGTGAAGACGCCGGACGGCTGGATCGGCAACCGCTTCCGCAACATGCCCGGCCTGGACTACTTCCATGCCGACGGCCTCGACCTGGCCGCAGGCTACGGCCAGGTGCAGGCGGCGGTGGAGCATTGCCGCCGCACCCGCCGGCCGACCTTCCTGCACCTGCGCACCACCCGGATCATGGGCCACGCCGGCACCGACTTCGAGATCGAGTGGCGCAGCATCGAGGAGCTGTGCGCGGTGGAGGCCACCGATCCGCTGCTGCGCAGCGCGGCGATCGCGCTGGAATCCGGGCTGATGTCGGCCGAGGAGATCCTCGAGCTGTACGAGGCCACCCGCCGGCGCTGCTTCGCCGCGGCCGAGGAGGCCGACCGCCGGCCGAAACTGTCCAGCCTGGCCGAGGTGGTCGCGCCGCTGGCGCCGTACACGCCCGACGCGGTCGCCGCCGAGGCCGCGCGTCCGGCGCCGGAGGCGGCGCGCATCGCCGCGTACGGTGGCGAGGACAAGCTGCCGGAGAAGCTGGCCCCGCGCCACTTGGCGATCCAGATCAACCAGGCCCTGCACGAGCTGATGGCCAAGTACCCGGAGACGCTGCTGTTCGGCGAGGACGTGGCGCAGAAGGGTGGCGTCTACACGGTGACCAGGGGCCTGCACAAGGCGTTCAAGGGCGCGCGCGTGTTCAACACGCTGCTGGACGAGACCATGATCCTCGGCCTGGCCCAGGGCTACGCCAACATGGGCATGCTGCCGATGCCCGAGATCCAGTACCTGGCGTACTTCCACAACGCCTGCGACCAGATCCGCGGCGAGGCCTGCTCGTTGCAGTTCTTCAGCAACGACCAGTACCGCAACCCGATGGTCGTGCGCATCGCCGGCCTGGGCTACCAGCGCGGCTTCGGCGGCCACTTCCACAACGACAACTCGATCACCGCCCTGCGCGACATCCCCGGCCTGGTGGTCGGCTGCCCGTCGCGCGGCGACGACGCGGCGACCATGCTGCGCACGCTGGCGGCGTTGGCGAAGGTCGACGGGCGGGTCGCCGTGTTCCTCGAGCCGATCGCGCTGTACATGACCAAGGACCTGTACGAGGCCGGCGACGGCCAGTGGCTGTTCCGGTACCCGGAGCAGGGCGAGGCGATGCCGCTGGGCGAGGGCCGGGTCTACGGCGAGGGCAACGACGACCTGGTCATCATCACCTACGGCAACGGCGTGCCGATGAGCCTGCGCGCCGCGCGCCGGATCGAGGCCGAGCGTGGCTGGAAGGTGCGCGTAGTCGACCTGCGCTGGCTGGTGCCCCTCAACGAGGCTTTCATCGCCGGGCAGGCGCGCAGCGCGAAGCGGCTGCTGATCGTCGACGAAGGCCGGCGCAGCGCCGGGGTGGGCGAGGGCGTGATCACCGCGATCATCGAGGGCGGCTTCGGCGCTCGTCCGTTCCGCCGCGTGGTCGGCGCCGACACCTACACGCCGCTGGCCGGTGCCGCGTTCATGGTGATCCCCGGCGAGGACGACATCGTCGCCGCGGCGAACGACCTGGCCGGCTGACTGGAAGCCCGGCGGCGGCCCGACCCGCCGCCGGGCGCCAGCCGGGGCGGGGCATGCAGGTGGAATCCGTGCGGCCACGCCCCGGCATTGGCGCCTTCACCTGGCGCCAATGCCCGCGCGCCTAGTATCCTGGGACATCCCCCGGGAGCATGGCCATGGACAAGCCAAGAGTCGCGGTATTCGTCGGCAGCCTGCGCAGCGGATCGTTCAACCGCCTGCTGGCGAAGGCCGTGGAACGGCTGGGCGAGGACCGCCTGAAGTTCGACCACGTCGATATCGGCCGGCTGCCGCTGTACAACCAGGATTTCGACCGGGAGTACCCGGCGGAGGGGCGGGCGCTGAAGGAGCAGGTGCGCGCGGCCGACGCGGTGCTGTTCGTCACCCCCGAGTACAACCGCTCCATTCCTGGCGTGCTCAAGAACGCCATCGACCTGGCCTCGCGCCCCTACGGCGACAGCGCCTTCGCCGGCCTGCCGGCGGCGGTGCTGGGCACGTCCCCCGGCGCGATCGGCACGGCGATGGCGCAGCAGCACCTGCGCAACGTGCTTTCCTGCCTGGACATGGCGGTGCTGCCGCAGCCGGAGATGTTCATCCAGTTCAAGGACGGGCTGATCGACGCCGACGGCAAGGTCACCGTGCAGGACACCCGCGAGCTCCTCGAGGATTTCGTCGACCGCTTCATCAAGTGGATCGAGCGGCAACGCGGTTGAGCGCCGCGCCGGTCAGCCCGGGCGCAGCGCCGCCAGGCCCGCGCGCAGGCGCTGCAGGGGAGTGGGATCGACCGGGCCGGCGTCGGTGAGGCCGGCGGCGAGCAGGCGCCGGAACGGCGGCACCGCGGCACTCGCGCGCAGCGCCGCGGCGCGCAGCCAGCGCGCCGGCGGACGCGCGTCGGTGTACAGCCCGACGATGGCGCGGGTCGCCTGGAACAGCGGCCAGCTGCCGCGGCGGTGGCGGCGCTCGTAGCGGGCGAGCAGGAACGGGTCGCCGAGGTCGCGGCCCTGGCGCAGCGCAGTGGCGGCCAGGTCGGACAGGCGCTCGACGCTGGCCAGGCCCAGGTTGAAGCCGTGCGCGGTGACCGGGTGCATGCCCACGGCGGCGTCGCCGGCCAGGGCCAGGCGCGGCCCGACGAGGCGGCGCGCCCAGGTCGCCACCAGCGGGTAGAGGTGGCGGCTGCCGGCCAGTTCCATCCGCCCCAGGCGGCCGCCATAGCGGCGCTCCATCTCGCGGGCGAAGGCTTCCGGCCCGGCCTGGGAGAGCGCGCGAGCCTGTTCGCCGGGCAGGGTCAGCACCGCCCCGGCCAGGTGTTCCTCCAGCGGCAGCAGGGCCAGGGTCTGGTCCAGGCCGAACCATTCCCAGGCGGCGTGGTGGTGCGGCTGCTCGTGGCGCATCCGGCACACCAGCATGCTCTTGCCGAAGTCGTGCAGGTCGGCATCGATGCCCAGTGCCCGGCGGGTCTCGGAGAAGCGGCTGTCCGCCGCGACCAGCAGGCGCGCCTGCACGGTGGTGCCGTCCTCCAGGCCGAGGCGGGCCTCGTCGGCGCCGGCGTGCACGGCCTGGATGCGCGCGCCGGCGTACAGGTCGACGCCCGGGGTTTCACGCATGGCCAGCCAGGCCGCGCGGCGGATGAGGTGGTTGGCGACCAGGTTCCCGAGCCGGTCCTCGCCGCCCTGCGGGGTCACGGTCAGCGCCTGGGCCAGGTCGCGGTCCATCACCCGCGCGCTGCGCAGCGGGAAGACCTGGTCGGCCGGGATGTGGCGCCAGGCGCCCAGCTCGTGCAGCAGGCGCATCGAAGCGTGGGTCAGGGCGATCTCGCGGCCATCGAAGGCCGGCTCCTCGAGGGCGGCCTGTGGCTGCCGTTCGACCAGGGCCACGCGCAGTCCCTGCAGGCCGAAGGCACGGGCCAGGCACAGCCCGACCGGGCCGGCGCCGACGATGGCGACGTCGTAGTGCATGTCATCCTCCTGTGGTCGGTGCAGCTTAGGCCGGGGGCCGTCGCGCCTCCCTGATCCCGATCAAGCGGCCACCAGGCTGGGAGGCCCGTCCAGACCGCTATACTGCACGGTCCGAACCCGAATTCCGGGTGGTGCCGCCTTTGTGAATCAATCACTTGCGGCGCATTCCCGATAAAACACCTTATTCCGGTGGCGCTCCTGCGCCGCGACACCCCGGGGAATCGACCGCCGCATGCGCCTGTCCACGATCAAGCTGTCCGGTTTCAAGTCCTTCGTCGACCCCACCACGCTGCACCTGCCGACCAACATGACCGGCGTGGTCGGCCCGAACGGCTGCGGCAAGTCGAACATCATCGACGCGGTGCGCTGGGTGATGGGCGAAAGCTCCGCCAGCCGCCTGCGCGGCGACTCGCTGACCGACGTGATCTTCTCCGGCTCGGCCGCGCGCAAGCCGGTCAGCCAGGCCACGGTCGAGCTGATCTTCGACAACTCCGACCACACCATCTCCGGCGAGTACGCGGCCTACAACGAGATCTCGGTCAAGCGCACGGTCAGCCGCGACGGCCAGAGCCAGTACTACCTCAACGGCACCAAGTGCCGGCGCAAGGACATCACCGACCTGTTCCTCGGCACCGGCCTGGGCCCGCGCAGCTACTCGATCATCGAGCAGGGCATGATCAGCCAGATCATCGAGGCCCGGCCCGAGGACCTGCGCATCTACCTGGAAGAGGCCGCCGGCATCTCCAAGTACAAGGAGCGGCGCAAGGAGACCGAGACCCGCATCCGCCACACCCGCGAGAACCTGGACCGCCTCAACGACCTGCGCGAGGAGGTCGACAAGCAGCTCGAGCACCTGCGCCGCCAGGCCCGCCAGGCCGAGCAGTACCAGGCGCTGGCCGCCGAGCGCAAGGTCAAGGACGCCGAATGGAAGGCGTTGCAGTTCCGCGCCCTGGACCAGCAGCTGCAGGCCCTGCGCGAGAAGCTGATGCAGGAAGAGACGAAGCTGGAGCAGATCATCGCCGGCCAGCGCGAGGCCGAGCGCGAGATCGAGACCGGCCGCGTCCGCCGCGAGGAGGCCGCCGAGGCGCTCAACGCCGCCCAGGCCGAGGTCTACAAGGTCGGCGGCGTGCTCGCCCGCATCGAGCAGCAGATCCAGCACCAGCGCGAACTGGCCAGCCGCCTGCACCAGGCGCGCGACGAGGCCGCCAGCGCGCTGGAGGAGCTGGACCGGCACATCGGCGACGACCGCCAGAAGCTGGAGGCGCTGCAGGCCTCGGTCGAGGAATCCGAGCCGCGCCTGGAGCAGTTGCGCGAGGACGACGTGTTCAAGCAGGAGGCGCTGCGCGAGGCCGAGGCCGCGCTGTCGGACTGGCAGCAGCGCTGGGAAGCCCATGGCCGCGAGGCCGCGGAGGCGTCGCGCGCCGGCGAGGTCGAACGCACCCGTGTCGACTACCTGGACCGCCAGGCGCTGGAAGCCGACCGCCGCCGCGAGGCGCTGACCGCCGAGCGCGCCGGCCTGGACCTGGAGGCGCTGGCCGAAGCCTTCGAACAGGCGCAGATCCAGCACGAGACGCAGAAGGCGGCGCTGGACACGCTCAACGAGCAGCTGGACGCGCGCAAGCAGGCGGTGTCCACGCTGCAGGAGCAGCAGCGCACCGCCCAAGCCGAACTGGCCGAGGTGCGCAAGCAGGCCCAGGCCGCGCGCGGCCGCCTGTCCTCGCTGGAAACCCTGCAGCAGGCCGCGCTGGGCCAGGAGCAGGGCGCCGCGGTGGCCTGGCTGAAGGCGCGCGGGCTGGATTCCGGCGCGCGCGTGGGCGAGCGCCTCAGCGTCGAGGAGGGCTGGGAAAACGCCGTCGAGAGCGCGCTGGGCCAGCTGATCGAAGGCGTGCTGGTCGAGGCGCCGGAAACCCTGGTCGAGGCGCTGGCCGACCTCGGCGAGGGCCGCATCGCGCTGGTCTCCGCCGAGGAAGGGGATGCCGGTTTCGCGCCGACCTCACTGGCCGCCAGGGTCCGCGGTCCGCTGGCGATCCGGCGCCTGCTGGCGCGCCTGCACGCGGCCGAGGACCTGGCCGAGGCCCGCCGCCTGCTGCCGCAGCTGGGCGAAGGCGATTCGATCATCACCCGCGCCGGCGAGCGCCTGGGCGATGGCTGGGTGCGCGTGTCGCGCCAGGGCGCCGCCAGGCAGGGCGCGCTGCTGCGCGAGCGCGAGATCCAGGCGCTGCGCGCCACCATCGAGGAACTGCAGCAGCGCGAAGCCGGGCTGGAAGAGCGCCTGGCCCAGCAGCGCGACCAGCTGCTGGCCGCCGAGCAGCAGCGCGAGGACGCGCAGCGCCAGCTCTACCTGGCCCACCGCAGCGTGTCGGAACTGGCCGGCCAGCTGCAGAGCCAGCAGGGCCGCATGGACACCGCGCGCCAGCGCATCGAACGCATCGAGAACGAACTGGCGCAGCTGGCCGAGACCCTCGACAACAGCCGCGAGCAGGCGCGCGAGGCACGTTCGCGCCTGGAGGACGCGGTCGTCCGCATGGGTGACCTCGAGGCCACCCGCCAGGCGCTGGAGGCCGAGCGCCGCCGCCTCACCGAGGCGCGCGACCTGGCCCGCGACGCCGCCCGCGCCAGCCGCGAGGCCACCCACGCCCTGGCCCTGGCGCTGGAATCGCAGCGCACCCAGGTCGCCTCGCTGATCCAGTCGCTGCAGCGCATGGACGCCCAGCGCGGGCAGCTGGACAGCCGCCTCGGCGAGCTGGCCGCGCAGCTGGCCACCGGCGATTCGCCGGTGCAGGCGCTGGAAGCCGAGCACCAGGCCGCGCTGGCCGAGCGCGTGCGCGCCGACCGCGCGCTGGGCGAGGCGCGTTCGGTGCTGGAGGGCATCGACAACGAGCTGCGCGCCTTCGAGCAGACCCGCCACCAGCGCGACGAGCAGTCGCTGGCGCAGCGCGAGCGCATCTCGCAGCTTCGGCTGGAGCAGCAGGCGCTGCAGATGAAGGCCGAACAGATCGTCCAGGCCATCACCGAGGAGGGCCTGGTGCTGGAGGACGTGGTCAACACGCTGCCGGACGTGGCCGACCCGCGCGAGTGGGAGCAGGCGGTGGGCCAGATCGAGGCCCGCATGCGCCGCCTGGAGCCGGTCAACCTGGCCGCGATCCACGAGTGCGGCGAGGCCGAGCAGCGCAAGCAGTACCTGGATTCGCAGAACGCCGACCTCACCGCGGCGCTGGAAACGCTGGAAGAGGCGATCCGCAAGATCGACCGCGAGACCCGCGGCCGCTTCAAGGACACCTTCGACCGGGTCAACTCCGGCCTGCAGGCGCTGTATCCGCGCCTGTTCGGCGGCGGCCACGCCTACCTGGAGCTGACCGGCGAGGACCTGCTGGACACCGGCGTGGCGATCATGGCGCGCCCGCCCGGCAAGCGCGTGTCCAACATCTCGCTGCTGTCCGGCGGCGAGAAGGCGATGACCGCGGTGGCGCTGGTGTTCGCGATCTTCCAGCTCAACCCGGCGCCGTTCTGCCTGCTGGACGAGGTGGACGCGCCGCTGGACGAGGCCAACGTGGGCCGCTTCACCAACATGGTGAAGGAGATGAGCGAGAAGGTGCAGTTCCTGTTCGTCAGCCACAACAAGGCGACGATGGAGGCGGCGCACCAGCTTTCGGGCGTGACCATGCGCGAGCCGGGCGTGTCGCGCCTGGTCAGCGTGGATCTGGAGGAGGCCGCGCGCCTGGCTGGCGCGGCCTGACCCGGGGACAAACGGCGGGCCGCGGCCGGGGTTTTTCCGCGGCCGCCGCTCGTGACATGCTTGCGGCTTCTGGATCCCGGGGGAGAGGCGTTACATGTCGGACAAGGACCTGCTGCGGATCGGCATCCTCGTCGTCGGCCTGCTGTTGCTGGCGGCGATGTGGTTCTTCGGTCGCAATCCGCGCAAGGAACAGCAGGGCCGTCGCCGCGAGTCGCGCGAGTCCCCGGCGATGACGCCCGAGTACGGCCGGGTGCGCCGCGAGCCGTCGCTGGAGGAGGCCGCGGCGGCGGAAGGCGAAGCGGACTACGGCGGCGAGGGCGTGACCCAGCCGGAGCTGGGCCTGCCGGCGGAGCCTGCGCGCAACAGCGACCTGGGCCGCCGCGAGAGCCAGGACTTCGACAAGATCGTGTCGCTGTACGTGGCGGCGCGCGCGGGCAGCGTGCTGCGTGGCGAGGACATCGTGGTGGCGGCGGAGAAGACGGGCATGGTCTTCGGCCACATGAACGTGTTCCACCGGCTGCTGGAGGGACATCCGGAGCGCGGGCCGGTGTTCAGCATGGCCAGCATCATGAAGCCGGGCAGCTTCGACATGGCGACGATCCGCGAACTGGAGACGCCGGCGATCGCGTTCTTCCTGACCCTGCCGGCGCCGGTGCCGGCGCTGGATGCGTGGGAGAAGATGCTGCCGACGGTGCAGCGCATGGCCGAGCTGCTCGACGGCGTGGTCCTGGACGACAGCCGCAACGCGCTGGGCCGCCAGCGCATCGCCCACATCCGCGACGAGCTGCGCGCCTACGACCGCCAGCATGAAGCCCCGCCGCTGACCAAGGCCCCGCGCTGGTAATCCCCCGCTGCGCTCCCGCCGCCCCTTGTAGAGCGGGGCTTGCCCCGCTCCAGGCCAACCGCGGCAGCAAGGGCAACAGCACGGCAACGGCACAGCAACAGCGTTGTGCTGGCGGTCTTCGGACGGAGCCGCGGCAGCGCACGGGTATCGCGCATCGCGCGGTTCCGCGTCCTGCTCCAACGCGCGACCGCGGCACATCCATGTGCCGCTTGCGCGATACCCGTGCGCTACCGCGTCTTTCGGCGCGTCCGGATCGTGGCTCCGGTTTATCGCCCTGACCCGCGCCCGGCGCCCCCGCCCGCGGCCACAGGACGCAGGCGTTCGACGGAATGCGCGCCGGTGGCGCGCAAACATGCCGTCTCACCCGTGGGGGAGTGGCTATTCGCCTCGTAGCCCGGATAAGCGGAGCGCATCCGGGAACCGGGTCCGGACTGCGGCTACCCGCCCATCACCTTCTCGAACGCCTCGCGGAACCGAGCCATCTCCTCTTCGGTTCCCACGGTCACCCGCACATGCCGCGGCATCGAGGGCCAGCTGCGCCCCACGAACACGCCGTGCTTCGCCATCGCGGCACCGAAGGCGCGGCCCTCGCCGTGGACGTCGACCATGAAGCAGTTCGCCTGGCTGGGCAGGCAGGCGTGGCCGCAGGCGGCGAGCCAGTCGACGCTGTCCTGGCGCAGACGGGCGTTGGCCGCCTTGCGCGTGGCCAGGTGTCGGGGGTGCTGGAGGCTGGCCATGCCGGCGGCCACCGCGGGCACCGGCAGGCTGTTGACGCCCTGCAGCACCAGTTTCTGCAGCAGGGACGGATGGGCCACCGCAGCGCCCAGGCGCAGTCCGGCCATGCCGTAGATCTTGGAGAAGGTGCGCAGCACCACCAGGTCGTCGCGGCCGTCGCGGACCAGGTCGAGCAGGTCGGCTTCGTCGCTGTAGTGGATGTAGGCCTCGTCGACCAGGACGATGCTGGTGGCCGGCTTGTTTGCGAGCAGCCATTCGAGCCCGGCGCGCGGCGTCGTCGAGCCGGTAGGGTTGTTGGGGTTGCAGACGTAGAGCAGGCCGGCGCCGTTCTTCGCCGCGGCGGCGGCCATGGCTTCGACGTCGTGGGCGCCGTCGCTGCGCAGCGGCACGCGGACGACCCTGGCGCCGTGGGCGCTGGCCATCTGTGCGAGGGATTCGAAGGTGGGATCGGCGGTCACCAGCGCGGACCGCGGTCCGGTGAAGGCGAGCGCTGCCGCATCCAGCGCCACTCCGGAGCCGCACCAGGTGGCCACCTGCCCGGCGTCGACGCAGTGCTGCCCGGCGAACAGGGCGGTGAACTCGTGCTGCAGGCCGAACAGGTAGCGGTGCGCGCGGTCCATCGCCTGCACGGCGGCTTCGCGCGCCTCGGGGAAGGGGCCTAGCGGGTTCTCGTTGTAGTTCAGCAGTACCGCACCGGGAGCATCCATGCCGGCGATCGGCGGCGGCAGTTGCGCCCTGGCCGGGCCGGTGGCGCCCAGCAGTGGAGCCAGTCCGGCGGTGGCGAGGCTGCAGGCCGAGAGGCCGAGGAAGTGGCGACGGCTGAGCGGCTGGACCATGGGCGCGGGGCGGTGGCTTCGCAAGGGTCCACGCATGCTGGACCTCACGGGCGATCGCGGCAAGCGCCGGTAGAATCGTGGCCATGAACGACACCCCCGCCAGCCGCGCCGCCGAGCTCCGGCGCCGCATCGAAGACGCCAACCGCCGCTACCACCAGCTCGACGCGCCGGACATCACCGACGCCGAATACGACGCGCTGGTGCGCGAGCTCGAGACCCTGGAAGCCGCGCATCCGGAACTGGCCGTGCCCGATTCGCCAACCCGCCACGTTGGCGCCGCGCCGTCGGGCCGCTTCGCGCCGGTGGTCCATGCGGTGCCGATGCTGTCGCTGGGCAATGCCTTCAGCGACGAGGAAGTAGCCGACTTCGTGCGCCGCATCCGCGAACGCCTCGGCCGCGAGGAGCTGGTGTTCTCCGCCGAGCCGAAGCTCGACGGCCTGGCGATCAGCCTGCGCTACGAGGACGGGGTGTTCGTGCAGGGCGCGACCCGCGGCGACGGCGCCACCGGCGAGGACGTCACCGCCAACCTGCGCACCATCGCGGTCATCCCCAAGCGGTTGCAGGGCAGCGGCTGGCCGAAGCTGCTGGAAGTGCGCGGCGAGGTCTACATGGCCCGCGCCGACTTCGAGCGCTGGAACGAGCATGCGCGCCTGCACGGCGGCAAGGTGCTGGCCAATCCGCGCAACGGCGCGGCCGGTTCGCTGCGTCAGCTGGATCCGAAGCTGACCGCGCAGCGCCCGCTGAGCTTCTACGCCTACGGCATCGGCCTGGTCGATGGCGGCGCGCTGCCGGACACGCATTCCGGCACCTTGGTGAAACTGCGCGAGTGGGGTTTCCCGGTCAGCGACCTGGCCACCGTGGTGACCGGCGTGGACGGCCTGCTCGGCTACTACCGCCGCATCGGCGAGGCCCGCGACGGCCTGGCCTTCGACATCGACGGGGTGGTCTACAAGCTGGACGACTATGCCGGCCAGCGCGAGATGGGCTTCGTCTCGCGCGCGCCGCGCTGGGCCATCGCGCACAAGTTCCCCGCGCAGGAACAGACCACGGTGGTCGAGTCGATCGAGATCAACGTCGGCCGCACCGGTGCGGTCACTCCCTGGGCGCTGATGCAGCCGGTGCAGGTGGGCGGGGTCACCGTCACCCGCGCCACCCTGCACAACGCCGACCACGTGGCGCGCCTGGACGTGCGCAATGGCGACACGGTGATCGTGCGCCGCGCCGGCGACGTGATCCCGGAAGTCGTGCAGGTCGTGGTCGACCGCCGGCCGCCGGATGCGCAGCCGTGGGCGATGCCGGCCAACTGCCCGGTCTGCGGTTCGGAGCTGGTGCGCGAGGAGGGCGCGGCGGTCTGGCGCTGCTCGGGCGAGCTGAGCTGCCCGGCGCAGCGCGTGCAGACCGTGCTCCACTTCGCCTCGCGCCGGGCGATGGACATCGACGGCCTCGGCGAGCGCTACATCGAGTCGCTGTCGGACTTCGGCTACCTGCAGGACGTGTCGGACCTGTACCGGCTGACCCTCGATGACCTGCTGGAGATGAAGCGCCGCGCCGACGAGCGCGACGGCACCACCCCGGAGACGGTCAAGGCCGGCAAGGTCGCCACCAGGTGGGCCGACAACCTGATCGAGGCGATCGACCGCAGCCGCCAGACCACCCTGGCGCGTTTCCTCTATGCGCTGGGCATCGAGCACGTGGGCGAGAGCACGGCCAAGGCGCTGGCGCAATGGTTCGGCGACCTTGGACTGATCCGCCACCTGCCGTGGCCGCTGTTCAAGCGCGTGCCGGACATCGGTGGCGAGGTCGCGCGGGCGATCGGCCACTTCCTCGACCAGCCCGGCAACCAGCAGGTGATCGACCGCCTGCTCGAACGCGGCGTGCGCATCGGCGACAGCCATCCGCCCAGCCCGAAGCTGGCCGACGGCCTGGACCTGGCCACGCTGCTGGTGGACCTGGAGATCCCGCGGATCACCCCGCTGCGCGCCGGCCAGCTGGCCGGCGCCTTCGCCGACGCGCAGGCGCTGCTGGACGCGCCGGTGCACAACCTGGTCACCGCCGGCCTGCCGTCCGAAGCGGCCAGCGCGCTGGTCGCGTGGCTGGAAGAGGGCGAGAACGCGGCGCTGCTGCTGCGTTCGGCGCAGGCCCAGCAGCGCCTGCGCGAACTGCTGCCGGTCGCCGCGTCGACGGGCGGCGGGCCGCTGGAAGGCAAGACCGTGGTCCTCACCGGCACGCTGTCGTCGATGAGCCGCGACGAGGCCAAGGAGAAGCTCGAGGCGCTGGGCGCCAAGGCCGCCGGCAGCGTGTCGAAGAAGACCAGCTTCGTGGTCGCCGGCGAGGCGGCCGGTTCCAAGCTGGCCAAGGCCGAGGAGCTGGGCATCGAGGTCTGGGACGAGGCGCGCCTGCTGGCCTTCCTGGAGCAGCATTCGTGACCGGGATGGACGCCGGCGCCGACTGGCGGCCCAGCGCGGACCTGGAGGCGCTGCGCCTGCGCGCGCGCCTGTACGCGCTGGTGCGCGGTTTCTTCGCCGGGCGAGGCGTGCTGGAAGTGGAAACGCCGGTGCTTTCGGAGGCCGGCAATACCGAGCCGAACATCGAGAGCTTCACCACCAGCTTCACCGGGCATCGCGACGCCGGTTCGCCGCAGCGCTGGCTGCGCACCTCGCCGGAATACCCACTCAAGCGCCTGCTGGCCGCCGGCATCGGCGACTGCTACGAGCTGGGCCGGGTGTTCCGCAACGGCGAGGCCGGCGGCCGCCACAACCCCGAGTTCACCATGCTCGAGTGGTACCGGGTCGGCTGGGACCACCTGCGCCTGGCCGACGAGACCGTGGAGCTGGTGCAGGCGGCGCTGGCCCTGGCCGGGCGCCGCGCGGAGGTGGTGTCGACCACCTACCGCGCACTGTTCCTGGACGGCGCCGGCGTCGATCCGTTCGCCGCCGGCGATGCGCAGCTGCGCGAGGCGCTGGGCAATGTCGGCATCGACGGGGAAGGCCTGTCGCGCGACGACTGGCTGGACCTGCTGATGAGTCACCGCATCCAGCCGCATTTCCCCGCCGACCGCATCACCGTGGTCCACGACTGGCCGGCTTCGCAATGCGCGCTGGCGAAGATCCGCCCCGGCGATCCGCCGGTGGCCGAGCGCTTCGAGCTGTACCTGGGGCGCTTCGAGCTGGCCAACGGCTACCACGAGCTGACCGACGCGGCCGAACAGGAAGCGCGCTTCCGCCGCGACCTGGAACGTCGTGCGGCGCGCGGCGCGCTGCGCCCGCCGGTCGACGCGCGCCTGCTGGCGGCGTTGCGCGCGGGCATGCCCGACTGCGCCGGCGTCGCCCTGGGCATCGAGCGCCTGCTGATGGCCCTGTCCGGGAGCGACCGGATCGCGCCGGTCCTGGCCTTCGAGTTCGCCAGGGCCTGAACTCCATGCGGCCGGTTCTTCCGTTCACCGTGGCTTGCACGGTGCCGGCGACAATGGCGCCAGGCTACGTACCTGGAGGGGGGATGCAGGCAGGGCACGGCAATCGGCATCGCAAGGCATGGCCGCTGGCGCTGGCGCTGGCCTGTGCGCCGGCGTGGGCCGCAACCGGTGAGCCGCCGGCCGCCCAGGCCGCGCCGCCCGTCGCGCCCTCGGGCATCGTGCGTTGCGAAGCCGACGGCATGCACCGGGTGCATTGCCCGATGGATACCTCCGCCGGCGTGCACCTGGTCCGGCAGCTGTCGGACAGCTCCTGCATCCGCAATACCGACTGGGGCGTGGACCTGGCTGGCGTCTGGGTGGCGCGCGGCTGCCGCGCCGAGTTCGCCGCGCCCCTGCAGGGCGGCCGCGTGGTCCGCAGCGTGGTGCGCTGCGAGTCCCGTGGCACGCCCGAATCGTGTGCCGTCGCGCTGCGCGGCGCGCCGGTGCGGCTGCTGCGGCAGACCTCGGCGCTGCCGTGCCGTCTCGGCGAGAGCTGGGGCTTCGGGCGCAATGAGGTCTGGGTGTCGCGCGGCTGCAAAGGCGAGTTCGAGGTCGGCGACCGCGAAGCCGGCTTCCCGCCGGGCGAGCGCCTCCTGGTGTGCGAATCCAAGGGCAACCGCAAGCGCTTCTGCGGCACCACCATCGAGCACGGCGCGCGCCTGTTGCGCCAGCTCTCCGGCAAGGTCTGCGAGGAAGGGCGCAGCTGGGGCTGGGACCAGGAGGGCATCTGGGTCGACGACGGTTGCCGCGCGCAGTTCGCGGTGGAGTGACGCCTCGCGCCGGCGCCGTGGCGCCGGCGGGTAGAATGGCGGCATGGAAACCGGCTTCGACTTCGACCGCTACGACCACGTCCGTCCGATCCTGTGGACTGGCGACGCCCTGGAACTGCTGGACCAGCGCAAGCTGCCGTTCCGGATCGAACACGTCGCCTGCCACGACAGCGACGCGGTGGCCGCCGCGATCCGCGACCTGGTCGTGCGCGGCGCGCCGGCGATCGGCATCGCCGCGGCCTGGGGTGTGGTGCTGGCCGCGCGCGGCGTCGACGTGGCCGACGGCGCCGAAGCGGCCGCCAGGCTCGAACCGGCGCTGCAGCGGCTCAACGCCGCCCGGCCGACCGCGGTCAACCTGGCCTGGGCGCTGGCGCGGATGCGCCGTGCCCTGGCGGGCGCCGGCGCCGACTGGCGCGAGCTGGTCGAACGCGAGGCCAAGGCCATCGCCGACGAGGACCTGGCCGCCAACCGGCACATGGGCGCGCTGGGCGCGGCCCTGATCGAACCGGGCAGCGGCGTGCTGACCCACTGCAATACCGGCTCGCTGGCCACCGCCGGCTTCGGCACCGCGCTGGGCGTGATCCGCGCAGGCATGGCCGGCGGCCGCATCGCCCGCGTCTTCGCCGGCGAGACCCGGCCGTGGCTGCAGGGCGCGCGCCTGACCGTGTGGGAGCTGCAGCAGGACGGCATCGACGCGACCCTGATCGCCGATTCGGCCGCCTCGCACCTGATGAAGACCGGCGCGGTGCAGTGGGTCGTGGTCGGCGCCGACCGCATCTGCGCCAATGGCGACACCGCCAACAAGATCGGCACCTACCAGCTGGCCATCGCCGCCCGCCACCATGGGGTGAGGTTCATGGTCGTGGCCCCGTCCTCGACCGTGGACCTGGACACCCCCGATGGCGACGCCATCGAGATCGAGCAGCGCGACCCCGGCGAGCTGTACGGCGTGGGCGGGGTGCGTACGGTGGCCGAGGGCGTGGCCGCCTGGAACCCGGTGTTCGACGTGACCCCGGCCTCGCTGATCGACGCGATCGTGACCGAGAAGGGCGTGGTCACCGCGCCGGATCCGGCACGGATGCGGGCCCTGTTCGCGGCCTGAGGGGCGCCACCCGCCGGAAGCTTGGCCCGGGCCGCCGTCGCGGTGGCGCAAGTGCTTGTTTCTGCGTGGAAATGCGGCTCCGTGTGGGGCCGCTTTGTGGTAGAATCGACCGGTTGCGCGGAGGCCTCCGCGCAGCGCCCCGGCGGTTGCTGCCGGCGGCGCCACGAAGAACCTGAAGAAGAGCCCTGATGACCGATCTCGCCAAAGAAATCATCCCGGTCAACCTCGAGGACGAAATGCGCCGCAGCTACCTCGATTACGCGATGAGCGTGATCGTGGGGCGCGCGCTGCCGGACGTGCGCGACGGTCTGAAGCCGGTGCACCGCCGCGTGCTGTACGCGATGAACGAGCTGGGCGCGCACAGCAACAAGCCGTACTACAAGTCCGCGCGCATCGTCGGCGACGTCATCGGCAAGTACCACCCGCACGGCGACCAGTCGGTGTACGACACCCTGGTGCGCATGGCGCAGCCGTTCTCGCTGCGCTACCTGCTGGTGGACGGCCAGGGCAACTTCGGCTCGGTCGACGGCGACTCGGCCGCGGCCATGCGTTACACCGAGGCGCGCATGGCGCGCATCACGCACGAGCTGATGGCGGACATCGACAAGGAAACCGTCGACTTCCAGCCCAACTACGACGAGAAGGAACTGGAGCCGACGGTCATGCCGACCCGGTTCCCGAACCTGCTGGTCAACGGCTCGGCCGGTATCGCCGTCGGCATGGCCACCAACATCCCGCCGCACAACCTCACCGAGGTGGTCAACGGCCTGCTGGCCCTGATCGACGATCCGGAGCTGGACGTCGACGGCCTGATGCAGTACATCCCGGGCCCGGATTTCCCCACCGCCGGCATCATCAACGGCGTCGGTGGCATCCAGCTGGCCTACCGCACCGGCCGCGGCCGCGTGCGCATGCGCGCCAGGGCCGAGATCGAGGTGGCCGACAACGGCCGCGAGTCGATCATCGTCACCGAGATCCCGTACCAGGTGAACAAGGCGCGGCTGATCGAGAAGATCGCCGAGCTGGTCAAGGAAAAGAAGATCGAGGGCATCTCGGAGCTGCGCGACGAGTCCGACAAGGACGGCATGCGCATCTACATCGAGGTCAAGCGCGGCGATTCGGCCGAGGTGGTGCTCAACAACCTGTACCAGCAGACCCAGCTGGAGTCGGTGTTCGGCATCAACATGGTCGCGCTGGTCGATGGCCGCCCGCAGCTGGTCAACCTCAAGCAGATCCTCGAGGCCTTCCTGCGCCACCGCCGCGAGGTGGTGACCCGCCGCACCATCTTCGAGCTGCGCAAGGCGCGCGCCCGCGCCCACGTGCTGGAAGGCCTGACCGTCGCGCTGGCCAACATCGACGAGATGATCGAGCTGATCAAGACCTCGGAGAACCCGCAGGTGGCCAAGGAGCGCATGCTCGGCCGCACCTGGGAGCCGGGCCTGGTCGGCGCGCTGCTGGCCGCCACCGGCGCCGAGGCCTCGCGCCCGGACGACCTGCCGGCCGGCGTCGGCCTGGTCGACGGCCGCTACCAGCTCACCGACGTCCAGGCCCAGCAGATCCTGGAGATGCGCCTGCACCGCCTGACCGGCCTGGAGCAGGACAAGCTGACCGAGGAGTACCGCCAACTGCTGGACACCATCCGCGGCCTGATCGAGATCCTCGAGGATCCGGACGTGCTGCGCGAGGTGATCCGCACCGAGCTGGGCGCGCTGAAGGCCGAGTACGGCGACGAGCGCCGCAGCGAGATCCGCGCCAGCGAGGAGGACCTCGACATCCTCGACCTGATCGAGCCGGAAGACGTGGTCGTGACCCTGTCGCACGCCGGCTACGCCAAGCGCCAGCCGGTGTCGGCCTACCGCGCGCAGAAGCGCGGCGGCCGCGGCCGCGCCGCGGCGGCGACCAAGGACGAGGACTTCATCGACCGGCTGTGGCTGGTCAACACCCATGACACGCTGCTGACCTTCACCAGCAGCGGCAAGGTGTTCTGGCTGCCGGTGCACCAGCTGCCGGAGGCCGGCTCCAACGCGCGCGGCCGCCCGATCATCAACTGGATCCCGCTGGAGGAGGGCGAGAAGGTCCAGGCGGTGCTGCCGGTGCGCGAGTACGCCGAAGGCTTCTACGTGTTCTTCGCCACCCGCAACGGCACGGTGAAGAAGACCCCGCTGACCGAGTTCGCCTTCCGCCTGGCGCGCGGCAAGATCGCCATCAACCTCGACGAGGGCGACGCGCTGGTCGATGTCGCGCTCACCGACGGCGGCCGCGACATCATGCTGTTCGCCAGCAACGGCAAGGCCGTGCGCTTCGACGAGAGCGAGGTGCGCGCGATGGGCCGCACCGCCACCGGCGTGCGCGGCATCCGCCTGGCCGAGGGCGAGCGCGTGGTCAGCCTGGTGGTGCCGCAGGGCGAGGGCGACATCCTCACCGTGTCCGAGCGCGGCTACGGCAAGCGCACCCCGCTGTCCGAGTACCCGAAGAAGGGCCGCGGCACCCAGGGCGTGATCGCGATCCAGACCACCACCCGCAACGGCCAGCTGGTCGGCGCGATCCAGCTGTCGGAACAGCACGAGGTGCTGCTGATCTCCGACGGTGGCACCCTGGTCCGCACCCGCGCCGCGGAGATCTCCCAGGTCGGCCGCAACACCCAGGGCGTGACCCTGATCCGCCTGGCCGAGGGTGAGTCGCTGCAGGCGGTCGAGCGCGTCGACGCCTCGCTGGACGACGAGGAGGATGCCGGCACCGCGCGCGTCGACGCGGGCGATTCCCTCGCCGGGGACGCCGCGCCGCAGGCCTGATCGCGGCACAGCGCTGTAAACGCGGAAGCCGGCCCCAGGGCCGGCTTCTGCTTTATGCGGCTTCGGCAGCCGCGAGGTGTGTTCGCGCGCGCAGGGGCGCGCGCGGTCACATCGTCCGGCACTGCCTCCAGCGCACCGGCTCGTCGGTGCCCGGGCGCGGGTTGAGCTGCACGCGCACCGTGCGCAGCGACGGGTAGCGTTCCAGTTCGCCGCAGATGAACGGCCAGACGATCTTGTCGGTGGCCGTGCGCTCGACCACCAGGGTGGCGCGGGTCAGCCAGTAGGCGCGGGTGATGCCCGGTACGTTGTTGAGCGTGCGCGCGATTTCGGCCTGGTAGCGCGCCTCGGTGGGCGCGTCGGGGTTGTCCTCGATGGCCTTGCCGGTCACCGGATCCGTCGCGGCCTGCTCCGCCAGCGCCGGCTGCGCGGGCGTGGGCGCGGCGGCCGGCGGCGCCGCGGCCTGCGTGGCGGTGGCAGGCGCCGCGTCTTCCTGGGCCAGCCGCGGCAGCAGTACCGCGACGGCCAGGCCCAGCGCGATCGAGCCGGCCACGGCCACGGCGGTCTGCCGCTTGGCCTCGGCGACGGTCCTCGCGGCGATGCCGGCGGTGGTTTCCTGGGGCAGGAACGGCTTGAGCAGCGGCCACAGCCGACGGCCGTCGATGATCTCGATGCCGCGCTCGGCGGCGGCGGCAAGCGCCTCGCGGCCCGCCCGGCCTTCGGTGAGCAGGATGCCGGCGCGTGCGCCGGTCAGCTCCATGCCCGCGGCCAGTTCGTCGACCGCGGCCACGCCGAGGCGATAGGCCATGCCGTGCTTGCACGACAGCAGCCAGCGGCTGTCGCCGTCGGTCATCAGCAGCTGGCTGCTGGCGGGATCGCTGCTGCTGTCGGCATGCATGGCCACGTCGCGCAGGCCACGCTGCTGCATGGCCTGGCCGATGAGGGTGGCGATCTCGCGCCAGCGCAGGTTCGCCAGTGCGCGCAACCCTGCGTCGAGTTCCTTCTCGGGGCGGCGGACCAGCCACAGGTGCGCAATGGACGCCGTCGCCACGAGCGCGGCGAGCGCAAGTCCCACAGTCCACGACGACATGACTACCCCTGTTCCGGCCCCTGTGCAGGGCGGATTGTTACACGGCCGCGGTCCGCTATTGCTAAGACGAAAGTGGCCCGCCAGTCCGGGAGCCGAGAGGGGAGGGGAGCAAACGGCAGGTGGACTGGCGGGCCGGTTCCGATTCTGCCGCAGAGCGTTGTGCCCTGCAACAATCCGCCGGCCGGGCTGCGGAAAATGCCTTTATGGACCGGTATTTACCGACGGAGGCGGCGAAGGCGGCGAAGGCGGGGCGGCGGCCTCGGCCGGGCGCGAGCGCTGCAGCTCGCGGGTCAGGGCGTCGATGCGCGCGCCCAGGGCGTCGATGTCGTCCCGGGTCGGCACGTCGAGGTCGCGCAGGGCCTGCTGGACCCGGTGCTCGAAGGCGCGGCCGACGCTCTCCCAGGCCTCGCCGGCGCGGGCCTGGGCCCTGCCCACGGCCGCGTCCAGGCTCTGGCGCAGGCCCTCCAGGCGGCTGGCAGCGCTGGCTCCCTGCGGGGATCCGGTGCCTTCGCCGACCTGGCGGCCCTCCTCGGCGAGCTGTTCGAACAGGCGGCTGCCCTCGGACTCCGCGCGCGCCAGCGCGCCGATGCCGGCCAGCCAGACCTGGTGGGCGTTGTCGCCGAGCTCGCGGGCGATCCGTGCCGCCTGCGCCTGCAGCTCGGACACACTGGCGAAAGTGGCGTTGCGGGGTTCAGCGCTCATATCCGCTCCTCTGCTGTGACGGGTGCCACGCCAGTGTGGGCAGGCCGCCGATAAGAGGGCGTGAGGCTCGCCGGCGAACGTCAGTCTAGGCGCTCGGCGAGCACGCGGCGGATTTCCGATTCGACCTGGCCGCGCAGCGCCGACAGCAGGAAACCGAGCTCGGCGCTCACCTGCACCTGCCCCGGCAGCAGCGTCACCACGCCCTTGAAGCCGGGGCCGCTGAGGTCGACCGCGTCGCCGCGCCAGTCCGCCGCCACGCCGAAGCGCTCGCGCAGCTGCGCGGCGATGCCGTCGACGATGCGCCGGGCTTCTACGCCGCTGCGCTGGTGTGGATGCTGGATGTCGATGCGGGCCATGCAGGTTCCGGATGCGTGGGGGGCGCCAGCGTAGCCGCGCAGCGCGCATCCGGCCAGCCTGCGTCGCTCCGGATTTGCTAGGCTTTGCCGCCAATGTCCGACCTGCGACTCCATTTCAGCAATCGCCAGCAGGCGGACCATCCGCTGACTCCCGGCGTCCACCGCGTGGTCCGCCAGCCCAATGGCGTGCTGGGGATCGGCGATGGCGTGCCCGGCGTGCTGCTGGCGCAGCTGTGCCTGGACCTGCGCGGCCTGTGGCTGCAGGTGCCGGTCGGCGCGCGCGGCGTCCACGTCAACGGCCGCCCGGTGCAGCGCACGGCCCTGCTGCGCGCCGGCGACGCGATGTACGTCGACGGCGTCGAGCTGCTGGTGCAGGCGCCGGTGCGCCCGCCCGCGCCGCTGCCCGATCCGGGCGAGCACGCGGGCGATCCGCGCGTGGTCCTGCGCGGCGTCGGCGGCCAGCACCACGGGCGCAGCTTCACCCTCGGCCCGCCGCGCCTGGTCGGCGCTTCGCGCGAGGCCGACATCCGCATCGACGACCCGGCGTTCCCGGCGCGGCACGCGCTGCTGGAACGGCATGGCGACGTGGTCCTGCTGCGCAGCCTCGGCGGCGAGGCCAGCGTGGTCAACGGCATGGCCGTGCGCGATGCGGTGCTGGGGCCAGGCGACCAGGTCGTGTTCGAGGGCCAGCACCGCTTCGTCGTCGAGTTCCCGGCCGGTGGCGAGCCGCCGAAGCTGGCCCCGCCGCCGCGGCCGGAGGCCGAACCGGCGCCCGCCGCGCCGCTGCAGCGCCCGGCCAAGCGCCTGCCCTGGCTGCTGCTGGCTGCCGCGCTGCTGGGCCTGGCGCTCAGCGCGCTGCTGTGGTTCGGCGCGCGCTGAGCCGGTGGTACAGGCGCCAGCCCAGCAACACCGCCGCGATCGCCGCGTACAGCGCCGGTTCGCGCACGTCGGACTTGACCAGCCACCAGAAGTGCAGCACCGCCAGTACGGCGATCGCGTACACCAGCCTGTGCAGCTGGCCCCAGCGGCGGCCCAGCCGGCGCATCCAGCCCAGGGTCGAGGTGGCCGCCAGCGGCACCAGCAGCAGCCAGGCGAGGAAGCCGACGGTGATGAACGGGCGCTTGGCGATGTCCTCGAACAGCTGCGCCCAGTAGCCGCCCAGATCCAGCACCAGGTAGGCGGCCAGGTGCAGGCAGGCGTAGAAGAACGTGTACAGGCCGAGCATGCGGCGGAAGCGCAGCAGCACGGCCTGGCCGGTGAGCTGGCGCAGCGGGGTGATGGCCAGGGTCAGCATCAGCATGCGCAGCGCCCACAGGCCGGTGCGGTGTTCGATCTCGGCCACCGGGTCGGCGCCGAGGGCGTCGCTGCCATGGCGCCAGACTTCGGCGATCTGCCAGGCCAGCCAGGCCGCCGGCGCCAGTGCGGCGGCGTGCACGAAGGCCTTGGCTGCCAGCAGCCGCGGCGGGGTGGGCGGGCGCGCGGCCGGGCGCCGGATCATGCGGCGCGGGCCCCGGTTCGCGCGGAGGCCGCGCTCAGTACCACTTGCGCAGGTCCATGCCCGCGTACATCGACGCCACCTGGTCCGCGTAACCGTTGAACGGCCGCGTCGGGATCCGCTCGGCGAACAGCTTGCTCTTGCTGCCGGCGATGCGGCGTTCGGTCTTCTGGCTCCAGCGCGGGTGGTCCACGTCGGGGTTCACGTTGGAGAAGAAGCCGTACTCCGATGGCTGCAGCTGATGCCAGGCGGTTTCCGGCATGCGCTCGGCGAAGCGGATCGCCACGATCGACTTGATCGACTTGAAGCCGTACTTCCACGGCACCACCAGGCGCAACGGCGCGCCGTTCTGCTGCGGCAGCGGCTTGCCGTACAGGCCGGTGGCCAGCAGGGTCAGCGGGTGCATGGCCTCGTCGATGCGCAGACCTTCGCGGTACGGCCAGTGGATCGAGCGGTAGCGGATGCCGGGCATCTGCTGCGGATCGGCGAGGGTGGTGAAGGCCACGAACTTCGCCTTCGAGGTCGGCTCGAAGCGCTTGAGCACCTCGCCCAGCGGCACGCCCAGCCAGGGGATCACCATCGACCAGCCTTCGACGCAGCGCAGGCGGTAGATGCGTTCCTGCGGAACCAGTCCGCGCAGCAGGTCCTCCAGCGCGACGGTGCCGGGCCTGGCGCATTCGCCGTCCACCACGACCGACCACGGCGAGGTGCGCAGGGTCTTCGCCGCCCGCGACGGGTCGCCCTTGTCGGTGCCGAACTCGTAGAAGTTGTTGTAGGTGGTGATGTCCTCGTAGCGGGTCAGCGGCTCGGCGGTGCTGAAGCCGGCCTTGAGGTCGGCCGGTCGGGGCGCGGCCTTCGGCGGCGGGGGCGGTTCGGCCTCGGCGCAGCCGGACAGGGCGCCGAGCAGGGGCGCGCTGGCGAAGGCGGCGAGCAGGCGGCGACGGTCGCGGTAGACGGCCTCGTCGGTGATCTGCGAGGACGGGATCCTGGGCAGGCGGAGCTTGTGCATCGCAGGGCTCCCGGGGGATGGTCGTGTGACCGCGGCGGCGGCGCGCAGGTTCCCGGCGCCGGCCGGGCGGGCTTGGTTGCGACCGCAACCGCTGCCGCCGGCGCCGCTGCACTGCGGCATACTACGGGACCTTTCGTGACAGGTGGTTCATGGCGCGCGCCTACAACTTCAGTGCCGGCCCTGCGACGTTGCCGGAAGCGGTCCTGCGCCAGGCGCAGGCGGAAATGCTGGACTGGAACGGGGTGGGTGCGTCGATCGTCGAGCTCAGCCACCGCGGCGCCGAGTTCATCGGCGTGGCCGCCCGGGCCGAGGCCGACCTGCGCCGGCTGATGTCGATCCCGGACGACTACGCGGTGCTGTTCCTGTCCGGCGGCGCGACCACCCAGCAGGCCCTGCTGGCGCTGAACTTCGCCGCCCCCGGCCAGGCCGTCGACTACGTGGTCACCGGGCACTGGAGCAAGACCGCGATCAGGCAGGCCGGGCCCTACGTAGACGTGCACGTGGCCGCCAGCAGCGAGGCCGGCGGCTTCCGCGACATCCCGCCGCGCGAGTCCTGGTCGCTCAGCCCCGGCGCCGCCTACGTGCATATCACCGCCAACGAGACCATCCACGGCGTGGAGTACCGGCAGGTGCCGGAGGTGGGCGAGGTGCCGCTGTTCGCCGACTTCAGCTCCTCGATCGCCTCCGAACCGATCGACGTGTCCAGGTACGGGCTGATCTACGCCGGCGCGCAGAAGAACCTCGGCCCGGTCGGCATCTCGGTGGTGATCGTGCGCCGCGACCTGCTCGAGCGCGCCGGCCAGCCGCGCGCCGACATCTTCACCTACGCCTCGCACGCGGCGCGCGACTCGATGCTCAACACGCCGCCGACCTGGAACTGGTACCTGCTCGGCCTGACCGTGAAGTGGATGCTGGACGAGGGCGGGGTGGAGGAGTTCGCCCGCCGTAACGCGGCCAAGGCCGCGCTGGTCTACCAGGCCATCGACGGCTCCGGCGGCTTCTACCGCAACGAGGTCGCGCCGGCGGTGCGTTCGCGGATGAACATCCCGTTCTTCCTGCCGGACGAGCAGCTGACCGCGCGCTTCGTCAGCGAATCGAAGGCCGCCGGGCTGCTGGCGCTGAAGGGCCACAAGGCAGTCGGCGGCATCCGCGCCTCGCTGTACAACGCCATGCCGGTGGCCGGCGCGCAGGCGCTGGTCGACTTCATGCGCGACTTCCAGCAGCGCAACGGCTGAGGACGCCAGGACCCAGGACCGCCGGCCGCGCCGCGTCACCGGCGCCAGACACCACGGAACCCCGCACATGGCACCACCGAAGAAATCCGCCGCGGGCAAGCCGGCCGGCGGGAAGAAGGCCAAGGCGACCGCGAGCACGAAGGCGCCCAGGGCCGCGAAGGCGCCCGCCGCCGCCGCGCCGGCCCTGGCCGACGTGCGCGCACGGATCGACGGCATCGATCGGCAGATCCAGGAGCTGATCGCCCAGCGTGCGCGCTTCGCCCTGCAGGTCGGCAAGGCCAAGGGCAAGCTCGCCCAGGCCGTCGACTACTACCGGCCCGAACGCGAGGCGCAGGTACTGCGCATGGTGGTGGACCGCAACGAGGGCCCGCTGTCGGACGAAGTGCTGGTGCACGTGTTCCGCGAGATCATGTCCGCGTGCCTGGCCCAGCAGGAGCCGTTGAAGATCGGCTACCTCGGGCCGGAAGGCACGTTCAGCCAGCAGGCGGTGCTCAAGCACTTCGGCCGTTCGGCGCATGGTTTGCCGCTGGGCAGCATCGAGGAGGTGTTCCAGGAGGTCGAGGCCGGCAACGCCGACTTCGGCGTGGTCCCGGTGGAGAACTCGGGGCAGGGCACCATCCAGGTCACCCTGGACATGTTCCTGACCTCGCAGCTGAAGATCTGCGGCGAAGTGGAGCTGCAGGTGCACCAGTACCTGCTCTCGCGCAGCGGACGGATCGAGGACATCGAGCGCATCTACGCCCATCCGCAGGCCTTCGCCCAGACCGCCGGCTGGCTGCGCGCCAACCTGCCGAGGGCCGAGAAGATCCCGGTGTCGAGCAATGCCGAAGGCGCGCGCCGCGCCCGCAATGCCGACGACGCGGCGGCCATCGCCGGCGAGAGCGCGGCGCACGTCTATGGCCTGAAGAAGGTCATCATGCGCCCGATCCAGGACGACAAGGACAACACCACGCGCTTCCTGGTGCTGGGCCGGCGCCTGTTCCCGCCGTCCGGCCACGACCGCACCTCGGTGCTGGTGTTCATCCACGACAAGCCCGGCGCGCTGTTCGACGTGCTCAGCCCGTTCGCGCGGCACGGCATCAGCATGAACCGGATCGAGTCGCGGCCCTCGCACCAGGCCAAGTGGGAATACGCCTTCTTCATCGACCTGGCCGGCCACGTCGAGGACGAGGCGATGAAGCAGGCCCTGGCGGAACTGGAGAAGCACGTGGCCCAGGTCAAGGTGCTGGGTTCGTACCCGGTGGCGGTGCCTTGAGAGCGGTGATTCGGGATTCGGGATTGGTGGTTCGTTCGCGGTGCCTTGAGGGTGCCGCGCGCGCAGATGATGGAGAGCTGATGTCGCAGTCTTCGCAACACTGGATCGCACGCGCCGGGCAGCCGCTGCGCGGCGCGCTGGACATTCCCGGCGACAAGTCGGTCTCGCACCGCTCGGTGATGTTCGCCGCGCTGGCCGATGGCGTGTCCACCATCGACGGTTTCCTCGAGGGCGAGGATACCCGTGCCACCGCGGCGATCTTCGCCCGCCTCGGCGTGCGGATCGAGACGCCGTCGCCGTCTCGACGGATCGTGCATGGGGTGGGCGTGGACGGCCTCAAGCCGGCCGATGGCCCGCTGGATTGCGGCAATGCCGGCACCGGCATGCGTCTGCTCGCCGGCCTGCTGGCGGCGCAGCCGTTCGACAGCGTGCTCGTCGGCGACGCCTCGCTGTCGAAGCGGCCGATGCGCCGCGTCACCGCGCCGCTGGCGCAGATGGGCGCGCGCATCGATACCGAGGCCGACGGCACGCCGCCGCTGCGCATCCACGGCGGCCCGGCGCTGCACGGCATCGACTACGAGCTGCCGGTGGCCAGCGCCCAGGTGAAGTCGGCGGTGCTGCTGGCCGGCCTGTACGCGCAGGGCGAGACCTCGGTCACCGAGCCGCATCCCACCCGCGACTACACCGAGCGCATGCTCTCGGCCTTCGGGGTCGATATCGAATTCTCGCCCCGCTTCGCCCGCCTGCGCGGCGGCCAGCGCCTGCGCGCGACCGACATCGCGGTACCGGCGGACTTCTCCTCGGCCGCGTTCTTCCTGGTCGCCGCCAGCATCGTGCCGGGCTCGGAGCTGCGCCTGCGCGCGGTGGGCCTCAACCCCCGCCGCACCGGCCTGCTGCAGGCGCTGCGGCTGATGGGCGCCGACATCCGCGAGGAGGATCCTTCGACCCACGGCGGCGAACCGGTCGCCGACCTGGTGGTGCGTTACGCGCCACTGCACGGCATCGAGGTGCCGGAGGCACTGGTGCCGGACATGATCGACGAGTTCCCGGCGCTGTTCGTGGCGGCGGCCTGCGCCGAAGGCCCGACCGTGGTGCGCGGCGCCGCCGAACTGCGGGTCAAGGAATCCGACCGGCTCGCGGCGATGGCTACCGGCCTGCGCACCCTGGGCCTGCGCGTCGACGAGACGCCGGACGGTGCGACCATCCACCCGGGTGAGCTCGGGACCGGAACGATCGAAAGCCATGGCGACCACCGGATCGCCATGGCCTTCGCGGTGGCCGCCCAGCGCGCCAGCGGCGAGGTGCGGATCGAGGACGTCGCCAACGTGGCGACCTCGTTCCCCGGCTTCGACGCGCTGGCTAGCGGTTGCGGATTCGGCCTGGTGGCCTGAGCCGCAACCGCGTCGGCCAGGTCAGCTGCGGCGGAAATCCACCGGCAGCTGCACGGTCGAAGGCACGGCCTTGCCCTCATGCAGGGCCGGCTCGAAGCGCCACTGGCGCACCGCCTCGATCGCGGCGCGGTCGAGGTCGCGGCTGCGGTCGCCGCTGCGCTGGATGACCTGCACGTCGGCCGGCACGCCGCGCGCGTCGACGCTGATCGACAGCAGCACGCTGCCTTCCTGGCCGGCGCGCAGCGCGGCGCGCGGATAGTCCGGCACCGGATTGCCGGCCAGCGGCCGGGCCGGGCGTTCGGAGACGATGGCGGCCGGACGCGGTGCGGTGCGATCCGCAGCGCTGCCGTCACGCGCCTGCGTGGCGTCCGTTGCCGCAGCCGGCGGCTCGATCAGGATCGGCGTGGTATCGGCCACCGGCCTGGCGTCGTAACGCTGCATGGCCCAC
Organism: Pseudoxanthomonas sp. J35; assembly: GCF_000513995.1. Classification (GTDB taxonomy): domain Bacteria; phylum Pseudomonadota; class Gammaproteobacteria; order Xanthomonadales; family Xanthomonadaceae; genus Pseudoxanthomonas. Next base: position 80,033 of record NZ_AZVB01000013.1, read on the forward strand.
CAGGCCGCGAGCGCGACCACGGCCAGGACCAGCAGGGCCAGCAGCAGCGGCGAGGTCCGGCGCGCCGGCGCTTGCTGCGCTTCGTGGTGCACGCCGGCCGGATCGGCGGCATGCGAAGGGCGGGTGGTATAGGTCGGCATCGGAAGCTCCTTGGCGTTTGCCTGGCAACGCCCCGAGTGTCCTGATGCCGATGTGTGCGCCGGGTCGATTCGTGCTGAACGTTCCCCGCGGCAACCGCGGGGATTCAGCGAGTTGCAGGCGCGATGAAGACGCGGCGTGCGCCGCTCATTCCATCTTGAAGTCGATCGGTACCGTGAGCCGGCCGGGCACCGGATTGCCGCCCGCATCCAGCGCGGGCGAGAACCGCCAGCGCGACACGGCTTCCACGGCGGCGCGGTCCAGGTCGCGCGAGCCGCTGCGCGAGGCGACCTCGACCGACAGCGGCGTGCCACCGGCGTCCACTTCCACTTCCAGTACCACCGTGCCGCTCTCGCCACGGCGCGCGGCGGCGATCGGGTAGCGCGGCGAGGGCGACTGGTCCGGCAGCGGTGCCGGCGCCTGCGTGGCGACGGCCACCGGTGGCGCTGCCTCGTCCAGGCTCGGCGGCAGGGGCGCGGTTTCGACCGGCATCGGCGGCGGCTCGACGATGGCCGGCTCTTCCTCCACCAGCTGCGCCGTCTCGTCTTCGCCTTCCGCCGGCGCCGGGAGCGGAGTGGCTGCATCGCCGGCGGCCATCGGCCGCGGCAGGGGTTCGAATGTCTCCGCGGACGCCGCCGGTTTCACCGGGGCCTCGACGGCATCGCCGTCGCCACGATCCGCCAGCCAGACCAGGGCGAACAGCAGCCAGCCCAGCAGGAAGGCCACGCCGACCGCCAGCCAGCGGCCCCCGGGCAGGTGCCTGGAAAAACCGGAAAGGGCGGATGCGTGCGTGGCCATGGGCGTCCGGTGCTGGAAAACGCCCCGATTCTGGCACAGCAGCGGTGAACCGCGGGCGCGCCCGGCCGCGATTGGCGATAATGGCGGACCGATCCGGAAACCACCCCCGCCATGCTCGATCCCGCCCTGCTCCGCAACCAGCCCGCCGCCCTGGCCGAACGCCTCGCCACCCGCGGCTACGTGCTCGACACCGCCACGCTGGAAGCGCTGGAATCCGAACGCAAGGCGATCCAGATCCGCACCCAGGAGCTGCAGAACCTGCGCAACACGCACAGCAAGCAGATCGGTGCGCTGATGGGATCGGCCAACCGCCTGGCGGCCAGCGGCGACCAGGCGCAGGCCGACGCGCAGAAGGCGCAGGCCGAGCAGCTCAAGGCCGAGGTCGCCGGCTTCGGCGACGAGCTCAAGGCTTCCGAAGCGCGGCTGGAGGAAATCCGCAGCCAGATCGAGGCGATCGCCCAGGGCATCCCGAACCTGCCGGCCGAGGACGTGCCCGCCGGTGCCGACGAGAGCGACAACGTCGAGCTGCACCGCTGGGGCACCCCGCGCGCCTTCGACTTCGAGGTCCGCGACCATGTCGAGCTGGGCGCGCGCAACGGCTGGCTGGACGCCGACACCGCCGCCAAGCTGTCCGGCGCACGCTTCACCGTGCTGCGCGGCCCGCTGGCGCGCCTGCACCGCGCCCTGGCGCAGTTCATGCTCGACCTGCACACCGGCGAGCACGGCTACGAGGAAACCAACGTCCCGCTGATCGTCAACGCCGACGCGCTGCGCGGCACCGGCCAGCTGCCGAAGTTCGAGGAGGACCTGTTCGCCACCCGTCTCGGCGAACACACCCGCTACCTGATCCCGACCTCGGAAGTGCCGCTGACCAACATCGTGCGCGAGGAGATCGTCGAGGCCGAGCGCCTGCCGCTGCGCATGACCGCGCACTCGATGTGCTTCCGCTCCGAGGCCGGCAGCGGCGGCCGCGACACCCGCGGCATGATCCGCCAGCACCAGTTCGAGAAGGTCGAACTGGTCTCGGTGGTGCGCCCGGAGGACAGCGTGTCCGAGCACGAGCGCATGACCCGTGCCGCGGAAACGGTGCTGGAACGCCTCGGCCTGCCGTACCGCAAGGTGCTGCTGTGCACCGGCGACATGGGCTTCTCCGCGCGCAAGACCTACGACCTGGAAGTGTGGCTGCCCTCGCAGCAGACCTACCGCGAGATCTCCTCGTGCTCCAACTGCGGCGACTTCCAGGCGCGGCGCATGCAGGCGCGCTGGCGCAACCCGGAAACCGGCAAGCCCGAGCTGGTGCACACGCTCAATGGCTCCGGCGTGGCCGTGGGCCGCGCCCTGATCGCGGTGATGGAGAACTACCAGGAAGCCGACGGCTCGATCACCGTGCCGGAGGTGCTGCGCAGGTACATGGGCGGGCTCGAGCGGATCGCCTGAGCCTCTTCGCGACGGACGCCTGTCATCCCCGCCGCGAATGCCGACGCCGCGCCCGACAGGCGCGGCGTCGTTCTTTGGCGCATCAGGCCGCCGTGCTGAGCGCGACGACTTCGTCCTCGATCGCCGCCCGGGCCGCGGCGATGGCCTCGGCGCGGTGCTGCGGCGACAGGCCCACGCCCTCGGCGCGCACGATGCGCACGTCGTCGATGCCGAGGAAGCCGAACAGCATGCGCAGGTAGGGTTCCTGGAAATCGTTCGGGGAACCGGCATGCAGGCCGCCGCGGGCGCTGGCGACGATCACCGTCTTGCCGCCGGCCAGGCCCTGCGGGCCTTCGGCGGTGTAGCGGAAGGTGCGGCCGGCCACGGCCAGGCGGTCGAGCCAGGCCTTCAGCGTCGACGGGATCGAGAAGTTGTACATCGGCGCGCCGATCACCACGATATCGGCGTCCAGGAACTGCTGCAGGACCTGTTCGGCGACCTCCGCCTCGGCCGGGTCGGCCTTGGCCAGGCTGGCGCCGGTCAGGTGGGGCAGGGGGGCGCGGTCCAGGTCGCGGTACTGGACCTGGAGGCCGGGCGTGGCCGCCCGGTACTGTGCGACGATGGCGGCGCTCAGTTCGCGGGTGACCGAGCTGGCGCCGGTGGCGCTGGAATCGATGTGCAGGAGTTTCATGGGGGTGCTCCGGATCGGTGGGGCGGGCGCGGCTCTGGCCGCTGCTGCCGCCCACTATCCTTCGTTGCATCGGTGGGATAAAGGTGCTTATATGTCACCATCCGTTCCAAACATGGAAGTAACGCCATGCAGGACCTGAACGATCTGTACTACTTCGCAATGGTGGTCGAGCACGGCGGATTCGCCGCCGCCGAGCGCGCGCTGGGCATTCCCAAGTCGCGCCTGAGCCGCCGCATCAGCCAGCTGGAAACCGACATGGGCGTGCGCCTGCTGCAGCGCTCGACCCGCCGCTTCGCCGTCACCGACGTGGGCATGAGCGTGTACCGCCATGCCCAGACCATGCTCACCGAGGCCCAGGCCGCGCGCGAGGTGGTCGACCGCCTCAGCGCCGAGCCGCGCGGCGTGGTCCGGGTCAGCGTGCCGGTGTCGATCGCCCAGCAGCAGCTGCCGAAGCTGCTGCCGAAGTTCCTCGACCAGTACCCGAAGGTGCGCCTGCAGCTGCATGTGAGCAACCGCCGCGTCGACCTGATCAACGAAGGCTTCGACGTGGCCCTGCGCGTGCGCACGCGGCTGGACGACGACGGCAGCCTGGTGATGCGCAGCTTCGGCCAGATCCAGGAACTGATGGTCGCCAGCCCGAAGTACCTGGACCGCGCCGGCCGGCCGAAGGATCCGACCGACCTGGCCGCGCACCTGACCCTGAGCATGCACGAGGACGAAGCGCACCAGCGCTGGGAGCTGCACGGCCCCAACGGCGAGGTGCGCCGCGTCGACAACCTGCAGCCGCGCGTGGCCTGCTTCGATTTCCCGCTGCTGCTGGCGATGGTCAAGGACGGTTACGGCATCACCATGCTGCCGGAGACCGTGTGCGCCGAAGCCGTGCGCAACGGCGAGCTGGAAGTGGTGCTGCCGGAGTGGTCGCTGCCACAGGGCATCTGCCACGCGGTGTTCGCCTCGCGCCGCGGCCTGCTGCCGGCGGTGCGGGTGTTCATCGATTTCCTCGCCGAGCACCTGCCGCAGCAGATCGAGGCCTCGCGCCTGGACTGCGGCAACTGCGGCAACAAGGGCAGGCAGCCGGCCGTAGTGGCGGAAGCAGCCGAAGCCGGCTGAGAAGCGCGCCGGCAGGCCGGCTGGCGGCTGCCCCGGCGGCGCGCCGCGTGCGACAATCGCGCGCCGCCGTCCTCATCGCTGGCGGTGCGACATCCGAACGGAAGGGTGGCCGAGTGGTTTAAGGCAGCGGTCTTGAAAACCGCCGATGGGTCAAACCATCCGTGGGTTCGAATCCCACCCCTTCCGCCAGTCCCCGGGCAGGGCCCGGCGCCTCCGGGGTCAAGGTTCCGGCCGCGGAGCCCTGCCGCCCATGCCTGCTTCCCGAACGTCCGTCACATTATCCGTGTGAGCGGCTTGCCGCTCCGGCGGAGCTGGGGCTAGGCTCGGAGGGGGCATACCGAGGGAAGCGGCATGGCCATCCGGATCTACATCGTTGACGACCACGCGCTGGTCAGGGCCGGCCTGCGCATGATCCTGTCCGCGGAAACGGACATCGAGATCGTCGGCGAGGCGCAGAGTGGCGAGGAAGCGCTGCCGCAGATCCGCAAGCTCAAACCCGACGTGGTCCTGTGCGACCTGCACCTGCCGGGCATCAGCGGCCTGGAAGTCACCGAACGCATCGTCCGCGGCAAGCTCGGCAGCCGCGTGGTCATCGTGTCCGTGCTCGAGGAAGGCCCGTTGCCGAAGCGGCTGCTCGACGTTGGCGCCTACGCCTACGTGGGCAAGGGCGGCGATGCGCAGGAACTGCTCCACGCTGTGCGCGACGCCGCGCGCGGGCGCCGCTACCTGGGCAGCAGCGTGGCCCAGAACATGGCACTGGCGGCGATGGGCGGCGACACCTCGCCGTTCGAGCAGCTGTCCTCGCGCGAGCTGGAAGTGGCGATGCTGCTGGTGCAGGGCATGCGCCAGGACGCGATCGCCAAGCGCCTGAGCCTGAGCGCGAAGACCATCAATACGCACAAGTCGCGCCTGTTCCAGAAGGTCGGCGTGCAGGACAGCATCGCCCTGGCGCGGCTGGCGGCGCGCTACGGCCTGATGGATCCCGGCAGCTCGCTCTGAGCGCGGCTGCGGGCCGTCATCGCTGCAAATGAAATGGCACCGGACGCATGGCGTCCGGTGCCTTGCCGCGCTCCCGCCAGCCGGCCGGAACGCTACCGGGCTCAGCCCCCGCGGGACTTCGCTTCGTCGTCTTCGTTGCCCGCGTCCTCGGCCGGCACGGCCTCGTCGGCCTTGTCGGCTTCCGCCACGGCAGGCTGCTGCTGCGCTTCCACGGACGGGGTCTCCGGCCGGGTGGCGGCGGGCAGTTCGTCGAACAGGCCCGGATTGGCGACCTGGGCGGGCGCCGGTTCCGGCTCCACTTCGGCGGCCGGGGCTTCGGCGACCGGCTCGGCGGCGGCAGGAGCCGCTTCGACTTCCGGGGCCGGTCCGGCGGCCGGGGGTTCGGCAGCCGGACCGGCCGGCTCGACCGGCGTTTCGGCTACGACTTCGGCCGCCGCTTCGGCGGCGGCGTCGACCGGGGATGCCTCGGCGACGGCCAGCGGCTCGCCGCTGTCGGCCTGGGCCGCGGCGGCGGCCGGGGCCAGCGTGGCGGCGGCATCGGCCGACTGCAGGGCCGGTTCCACCTCGGCGGAGGCCGGTGCCGGTCCGGCCGGGGCCGGATCGGCCGGGGCTGCCGGTGCCTGCGGCGCGGCCACTTCGGCGGCAGCTGCCACCGGTTCGGCCTCGGCCGCCGGCTGCGGGGCCGGCACCGGCTCGGCGGCCGGTTGCGGCTGCGCCGGTGCGGGTACGGTCGCGGCCGCGGGAGCGGCTTCGGCTGCCGGAGCCGCCGGCGTGGCCGGAACGATGTCGTCGAAATCGAACTCCGGCTGGTCGCCGCGGACGATGTTTGCCGGCGTGGCCTCGCCGGCATCGTCGGCACCGCCATCGTCCAGTTCGCCCTCTAGGCCCTCGGCGGTCTCGCCGGCGCCCTCGGCACCGGCCAGCGCGCCGGCGGCTTCGCCGCCGCGACGCCGGCGACGGCCGCCACGACGGCCGCGACGGCGGCGGCTGCCACCCTCGGTATTGGCGCCTTCCTCTCCGGCGGGCACGCCGTCAGCGGCCCCGTCCTGCACCGGCGCCTCGACAGCCGCGGTCGCCTCGACCGGGGCGGAGACGGGCAGGGTGGTCGCCGCGGCGGCCACGGCGGCGGCGACCGGAATCGCGGCCTGGGTTTCGCTGGCAGCGGCCGGTTCCTGTTCGGCGGCGCGGGGCTTGGGCGCGTTCGCCGGCGCGGCGGGCTTCACCGCCTCGGTGGCCTCGGTCGCGGGCCTGGGTTGCCTGGGCTGCTGCTGCTTCGGCTGGCGTTCCTGCTTCGGCTGCTGCTGGCCGCCCTTCTGCTGCTGCGGCTGGCGCTCCTGCTTCGGCGGTTGGGGCTGGCCGTTACCCTTGTCCTTGTCTCTGTCCTTGTCTCTGTCCTTGCCCTGCTGGCCGCGCTGCTTCTGCGGCTGGGCGCCGCGGTTGCCAGACTGGCTGCCGCGCTCCTCGTTGCAGCCGTCGCGACGGTTGCGGTCGCCGCGCTCGTTGCGGTTGCCGCGGCCTTCGCCCTGCGCCGGGCGCGCCGGTTCCGGCGCCGGGGCAGGGGCCGGCTCGGCGCCGAACAGGCGCTTGAGGAAGCCGACGACGCCGCCGCTGGTGGGCCCCGGACGCGGCGCCGGGGCCGGGGCGACCGGCGCCGGGGCCTCCTCGCGCTCCTCGCGGACCGGGGCCGGGCGCGGCGGGGCCACGCGGGTCACCGCCGGCGGCGGCGGGATGTTGAGCTGGGCCTTGGTCAGGGCATGCACCGGCAGCTTGCGCGGGGTGCCGCGCTGGTATGACGGCTTGTTGCTCTCCTCGCCCAGCTCGTTCTCGCGCAGGCGGGTGACCTCGTAGTGCGGGGTCTGCAGCTGCTCGTCGGCGACGATGATGATCGGCGCGTCGTGGCGGGTCTCGATCTCGCGCAGGGCGCCGCGCTTCTCGTTGAGCAGGAAGTTGGCGATCTCCACCGGGGCCTGGACCAGCACCTGTCCGGTGTTCTCCTTCATCGCGTGCTCCTCGGCGACGCGGATGATCGACAGCGACAGCGACTCGACGCTGCGCATGCGGCCGTGGCCGTCGCAGCGCGGGCAGACGATCTGGCTGGATTCGCCCAGCGAGGCGCGCAGGCGCTGGCGGCTCATCTCCAGCAGGCCGAAGCGGCTGATGCGGCCGATCTGGACGCGGGCGCGGTCGTACTTCAGCGCGGCCTGCAGGCGCTCCTCGACGGCGCGCTGGTGCTTGGACGAGGCCATGTCGATGAAGTCGATCACCACCAGGCCGCCCAGGTCGCGCAGGCGCAGCTGGCGGGCGACCTCGTCGGCCGCCTCGAGGTTGGTGTGGAACGCGGTCTCCTCGATGTCGCCGCCCTTGGTGGCGCGCGCCGAGTTGACGTCGATCGCGGTCAGGGCCTCGGTCTGGTCGATCACCAGGGCGCCGCCGGAGGGCAGGCGCACGGTGCGCTCGTAGGCGTTCTCGATCTGCGACTCGATCTGGAAGCGGTTGAACAGCGGGATGTCGTCCTTGTAATGCTTGAGCTTGCGCAGGCTCTGCGGCATCACCTGTTCCATGAACTGCCGCGCGTCGTTGTACATCTCCTCGGTGTCCACCAGGATCTCGCCGATGTCGGCGCGCAGGTAGTCACGCAGGGCGCGGATGATCAGGCGCGATTCCTGGTAGATCAGGAACGGCGCCGGCTTGCTCAGCGCGGCCTCGGCGATCGCGCGCCAGGCGGCCAGCAGGTAGTCCAGGTCCCACTGCAGCTCTTCCGCGTCGCGGCCCACGCCGGCGGTGCGGATGATCACGCCCATGTCGTCGGGGATGTTCAGCGCGTCCATGGCGCGCTTGAGCTCGGCCCGGTCCTCGCCCTCGATCCGGCGCGAGACGCCGCCGGCGGTCGGGGAGTTGGGCATCAGCACCATGTAGCGGCCGGCCAGGGAGATGAACGTGGTCAGGGCCGCGCCCTTGTTGCCGCGTTCGTCCTTGTCGACCTGCACCACCACTTCCTGGCCTTCGCGCAGCAGCTCGCGGATGCCGGCCTTGTTCGGGTCGACGCCGGCCTGGAAGTAGTCGCGGGAGATTTCCTTCAGCGGCAGGAAGCCGTGGCGTTCGGCGCCGTAGTCGACGAAGGCCGCTTCGAGGGAGGGTTCGAGCCGGGTGATGCGGCCCTTGTAGATGTTGGACTTCTTCTGTTCCTTCGACGGCTGTTCGATGTCGATGTCGTACAGGGTCTGCCCGTCGACGATGGCCACGCGCAGTTCTTCGGCCTGCGTGGCGTTGATCAGCATTCGCTTCATTGTGGCGTTCCTTGCGCGCTCTCACGCGCGGAACGCCGGGCGTTCGCACTCTGGAATCCCGGGCCCCGGCGTCTGCGGCCGGGGCGGCGGGCTTCGCCATCCGTTCGCGCAGGCGCGGCGGGACGGATCCTGGTTTCCAGCGCTGCAACACCACGGCGGACCGCGGGAGCGCTTTGCTGTATTGCAATGGTGGTGCGGGGCCGGCGGCCGGTGGGCCGCGCGGGACGTGTTCAGCTACCGGTGCTCTGACCCACCGGGCCATGGCCGGGTCTGCCTGCAAGCCGCTAACATGGCCGCCCCGCGGGCGGTGGTCGCGCACTGTGCCGGGATCGCGGGAAGCCCGGGCTTCTGGCCCTGCAGCTTCTTCCAGCGGAATCAAACCCTTACATCGCCGCCCGAGTCTAACAGAAATCGCCCCCATGACCGAACCCGCCCCCGGCCGGGCCGTCGCACGCACCGTACGGGTGCCCGACGACCGTGATGGCCAGCGCCTGGACAACTTCCTCCTCGGCCAGCTCAAGGGGGCGCCGCGCAGCCTGGTCTACAAGCTGGTCCGCAGCGGCCAGGTCCGGGTGAACGGCGGCCGGGCCAAGGCCGAGCGCAAGCTGGCGGCCGGCGACGAGGTCCGGATCCCGCCGGTGCGGCTGGAGACCGAGGCCGGGCGGGGCACCCCGGCACCGGGCCTGCTGGCCCGGATCGAGGCCTCGATCGTGTTCGAGGACGCCCGCCTGCTGGCCATCGACAAGCCGTCCGGGGTGGCCAGCCACGGCGGCAGCGGCATCTCCTTCGGTGCGATCGAGACCCTGCGCGCCCTGCGTCCGGGCCAGACCCTGGAGTTGGCCCACCGCCTGGACCGGGACACTTCCGGGGTCCTGGTGGTGGCCAAGAAGCGCTCGGCCCTGGCCGAGCTGCAGGCGCTGATGCGCGAGGGCGGGGCCGGCGGCGGCATCCGCAAGCGCTACCTGACCCTGCTGACCGGGCGCATGCCCGACGGGACGATGAGCGTGGACGCCCCGCTGCACGTAGGCCTGCGCCAGGGCGGCGAGCGTCACGTCCAGGTCAGCCCGGACGGCAAGCCCTCGCTGAGCCACTTCCACCTGCTGGAGCGGCGCGGCGGGCAGTCCTACTGCGAGGTCCGGATCGATACCGGCCGCACCCACCAGATCCGCGTGCATGCGCAGCACATCGGCCACCCGGTGGCCGGCGACGACAAGTACGGCGACCCGGAAGCCAACCGCCGGCTGCGCGACAAGGCCGGCCTGCGCCGGCTGTTCCTGCACGCGGCCTCGCTGGAGTTCGCCCTGGACGACGGCCGCACGCCGTACACGATCAACGCGCCGCTGGCGCCGGAACTGGCCGAGGTCCTCGACCGGCTGTAAGCCGGGCCCGCCCCCGTCCTACCACTTGAACAGGACCAGGCTCAGGGCCAGCACGCCCATGCCGCTGACCAGGCCGTAGACGGTCTCGTGGCCCTTGGCGTAGCGCTTGGCCGCCGGCAGCAGTTCGTCCAGGGCCAGGAACACCATGATCCCGGCGATCACCCCGAACACCGCGCCGAACACGCCCTCGGACAGCACGCTCGACAGCAGCCCGTAGCCGATCAGCGCGCCCACCGGCTCGGCCAGGCCCGACAGCAGGCTGGCGACGAAGGCGTAGCCCTTGTTGCCGGTGGCGTAATAGACCGGGACCGCGATGGCGATGCCCTCGGGGATGTTGTGGATGGCGATGGCGAAGGCCAGCGGCAGGCCGACGGCCGGGTTCTCGAGGGTGGCGAAGAAGGTGGCCAGGCCCTCGGGGAAGTTGTGCGCGGTGATCGCCACCGCGGTCATCAGGCCGACCCGGCGGATGTACTCGCGGTTGTGCTCGCGCAGCGCCGGGTCGTCGGCGGTGAGGGTGTCGTGCGGGTTGGGCGCCAGCATGTCGATGCCCATGATCAGCAGCACGCCGGCGAGGAAGGCGAAGGTGGCGTAGGTGAAGCCCAGCCGCGGGTCGAAGGCCAGGGTGAACGAGGCGATCGACTTGTTGAGGATCTCCGACAGCGACACGAACACCATCGCGCCGCCGGCGAAGGCCAGGCCGAACGCGAGCAGGCGCGGGTTGGGCCCCCGGGCGAAGATCACCAGCAGGCTGCCCAGCCCCGTGGCCAGGCCCGCGGCCAGGGTCACGGCGAGGGCGATCAGGACCGCGGAGGTGGAGGGTTCCATCGGGGGGCTCTTCCCTGAGTTGCCCCGCTCAGGGCAGGGGCGAGCGGCCGGCGTCGAGGGCGAAGCATGCGTCAGGACGCACCGCAGGCGGCGTGAAGTTCACCGGGACCTGGATCTTCTGCGCCACCGGCTGGCCGGCGCGGGTGGCCGGGCGGAACTTCCAGGTGCGCACCGTCTCCTGGGCCAGCTGGTCCAGCTGGGCGTTGCCGCTGCTGCGGATCAGGTCGACCCGGGTGGGGGCGCCTTCGACGCCGATCTCCAGGCCCAGTACGGTCTGGCCGCCGATGCCGGCGCAGGCCAGCTCGATCGGGTACTGCGGCGGCGGAGTGTCCAGCGCGGCGACCTCGGTCGGTGCCGGCACCGGTTCGGCCGGGGGCTGCGAACCGGTGCAGGCGGCGAGGGTGGCGGTGGACACTGCGCAGAACAGGACAGGGATGCGCCGGTTCATGGTCATTCCTCCAGCAGGGCCGCGGCACGCGCCGCACAGATGAAGTCGTTCTCGCTCAGGCCGCCTACGTCGTGGGTGGAGAAGCGCACCACCACCCGGTCGTAGTGTACGCCCAGGTCGGGATGGTGGTCCTCGCGGTGGGCGATCCAGGCCAGCGCGTTCACGAAGGCCATGGTGTGGTGGTAGTCCTTGAAGGTGAAGGTGCGGACCAGGGCGCGGCCTTCCTCGGCCAGTTCCCAGCCGGGGACCTCCGGCAACAGCTCGGCGATGCGGGCCTGGCCCAGCCGGTGCTCCACGCCGCGACGCGGGATGCAATGGGCGTGCGCCAGCGGGATCAGGTCGGTCATCGGGGGGCTCCGTCGATGTTGCTGAATATTTGCGCGGCCTGCTGCGGGCGGGCGCCGGTACAGGGCTAGAATACCCGCATGATCAACATCTCCGACAGCGCGCAGGCGCACTTCCGCAAGCTGGTCGAACGCGAGGCCATCCCCGGCCTCGGCGTGCGGCTGAGCGCGGTCAATCCCGGTACGCCGCGCGCGGACGCGCGCCTGGAGTTCGCCGAGCCGTCCGAGCTGGCCGGCGACGAGTGGGCGGTGGACTGCGAAGGCTTCACCTTGTACGTGGCCGCCGACAGCGTGGCCTGGCTGGATGGCGCCGAGATCGACTACGTCTACCAGGGCGCGAGCACGCAGCTGACCATCCGCGCGCCGAAGATCAAGGGCGAAGCTCCGGCCGAGTCGGCCTCGCTGGTCGAGCGCGTGCGCTGGGTCATGGAGAACGAGATCAACCCGCAGCTGGCCTCGCACGGCGGCCGCGCCAGCGTGCAGGAAGTGTCGGCCGACGGCGTGGTCCTGCTGCGCTTCGGCGGTGGTTGCCATGGCTGCGGCATGGCCGACGTCACCCTCAAGCAGGGCATCGAGAAGACGCTGATGGCGCGCGTCCCCGGCGTGACCGCGGTGCGCGACGCCACCGACCACGCCAGCGGCGAGGCGCCGTACATGCCGCGCGGGAACGCGGCCTGAAACCGTGGCGCCTGTGCCCCGGGCGTCCGACATCATCCAGGCGCTGATCGAGCGCGCGCCACCCCGTCCTCCCGTCGAACGCAGCACCCGCCTGCCCTATGGCTGGGCGCTGTGGCTGCGCGCGCTGCCACCGCTGCCGGCGGTGGCCCGCGCGCGGCCGGGCGAGGTCGCGGGCCTGCTCGCGGGGCGTCCGCCCGCGCCGCGCGCGCGCGGCGAGGAACTGCCGACCTGGCGCGCCTTCGTCGCGCTGTTCCGCCAGGGCTGGCTGCCGGCACCGCGCGACGAGCGTCCGCTGCGCCTGGTGTCCGGCGCGGGCAGCCTGCTGGTGCACCTGCTGTTCGTCGCCTTCCTGGCCTGGATCGCGTGGATGCAGCTTTTGCGCCTGCAGGTGCCGCCGGAAGCCGGCGGCGGTGGCGAACGCATCCGGGTCGGCTTTACCGGCGCCGGCGATCCGGGAACGCCGCAGGTCGACTCCGCCGAAGCGCCGGGCGATGTGGCCGGTGATGCCGGCGGCGAACCTTCGCCGCCAGCCGCCGCCGCGCGCGCGGTCCAGGCCACTGAAGCCGCCGAGGCGGAGCCGGCGGCTCCCGCCGTGCCGGCGTTGCCGCAGGTGGCCGTCGAGGTCGTGCCGGCGGCGCCGCTGCCGCCGCCACTGCCGGAAGTGGTCGAGCGCGAGGTGCCCGAACCGGCACCGCCGCAACCGGTGCCGGAACAGCCGGTGCAGGTGACCGAGGTCGAACAGCCGACCATCGACTACGTGCTGCCGCCGACCACGCCGCGCCAGGTCGTCGTCCCCGTGCCGGCCGAGCCGCGGTTGCGCGAGCGCGAGGTGGTCGTGGTCCAGGCCCCGGTCGTGGTCGCGCCGCAGGTGCGGCCGGTGGACGCGCCGCTGCGCCAGCCGCGCGAACCGGAGCTGCGCACGCGCGAGGTCGAGGAGCCGCTGCCGCTGCCGGAGGTCGCGGTGCGGCCGGCCACGGTGCGCGCGCCGCAGGTCGAGGCGCGCCTGCCGACCACGGCCGAGCCCAGCCTGCGCGAGCGCGAGCTGCCCATGCCGTCGGTACCGGAAGGCACCGCGACCGCCGCCGCGCCGGAAGCATCGGCGGCCGCCGCCGCCGACTCGGCCGCGGATGCGCCTGCGCCCGCGACCGCACCGGGCGCCGCGGTCGCCGCCGATTCCAGGCCCGGTCCGGCGACGGCACCCGCTCCCGGGCCGGGAACCGGCCAGGCCAGCCAGCCCACGCCCGGTGGCAGCACCGGAACCGCCAACATCCCGGCGGCCGGCCCGCGCTCGCCGCAGGCCGGCGACGACTGGGGCCTGGCCCGCAGCGGCCCGCAACGACCGGGCGGCGCGCCGGGCCTGTTCGACGCCCAGGGACGTATCCGCCTGCCGGGGGAGGGCGAGGGCAGCGGCAGCGCGAGCGGCCCCGGGGCGCGTGATGGTGCGCCGGGCCAGGGGCTGGCCGACCGCGGCGCGCCCGGCGGCGACAACGACAGCTGGACACGCGAGCGCATCGCCGAGTCCGGCACCTGGCTCAAGCGCCCGCCGTACGATTACGAACCCACCAGCTTCGACCGTTACTGGGTGCCGAACGAATCGCTGCTGGCCGAATGGGTGCGCAAGGGCATCAAGTCGGTGGCGATCCCGATCCCCGGCACCAGCAAGCGGATCAACTGCGTGGTCTCGCTGCTGCAGCTGGGCGGCGGCTGCGGCATCACCGACCCCAACCTGAACGAGCAGCCGTCCGACGGCAGGCCGCCACCGGACATCCCGTTCAAGCCCGAGCTGCAGGAAGACAACGGCAGCGTCCGCCCCTGACCCGTAGAGTCGGGCTTGCCCGACTCCCACGCCCGGCAGCGCAACGCCGCCCCAGGCGCAGCGGGGCAGTCCCCGCCCTACGAGAAGCCCGCGCCGCTGTAGAGTCGGGCTTGCCCGACTCCCACGCCCGGCAGCGCAACGCCGCCACAGGCACAGCAGGGCAACCCCCGCTCTACAGCAACGGGCGGCCTGCTAGAATCTGCGGCTGTTTTCCCTTCATGCAGCCCCCGCCATGATCGAGCTCAATCCCGTCCGCCAGCGCATCGCCGACCTGACCGGTCGCGTGGTCTCGCTACGGGGGTATCTTTGACTACGACGCCAAGAAAGAGCGTCTGGAAGAAGTAAACCGCGAGCTCGAGCTGCCCAACGTCTGGGATGACCCGGAGCGGGCGCAGGCCCTGGGCCGCGAGCGCGCCATGCTGGAGAAGACCGTCGGCGGGATCGCCACGGTGCTGGAAGGCCTCGAGGGCTCGACCGAGCTGCTGGACCTGGCCGAGAGCGAGCAGGACGAGGACACCGCCCTGGCGGTGGTGGCCGACGTCGACCGCTTCGAGAAGGACATCGAGAAGCTGGAGTTCCAGCGCATGTTCTCCGGGCAGATGGATCCGGCCAACGCCTTCGTCGACATCCAGGCCGGCGCCGGCGGCACCGAGGCCCAGGACTGGGCCGAGATGCTGCTGCGCATGTACCTGCGCTGGTGCGAGTCGCGCGGCTGGAAGACCGAGCTGCTGGAGGTGTCCGGTGGCGAAGTGGCCGGCATCAAGTCCGCCACCTTCCGCGTGGAGGGCGACTTCGCCTACGGCTGGCTGAAGACCGAGACCGGTGTGCACCGCCTGGTGCGCAAGTCGCCGTTCGACTCGGACAACCGCCGCCACACCAGCTTCACCTCGGTGTTCGTCAGCCCCGAGGTCGACGACAAGATCGACATCGAGATCAACCCGGCCGACCTGAAGACCGACGTGTACCGTTCCTCGGGCGCCGGCGGCCAGCACGTCAACAAGACCGAGTCGGCGGTGCGCATCACCCACGTCCCGACCGGCATCGTGGTGGCCTGCCAGACCGAGCGCAGCCAGCACGCCAACCGCGACCGGGCGATGAAGATGCTGGCCGCGCGCCTGTACGAACTGGAGATGCAGAAGCGCAACGCCGAGAAGGACGCGGTGGAAGCCACCAAGTCCGACATCGGCTGGGGCAGCCAGATCCGCAACTACGTGCTCGACCAGAGCCGGATCAAGGACCTGCGCACCGGCATCGAGCGCAGCGACACGCAGAAGGTGCTCGACGGCGACCTGGACGAGTTCGTCGAGGCCAGCCTCAAGGCGGGCCTGGAGGCCGGCTCCAAACGGAGCGACGCGGCGTAAGGAGGATGGCCGCCAGGCCATCCCGACCGGCACCGCGTCCGCATCCTCCCTCGCGATGCCCGGTGCCGCCGATGCAGGTACCGGGTGACCCCAAACCCGCGTCTCCTCATCGAACCCCATGACCCAGCCCACCGAAACCGCTGCCGTCCCGTCCACCGACGAGAACCACCTGATCGCCGAGCGCCGCGCCAAGCTCGCCGCGCTGCGCGAGAAGGGCGTGGCCTTCCCCAACGACTTCAAGCGCGCCGACTACGCCGGCGACCTGCAGGCCGAATTCGCCGACGCGGAGAAGTGGACCGGCGAGGCGCTGGAAGCGCTGCCGCGCACCGTGGCGCTGGCCGGCCGGCTGATGGCCAAGCGGGTGATGGGCAAGGCCAGCTTCGCCCAGATCATGGACGAGTCCGGCCGCATCCAGCTGTTCCTGCAGGCCAACACCCTGGGCGAGTCCTACGAGGCGTTCAAGTCGTTCGACGTCGGCGACATCGTCGCGGTCGAGGGCGGGCTGACCCGCACCCGCACCGGTGAGCTGTCGGTCAAGGCCAGCGCGCTGCGCCTGCTGGTCAAGTCGCTGCGCCCGCTGCCGGACAAGTGGCATGGCCTGAGCGACGTGGAGCAGCGCTACCGCCAGCGCTACGTCGACCTGATCGTGACGCCGGAGGCGCGCGAGGTCTTCGTCAAGCGCAGCAGGATCATCCGCGCGATCCGCTCCTGGCTGGACGAGCGCCGCTTCCTGGAAGTGGAAACGCCGATGATGCACTACATCCCCGGCGGCGCCACGGCCAAGCCGTTCGTGACCCACCACAACGCGCTGGACCTGCAGCTGTACCTGCGCGTGGCCCCGGAGCTGTACCTCAAGCGCCTGGTCGTCGGCGGCCTGGAGCGGGTCTACGAGATCAACCGCAACTTCCGCAACGAGGGCGTGTCGACCCGGCACAACCCCGAGTTCACGATGCTGGAGCTGTATGAGGCCTACGCCACCTACCACGAGGTCATGGACCTGACCGAGAACATGATCCGCGATACCGCCAGGAGCGTGCTCGGCACCACCGAGGTGGAGTGGGAGGGGCAGAAGATCGACCTGGGCCCGGCCTTCCGCCGCTGGCGCATGGACGAGGCGGTGCGCCATCACAACCCGGAAATCAGCGCGGCCGACTGCACCGACCGCGAGGCGCTCCTGCGCCACTGCGAGCGCCTGGGGATCAAGGTCAAGCCGTCGTGGGGCTGGGGCAAGCTGCTGCTGGAGATCTTCGAGGCCACGGTCGAGCACACCCTGGTCCAGCCGACCTTCATCACCGACCACCCGGTGGAGGTCTCGCCGCTGGCCCGCGCCTCGGACACCGAGCCGGGCTACACCGACCGCTTCGAGCTGTTCATCAACGGCAAGGAGATCGCCAACGGCTTCTCCGAGCTCAACGATCCGGAAGACCAGGCGGCCCGCTTCCAGGCCCAGGTGGCGGCGAAGGAGGGGGGCGACGACGAAGCCATGCACTTCGACGCCGACTACATCCGTGCGCTGGAGTATGGAATGGCCCCGACCGGCGGCCTGGGCATCGGCATCGACCGCCTGGTGATGCTGCTGACCGGCAGCACCTCGATCCGCGACGTGCTGCTGTTCCCGTACATGCGGCCCGGGCAGGCCGGCTGAGCCGGCCTGCCCGGGTGGCAAACCCGGAGGACAGGGCGCCGGCGGCTTGAACCGTTCACCCGGCCACGCCCCGGAGGGCTGTCCCGGGCCGCTTCTGGCACGCTTCCTGCGTCCTTTTCCGTGACGGCTGCACCGGCCGGCGCCCCCGCGCCGGCGGTTGCTGCCCGGGAGAGGCCGGAATGGCTGTGAGATCGGACGCCAACGCGGTAATCTGCGATCCCGACAAGGGGTTAAACGGGGCGGAGCGGGCATTGGATATCGTCATCGTCGACGATCAGGCATCGGCGCGCACGATGCTGCGGCACATCATCGAGGACATCACGTCGGCACTCGCCGTGCATGATTTCGGCGATGCCCGCCAGGCGCTTGCCTGGTGCGACGACAACCCGATCGACTTGCTGCTGCTCGACTACCGCATGCCGGGGATGGATGGCCTGGAGTTCGCGCGCCGCTTCCGCCGCCTGCCCAAGCACCGCGACATCCCGATCATCCTGATCACCGTCGTCGGCGACGAACCGGTGCGCCAGGCCGCGCTGGAATCGGGGGTCATCGACTTCCTGGTCAAGCCGGTGCGCCCGCGCGAACTGCGCGCGCGCTGCCACAACCTGCTGCAGCTGCGCCAGCAGTCGGAGACTGTCAAGCAGCGCGCTCTGTCGCTGGAGCAGCGCCTGCTGTCGAGCATGCACGAGGTCGAGGAGCGCGAGCGCGAGACGCTGTCGCGGCTGGCCCGCGCGATCGAGTTCCGCGATTCGGGCACCAGCGCCTACCTGGAGCGCATGTCGCGCGTGGCCGGCCTGGTCGCCGAAGGCATGGGCCTGCCCGAGGACGACGTGCGCACCATCGAGATGGCCGCGCCCCTGCACGACATGGGCAAGATCGCCATCCCCGACGCGGTGCTGATGAAGCCGGGCAAGCTCAACGAGGAAGAGATGGCGATCATGCGCCGCCATCCGCGCATCGGCCACGAGCTGCTGTCCGGCAGCCAGAACCGCTTCATCCAGGTCGGCGCGATGATCGCCCTGCGCCACCACGAGCGCTACGACGGCAGCGGCTATCCCGATGGCCTGGCCGGCGAGGCGATCCCGCTGGAGGCGCGCATCGTCGCGGTGGCCGACGTGTTCGACGCGCTGATCTCGCCGCGCCCGTACAAGGAGGCGTGGACCATCGACGCCGCGCTGGCCTACCTCTACGCCCAGCGCGGACGCCTGTTCGACCCCGAATGCGTGGATGCCCTGCTGCGCGGGCGCGACCGCCTGCAGCAGATCTGCGAGCAGTACTCCACCGCCTCGGCGCGGCCAGGGGGACTGGCCAATGTCTGAGATCCTGGCCTGGTTCCGCGGGCGGCTGTCCAACCGGCCCGACAGCGAACACGGCCAGGCGCTGGTCCGCATCGTGCTGATCAGCCTAATCTTCTCCTACGTGCTGCTGCCGTCCTCGCGCAGCGGCCTGGGCCCGGAGCAGTTCCGCGACGTGGTCCTGATCGTCGGCGCCGGCCTGGTGCTGAGCCTGGTGATCTTCAGCGCGCTGCTGGCCCGCCCGGGCCGCTCCGACGTGCGCCGCGTGGCCGGCATGTTCGCCGACTACGGGCTGATGGCCGCCTGCATGATCCGCATGGGCGAGCCGATCGCCTGGATGTACGTGGTGATCATGTGGGTCACGGTCGGCAACGGCCTGCGTTACGGCAACCGCTACCTGGTCGGGGCGGTGGGCATGGCCCTGGCCTGCTTCGGCAGCGTGCTGGTGTTCAACGAGTTCTGGCACCGGATCCTGGGCCTGGGCATCGGCCTGCTGTGCGGCCTGGCGGCGGTGCCGCTGTACCTGTCCAGCCTGCTGCGGCAGCTGACCCGCGCCACCGAGGAGGCGCGCCGCGCCAGCGAGGCCAAGAGCCGCTTCCTGGCCAACATGAGCCACGAGTTCCGCACCCCGCTCAACGGCCTGGCCGGCATGTCCGAGGTGCTGGCGACCACGCGCCTGGACGACGAGCAGCGCGAATGCGTGCGCACCATCCAGGCCTCGACCCGCACGCTGATGGCGCTGGTCGAGGACGTGCTCGACATCTCCGCGATCGAGGCCGGCAAGCTCAAGCTCAACCCCGAGGACTTCTCGCCGCGCGAACTGCTGGCCAGCATCGGCCTGATCCTGCATCCGCAGGCCCGCGCCAAGAAGCTCGACTACCTGGTGGTGATCGCCGACGCGGTGCCGCAGCGCGTGCGCGGCGACGCCGGCCACCTGCGCCAGGTGCTGCTGAACCTGGTCGGCAACGCGGTCAAGTTCACCGACCAGGGCCGGGTGCGGGTGGACGTCACCGTGGTGCCGTCGCCGCCGGGCGATGGTCGCACGCGCCTGCGGTTCTCGGTTACCGACACCGGCATCGGCGTGCCGGCGGCAATGCGCAACCGCCTGTTCAAGGCCTTCGAGCAGGCCGACGCCAGCCTGGCCCGCCGCTACGGCGGCACCGGCCTGGGCACCACCATCGCCAAGGGCCTGGCCGAGGCGATGGGCGGCCGCATCGGCTTCGAGAGCCTGGAGGAACGCGGCAGCCTGTTCTGGGTAGAGATCCCGTTCGAGCCGCCGGCGGAGCGTTCGGCGCAGCCGGCCGCGCCTATGGTCGCCGAGGTCGAGGGCGAGACCGCGCTGCGCGACGCCGGTGGCAACGTCATCGCCTTCGCCGACCCGTTCCTGCGCCACCGCGCCCGCGTGCGCAGCATGCACCTGCTGATCGCGGACGACTACGAGGCCAACCGCATGGTCCTGCAGCGCCTGCTGCAGAAGGCCGGCCACCGGGTGACCTCGGTGGAGGGCGGCGAGGAGGTGCTCGATGCGATGGCCGCCGGCGAGTTCGACGCGGCCATCGTCGACCTGCACATGCCCGGCGTCAGCGGCCTGGACCTGCTCAAGCAGCTGCGGGTAATGCAGGCCGGCGGCGGCCCGCGCACGCCGGTGATCGTGCTCAGCGCCGACGTCACCCCCGAATCGATCCAGCGCTGCGAGCAGGCCGGCGCCTACGCCTTCCTGGCCAAGCCGGTCGCCGCCACGCGGCTGCTGGAAACCCTGTCCGGCGTCGCCGCCCAGCGCGGCCGCCGCAGCGCCGTGTCGGTGCCGCGCCCGGCCGGCGAGGCGCCCGACGGCGTCCTCGACACCTCGGTGCTCGACGAGCTGGCGCAGATGGGCATGGGCGAGGCCTTCGAGCACGAGTTCATCACCCACTGCCTGGCCGACGCCGACGGCTGCATCGGCGCGATGACCCACGCCGCCGAGGCCGCGGACTGGGCGCGCCTGCGCGACCACGCCCACGCCATCAAGGGCGTGGCGGCCAACCTCGGCCTGGTGCGGGTGGCGGCGCAGGGCAGCGAACTGATGCGCCTGGCCGACTGGCAGATCCGCAACGAATGGCGGCAGCGCATCGCCATGCTCAACGCCGCGCTGACCCAGGGCCGCGACGCGCTGGCCGCGCGCGAGCGTGCGCGCGGGACGGTCCGCGACAACGGCGGCGAGCCGGGCTGAGCAGCCAGGCGGCGGTCGACCGTCGCTTCGAATCCAGCACGCGGACAAAACAAAGGCCCGGCATCCAGCCGGGCCCGATCCCCCTACGGACGGGGCAGCCGCAGGGCCGCCGGTCCGATCAGGCGGCTTCCGAAGCGGACCTCCGGGTCTGCGCACGCACGATGCGCTCCATGGTCTTCAGCGACCTGTCGCCCAGCGCCAGGGCGGTGTCCACCCACACCTCGGTGATGCCCATCAGCTCGTCGTAGCTGACCGGCTGGCCGATGCGGCGGACCTGGTTCATGGCCAGGTAGGAGTGGGGGATGCGCTGCTGCTGGCGGATCATCTCCTGGACGGCCGATTCGCCCTGGCCCTTCGGCACCAGCACGTCGACCACGCCCATCCGGTACATCTCCTCGCTGCTGTAGACCTCGCCGCCGAGGATCATCTTCTCGGCCTGGCGCGGGCTGACGCGCTTGCACAGGAACGAGTAGGCGCCCATGCCCGGGAACAGCCCGAACAGCACCTCCGGCAGACCCATGCCGACGCCTTCCTCGGCGACGATGGTGTGGCAGGCCAGGGCCATTTCCAGGCCGCCGCCGAGCGCGTCGCCCTGGACCAGGGCGATGGTGTGCACGTCGCCGCCGAGGCCGGTGTGCAGGTGGTGGACGCCGTCGATGCAGCGGCGCGCGTAGCCGAGCAGGCGCTCGCGGTCGCCGGCGCGGATCAGCTGGGCGAACAGGTCCAGGTCGCCGCCGAGGTTGAAGGCCGAGGCGTCGGAGGCCAGCACCAGGTGGCGCAGGCGGCTCTGGTTGCGCTGGGCCTCGCGCAGGGTGATGGAGGCCATGTAGCCCCAGATGTCGTCGATCACCTCAGAGCGGCAACACGGGCGCGTACCCGGACCTGCGTCGGCGTGCATGTACAGCCAGTGCACGCTGCCGTCCGCCGGCGTCTGCACGCGGATGGTCGGGAAGGTGTGGGGGCGCTGCAGTTTCTCGATATTGCTCATGGCGTCTTCTCCGGGGGCTTCGGGCCTGCCGAGGGAATTCGCGGCAGGCGTGATTGCTGCCGGACCATGCTACACCTGAACCGAAAGTTAAACCGTCTTGGCCGCGGTGGGGCGGATCCTGCGTGGCAGGAGGGGACAAGGACGGGGGCTGGCGCCCGCGGAAGGCACACGCGGGCAGGGGTCTGGCGGACGCGGGTGCTGCAGGAAGGGGCGGGGCGGCACGGCCGCCGGCCCGCCTGGAAGCGTCAGTGCGCGGAGGCCTTCGAGGCCGGCGCCGGGTCGCGCAGTTCCTTGCGCAGGATCTTGCCGACGTTGCTCTTCGGCAGCTCGGTGCGGAACTCGATGTAGCGCGGCTGCTTGTAGCCGGTCAGCGCCTCGCGGCAGTAGGCCTTGATCTGCTCGGCGGTGAGCGACGGGTCCTTCTTCACCACGAACAGCTTCACCGCCTCGCCCGTACGCTCGTCCGGCACGCCGACCGCGGCCACTTCCAGCACCCCCGGCATCGCCGCGACCACGTCCTCGATCTCGTTCGGGTACACGTTGAAGCCCGAGACCAGGATCATGTCCTTCTTGCGGTCGACGATATAGACGAAGCCCTTCTCGTCGATGCGCGCCATGTCGCCGGTGTGCAGCCAGCCGTCGGCGTCGATGACCTTGGCCGTCTCCTCCGGACGCTGCCAGTAGCCCTTCATGACCTGCGGACCCTTGACGCACAGCTCGCCGACTTCGCCCTGCGGCACTTCCTTGCCGTCGTCGTCCTTGATGCACACGTCGGTGGACGGGATCGGCAGGCCGATCGAGCCGTTGAACTCCTTCAGGTCCAGCGGGTTGATGCACACCGCCGGCGAGGTCTCGGTCAGGCCGTAGGCCTCGACCAGGGTCACGCCGGTGACCTTCTTCCAGCGCTCAGCCACCGCGCGCTGCACGGCCATGCCGCCGCCCAGGGTGATCTTCAGCTTCGAGAAGTCCACCTCGTCGAAGCCGGGGGTGTTGAGCAGGCCGTTGAACAGGGTGTTGACGCCGGTGATCGCGGTGAAGCCGGAGGTCTTCAGCTCCTTGACGAAGTTCGGCATGTCGCGCGGGTTGGTGATCAGGTGGTTGAGGCCACCGAGCTCCATGAACACCAGGCCGTTGGCCGTCAGCGCGAAGATGTGGTACAGCGGCAGCGCGGTGATGATCACTTCCTTGCCGCGCTCGAGCTGGGTGGCGCCCAGCCAGGCCGAGGCCTGCTGCATGTTCGCCACCAGGTTGCGGTGGGTCAGCATCGCGCCCTTGGCCACGCCGGTGGTGCCGCCGGTGTACTGCAGGAAGGCGATGTCGCCCGGGTCGATGTCGACCTGCGGCAGCGGGTGGCGCTTGCCGGCGGCCAGCGCGTCCTTGAAGCGCACGGCGCCGGGGATGTCGTACTCGGGCACCATCTTCTTCACGTACTTCAGCACGAAGTTGACGATGGGGCCCTTGGGGAAGCCGAGCATGTCGCCCAGGCCGGTGGTGATGACCTGCTTGAGCGGGGTCTCGGCCAGCACTTCCTGCACGGTGTGGCCGAAGTTGTCGACCACCACGATCGCCGCGGCGCCGGCGTCGACCAGCTGGTGCTTGAGCTCGCGCGCGGTGTACAGCGGATTGACGTTGACCACGGTCAGGCCGGCGCGCAGCACGCCGAAGGTCGCGATCGGGTACTGCAGGCAGTTGGGCATCATGATCGCGACGCGATCGCCCTTCTTCAGGCCCAGCTCGCCCAGCAGGTAGGCGGCGAACTGCCTGCTCAGCCCGTCGACCTCGGCGTAGGTCATGGTCTTGCCGAGGTTGCGGTACGCGGGGCGGTCGCCGTAGCGCTGCACCGACGACGCGAACACCGCGGGGATCGAGCGGTATTGGTCCGGATCGATCTCCGCGGGCACGCCCTTCGGATAACTCTGCAACCAAGGACGATCCGGATTCATTGCGCATCCCTCCCGAGGTGGTGTGGCCATCTTTGTCAAAATATAGTCAAGGCACGCTCTGGCGTGCCGGGGTGGGAGCATACCGTTCCGGATGGAAAAGGCGAAGCACATGCAGCGAAGGGGTGGGGTGGCAAGGGCAATGGTCGCGGCGGGGATGGTGGCGGTCCTGGCATTGACGGCGGGGTGTTCGCGCGAACCGCCGGAACAGCGCCTGCGCGAGCGGATTTCGACGATGCAGGCCGCGCTGGAGGAGCGCAGCGCCTCCGCTTTCATGGACGGCGTGGCCGACGATTTCACCGGTCCCGGCGGAATGGATCGTGCTGCGCTGCAGCAGGTCGTGCGCGCACAGGTGCTGGCCAACGCCAGCATCGGGGTGACCCTCGGCCCGGCCGAGGTGGAGCTGCAGGGCCCCCGCGCGACCGTGCGCTTCAGCGCCCTGGCCACCGGCGGCAATCGCTTCCTGCCCGAACGCGCGCAGGCCTGGGAGGTCACCTCGGCCTGGCGCGACGAGGACGGCGGGTGGCGCCTGTACTACGCCGAGTGGAAGCCGAAGGGCGGCGGGCAGTAAAAAAGCCCCGGCGCGACACGCGCCGGGGCAGTTGGGGAACGCCGTGCCTCCCTGCCGGGCCGGGCCGGCAGGGAGCGGTCAGGCCGCCTCGCGCGAGGCGAGCTGGCGCAGCACGTACTGCAGCAGGCCGCCGTGGCGGAAGTACTCCACTTCCTTCGGGGTCAGCAGCAGCACGTGGACGTCGAACTCCACGGTGCGGCCGTCGGCCTTGCGCGCGGTGACCTTCGCCGTCTTGCTGGCGCCGTCCTGCAGGCCGGAGATGTCGAAGATCTCGGTGCCGTCCAGGCCCAGCGACTGCGCGTTCTGGCCGGCGTGGAACTGCAGCGGCAGCACGCCCATGCCGACCAGGTTGGAGCGGTGGATGCGCTCGAAGCTCTCGGCGATCACCGCCTTGACCCCGAGCAGGTTGGTGCCCTTGGCCGCCCAGTCGCGCGAGGAGCCGGTGCCGTACTCCTTGCCGGCGATCACCAGCAGCGGCGTGCCGTCGGCCTTGTACTTCATCGCCGCGTCGTAGATCGACATCTTCTCCGGCGGGTTGGCGCCGAAGTACAGGGTGTTGCCGCCTTCCTCGCCGCCGAAGAACAGGTTCTTGATCCGGATGTTGGCGAAGGTGCCGCGGACCATCACGTCGTCGTTGCCGCGGCGGCTGCCGTAGCTGTTGAAGTCCGCCGGCTGCACGCCACGCGACTGCAGGAAGCGGCCCGCCGGCGAGTCCTTCTCGATGTTGCCGGCCGGGGAGATGTGGTCGGTGGTGATCGAGTCGCCGAACAGGCCCAGCACGCGCGCACCGTGGATGTCGCCGATCGAGCCGACCTCCATGGTCATGCCTTCGAAGTACGGCGGGTTCTTGATGTAGGTGGAGGCGTCGTCCCAGGCGTACAGGTCGCCGTCGGGCGAGTCGATGGTGTTCCAGCGGTTGTCGCCCTTGAACACGTCGGCGTAGTTCTGCTTGAACATCTCCGGGCCGATGGTGGCGGCGATGACGTCGCCGATCTCCTTGCTCGAGGGCCAGATGTCGCGCAGGTAGACCGGCTGGCCGTCGCTGCCGGTGCCCAGCGGCTCGCTGGTCAGGTCGATGTCGGTGGTGCCGGCCAGGGCATAGGCGACCACCAGCGGCGGGCTGGCCAGGTAGTTCATCTTCACCTCGGGGTGCACGCGGCCCTCGAAGTTGCGGTTGCCCGACAGCACCGAGGCCACCACCAGGTCGCCGGCGGCGATCCCGGCGCTGACTTCCTGCGGCAGCGGACCGGAGTTGCCGATGCAGGTGGTGCAGCCGTAGCCGACGATGTAGAAGCCGACCTTCTCCAGCTCCTTCAGCAGGCCGGCCTTTTCCAGGTAGTCGGTGACCACGCGCGAGCCCGGGGCCAGCGAGGTCTTCACCCACGGCTGGCGGTTGAGCCCGCGCGCGGCGGCGTTGCGGGCCAGCAGGCCTGCGGCGACCATCACCGCCGGGTTGGAGGTGTTGGTGCAGGAGGTGATCGCGGCGATCACCACCGCGCCGTCCTTGAGCCGGACCGGCTTGCCGTCGATCTCGATGTCGGCCACGCCCTTGTGCAGGGCCTCGTTGCCGACCGCGGCGGTGCCGCCCTCGGCGATGAAGTCGGACACCCCGGGGTCGCGACGGTCGCGCGCGGCGGTCAGCAGCGCCACGTTCTCGCGGTAGTTCTTCTTCATCTCGCCCAGCAGCACGCGGTCCTGCGGGCGCTTGGGGCCGGCCAGCGACGGCTTCACGTCGCCCATGTCCAGGTGCAGGGTCGAGCTGTACTGCGCGTGCGGGCTGTCCGGCTCGTGCCACAGGCCCTGGGCGCGGGCGTAGGCCTCGACCAGGGCGATCTGCTCCTCGCTGCGGCCGGACAGGCGCAGGTACTCCAGCGACTCGGCATCGATCGGGAAGATGCCGCAGGTGGCGCCGTATTCCGGCGCCATGTTGCCGATGGTGGCGCGGTCGGCCAGCGGCAGGTGCTGCAGGCCGTCGCCGTAGAACTCGACGAACTTGCCGACCACCCCGTGCTTGCGCAGCATCTGGGTCACGGTCAGCACCAGGTCGGTGGCGGTGGAGCCTTCCGGCAGCTTGCCGGTGAGCTCGAAGCCGACCACCTGCGGGATCAGCATCGACGAGGGCTGGCCGAGCATGGCCGCCTCGGCCTCGATGCCGCCCACGCCCCAGCCCAGCACGCCGATGCCGTTGATCATCGTGGTGTGCGAGTCGGTGCCGAACACGGTGTCCGGGTAGGCCCAGGTCTCGCCGTCCTTCTCCGAGGTCATCACCACCCGGGCCAGGTGCTCCAGGTTGACCTGGTGGACGATGCCGGTATTCGGCGGCACCACCCGGAAGCCGTCGAAGGCCTTCTGGCCCCAGCGCAGGAAGGCGTAGCGCTCGCGGTTGCGCTCGAACTCGATGCGGCCGTTGAGGTCCAGGGCGTCGGGCTTGCCGAACACGTCGACCTGGATGGAGTGGTCGATGACCAGCTCCGAGGGGATCAGCGGATTGATCTGGCTGGCCTTGCCGCCGAGCTTGACCACGGCGTCGCGCATGGCCGCCAGGTCGACCACGCAGGGCACGCCGGTGAAGTCCTGCAGGACCACGCGCGCCGGCATGAAGGCGATCTCGGTATCGGGCTCCGCCTTGGGATCCCACCGGGCGACCGCCTCGATGTGCTCGGGCAGGACGGTCATCCCGTCCTCGTGCCGGAGCAGGTTCTCCAGCAGGATCTTCATGGAGTAGGGCAGGTGGGACAGGTCGAAGCGCTTGCCCAGGGCGGGCAGGCTGGCGTAGGCGAAGGATCTGCCGCCGACGTCCAGGCGGCTGCGGGTGGCGAAGGAATCGCGCATGGCGGGCTCCTGTGGCTGGTCGCCGCCAATCCCGGCGGCGGAAGGGGCAATCGTCGATTGTAGGTGCCATTCAATGACAGGACCGTCACGGCCGGCAATGGCCTCCGGCTGGCCGCGGGGCAGGGTCATTCTGGCCCGCAAGTGCCCACGCATGTTTGAGTATGCATGGAAAAGTATGTATTATTTCGCCATACCATCTACCCCCGGGAGGCCCCCATGGAAGCCACCGTTGCCGAGCGCGGCCAGATCACCCTGCCCAAGGCGGTGCGCGACGCGCTGGGGCTGACCAAGGGCACCCTGCTCAAGGTCGAGCTGGAGGGTAGCCGCATCGTCCTGCGCAAGAGCGTGGACGACGCCATTTCCCGCGCCCGCGGCAAGTTCGCCCTCGACGGCTTCGAATCGGCGGAGGAGGCCGTGCGCAGCCTTCGTAACGAAGGCGAGGCATGATTGCGGTCGATTCCCCGGTCCTGATCGAACTGCTCAGCGACGGCCCCCGCGCCGACGCGGTCGAGGCCTGCCTGCGCCAGGCGCTGGTCGGCGGCCGCGTGGTCGTGTGCGGCACCACCCTGGCCGAGCTGTGCGCCGCGCTGCGCGGCGGCGCCGAGGTGCAGGAGGCGCTGGAGGAGATGGGCATCCATTTCAGCCCGCTCGAGGCCAAGTCCGCCCTGCGCGCCGGCGAGATGCTGCGCCGCCACCGCCAGCGCGGCGGCGCCGGGCACCGCATCGGCGAGTTCATGGTCGGCGCCCACGCGATGCTCCAGTGCGACGGTCTGGTCACCTGGAACGACGCCTTTTACCGCGACTACTTCAAGGGCCTGAAGCTGATCGTGCCGCAAGCCTGAGCCCAAAGAACCTTTTACCTGTTCCGTTCCCCGGAGTTGTCCATGTTGGAAGCCTACCGCCACCACGTCGCCGAGCGCGCCGCCCTCGGCATCCCGCCGCTGCCGCTGAGCGCGCAGCAGACCGCCGAGGTCATCGAGCTGCTGAAGAACCCCCCGGCCGGCGAGGAGCAGTTCCTGGTCGACCTGCTCACCCACCGCGTTCCCGCCGGCGTCGACGACGCGGCCAAGGTCAAGGCCTCCTACCTGGCCGCGCTGGCCTTCGGCAGCGAGAAGAACCCGCTGATCAGCCGCGCCCGCGCCACCGAGCTGCTGGGCACCATGCTCGGCGGCTACAACGTCTCGCCGCTGATCGAGCTGCTGGACGATGCCGAGGTCGGCGCCATCGCCGCCGAGGGCCTCAAGCACACCCTGCTGGTGTTCGACCAGTTCCACGACGTGGAAGAGAAGGCCAAGGCCGGCAATGCCAACGCCAAGGCCGTGCTGCAGAGCTGGGCCGACGCCGAGTGGTTCACCAGCAAGCCTGAAGTGCCACAGAGCCTGACCATCACCGTGTTCAAGGTGCCGGGCGAGACCAACACCGACGACCTGTCGCCGGCGCCGGACGCCACCACGCGCCCGGACATCCCGATGCACGCCCTGGCGATGCTCAAGAACAAGCGCGGCGACGCGCCGTTCGTGCCGGAGGAAGACGGCAAGCGCGGCCCGATCGGCGAGATCCTCAAGCTCAAGGAGAAGGGCCACCTGGTCGCCTACGTCGGCGACGTGGTCGGCACCGGTTCCTCGCGCAAGTCTGCCACCAACTCGGTGCTGTGGTGGACCGGCGACGACATCCCGTACATCCCGAACAAGCGCGCCGGCGGCGTCTGCCTGGGCGGCAAGATCGCCCCGATCTTCTACAACACCATGGAAGACGCCGGCGCGCTGCCGATCGAGCTTGACGTGTCGAAGATGGACCACGGCGACGTGGTCGAGCTGCGCCCGTACGAGGGCAAGGCGCTGAAGAACGGCGAGGTGATCGCCGAGTTCAAGGTCAAGTCCGACGTGCTGTTCGACGAGGTGCGCGCCGGCGGCCGCATCCCGCTGATCATCGGCCGCGGCCTGACCGCCAAGGCCCGCGAGTCGCTGGGCCTGCCGGCCTCGGACCTGTTCCGCCTGCCGCAGCAGCCGGCCGACACCGGCAAGGGCTACACCCTGGCGCAGAAGATGGTCGGCCGCGCCTGCGGCCTGCCGGAAGGCAAGGGTGTGCGCCCGGGCACCTACTGCGAGCCGAAGATGACCTCGGTCGGTTCCCAGGACACCACCGGCCCGATGACCCGCGACGAGCTGAAGGACCTGGCCTGCCTGGGCTTCTCGGCCGACCTGGTGATGCAGTCGTTCTGCCACACCGCCGCCTATCCGAAGCCGGTCGACGTCAAGACCCACCACACCCTGCCGGAGTTCATCTCCACCCGCGGCGGCATCTCGCTGCGCCCGGGCGACGGCGTGATCCACAGCTGGCTCAACCGCATGCTGCTGCCGGACACCGTGGGCACCGGTGGCGACTCGCACACCCGCTTCCCGGTGGGCATCTCGTTCCCGGCCGGTTCCGGCCTGGTCGCCTTCGCCGCGGCCACCGGCGTCATGCCGCTGGACATGCCGGAGTCGGTGCTGGTCCGCTTCAAGGGCCAGATGCAGCCGGGCGTGACCCTGCGTGACCTGGTCAACGCGATCCCGTACTACGCGATCAAGCAGGGCCTGCTGACCGTCGCCAAGCAGGGCAAGAAGAACATCTTCTCCGGCCGCATCCTCGAGATCGAAGGCCTGCCGGACCTGAAGGTGGAGCAGGCATTCGAGCTGTCCGACGCCTCGGCCGAACGCTCGGCCGCCGGCTGCACCGTGCGCCTGAACAAGGAGCCGATCATCGAGTACCTCAACAGCAACATCACGCTGCTGAAGTGGATGATCGCCGAGGGTTACCAGGACGCCCGCTCGCTGGCCCGCCGCATCCGCAAGATGGAGGAGTGGCTGGCCAACCCGCAGCTGCTGGAGCCGGATGCCGACGCCGAGTACGCCGCGGTCATCGAGATCGACCTGGCCGAGGTGCACGAGCCGCTGCTGGCCTGCCCGAACGACCCGGACGACGTGAAGACCCTGACCGACGTGGCCGGTACGAAGATCGACGAGGTCTTCATCGGTTCGTGCATGACCAACATCGGCCACTTCCGTGCCGCGGCCAAGCTGCTGGAAGGCAAGCGCGACATCCCGACCCGCCTGTGGGTCGCGCCGCCGACCAAGATGGACGCCTCGGAGCTGACCAAGGAAGGCCACTACGGCACCTTCGGCACCGCCGGCGCGCGCATGGAAATGCCGGGCTGCTCGCTGTGCATGGGCAATCAGGCCCAGGTGCGCGAGGGCGCCACGGTATTCTCGACCTCGACCCGCAACTTCCCGAACCGCCTGGGCCGCAACTCCAACGTGTTCCTGGGTTCGGCCGAGCTGGCGGCGATCTGCTCGCGCCTGGGCAAGATCCCGACCAAGGAGGAGTACATGGCGGACATCGGCGTGATCAACGAGAAGGGCGCCGAGATCTACCGCTACATGAACTTCGACCAGATCGAGGAATACCAGGACGCGGCCAAGTCGGTCGCCGCCTGATCCCCCTGGCAGCTGCATGAGGAACGCCCGGCCAAGTGCCGGGCGTTTTTCTTTCTGCATGGCTGGTGGGACCGTGCAGGAAACCGCTGGGTCGTTACGCCTGACTGCGGATCGGAAGACAGTTGCTGAGCTAAGCCGCGCCGCGAAGCGGTGTTGGCTTCAATGAACTCTTAGAACTCAGCTGACCTGAGTATGCGGCGTCCCCCGCTTTCAGTAGCGGGGCGATTTAGAGTCCGGGGTGGATGGTAGCCGATGCCAGTTGCTTCACGTAGAAGCTCGGTGTCAGCCCGCCTAAGGATGCTCTGAACAAATTCCTTCGGCGACAATAGCGCAAGGTTCGACGGATGACGACGATGCAGCTGAGCTTCGGGGACGCGGAACACACGGGCAAGCGCAAGAGGACGCGGCGCGAGGTCTTCCTGGCGGAGATGGAGCAGGTGGTGCCGTGGAACGCATTGCTGGCGCTGATCGCACCGCACTACCCGAAGATGGGCCAGCGCGGCCGGCAGCCGTATCCCTTGGCGACGATGCTGCGCATCCACTTCCTGCAGCAGTGGTACTCGCTGAGCGACCCGGGCATGGAAGAGACGCTGTACGAGATGCCGGTGATGCGCCGCTTTGCCCGCNTGGGCGGGCTGGACAACATCCCGGACGAGACCNCGATCCTCAACTTCCGCCGGCTGCTGGAGACGCATGATCTGGCGCCGCAGCTCCTGGAGCGCGTGAACGCGCACCTGGCGCGTAAGGGCCAGAGCCTGAAGGCCGGCACGATCGTCGATGCG
>NZ_AZVB01000014.1:0-107500 GCF_000513995.1 Pseudoxanthomonas sp. J35
AGGTGCGCTACCGGGGCTTGGCGAAGAACACGGCGCAGGTGCTGACGCTGTTCGCGCTGTCGAACCTGTGGATAGCGCGGCGACGTCTGTTGCTGCCGACGGGCTAAATCCGTCCGTTGGACGGGGAAACCCGTCGAAAAAGCGCCAGAAATGGCGAGAAAGTGATCACATCGAGGTCGATCAGGCGCCTTGGCGCTGAAATCTAAGCATCAGCGCGCTTTGATCAGACCTTCCCTAATGCCTTCCTTGGCCGCTCCTCGTTGTATTTCCGGCGCCAGGTTTCGATGACGGTCCGGGCGTGCAGCAGGTGGGTGAACCAGTGTTCGTTGAGGCACTCGTCGCGCAGGCCGTTGAACGACTCGACGTAGGCGTTCTGCTTCGGCTTGCCCGGTTGGATCAGGCGCAACTGCACGCCACGCGCGTGCGCCCAGGCGACCATCGCCTTGCCGCAGAACTCCTTGCCGTTGTCGGTGCGGATCACCCGCGGCAGGCCACGGGTGAGCGCCAGACGGTCGAGCACGCGCGTCACGCCAAGTCCTGAGATCGCACGCTCCACCTCGATCGCGACCGCTTCGTGGGTGGCGTCATCGACGATCGTCAGGCACTTGATGACCCGTCCGTCGGCGGTGCGGTCGAACACGAAGTCCATCGACCACACCTGATTGGCCGCACTCTCGTCTGGGGCAATGGAAGTGTTTCGGCCCGGCTCTGGAACGCGATCCGCAGCGACGACTGCGCAGTTCCGCACATTGGCCTGAGCAGCCTCGGGGAAATCGTCGGCTGGGCGCGCCCAGACGAGTTTCCGCCGAGGAACATGCGCACGAGCAAGGGGCTGCGGGCGCTCGGTTACAACGTGAGGATCGGTGTTTGATCTGCGGCCGTGGGCGGCGCCCGCAAGGTCCCGATCAACCCATCGTCCCCTGCGCCGGACCGGCCCGCCCTGGCATACCGTCCTTGAAGATTTGAGTCACATCAATCGGCCAGCAGGTCGCTGGATGTTGACTCTTGACTTTCTGCATGCTAGGCGCAATATCTTGCAAAGTCTTGCAAAAACTTCCTCGAGCGAGGCCGCGTGACGACGGAGCTTGTGGGGGTGGTATGACAGCGCGCCAGCAGGCGATCTTCACACTTGACGAGTTGGCTGCCTACTTGAAAGTCGGCAAGCGGACGCTTTACCGGCTCGCCTCGCACGGGGAGATTCCGGCCTTCAAGGTCGGCGGGACGTGGCGGTTTCGTCAAAGTGAAATCGATCAATGGATCAATGATCAGACCCAAGCAGGCAGAAAGAAGGAGGGGATACGCACAGATGAGCAGCCAAAGTCAGCGGAACACTCCGTGTCGCCTGGGCGTGCTGTCCGTCGCCGCAGGCAAGTGGAGTGAGCGAGAGTCTTCAATTTTTCTTCTGGAGGTGTGACATGGACATTGATTTCAAGAAGTTGGCTCCCTGGAACTGGTTCAAGAAGGAGCAGGAAGAACAACAGAGCACTGCCTCTCTGCCCGTGCAGCGCAATGACCTGCCGGCGGCAGGCGGTCCCGTCAGTCCCATCCTGCAATTGCATCGCGAGATCGACCGCCTCTTTGATGATGCGTTTCGAGGCTTCGGCTTTCCGGCGCTGGCCATGCCGCGGTGGCCGTCGGACTGGCCGGGCCTGCTGAAGCCGGCACTTGACATCCAGGAAACCGACAAGCAGTACAAGATTTCTTTGGAGGTTCCCGGCGTCGAGGAAAAGGACATCCAGATCACGCTCGACAACGACGTGCTGATGATACGGGGCGAGAAGCGCCAGGAGCAGGAAAAGAAGGAGGGTGGCTTCCATCGCGTCGAACGCTCCTACGGCAGTTTCCAGCGTGTCCTGAACCTGCCTGACAACGCCAACCAGGAATCGATCAAGGCCGCATTCAAGAACGGCGTGCTCACGATCACGATGGACAAGCGCGAGGCCAGTGCGCCCAAGCAGGGGCGCTCGATCCCGATCAACGGCTGACGCGGGGCAGCGCGTTTTTCTCAAAAACCACAAGAGATGAGGCACCGTGATCGGCGGTGCCTCGTCAGATCAATCTTTACAGGAGCATCAGCATGGCCAGAAAACAATGCCAGGTCTGCGGCCAGCCCGCCACGGTGCGGATGGAAGCCAATCTCAATGGTCGCCACAGCACCATGCTGTTGTGTGACGATCACTATCGCCAACTGGTGCGCCAGCAAAAGCGCACCGTCTCGCCGCTGGAAGCGTTGTTCGGCTCGCGCAGCGGGCTGTTCGAAGACTTCCTTGGCAGCGACTTCTTCCGCATCGGTGACGGCGCACTGTCCATGGCGGCCGATACCGGCGAGGTCGTCGATGCCTCGTTCGGCGAACCTGCCCCGGCCGGTACGGGCACCGCGCGCCGTCGCGGCAGTGGGCTCGCCAGCCGTATCAGCGAACAGTCCGAGGCCCTATTGCAGGGGGCCGCCCGACACGCTGCAGAGTTCGGGCGCGCCGAAGTCGATACCGAACACCTGCTGCTGGCGCTATCCGGCAGCGACGTGGTCAAGACCATCCTGGGGCAGTTCAGGATCAAGGTCGATGACCTCAAGCGACAGATCGAATCCGAAGCCAAGCGCGGCGACAAGCCGTTCGAGGGCGAGATCGGCGTGTCGCCCCGGGTCAAGGACGCGCTCAGCCGTGCTTTCGTGGCCTCCAATGAACTCGGCCACTCTTATGTCGGGCCGGAGCATTTCCTGATCGGGCTGGCCGAGGAAGGCGAAGGTTTGGCGGCCAACCTGCTGCGCCGTTACGGCCTCACGCCGCAAGCGCTGCGCCAGCAGGTAAGCAAGGTGGTCGGCAAAGGTGCCGAGGATGGCCGCGCCGAGACGCCGACCAACACGCCCGAGCTGGATAAATACTCGCGAGACCTCACCAAAATGGCGCGCGAGGGCAAGCTCGATCCGGTCATCGGCCGCGCGCAGGAGATCGAGACCACCATCGAGGTGCTGGCCCGGCGCAAGAAAAACAATCCGGTGCTGATCGGCGAGCCCGGCGTCGGCAAGACCGCCATCGTCGAAGGGTTGGCGCAGCGCATGGTGGCCGGCGAAGTGCCTGAGACGCTGCGCGACAAGCGCCTGGTGGAACTCAACATCAACGCCATGGTGGCAGGCGCCAAGTACCGCGGCGAGTTCGAGGAGCGCGTGCAGAAGGTGCTCAAGGAAGTGACCGAGCACCAGGGCGAGCTGATTCTCTTCATCGACGAGGTGCACACCATCGTCGGTGCCGGCCAGGGCGGTGGCGAAGGCGGGCTGGACGTGGCCAACGTGTTCAAGCCGATGATGGCGCGCGGCGAACTGAACCTGATCGGCGCCACCACGCTCAACGAGTATCAGAAGTACATCGAGAAGGACGCCGCGCTGGAGCGTCGCTTCCAGCCGGTGATGGTGCCCGAGCCGACGGTAGCGCAGACCATGATGATCCTGCGCGGCCTGCGCGACACCTTCGAGGCGCACCACAAGGTCAGCATCACCGAGGATGCGATCATCGCCGCCGCCGAATTGTCGGACCGCTACATCACCGCGCGCTTTTTGCCTGACAAGGCCATCGACCTGCTCGACCAGGCGGCCGCACGCGTGAAGCTGTCGGCCACGGCCCGCCCGGTGGCGGTGCAAGAGCTGGAGTCCGAACTGCACCAGCTGCGGCGTGAGCAGGACTATGTGGCCTCGCGCAAGCAGTACGACAAGGCCGCCGAGCTCGGCAAACGCATCGAAGCCAAGGAGGCCGAGCTCAAGAAGCTGATCGAGGACTGGGAGCGGGAGCGGGCCTCGGGCAGCGCCGAAGTCAAGGCCGAGCATGTTGCGCAGATCGTCTCGCGGCTGACCGGTATCCCGGTCAACGAGCTGACGGTGGAAGAACGCGAGAAGCTGCTGCATCTGGAACAGCGGCTGCATGAGCGCCTGGTGGGACAGGACGAAGCAGTACGTGCCGTGGCCGATGCCGTGCGGCTGTCGCGCGCGGGCCTGCGCGAAGGCAGCAAGCCGGTGGCGACTTTTCTGTTCCTCGGGCCGACCGGCGTGGGCAAGACCGAGCTCGCCAAGGCGCTGGCCGAGTCCATCTATGGCGATGAAGGTGCGCTGCTGCGCATCGACATGTCCGAGTACGGGGAACGCCATACCGTGGCACGCCTGGTGGGCGCGCCTCCGGGTTATGTGGGCTATGACGAGGGCGGCCAGCTCACCGAGAAGGTGCGTCGCAAGCCCTACAGCGTGTTGCTGCTGGACGAGATCGAGAAGGCTCACCCCGACGTCTACAACATCCTGCTGCAGGTGTTCGACGACGGGCGGCTCACCGACGGCAAGGGCCGGGTGGTGGATTTCACCAATACCATCATCATCGCCACCTCGAACTTGGGCTCGGACATCATCCAGCGTCGGCTGAAGGCCGGTGGCGCCGCCGGCGAGGAATACGAGAAGACCAAGTCCGAGGTGATGGACGTGCTGCGCGGACACTTCCGCCCCGAGTTCCTCAACCGCATCGACGAGATCATCGTCTTCCATGCGCTGGGCAAGGAGGAGATCCGCCATATCGTCGGCCTGCAGCTCGATCGTGTGGCCCGCAACGCCGCCAGCCAGGGCGTGACGCTGACCTTCGATCAGACCTTGATCGACCACTTCGCGGAGGAAGGCTACAAGCCCGAGTTCGGCGCGCGTGAGCTCAAGCGGCTGATCCGCAGCGAGCTGGAGACCGCACTGGCGCGCGAGATGCTGGGTGGCGGTATCGGCAAGGGCGATCACGCCAGCGCCCGCTGGGACGACAAGGCCGAACGGGTAGTCTTCGAGCGCCAGGAGCCACCCGCGAAGCCGGCCGAGCCTGAAAAGCCCGATGCCGCGAACGTGGCTGAGGCACCGCCTGGCGACGCGAGCAAGCCTGCGCGCAGGAAGAAGTCAGCGGACGGCGAATCTTGAGCGATGGGAGGCTGTTGTGTCCGACCCCAATGGGCTGACATGGGCAGCCACCCTCGTGTCGCTGGCGGTCGCTGTCCCCACAGCGGGGCACGCGGTCATCTACAAGCGTGACCCTCGATCGGCCACGCTGTGGGTACTGCTGATCGCCTTGTTGCCGCTGGGCGGTTCGCTGCTGTATGGGCTGTTCGGCATCAACCGTTACCAGCGGCGGGCGCGGCGGCTCTTCCCGGGGGCAGATCCTGCTGCTCGGCAGGACCTCTCGCCCACGATGCCCGAGGCTGTATCGCCGCCACTTGCCGGCCTGGCCCACCTGGTGGGACGCGCCACCGGCCAGTCGCTGACCGGTGGCAACCGCATCGAGCCGCTTGTCGATGGCGAGCAGGCCTACCCGGCCATGCTCGCCGCCATCGAATCGGCGCGGTACAGCGTCGCCTTGGCCTCGTACATCTTCGACAGCCAAGGCATCGGGGCGCAGTTCGTCGATGCGCTGCGCCGGGCTCATGAGCGCGGCGTGCAAGTGCGGGTGCTGATCGACGACGTGTATGCCCGCTGGACGCCCCGCAGCGCCTACCGCGCCTTGCAGCGCGCCGGCGTTCCGGCGGCGACGTTCAACCCGACGTTGATTCCCGCGCGCCTGCATGCCGCGCATCTGCGCAATCACCGCAAGCTGCTGGTGATCGATGGCGAGACGGGTTTCACCGGCGGCATGAACATCTTCGGTCCGTATTGGCGGCCCGATGCGCCGGGCCAGGCCTGTCACGATTTGCACTTTCGTCTGCGCGGGCCGGTGGTTGCGCACCTGATGCGGTGCTTCACCGATGACTGGTGCGATACCACAGGCGAGCGACTCAGCGAGGCTTTCTGGGGCGAACCGCCCGCAACGGCTGATGAGCCGGGAACCAGTTGGGCGCGCGGCATCGAGGCCGGTCCCGACGAGGCCCTGGACCGGATGCGCTGGACCTTCATGGGTGCTTTGAGCGCCGCGAAGCATTCGGTGCGCATCTGGACACCGTATTTCGTCCCCGACCAGCCGATGATCGCGGCGCTAAGCACGGCCGCGTTGCGCGGCGTGCGTGTCGACGTGCTGACGCCTGCGAACGGTGACCATCCCACGGTGCAATGGGCCGCGCGCGCCCACTACTGGCAGGTGCTGGAGCACGGTGTGCGCATCTTCGAACGGCCTGGCCCGTTCGACCATAGCAAGCTGATGCTGGTAGACGGCAAGTGGTGCTGCCTGGGTTCGGCCAATTGGGATGCACGCAGCCTGCGCCTGAACTTCGAGTTCAATGTGGAGGTGTACGACACCGCGTTGTCTACGCGGCTGTCATCCCTTTTTGATGCCGCCCGTGATGCGGCGGACGAGATATCGGCGATGGCGTTGCGCGCCCGCCCGCTGGCCATCCGCTTGCGCGACGGGGTGGCCCGTCTGTTCACCCCCATTCTCTAGCGACACGACCTGCGAGGAACATTGCCCATGGAAAAGAAAGATCAATGGAACATTGGCTACTGGATCGTCGCCGGTCTGTTGCTGCTGACGCTGCAGAACTACTGGCAGGCGGCCAAGACCGTCGAGCCCGTACCCTACAGCGAATTCGAGAAGGCGCTGGCCGAGGGGCGCATCGCCGAAGTGCTGGTGTCGGACCGCACGGTCACCGGGCGCCTGAAATCGCCGGACAGCCGGGGCAAGGCCACGATCGTGGCCACCCGTGTCGAACCCGACCTGGCCGAGCGGCTGTCCAAGTACGACGTGCCCTATGCGCGGGTGGTGGAAAGCACCTGGCTGCGTGATGTGCTCTCCTGGATTCTGCCGGCGGTGGCCTTCTTCGGCGTCTGGTTCTTCCTGTTCCGCCGCTTCGCCGAGAAGCAGGGCATGGGCGGCTTCCTGAGCATCGGCAAGAGTCGCGCCAAGGTGTTCATGGAGAAGAACACCGGCGTCACCTTTGCCGATGTCGCAGGCGTCGATGAGGCCAAGGCCGAGCTGGCCGAAATCGTCGACTTCCTGGCGAACCCGCAGGACTACGGTCGTCTCGGCGCGCGCATTCCCAAGGGCGTGTTGCTGGTCGGCCCACCGGGCACCGGCAAGACATTGCTGGCCAAGGCTATTGCCGGTGAGGCTGGGGTGCCCTTCTTCTCCATCTCCGGATCAGAGTTTGTCGAGATGTTCGTCGGCGTGGGTGCGGCGCGCGTGCGCGACCTGTTCGAGCAGGCGCGCGGGCAGGCGCCGGCCATCATCTTCATCGACGAACTCGACGCACTGGGCCGCGCGCGCGGTGTCGGCGGCCCCATCGGCGGCCACGACGAGCGCGAGCAGACCTTGAACCAGCTGCTCACCGAGATGGATGGCTTCGACAGTTCGGTGGGGCTCATCATCCTGGCTGCCACCAACCGGCCCGAAATCCTCGACCAGGCGCTGCTGCGCGCCGGTCGCTTCGACCGTCAGGTGCTGGTGGACCGGCCCGACAAGAAAGGTCGCCTGGATATCCTGAAGGTCCATGTCAAGAAGATCACCCTGGCCCACGGTGTAGATCTGGAACAGGTGGCGGCGCTGACCACCGGCTTTTCCGGCGCTGATCTGGCCAATCTCGTGAACGAAGCAGCGCTGAACGCGACGCGGCGCAAGGCGCAGGCTGTGGAACTGCAAGACTTCACCGCCGCCATCGAGCGCATCGTGGCCGGCCTGGAAAGGAAGAACCGTGTGCTCAATCCGAAGGAGCGGGAAACCGTGGCCTATCACGAGATGGGGCATGCGCTGGTGGCGCTGGCGCTGCCCGGCACCGATCCGGTACACAAGATTTCAATCATTCCGCGTGGCATCGGTGCACTCGGCTACACCCTGCAGCGGCCCACCGAAGACCGATTTCTGATGACACGTGCCGACCTGGAGCACAAGATCGCCGTGCTCCTGGGAGGGCGCGCGGCCGAGAAGCTCGTGTTTGGCGAGCTGTCCACAGGGGCTTCAGACGATCTCGCGCGGGCCACCGACATCGCCCGCGACATGATTACACGCTTCGGCATGGATGAGGACTTGGGGTACGTTGCTTTTGAGGCACAGAGGCCGCGTTTTCTTGATGCGCCTGAACTGGTACAGGGTGGCTGCCGGGTAGCCGAATCGACTCAGACACGCATCGACCAAGCCATCCGTGACATCGTGATGGGTGTGTTTGATCGTGCATACCGAATTCTCGAAATCAACCGAGAAGTGCTGGAGCGCTGCGCGCGCGAGCTGCTCGCGCGGGAAACGCTCGACGAAAGCGATATCCGTCAATTGACTCAAGGACTTGTTCGGAACTGAAAACAGTAGTAGGTGCCATTCAGAGTAAGCCGACGGCTCTGTTCAGTGCGTCATCCAATTCGCCGGCATTGTTCAAGGAGAACCGATATGTCTGCATTGACTCCGTGGGACCCCTTCCGGGAACTGGATGAATTGCAGAACCGCCTGGCGACGATGTTCGGACGGATACCCCAGCGACAGGGCGCCCGTACCGGCAACGAAGCCATGACCACGGCGGACTGGGCACCAATGGCGGACATCAGCGAGGATGAGAACGCATTCCTCCTCAAGCTGGATCTGCCGGAGGTCCCCAAGGATGCCGTACGCGTCAGCGCGGAAAACGGTGTGCTCACCATCAGCGGCGAGCGCAAACTGGAAAAAGAGGAGCAGGGCAAGAAGTTCCACCGCATCGAACGTGCGTATGGCCGCTTTGTGCGCAGCTTTGTCTTGCCTGACAACGTTGATCCGACCAAG
This sequence comes from Pseudoxanthomonas sp. J35, assembly GCF_000513995.1. GTDB lineage: Bacteria > Pseudomonadota > Gammaproteobacteria > Xanthomonadales > Xanthomonadaceae > Pseudoxanthomonas. The sequence goes on from NZ_AZVB01000014.1 coordinate 8,673, forward strand.
GTGACGGCTTCCATGAAAGACGGCGTGCTGGAAGTGCGGCTTGTCAAGGCCGAGCAAGCCAAACCGAAACAGATTGAAATCTCAGTCAACTAACTTCAATCAGGAGCCCAGGATCATGAATATCAAGCAGCCACAATACACCTTCTCCGCACTTGCCCTGGCGGTCGTCGTCGGACTGAGCGGACCGGCTCTGGCCCAATCGGCGGCAGGTTCTAGCCCAGGTGCTGCAGCACCCTCTGCCGCATCCAAGGCGGCACAGCCACAGGTAGATGACAAGGCCGCCCGGGAAGCCGATAAAAAGCGTGCCGAGCTCATTCAAGACGCCATCACGGCGCTCACCAAGACCCAGGAGGCTTTGACCCTCCTTGATGCAAAGAAGACCAAGGAGGCGCTCGCTGCACTGGAACTGGCCAGCGGAAAGCTGGAACTGGTATTGGCACGCGACGCCAAACTTGCTTTGGCGCCGGTCGATGTACGCGTCATCACCTACGATATCCACGCCAACGTGGAATCGGTAAAGAAAGCGGTCAAGTTGTCTCGGGACTTGTTGGATGATGGCGAGGTGCAAAAGGCCCGGCCCATCGTTGCCAATCTGGCCAGCGAAATCGTAATCCAAACCGACAACCTGCCGATGGCAACGTACCCGGCAGCGATCAAGTCGGCCGCACGGCTCATCGACAGCGGCAAGGTCGACAACGCCAAAGCGGAACTCGCCCGAGCACTGAACACGCTGGTGGTGACCTCGGTCGTCTTTCCTCTGCCCGTGCTACGGGCCGAAGCCGCGATGGCAAAAGCTGAAAAGCTGGCCGAGACCGACAAGCGCGATGCCAAGCAGAACGAGGAGCTCAGCACCTTGCTGTCGTCCGTGCGCACGGAGATCGAGATGGCGCAGATCCTGGGTTATGGCAAGAAGGCGGACTTCAAACCCATCTTCGATCAGGTGGAGTCCATTGAGCAAAAGTCGGCTGGTGGCAAAAGCGGCAAGGGATGGTTCGACGAGTTGAAGACGCGCATCCAAAAGCTGTTTTGAGGTGATGAAGGGGCTGACCGCTCTGTCGGTCAGTCTCGCGATGTTCGCATTCAGCCCCAGTAGATTCGCCTATTTTCACTATTTCATACGAGGCTTATCACCATGAATGAGCAAACATCGAATCCCAATGCGACGAACAAAGAAATAAACGAACAGGCCGCGGTAAGCAGCCTTCCTGTCAGTCCAGAGGCCAAGCCTGAAGTCGTCACGGAGGTACAGCCTGAGGTTCAGAAGGAAACGGACTCGCAGGCGGCAGACAAACGTAAACAAGTCCTCGATGAGGCCGTCTCGGCCTTGGCGCTGACCAAATCAGCGCTGGCCGCACTTGACGGCAAGGACGCTGCACGCGCATTGGCAACGCTGGCCGAAGTGACGGGAAAGCTGGAGCTGATCGTTGCGCGCGAACCCACGCTCGCCCTGGCCCCCGTTGATGTGCGCACCATCGTGCACGACTTGTTCGCCAACACGGAAACCATTGAGGCGATGACCGACGAGGCGCTGGATGCCCTCAAGCATGGCGAGGTGCAACAGGCACGTCACGTGCTGGCTTTGCTGGCCAGTGAAATCGTGATCGCGGTCACCAACATCCCTCTGGCGTCCTATCCCGCAGCCGTGAAGTCAGTCGTGCCGCTGATCGATCAGGGCAAGATCGAAGAAGCCAAAGCCGCGCTGCAGGCAGCGCTCAGCACGCTGGTCGAGACGCGCAGCGTGCATCCGCTGCCCGCCCTGCGCGCCAGGCTGCTCCTGAAGCGCGCCGAGCCCCTGGTAGAAGATGGTCAGCGCAGCGAAGCATCCAATGAGCGCCTGGAGACATTGTTGAACGAAGCCCGGCGGCAGTTGGAAATGGCAGAACTGCTGGGCTATGGAAAAAGGAAGGACTTTGAGCCCCTGTACGATGAACTCAAGAAAATCAAGGAAAAGACGGGAGGGGGAGGCGGCGGAAAAGGCTGGCTCGATGAAGTCAAGGCAAAACTGTCCAAGTTGTTCTGAAACCGCTGGAGAGGGGCGCATAGCGCCCCCTCTCTTGTCCCATGAGTGTTTGATTTTTCATTTCGTATATATCTTTAGGAGATATTGCATGAACACAGACACCATCGCCAATTCCAATGCGGATGACCCCACCAAGGCACTGTGTTCGCTGAGCCAAAATTGGTGGCTTTTTGCGCTGCGCGGTGTCTTGGCATTGATTTTCGCAGCCCTTGCGTTCTGGATGCCACAATCGGCTCTGTTGGCCACGACCTTAGTGTTCGGCGCATTTTCCTTGGTCAATGGCGCTTTCAACTTGGTTGCAGCGGTGCGCCATATCCAGAAAAAAGAGCGCTGGGGCTGGCTGCTGTTCAGCGGCATTGTCGGCATACTTACCGGCGTCGTCGTCCTGGTTGCTCCTTGGGTCGCCACGATGGTCATGGCTTCTTTTTTATGGGCTAGCGTGGGGTTCTGGGCGATTTTCACCGGTGTGCTGGAGATATCCGCCGCGGTTCGGCTGCGTCAAGAAATCAAGGGTGAAATCTGGCTTGCCTTCAGTGGACTGCTCTCGATTGTCCTTGGCGCTATCGTCTTGTGGATATTTTTCTTCCGTCCGGCCGAGTCATTCCTGGCCGCAGGCTGGCTGTTGGGCTTCTATGCGGCAGTCTATGGTGTCACGCTTTTGTTCTTGAGTTGGCGTCTTCGCAAAACGCGCCAGGGATAAGAGCAGGTCAAACTAAATTCTATGGATATGAGCATTTTCGGTTCGCGCCTCCATAGGAATGACATCAAAGGAGTCATGCATGCAGATTCAATTTAGCTTTCGAGCTATCGACAAAGAGTTTCATGAACCATGGCAGAGAGCTTTGGGGAATGTGATCGAGCGCGACCTCAAGCCATTGCTCGACAAACACACTAAAGATTCAGTGCGACTTCAAATCGTCCTTGATCGCGACAAGATCAAGCGGCAATTTCTGGCCAGTGGCTATATGCACCTGCCCGGCAAAAAGATTGTCAGCGTTACTGCATCACATGACGAGCTGACGCCCCTCGCGCGGAAGCTCGCACAGTCGTTGTTCCGTCAGGCCAAGAAGCATTTTGACCGGCTGCATGCTCAGGACCAGATCAAGCGCAAAGCACGACGCGAGCGCTTGCGCGAGCTCAAGGTGCGGATTGCCGCAAAACCCGCGTCAGCCGCCCATGAGGCCAAAGTGACCCGAATGCCTCTACTGTCGAAACTTGAGGCTGTCGCAAGGCGTGAGCTGGCTTATCTGCGTGCCGTCGGCGATTTGCCGCGTGATTATCCGACGCTGCGCGACGTGGTGGATGAAGCGATTCTCCAAGCTGAGGTGGAATGGCAATCCGTGCCGGAAGAAAAAGCGGCTTACTTCGGTCTTCTGAAGCATCTGTTCGCCGTCCTGGATAACGAAGTGGCAAACAGCCGGCAATTTGGCGAATTCGTTTCTCTGGACGCGCCGGTCGAAGCGGATGCCCAGGACGTCGCCGAGGCCATGGTGGAAGAGGAAGTCTTCGAATTTTATCAGCCCGACGACACACTCAGGCTGGCCGATATCATCGCTGACAGTCAGCATCCCGATGCCGCAACGATCGCGGAACAGGAGGAGCTAGTTGATCGGTCGAGCGAGCTCGCTTTTGCATTCGACCTGCTGAAGGACATGCCGCGTTTGTGGCGGCGCATTTTTCTGCTTATCCGTGTGGACGGGCTGGATGCCAGCAGCGTCTCTGAAATCCTGCTGATTCCTAGTAAGGAAGATACTGTCCAAAGGTGGCTCATTCAGGCCGAAGCGTTCATCGCTGCTCATTTGGAAGAGGCCGGAGTAAGCAAAGACGGGAATGATTGGCTCCAAGGCGTTGATTGGTCGGCATTGTCTGTGACCCGAAGCGCGGCAGCCTCACTGTGGTCCAAGGAGGCGAACCATGAAGAATGATCTTCACCTCGTCTGTCCGCATTGCCAGTCCATCAACCGCGTACCGACTGCGAAGCTATCGGAACATCCCAACTGCGGCCGCTGCCAGCAGCCCTTGTTCACGGGCGAACCCATCGAGTTGACCACGGCTACGTTCTTGCGCCACGTGGAGCGCAGCGACCTGCCACTGTTGGTCGATTTCTGGGCACCTTGGTGCGGGCCGTGCAAGATGATGGCCCCGCAGTTCCAGCAAGCGGCGCGCCAGCTCGAACCCAGGGTCAGGCTGGCCAAGGTCAATACCGAGGCAGAACCCCACCTGGCCGCGCAGTTCGGCATCCGCAGCATTCCGACGCTCGCCCTGTTCCAGGGTGGGCAGGAGATCGGGCGTCAGGCCGGCGCCTTGGGCGCGCAGGACATCGTGCGCTGGGCATCTGCACAGGTGGGGCGCTGACCGATGCAGGACTTGCTCGGCGCCACCCTGATCCTGCTGGCGGCATGCAGCCTCGCGGCGGTGGCGACGGCGGCGTTCAGAGCGAGAGCGACTTCCGGCACCACATGGAAAACCACCTCAAGCCGTTTCGCGATGTGTTGTCGGGCGTATTCTTCGTGACTATCGGCCTGAAGCTGGACGGGGCGCAGGTGCTCTCGGCACCACTGGCAGTGCTGGCATGGCTGCTGGCGCTGGCTCCGGTCAATACCCTGGCCTTGCGGGCGACGCGCCTGTCCGCCCTCGATGCCTGGCGCACGGGCATAGCGTTGGGGCATGGCGGCGAGTTCGCCCTGCTGTTGTTGGGCATGGTCTTGCAGCAGCATCTGATTCCCGCGACCGTCGTACAACCCATGCTGGTCGCGCTGGTGCTCAGCATGGCCTTGGCACCGCTGCTGATCCGCCATCACGATGTACTTGCCCGGTTCTTGAGCCGCACCGGCGGCGTCATTCAGCCACCCCAGGCTGAAGAAGTCGAGATCGCTGCGCAGACAGCGCGATTTCGAGACCACGTCATCATCTGCGGCGCGGGCGAGCTTGGCCTGACCGTCAGCGAGATTCTTCGCCACGCCGGCGTGGCGCATCTGCTGCTGGAAGCGGACGAGCAGAGGGTCGAGGCCGCACGTGCCACCGGCGCCCCGGTGTTCCATGGCGATGCCAGTCGCCCCGATACCTTGCTGGCTACCGGCTTGGTGCACGCGCGCCTGGTGGTGTTGACGTTCGCCCATGTCCAGCAAGCGCTGCGCATCGCCCTGGCGATTTCCGAGCGCCGTCCGGTGCTGACCTTGTGGGTGTCATGCAGAAGTACGACCACGGCCGATGCATTTCGCGCCAAGCCCAATGTGCGCGTTTATCAGCAATCCTTTGCCGCAGCTACTGGGCTGGCGGAACAGGTGATGTCGACGCTTGGCATGTCGCCCGAGCTGATTGAAGGACACATCAGCGCAATGCGTCGCCGTCTCGACAGCAGCCGTTTTCCAGGGAGTTCATCGTCATGAAATCAACACGCCTTAACCCATTTCAGGTCTTGCGTGACCAGTGGGCCATCATGAGTTTTTACGAGCGCTTCGAGCAGGTCGTCGCGCTCGTGCTGTCGGCGGTGATTGCCGTCATCATCGTGGTGTCGCTGGTCCAGCTCATCTCCATCGTCTTCACGATGCTGGTTCTCGATGCCTTCAATCCCCTGGATCACGGGGTATTCCAGAGTGTGTTCGGCATGATCATGACGCTCTTGATCGCGATGGAGTTCAAGCATTCCATCATGCGCGTGGCGACGCGTCGGGACAGCATCATCCAGGTCAAGACCGTGATCCTCATCGGCCTGATCGCGCTGGCGCGCAAGTTCGTGATCCTCGACCTCGAGGCGAGCCCTGGCAAGATCGCCGCGCTTGCAGGCGCCACGCTGGCGCTTGGCGCCACTTACTGGCTGCTGCGCGAGCGCGACGACCGCGCCGCCGAGACATCTGAGCATGACCCGTCATCATCCCAGTGACCCGCGCGCGGCGTTGTTGCAACACCGCTGGCTCAACCGCCTGCAGACCGGGCTGTTGGTCCTGACCCTGGTCGGGATCGCAGCCGCCGCAGGAAGCCTGCTGTTCGGGGAAAGCGGCCTGTGGCTCGCGCTGTTTGCCGTTGGAGGCACGCTGCTGCTGGAACCGGCAGCCGCATCTGCCTTGACCTTGCGTCTATACCGCGCCCGGGCGCTGCACCCGCACGAAGCCCCGGAAATCTGGGCCCTGTTGCACGAGCTGTCCGTCCGTGCCGGTTTGCCCGCAACGCCGGTGCCGTACTACGTGCCCAGTGCCGTCGTCAACGCCTTCGCCACCGGATCGAAGCAGGAGGCATCGATCGCCCTCACCGATGGCCTGCTGCGCCGCCTGAGCCCACGCGAGCTGGCGGGTGTGCTCGCGCACGAGATCGCGCACATCGCCAATGAGGATCTGCGCGTCATGGGGCTGGCGGATTCCGTCAGTCGCCTTACGAGCCTACTGGCCCTTATGGGACAGATCGCGATCCTGCTGAGCCTGCCCGCGCTGCTGGTTGGCGCGGCGGACGTCTATTGGCCTGGTTTATTGTTATTGGCCGCATCGCCCCAGCTGGCCCTGCTCGCACAGCTCGGCTTGTCTCGCGTGCGTGAGTTCGACGCTGACCGCCTCGCGGTGGAACTGACCGGCGACCCGCAAGGGCTGGCGTCTGCGCTGGCGAAGATCGAGCGGGTCAGTCGCTCCTGGCGTGCCTGGCTGTGGCCGGGATGGGGCAATCCCGAGCCTTCCTGGTTGCGCACGCATCCGGCAACGCAAGATCGCATCTCACGCCTGCTGACGTTGGCGCCTGGACCAGCAACAGCCTTGCCGTTTCACGCGCCCCATTTCTTGCCGGAATCCGCTGTGACGCCGCGCCCGCCGCGCTGGCGCCCGAGCGGGCTATGGCGCTGATTGTGTATCAACAGGAGACTTCTCATGGCCTACCCTGACCCGTACCCACGCCCCGCACCGGATCGCTTCATCCGGCGCTGGCTCTTCATCACCGCCTGTATTGCCACCCTCGTGCTGCTGTGGCAGTTCCTGCCCGCCATCGAGGCATGCTCCACTCCGCGCGAGGCGGCAGAACGCACCGTGACGGTGCGCGGCGACTTGGCGGCGGACGAAAAGGCCACCATCGAACTGTTCGAAAAATCACGCGCCTCGGTGGTCTACATCACCACCGCGCAGCTGGTGCGCGACGTCTGGACGCGCAATGTCTTCTCCGTGCCCCGTGGCACGGGATCGGGCTTCATTTGGGACGACGCCGGCCATGTCGTCACCAACTTCCACGTCATCCAGGGCGCGTCCGAAGCCACCGTCAAGCTTGCCGACGGCCGCGACTACCAGGCTGCGCTGGTGGGGGCGAGCCCAGCGCACGACATCGCCGTACTCAAGATCGGCGTCGGCTTCAAACGCCCGCCTGCCGTGCCTGTCGGCACCAGCACCGACCTCAAGGTGGGACAGAAGGTGTTTGCTATCGGCAACCCCTTTGGCCTGGACTGGACGCTCACCACCGGCATCGTCTCCGCGCTCGACCGCTCGTTACCGGGAGAAGCGGGCGGCCCGGCCATCGATCACCTGATCCAGACCGACGCCGCCATCAACCCTGGCAACTCCGGTGGGCCGCTGCTCGATTCGGCAGGAAGGCTCATCGGCATCAACACGGCGATCTATAGCCCCTCCGGCGCATCGGCCGGGATCGGTTTCGCCGTGCCGGTGGACACCGTCATGCGCGTAGTCCCGCAACTGATCAAGACTGGCAAGTACATCCGCCCGGCGCTGGGCATTGAGGTGGACGAACAGCTCAATCAGCGCCTGCTGGCGCTGACTGGAAGCAAGGGCGTGTTCGTGCTGCGTGTTACCCCTGGTTCGGCAGCGCACAAGGCCGGACTCGCGGGTGTCGAAGTCACGCCGCAAGGCATCGTGCCCGGCGACCGCATCATCGGTGTTGATGGCAAGGCGACGGACGATGTGGCCAAGCTGCTCGCGCGGCTAGACGACAGGAAGGTCGGCGATGTGGTGGTCCTGTCAGTGGAGCGGGCCGGCAAATCGCGCGAGGTGCGTGTGGAGTTGCAACCGGGGATTTGATCGAGGCGACCCGGTCTATCAGGCGGCGCGGAGCAGGCAAGTCGCCTCTGCCTCTCGCCGCGTGACAAGCCCCGGCAGTACCTTGCCACCGCCATACACCCAGCGCCGCAGCTCTTGGCCAGCACTATGCCAGTCCTGCTGGTTTATCCGCCGCCGCAGCGTCGACGTTTACAGTCGCTCCGCGCCGAGGTTGAAGTCGACGATGGCCGCGAGTCGCTTTTCTGGCTCGGTGGCCAGCACCGGGCAGTAGCGCAGCGTCGCGTTCAATGCCGTCGTCGGTCGCGCACGTCGGTGGCCACCACCATAACCGCGCGCGGGCGCACGTACACGCCCAGCGCGTCCATCAGCTGCTGCAGGCTCAGCTCGTCCGAACGCGTGCTCAGTTCCGGCTGGTACACCGGTGGCAGGTCCAGGCTGGTTCCCGCGTCGCGCATGTCCAGTTCCAGGAAGCGGCGCGGCACCAGTTCGGGATTGCGCGCGTTCTCGTGGTCCAGGCGGGCGTGTTCGGCGCGGATCGTGGAGATGTTCTGCGGGAACTGCAGGTAGGTCGGCTGCGGCCGTTCCGCGCAGGCCGGGGCGGGTGCTGCCATCGCCTCGGCGGCGGCGCGCTCGCCGGCCAGCTGGGTCTCCGTCTCCTCGCTGCCCTGGCCGAAGGCCGATTCCTCGGTCAGCACGACCACGTCGCCGGGGCAGATGCCGTGCACGGTTTCGAGGTAGGCGAACAGGTGCGCCATCTGCTGCACCTGGTCCCACTGGGCGAAGGTGCGGTAGCGCAGCGAATGCCGGCCTTCGTCGTCTTCCCAGGCGATGTGGCGGTTGCTGGCCACCGTGGCCGAGGGACTCATCAGGTCCAGGTGCAGGCCGGCCTGGCGGGCGGTCGCGGCGATCGAGGCCAGCGAACCGGAGAAGCTCGGGCCCAGCACCGCGATCCGGGTGGACGCGGCCGACCTCGGGAGCGGCCGTGGCGCCATGGAGTCGCGGCCCCCGTCGTCGCGGCCGGGCCGGTCGCCGCCGGCTTCCAGCGCCAGCGCCTGGCGCACCGCGCCACAGAAGGCCAGCGGCCGCACGCCGAAGGTCGGCGACTCGCCGACCAGGTAGAGGACGAAGTAATGCATGCGCGGGCCAAGGTGGCCCGGCGTGCGCCAGGCATCGCGGCGGAACACCAGCACGCCGGGCGTGGAGCGGTACGGACGGCCCGCCGCGTCCTCCGCCTTCGTGCCCGGGGCCGGCCACGGCATGGCATGGCCCTGCAGCACGTAGCCCCCGAACTGGAAGCTGCGCACCAAGGTGGCCACCTCGATGTCGAAGGACCGGCCCATGCGCGACTCGACCGGATCGGGCAGGGTGGCCAAGGCCGCGCGCCAGGCCGCTTCCCCCGCGGCGACGCCGGGCAGCGGATCGAACACGTCGCGCACGGACGCTGAATCGACCAGCACGCCCGGGCCGGGGAGCGCGGGATCGACGACGGCGGTTTCCGCGAGTGCATCGTCGTCGGTGGCCGCCGACGCAGGTGCGGCCTGGGCATGCGCGGACGCGCCCGCCACCGCGAGCACGAACGCCAGCGCGATAGCGAACGCGAGCGTCGCCGCCATGCCGGCGGGCCGGCGCCTTGCTGCCTTCCACGTTGCCACCGCCTCCGAGAGGGGCCGGGCGGGGCCTCCGCTCAGGCCTTGTGGATCAGGTCGAACACCAGCCGCTGCAGCGCCTTGTCGTCGTCGAGGCTGCCGTGGGTGGTGGCCTCGGTGCGGCGCGTGGCGCGGCCATCCAGCGTGGTCGCGCTGGGCAGGCGCGCGATGTCCGAATGCGGGCTGGGCACGGCGATGGTCTGCGCGCCCCAGGGCAGGGTGGCGCGCGCCGGCACCAGGTCGCGCTCCAGGCCGAGGATCGGGGTTTCCTTCTTGTCCTCGAACGAGCGCGAGACCAGGTACAGCAGTGAGTGGCCGTAGGGCTTGCAGGTGGGATCGGCGCGCTCGGCCGCGTCGGTCAGGTGCGCGACCAGCAGCTTGGTCCCGGTCTTCAGGATGGCCCTGCCGAGGGTGCGGTCGAACTCGTCCACCCGCACCGCCGGTGCGATCAGGCTCACCGAGCGCAGGTCGAAGCCGGCGGCGATCGCGGCCGTGCCCAGGTGCGAATGCAGGATGCCGCCAGCCGAATGCCCGACCAGGTGCAGGCGGATCTTCGGCAGGCCGTATTCGCGGGCCTTGGCCTTGTACAGGTCGAACAGCATGCGTACGCCGGAAGCGGGGTTGCTGCTGATCTTCGCCGCGTTCTCCTTCATCTCGTTCCACAGCGGCCGGCCCAGCGGGCGGGCGATGCCCTCCACGCGCTGGTTCCACCATTCCTTCCAGGCGTCCTTGACCCGGTCCCAGCCGCCAGCGGCGCGCGCCTGCTCCGGCGCGATCCGGTCCTCGATCAGGTTGCCGATGGTCTTGATCGCGCCGGTCTCCCACATCAGGAACACCGGGAAGATCCTCTCGTCGTACAGCCGCGGCACCCACAGCCGCGCCGCGACCGCGGCCGCCTCCTCGTCATTGAGGCCGCCGTGCGCGTAGATCGCCACGTCCACCGCCTGGTTGGCGCGCACGCCCCACTTGCGGCAGGCCTCCTTGAGGTGGATCCGCAGCAGCGCGTCGATGTCCGATTCCTGGGTGCGGAACTGGCCGCGCTGGCTCAGCCGGCCGTTGTTCTCCATGTTGATGATGAACGGGCTCAACTCGTGCGCGGCGAGGATCGGGTTGCTCGACACCACGCCCTTGCCGGAGGCATCGGTGCGCAGCGAGGTCGCGTCGGCGATGGCCTCGTGCTCGGCGGTGACCACGCCCAGCTGCGCGACCCAGCAGTCCATCGCGTTCTCCAGCCAGTCGCTGTAGCGCAGCACGGCCAGCCCGCCCTTGCCCCAGGCCGGGCCCCAGGAGTTGTGCACGATGAAGCCGTCGCGGGTGTAGCCGACGATGGCGAAGGCGTGGCCGGCGTCGGGATTGCCGGTCATGCGCCGGATCACCGGCAGGTCGCCGGGGTTCTCCGGGCGCGGCACCGCCTCGTCGCCCAGCAGTTCCTCCCAGCCACCGTGGGTGAATGCGCTGGCGAAGAGCGCGCCGACCTGGTCGATGGCCACGTGCATGTCGCGCAGCGAGCGCGGGTCGATGCGGTAGTAGGCGCCGAGCGGGCGCTTGATCGCATCGGTCCACCAGTCCTCGCTGGCCTGCGTCTTCGGCCTGGGCATGTCGCTCTTCGGCCACAGCCGGGCGCTGCTGGCGCCGTGCCGCAGCCAGCCCTTGAGCGCGCCGCGCAGCGAAGAGCCGGTATCGGCTTCCGGGCCACCGTCGTCGTTTTCGGCCCATTCGTCGTAGCGGCGCGCCATGCTGTAGAGCATGTGCGGCGAGATCGGTTCGACGTGGCGGCCGGCGCGCACCAGCAGGTATTCGATCACGGTGGCCAGCGCGTAGCCGGTGCAGGCGCTGGTCGTACCCTGGTCCAGCACCGGACGCACGTCCGGCGGGTAGCGCACGTCGGCCGGGGCCGAGGCGACGCTGGGCTGGAACTCCCAGTCGCGCAGGTCCACCGCGTCCGGGCGCACGTTGAATACGCGGCTGGTGCGCTTGCGCGCCGTGCCGGCGGCGGTGAGCTCCAGCATCTCCAGCGGCGCCAGTTCCGGCCGGCCCGGCGCGACCAGGGCGCGCGGGGAGGGGGCGCCGGACGCGCGGCGGCGACCGCGCGCAGGCGCCGTCGCCGTGTGGCGCGCGTAGGCGGCGGCGATCTTCTCGTCGTAGCGGTTCTGGCGGTAGCCGGGGCCGTTGTAGAGGCTGGCGAACTTCGCCCAGTCCTTGCGCCGCAAGGGCTGGATCAGCGGCGAGCCCGGGCGCGCGAGCAGGTTGGCGAAGGCTTCCAGCTGGCCCTCCGCGCCGGAGGCCTGCGCCTCGACGAAGCAGCCGACGCTGTCGAAGCCGCACAGCGCGTAGTTGAAGCCCATGATCTGGAACATCCCCCAGCTGGCCGACTGCATCGCCGCTTCCGGGTCCAGCGCCGCGGCGCGGTCGAGCCGCTTCCATTCACCGGCCAGTGAGCCGGAGTACTGCTTCCGGTCCCACTTCGGATGGCTGAGGTTCGGATGCGTGGCGCTGTAGCGGCCGGCGGTGAGGCGGTGGAAGACGTGGCCCTCGAACAGGATCTTCGGGCGCCGGTCCGGCGCGGGGAGGAAACCTGAACCGCTCGACTCGACCTCGGCGATCGCCTTCAGCGCGGCCGGCTCCACCTGCAACCTGGCCGCCAGCTGCTTCCACATCGCTTCGCTGGCCGTACGCGTGAGATCGGTGTCCATGCGGCGCTCCACTCCCTTGGGGGACAACGGGGACTACGCATGCGGGCCGTGGCGCAGGCCACGGGCCGCGGGTCACTGCATGTAGGCCGACAGCTCGCGCGGCAGGCGGATGTCGACCAGGCGCCAGCGCAGGCCCTGGCGCTCGAGCACGAACACGGTTTCGCCGCCACCGGCGTGGTGTACGGTGGCGCTGAACCGCGACAGCGATTCGTAGCGGTGGCTGGCCTCGCGCAGCGGGCGCGCCGGTTCCGGCGTGGCCTGCAGGCCGCTGCCGCGGGTATCGCCGCTGGCGCGCTTCCACACCGCGTGGCCCTGCAGCAGCGCGCCGATCCCGGCGGGGGTGACCAGGGTGTCCACCGCGGCGCGGCTCACGCCGCCGGCGGCGGCCAGCGCCAGCATGCCCAGCGGATGGCTGGCCACGTCTTCGCCGGCCTCGCGCACCAGGCGGTCCTGCAATTGCGCTTGCAGGCTGGCGCGCAGCCGCGGGAAGTCGACATGGCGTTCCAGCGCGGCGGTGTCGCGTTCGGCGATCGCCTGTTCGATGCCGCGCACCGCCAGCCAGGGGCCGGCAGCCAGCCATGCGGCCGCCAGCAGCAGTGCCAGCGTCGCCAGGCCGACGATCCAGCGCCACGGGGTGGGGCGTGAGGCGGCGGCGGGGCGCGGTTCCATGGTCAGAACTCCAGGTCCAGTGCGGCGCAGAGGTAGTCGACGAACGGGCCCAGCGCGGCCAGGTCGGCCTCGAGGGTCTTCCGCAGCCGCGGCCCGGTCATCAGCGCATCGTCCAGCGGCCGCCAGAATACCCAGTTGCGGTGCTTGAGGTCGTCGATGAATTCGAAGTCGGCCGGGAAGCCGCGCGGTGCCCGCGACAGCACCTCGCTGTCGTCCAGGTTGAAGCGGCGGCGCAGCTTCGGGTCGTGGGCGACGCGCTTCCAGGTCGAGGGGTTGTCGAGGATGAACTGGCGCACCTTGCGCTGGGTGTCCGGCTCCGGATGCCACAGCCCGGCGCCGACGAAACTTTCGCCCGGCTGCAGGTGGATGTAGAACGACGGCGCCGGTACTTCGCGGCGGCGCTCGTGGAACAGGCGCGCGCCCTGCCAGCTCTTGTACGGCGACTTGTCGCTGGAGAAGCGCGCGTCGCGGTGGATCCGGAACAGCGAGCCGCCGACCGTGCGCGGGTCGGCGCGGAAGTACGGGCTGACCGCGGCCAGTGCCGGCTGCAGGTCGGTGATCAGGCGCAGGAAGGGCTGGCGCACGTGCGCCTCGTAGTCGGCGCGGTGCGCCTCGAACCAGGCCTTCTCGTTGTGGCGGGCCAGGCCGCGCAGGAACCTGAAGCTGGCGTCGCTGAAATAGCTGGTCATAGCGTGTCTTGCAGTTCGCGGCCCCACTGCTCGAGCTGGTCCAGCAGGACCAGGCGGCTGCCGTCGCCGGCATGCACGCCGCGCAGGGTGGCGATTTCCTCGAAGAAGCGGGCGAAGGTGTATTCGGACAGGCCGCTGTCCTGCTGCAGGCGGTAGCGGCGATAGTCGTCCCAGCGCTCGCGCTCGGCCGGGCCCAGGGTCTGCGGCCAGTTGCGCGCGCGGTAGCGGAACAGCAGCTCCGGCAGGCGCGGGTCGCGGAACTCGAAAGTGCGCGTGGCCAGTTCGGCCGGCGAGGTGGCGCGCACCTGGCTGCACAGGCGGCGGTCGCCGTCGCCGCAGAAGCCGGCGTACAGCGAGCCGTCGACGTCGCCGCCGTCGCGCTCGCGGCCGGCGGCGAATACCTGGCGGGCTTTCTCGGCCAGTTCCGGCGCATGCGCGCGCAGGCGCCCGGCGCGGGCGAGCAGGGTGTCCGGCTCCAGGCCCAGGCGCTGGAAGTCCGTCGGACGCAGGTGCGCCCACGGCACCAGCATCGGCGAGCGGTTCAGGTGCACTTCCTTCAGCGGCACGCGGGCCACGCCTTCGGGCAGGTCGGCGGCCGGGGTGTAGAGGCGGTCGGCAATGCCGGCGGCATCCTGTTCCAGCAGCGCGTCGACGTCGCCGTCCAGGTCGAACACGATCACCCGGTTGGAGACCGACGGGTGCACGGCCAGCGGCAGCACCACCGCCGCGCACATGCGCGCGGCCGGATAGCGCTGCGACACGTGCAGCACCGGCTGCATGGCGAACGGATCGAGCAGGCTGGCGGCGTGGCGCTTGTCACGCAGGCGCAGCGCGTAGTCCCACAGCCGCGGCTGCGCCTGGCGCAGCTTCCGCGCCAGGCCGATGGTGGCGTAAACGTCCGACAGCGCCTCGTGCGCATCGCCCTCGCGCACGTCGTTGGCCAGGGCCAGGTGCTCGAGCTTGAACGAGGTGGCGCCGTCCTCGCGCCTGGGCCATTCGATGCCTTCCGGGCGCAGCGCGTGGGCCAGGCGCAGCACGTCGAGCAGGTCCCAGCGCGAGTTGCCGTTGCGCCACTCGCGCTCGTACGGGTCGAAGAAGTTGCGGAACAGGGTGTGGCGGACGAACTCGTCGTCGAAGCGCAGCGAGTTGTAGCCCAGGGTGCAGGTGCCCGGGCGAGCCATCTCCTCGACGATGCGCGCGGCCGCTTCGGCCTCCGGCAGGCCTTCGCGCAGCGCCTGCTGCGGGCTGATGCCGGTGATCATGGTGGCGGCCGGGGAGGGCAGCAGGTCCTCGGCCGGCCGCACGAACAGGCTGACCGGCTCCTCGACCTGGCGCAGCTCCGGATCGGTGCGCACCGCGGCGAACTGGGCGATGCGGCTGCGCCGCGGGTCGGCGCCGAAGGTCTCCAGGTCGTAGAACAGGAAGCTGTCGCTCATCCGTGCGTCCTCATGCCGCATCCTGCAGCACCGGCAGCGCATCGTGCACCTGCCGGTCCAGCGCGTCCCAGTCCAGCCCGGACAGGTCGCCGCGGCCGGCGGTGGCCTGCTCGAGGATGCGCCGCTGGATCGCGCTGCGTTCCAGCGCCACCGCGTACGGGATGCGCATGAAGGTGACCATGGTGTAGTGCGGGACGAAGCGCGCCGGGTGGCGTTCCTGCAACGTCCGCTCCAGTTCGCGCTGGAGCAGGAAGTCCGGGTCGTCGACACGGTCGCGCATCTCGATGTAGTTCTCCAGGGCCATGGCCTGGATCGCGCGGGCGTTGGGTTTGCGCTCGGCCTCGAAGGCGGCGAACGCGCTGGCCAGGTCGCCGGCATCGCGTTCCATGGCCTCGGCCAGGGCGACGCAGTCCTCGAAGGCGCAGTTCATGCCCTGGCCGTGGAACGGCACCATCGCGTGGGCGGCATCGCCCAGCAGCACCGCGCGGTTGCCCAGGTGCCAGCGGTCCAGGTACAGGGTGCCGAGCAGGCCCGGCGGGTGGTGTTCCCAGTCCCGTTCCAGGTCCGGGATCAGCGGTAGCGCGTCGGGAAAGTCGCGCTCGAACAGGGCGCGCACCTCCGCGCCGCTGCGCACGCTGGCGAAGCTGGGCTCGTCGCCGTCCGGCGGGCCGTGGTTGGGCAGGAACAGGGTGACGGTGAAGGTGCGCTCGTCGTTGGGCAGAGCGATGCACATGTAGCGCCCGCGCGGCCAGATGTGCAGCGCGTGCGGCTCGATCATGAAGCCGCCGTCCGCTGCCGGCGGGATGGCCAGTTCCTTGTAGGAATGGTCGAGGAACTCGGTGCGCTCGCCGAAGCCGGCCTTGCGCACCATCTCCGCGCGCAGCGCCGAGCCGGCGCCGTCGCTGCCGACCAGGGTCTCGAAACG
The DNA here is from genome assembly GCF_000513995.1 of Pseudoxanthomonas sp. J35. GTDB lineage: Bacteria > Pseudomonadota > Gammaproteobacteria > Xanthomonadales > Xanthomonadaceae > Pseudoxanthomonas. The sequence continues at coordinate 24,732 of NZ_AZVB01000014.1, forward strand.
GATGTCGTGCGGCTGGTCGTCGCGGTCGTCGATCAGGCGCGCGTAGCCGGCGTCGAAGTCGACGGTGTGCAGGCGGCGGTGGAAGTGGATCCGTGCGCCGGCACGCTCGGCCGCTTCCAGCAGGGTGATGTTGAGGTCGGCCCGGTGCACCGACCAGATCACTTCCGAGTCGTCGCGGCCGTAGCGCAGCAGCTGCAGCGAGCCGTCCAGGCCGTGGACCATGCGCCCGCGCATCATCACCGCCTGGCGCATCACCTGGTCCTCGACCCCGGCGGCGCGCAGCGCGTGGCGGCCGCGCTCGGCCAGGGCCAGGTTGATCGAACGGCCGGACTCGTAGCCCTTGATCCGCGGGTCGCCGCGGCGTTCGTACACATCCACTTCCCAGCCGCGTCGCGACAGCAGGATCGCCAGCAGCGAACCGGCCAGGCCGGCGCCGACCAGGGTCAAATGCCGGCGGCCGCCGATGTTACGTTCAGAAGCCACGCCAGTGCTCCACTTCCTCGACGAAGCGCAGCACGTCGGAATAGCGGTTGTAGAGCGGCACCGGGCTGATCCGGATCACGTCCGGTTCGCGCCAGTCGCCGAGGATCCCGGTGTCGCGCAGGTACTCGAACAGCGCGCGCCCGCGTTCGCGCCCGCCCGCCACGCGCAGCGACAGCTGGCAGCCGCGGCGTTCGGGCTCGGCGGGCGTGACGATCTCCAGCACGTCGCCCAGGCGCTGGCGCACCAGGCTGTCGAGGAACCCGGTCAGCTTCTCCGACTTGGCGCGCAGCGCGGCCATGCCACCGGCGCGGTCGAACAGGTCCAGCGAGGCGCGCAGCGGCGCCATCGCCAGCACCGGCGGGTTGGACAGCTGCCAGCCTTCGGCACCGGCGGCGGGCACGAACTGCGGCGCCATGAGGAAGCGGGTCTGCGGATCGTGGCCCCACCAGCCGGCCAGCCGCGGCGTGCCGGCGTGGGCGTGGCGTTCGTGCACGAAGCAGCCGGCCACCGCACCCGGCCCGGCGTTGACGTACTTGTAGTGGCACCACACCGCGAAGTCGGCATCGCTGTCGTGCAGCGCCAGCGGCAGGTTGCCAACCGCGTGGGCCAGGTCGAAGCCGGCAACCGCGCCCTGCGCGTGCGCCAGCCGGGTGATCTCGGCCAGGTCGAAAGCCTGGCCGGTGCGGTACTGGATGCCGGGCCACAGCACCAGTGCCAGGCGCGGGCCGTGCACGGCGATGGCCCGTTCGATGGCCTGCATCGAGATCGTGCCGGCCGGCTCGTCGGCCTCGACCTCGACCAGCGCCTCCTGCGGGTCGAAGCCGTGCAGGCGGACCTGCGACTCCACCGCGTGGCGGTCGGACGGGAACGCGCCGGCCTCGATCAGGATCACCGGCCGCTCGCGCGTAGGCCGGTAGAAGCTGGCCATCATCAGGTGCAGGTTCACCGTCAGCGTGTTCATCGCCACCACTTCGCCGGGCCGCGCGCCGACCAGGCGCGCCAGCGGCTCGCGCACCAGGCGGTGGTAGTGCATCCACGCGGTGTCGCCGCTGAAGTGGCCTTCGACCGCCTCGTTGGCCCACTTGTCCAGCACCTCCAGCACCTGCGCGCGCGCGCCGCGCGGCTGCAGGCCCAGCGAGTTGCCGACGAAGTAGGTCTGTTCGCGGTCGCGGTGCTTCGGGATCAGGAACTCGTTGCGGAACGCGCGCAGTGGATCGGCGGCGTCCAGGGCCAGGGCGTGGGTGCGGGTCTGCGGCATCGGGTCTTCGTGGTGGAAGGGGTCAGGTGATGTCGGCGAGCGAATCGGGGTGCGCCGCGGGCTTTGCCGGACGCGGGTTGAGGTACCCGCAATGGCGGCAGGTGCGGCGCTCCTCCGATCCGTGGAAGCGCTCGAATACGGGCGGGAAGTCCCGCTCGATGTCCCGTAGCTGGAAGTACTCTTCGTACAGCTTGTGGTTGCAGCGTTCGCAGTACCACAGCAGGCCGTCGAGCTCGCCGGGCAGGCGCCGGCGCTCGATCACCAGGCCGACGCCACCGGCCATCCGCTGCGGCGAATGCGGCACGCGCGGTGGCAGCAGGAACACCTCGCCGGCGCGGATCGGGATGTCGCGGACCGCGCCGGGACCGCCTTCGGGATCGTCCTGCACGCGCAGCACCATCTCGCCCTCGAGCTGGTAGAACCACTCCGGGCCTTCGTCCCAGTGGAAATCGTTGCGCGCGTTGGGGCCGCCGACCACCATCACGATGAAGTCGCCATCGTGGATGCACTTGTTGCCGACCGGTGGCTTCAGCAGGTGGCGGTGCTCGTCGATCCAGGCCTGCAGGTTGAGGGGGGCGGGCAGCATGGGGGTTCCTGCGGGAGGCGCCGGCCGGCGCGGGGTCAGCGGATCTCGCGGTCCTGGCAGATGCGGGCCAGCGCCGCTTCGTACTTCGGCTCCAGGTCCTCGATGCGGTCCACGTCCATGCCCAGGTGGTGGACGCGGCCGTCGCGCAGGCTGTAGACCCAGCCGTGCACGGTCAGGTCCTGGCCACGGTCCCAGGCGTCGCGGATCACGTGGGTCTTGCACACGTTGACCACCTGCTCGAGCACGTTGAGCTCGCACAGGCGCGCATGCTGGACCTCGGTGCCGCCGGCCGCGTGCAGGCAGCCTTCGTGGTGTTCGGCCACGTCGGTGACGTGGCGGATCCAGTTGTCGACCAGGCCCAGGCGCTGGCGGGTGAGGGCGGCATACACGCCGCCGCAGCCGTAGTGGCCAACGACGAGGATGTGCTTGACCTTGAGCACGTCCACCGAGAACTGGATCACCGACAGGCAGTTGAGGTCGGTGTGGACCACGACGTTGGCGACGTTGCGGTGGACGAAGACCTCGCCCGGGGCCATGTCGATGATCTGGTTGGCCGGCACGCGCGAATCGGAGCAGCCGATCCACAGGTACTCGGGCGCCTGCTGCTTGGACAGTCGCGAGAAGAAGCCGGGGTCCTCGGCGCGTATGCGCTCGGACCAGGCATGGTTGCGGCGGATCAGTTCGTGGAGGTCGTCGGCCATGCCGCCATTATCACAGACCGGAGCGTGCCTGCCGCGTGCCTTCACGCCGCGCGTTCACGTTGGACCGCGACGGGACAGGCGATCGGCCATCAATGCCGCGACCTCGGTCGCGTTTTCGCCCGGCACTCCACGCAGGCCGTCGATGGCGCCCTGCACATTCGCAGGCGGATGGTTCTGGTTGAGCTTGAACTTCAACTCGATCCGGCTGGCCACGAAGCGGAAGCCGACGATCCCGCGCAGCTGGCGGCGCTCGCGCGGGTCGTCGTGGTCGTAGCGCCAGCGGCCGCCGACGCCGGGTTCGAAGCGTTCGCCCAGGCGGGCGACGATCGACGCCAATGCGGCTTCGTCGTGCAGCGGCTCGAGCGTGCCGTACAGGTGCGCGGCGGCGTAGTTCCAGGTCGGCACGCGCGCCATCTCCGCCTTGTCCGGATACCAGTCCGGCGAGATGTAGTGGTGCGGGCCGTGCACGACCAGCAGGGCAGGCCCGGCGTGGCCGGCCTGCGGGTTGGGCCTGGCCCAATGGCCTTCCAGCCGCACGCGTTCGCCGTCGCGGGCGTAGAGCACCGGCAGGTGAGTGGCCAGCGGCAGGCCGTCGGCGCCGGTGGTCACCAGGGTGGCGAAAGGATCGCGCGCCAGCAGCCAGTCCAGGCCGGCCAGGTCGGTTTCGGCGAAGGACGGTGGCGTGTACACCGTCGTCCCCGCCTCAGGCGCGGCGGCCGAGGCTGACGTTCATCAGCGGCAGCAGGCCCTCGTCGCTGTCGGCGCGCGGCGGGGCGACCTCGTCCAGCGAGAAGCCGCGCTCCAGCGCGTCGTCCTCGTCCAGGCCGTCGAACTCGACGTAGCCGGCGTCCAGCAGCATCGAACGCGCGGTGTCCTCGCTGTCGTAGGTGTGCAGGTTGCCTTCGTGGTCGAGGACCTCGGCGGTGCCGGCCTCGCGTTCGCGCAGCCGTGCCCAGAGCAGTTGGCGGCCGAGGGTGGCGATCCACCAGGTGTCGTTCATGCAACCTCCGAAAGCAGCCAGAGCAGGGCCGCCATCGACAGGCCGGCAATGACCGTGAAAAGGGAAATGCGCGCCGGCGTGGCCAGCCCGCTGAGCGAGCTGTCGCGCACGGAGCGGTAGCCGCCGCTGAGCAGCCAGCGCAGCGCCGCCGGGGCGATGAAGGCGCCCGGGCCGAAGTCGGCCCCGGTGCCGGCGTGGCGGTCGCGGATGTGGACCAGGGTCAGCGGCCAGAAGATCACGAAGGCGGTGGCCCCGGCGATGGCCACGCCTACGAAACACAGGGCGAAGAACAGGAGCATGGGAGCCGGGATTCGTGATTCGTGATTCGTGATTCGAAAAAGGCACTGGCCCGCGTTACGTCACGGATGGCGGAGGCCGGGAGCCTTAGAACTCGGCGCTGCCGGGGGTGCGCGGGTAGGCGATGGCGTCCCGGATGTTGGCCAGGCCGCAGACGTAGACCACCAGGCGCTCGAAGCCCAGGCCGAAGCCGGCGTGCGGCACGCCGCCGTAGCGGCGCAGGTCGCGGTACCACTGGTAGTGCTCGGGCTCCAGGCCGAACTGGGCCATGCGCGCGTCGAGCACGTCCAGGCGCTCCTCGCGCTGGCTGCCGCCGATGATCTCGCCGATGCCCGGGGCCAGCACGTCCATCGCCGCGACGGTCCGGCCGTCGTCGTTCAGCCGCATGTAGAAGGCCTTGATGTGTTCGGGGTAGTTCATCACCACCACCGGGCGGCCGACGTGTTCCTCGGTCATCCAGCGCTCGTGCTCGGTCTGCAGGTCCAGGCCCCATTCCACCGGGAACTCGAACTTCTTCCCGGACGCCTGCAGCAGCCTGATCGCCTCGCTGTAGTCGATGCGTTCGAACGGCGCGTTGATGAACGACTCCAGGCGGGTGATGGCGTCCTTCTGCACGCGTTCGGCGATGAAGGCCATGTCGTCGGCGCGCTCGGCCAGCACCGTGCGGAACAGGTACTTGAGGAAGTCCTCGGCCAGGTCGGCGTCGGCGGCCAGGTCGGCGAAGGCGACCTCCGGCTCGATCATCCAGAACTCGGCCAGGTGGCGGGTGGTGTTGGAGTTCTCGGCGCGGAAGGTCGGGCCGAAGGTGTAGACCTTGCTCAGGGCCAGGGCATAGGCCTCGACGTTGAGCTGGCCGGACACGGTCAGGAAGGTTTCCTTGCCGAAGAAGTCGCGCGAGAAGTCGACCTCGCCATCCTTCGTGCGCGGCAGGTTGGCCAGGTCCAGGGTCGAGACCCGGAACATCTGGCCGGCGCCCTCGGCGTCGGAGGTGGTGATGATCGGGGTGCTGATCCAGTAGAAGCCGCGCTCGTGGAAGAAGCGGTGCACGGCCTGGGCCAGGCAGTGGCGGATGCGGGTCACCGCGCCGAACAGGTTGGTGCGCGGACGCAGGTGGGCGTACTCGCGCAGGTATTCCAGTGAGTGCTGCTTGGGCTGCATCGGGTAGGTCAGCGGGTCCTCGACCCAGCCGACGACCTCGATCCTCGAGGCCTGGATCTCGAAGCTCTGGCCCTGGCCCTGCGACGGCACCAGGGTGCCGGTCGCGATCACCGAGCAGCCGGTGGTCAGGTGCTTGACCTCGGACTCGTAGTTGTCGAGCGTGGCCGGGGCCACCACCTGGATCGGGGCGAAGCAGGATCCGTCGCTGACATTGACGAAGCTCAGCCCGGCCTTGGAGTCCCGGCGGGTGCGCACCCAGCCGCGGACCGTGACCTCGTCGCCCGCGGCGACCTTGCCCGCGAGCGCATGTTCGACGCTGACCACCGTCATGGCTTGAATCCTTGTGTCCTGGAGCCCATCTGGGAAGGGCGGAAGTGTAGCGGCTGCGCCCCCGCGGGCGCGAGCCGCCGCGCCGCTGCGTTCCACCCGGAACGGCAATGCCGACAGGGGCGGGACAGCCTCGACGCCTATAATCACCGGGCCACCACGGAGATGCACCCCATGCCAGTCACTCTCACCCCCGTCGCCCTGGAACGCGTGCAGCGCTTCCTGCAGCGCGACCCGGCCGCGCTGGGCCTGCGCTTCGGCGTGGAGCGCACCGGCTGCTCGGGCTGGGGCCACGTGGCCGACCTGGCCCGCGAGCAGCGCGAGGGCGACGCCGTGTTCGAGCAGGGCGGGGTGCGGATCTACGTCGATGCGCAGAGCCTGCCGCTGGTCGACGGCACCGAGATCGACTTTGCCCGCCAGGGGCTGGGCGAGGGCTTCGTGTTCCGCAACCCCAACGCCACGGCGGAGTGCGGCTGCGGCGAGAGCTTCACCACCGGGCCGGCCTGAAGCGGGCCCGTCTGGCCGGAAGGCGTGCCTTCCGGCATGGCCGCCGCGCGGCCGCACGCGCTAGGCTTGGGCGCTTCCAGTCCGCCCGGAGTCCCGATGCGTCGTACCGTCCTGGCCGTTGCCCTGGCCGCCTGCTGCTTCCCCGTGTTCTCCGCCGAGCCCGCGACGCCCGCCGCCGCGTCCGCGTCGCGCAACGCGGCCTCGCTCGCGCTGCACCGCCTGTTCGACAGCGAATGGGAGCGCAACCTGCGCGAGTCGCCGGAGAACGCCGCCTACCTGGGCGACCACCGCTACGACGACCGCTGGACCGACATGAGCCTGGAGGCGATCCAGCGCCGCGAGGCCGCGGACCGCGAGGCGCTGGCCGCGCTGCGCCGGATCGACCGCGCCGCGCTGCCGCCGGACGACCAGCTCACCTATGACACCTTCCTGTGGCTGCAGGAGCGGGCGGTGGCGCGCCAGCGCTTCCGCGAATACCTGCAGCCGATCGGCCACCAGGGCGGGGTGCAGACCGCCGACGGCATCGCCGAGATCCTGCCGTTCGCCAGCGCCGCCGACTACCGCAACTGGATCGCCCGCCTGCAGTCGCTGCCGCAGGTGCTGGAGCAGACCACCGCACTGATGCGCGCCGGCATCGAAGCCGGCAGCCTGCCGCCGAAGGTGCTGATGCAGCGCGTCTCCGGCCAGATCGCCGCGCAGGTGGTGGAGGATCCGGAAGCCAGCCCGTTCTACCGGCCCTTCAGGAAGATGCCCGACGCCATCCCGGCGGCCGAGCAGGCCGCGTTGCGCGCGCAGGCCAAGGCCGCCATCACCGGCAAGGTGGTGCCGGCCTACCGCGAGTTCGGCCGCTTCTTCGAGGCCGAGTACCTGCCGCGCACCCGCGACAGCATCGCCGCCACGGACCTGCCCGACGGCAAGGCGTACTACGACTTCCTGGCCGGCTGGTACACGACCACGCGCCTGACCGCCGACGAGATCCACCAGATCGGCCTCGAGGAGGTGGCGCGGATCCGCGCGGAGATGGAGAAGGTCCGCGAGGAGGTCGGCTTCAAGGGCGACCTGAAGGCCTTTTTCCAGCACCTGCGCACCGATCCGGAGTTCTTCTACACCGATCCGGCCGACCTGCTGGAGGCCTACCAGGCCCTGGCCAAGCGCATCGACCCGGAGCTGGTGAAGGTGTTCCGCACCATCCCGCGCCAGCCCTACGGCGTGCGCCCGATCCCCGACAACATCGCCCCGGACACGACCACCGCCTATTACCAGCCCGGCGCGGTGGACGGCAGCCGCGCCGGCTTCTACTACGTGAACCTGTACAAGCCCGAGGTGCGGCCGAAGTGGGAGATGCTGGCGCTGTCGCTGCACGAGGCGGTGCCGGGCCACCACTTCCAGTTCGCCCGCGGCGCCGAGCTGCCGGGGCTGCCGCTGTTCCGCCGCTCGGCCTATTTCGTCGCCTACGGCGAGGGCTGGGGCCTGTACGCCGAACGCCTGGGCTACGACATGGGCCTGTACGACGACCCGTACGACCGCATGGGCCAGCTGGCCTACGACATGTGGCGCGCGGTGCGCCTGGTGGTCGACACCGGGATGCACGCCAAGGGCTGGAGCCGGCAGCAGGCGATCGATTTCTTCATGGACAACTCGCCCAAGACCGAACAGGACGTGGTCAACGAGATCGACCGCTACATCGCCTGGCCGGGGCAGGCCCTGGCCTACAAGATCGGCCAGCTGAAGATCTCGGGCCTGCGCGAGGAGGCCGCGCGCGAGCTGGGGCCGGCCTTCGACGTGCGCGATTTCAACGACGCGGTGCTGGAGACCGGGTCGGTGCCGCTGGAGACGCTGGAGGCGCATGTCCGCGCCTGGATCGCGGAGCGCAAGAAGGATTCCCGCTGATATTTTAAAGAGTTGCGCGATATAGTTGCAGCGTTTTGTTGCGAAGGGCTCCTCGTCCCGCGGTCTCGGCCAGGGGCAGGGGAGTCGCCCGAAGCCGGGCGCAGACCCGCGGGTTTGCGCCCAAGTGACTGACCCGGCATAATTTCCGGCTTCCTGCGGCACGCTGCCGGCAGGAACCCTTGCCCCACCGCTTCCGTTCCGGTCGACGGGGGGCTGCCAGGCCCGCAAGGGCCGCATCCACGAGGAAACCAACGATGCGTCATTACGAAATCGTGTTCCTGGTCCATCCGGACCAGAGCGAGCAGGTCCCGGCGATGATCGAGCGCTACAAGTCGATCATCGAGGGCGGCAACGGCACCGTGCACCGCCTGGAAGACTGGGGCCGCCGCCAGCTGGCCTACCCGATCCAGAACCTGGTCAAGGCCCACTACGTCCTGTTCAACGTCGAGGCCTCGCAGGCCGTCCTGGACGAGCTGGTCGAAACCTTCCGCTTCAACGACGCGATCCTGCGCCACCTGGTCATCCGCCGCGACGGCCCGGAGACCGAGCAGTCGCTGATCATGAAGAGCAAGGACGAGAAGGGCGACAAGCCCGAGCGTGGCGAGCGCCGCCGCCGTGACGAGGAAGGCGAGGGCAACGCCACCGCCGCCGCTGAAACCGACGGCGACAACGCCGAAGCCGCCGCCTAAGGAGCACAGCCATGTCCAAGTTCTTCCGCCGCCGCAAGTTCTGCAAGTTCACTGCCGAGGGCGTCAAGGAGATCGATTACAAGGATCTCAACACCCTGCGCCAGTACCTGACCGAGAACGGCAAGATCGTCCCGAGCCGCGTGACCGGCACCAAGTCGCGTTACCAGCGCCAGCTGTCGACCGCGATCAAGCGCGCCCGTTACCTGGCCCTGATCCCGTACACCGACAACCACGACATCTGATGCGGGTCCTTCGCAGGAGCCCGCACATCCGTGTGCGGACTGTTGACGAAAGGCACTTCATCTTCAGAGCTGGTTGTTAGAACAAGACACGTCCGATCCGGACAGCAATCGTTGCCGCGCCTGCCATGGCGCGGCTAACGGATAGAGGAGCAATACGATGGAACTGATCCTTCTGCAGAAGGTCACCAACTTGGGCAACCTCGGCGACAAGGTCACCGTGAAGCCGGGCTACGGCCGCAACTTCCTGGTCCCGCAGGGCAAGGCCGTGCCGGCCACCGCCGCCAACCTGGCCGAGTTCGAGGCCAAGCGCGCCGAGTACGAAGCCAAGGCCAAGGCGCTGCTGGACGAGGCCCAGGCCCGCCTGGCCAAGCTGGAAGGCGCCAGCATCACGGTCAAGGCCAACGCCTCGACCGAAGGCAAGCTGTACGGCTCGGTCGGCCCGCGCGACATCGCCGAGGCCTTCACCGCCGCCGGCCTGCCGCTGGAGAAGAGCGAAGTGGTGATGGGCGAAGGCCCGATCCGCCACACCGGCGAGTTCGACGTGACCGTGCACCTGCACGCCGACGTCGAGACCACCGTCAAGGTCGTGGTCGAGCCGGAAGCCTGATCGGCCCCTGGTCCGCAATACCCGACGGAGGGCGCCGCAAGGCGCCCTTCTCTTTTGCGGCCCGTCGCAGCCGGTGAGATGTCCACGGGTTATGCACAGGGTTGTGCATGGCAGTGGCGCTGGCCGGCGCATACGATGGGCCGCTGCTCCACTGGTCCATTCCGGCCGCGTGCCCAGGCACCCGGCCGTATCGAGGAACGCCCCGAATGTCCGCACGCCCCGGTTTCCGCAAAGACCGCGAACGCGACAGCAGCGATGGCCGTATCGAACACCTGCGCGTCCCGCCGCATTCAGTCGAGGCCGAACAGGCGGTGCTCGGCGGCCTGATGCTGGCGCCGGAGTCGTACGACAGCGTCGGCGACATCCTGGTCGAGAAGGACTTCTACCGCCGCGACCACCAGCTGATCTACCGCGCCATCCGCGAGCTGGCCGAGAAGAACCAGCCGTTCGACGCGGTGACCCTGGGCGAGTGGTTCGATTCGCAGGGCTTCTCCGAGCAGATCGGCGGCGGCGCCTACCTGGTGGAGCTGGTCACCACCACGCCCTCGGCAGCCAACATCCGCGCCTACGCCGAGATCGTCCGCGACAAGGCGGTGCTGCGCCAGCTGATCGAGGTCGGCACCGACATCGTCAACAACGGCTTCCAGCCCGAAGGGCGCGACAGCGCCGAGCTGCTGGCCAAGGCCGAGCAGGACGTGTTCGCGATCGCCGAGGCCGGCGCGCGCGGGCGCACCGACTTCACCGGCCTCAACACCGCGCTGCGCGACGCCTTCGAGGTGCTGCAGAAGCGCTTCGAGAGCGGCGGCAACATCACCGGCCTGCCGACCGGCTATACCGAGTTCGACAACATCACCGCCGGCCTGCAGCCGACCGACCTGATCATCCTCGCGGCGCGCCCGGCGATGGGCAAGACCACCTTCGCCCTGAACATCGCCGAGTACGCGGCGATCAAGTCGAAGAAGGCGGTGGCGGTGTTCTCCATGGAAATGTCGGCCGCGCAGCTGGCGCTGCGCCTGATCTCCTCCAACGGCCGGGTCAACGCCCAGCGCCTGCGCACCGGCCAGCTGGAGGACGAGGACTGGAGCCGGGTGACGGCGGCCATCCGCATGCTCAAGGAAACCAAGATCTTCATCGACGACACGCCGGCGCTGTCGCCGGACGTGCTGCGCTCCAAGTGCCGCCGCCTCAAGCGCGAGCACGGCCTGGGCCTGGTGGTGATCGACTACCTGCAGCTGATGCAGGTGCCGGGCAACAGCGAGAACCGCGCGACCGAGATCTCGGAGATCAGCCGTTCGCTCAAGGCCCTGGCCAAGGAGCTCAACGTGCCGGTGATCGCGCTGTCGCAGCTCAACCGCTCGCTGGAAACGCGTACCGACAAGCGCCCGGTGATGGCCGACCTGCGCGAATCGGGCGCCATCGAGCAGGACGCGGACATCATCCTGTTCATCTACCGCGACGAGTACTACAACAAGGAAAACTCGCCGGACAAGGGACTGGCCGAGGTGATCATCGGCAAGCACCGTAGCGGTCCGACCGGCTCGGTGAAGCTGAAGTTCTTCGGCGAATACACCCGCTTCGACAACCTCAGCCACGACTCGGTGGGCAGCTTCGAGTAGGCCGGCGGCCGCGCCGCCGGCCGCCGGCCGGATCTGTGGCCGCAGACACGATCCGCTCATCTTGGGCTGCTTATGCTCCCGTGCACCCGGCCGGACGGCCGTGAATCCCCGCACAGGAGCGTGTCCCATGACCAAGAACAACATCCTCGCCGGTACCGCCATGCTCGTGGCCGTGCTCGCCGCCGGCTGCCAGACCACCGATCCGTACAGCGGCCAGCGCCAGCAGAACCGCACCGGCACCGGCGCGCTGATCGGCGCGGGCATCGGCATCGCCGCCGGCCTGCTGAGCGGCGACAGCGCGGTCGAGCGCCGCCAGCACGCCCTGATCGGCGCCGGCCTGGGCGGCCTGGCCGGCGCGGCCGTCGGCAACTACCAGGACCGCCAGCAGGCGGCGCTGCGCGAGAAGCTGCAGGGCACCGGCGTGGACGTGGCGCGCAAGGGCGACAACATCACCCTCAACATGCCGGGCAACATCACCTTCGCCTTCAACAGCGCCAACATCGACCCGCAGTTCTACACCGTGCTCAACGACGTGGCCGGCGTGCTGCGCGAGTACGACCAGACCGTGGTCGAGGTCGCCGGCCACACCGACAGCGTGGGCAGCGACGAGGTCAACCAGCGCCTGTCCGAGCAGCGCGCCGAAGCGGTGGCCCAGTACCTGGCCGCGCAGGGCGTGCAGCGCGAGCGCCTGATCACCGTCGGCGCCGGCAAGCGCTACCCGATTGCCAGCAACGACACCGAGGCCGGTCGCGCCGCCAACCGCCGCGTGGAAATCACCCTGGTCCCGATCCAGTCCTGAGCCGGCCGACTCAGCCGGCCACTTCGGCCAGCACGCGCTCGCCCTCGCGGCGGGCGCTTTCCGCGGCCTCGGCCACGGCGGCGTCTTCCGCCGCGGCCGAGGCCGCGTTCGCCGCCGCGCACTGCGCCAGGACGGCTCCGGCGCCGGACCTGGCCGCGGCGGAACCGGGCCGGGCACCCCCGGCTGACGGCTTCGCGGCGGCTTGACGGTGCGCCGGCGATGGTGCGCCGATGGAATGGTTCGACGAACTGCGGACACTGCCGGGCGTCCTCTATGCGATGGCGCTCGGCGGCGCGATCGGCTTCGAGCGCGAGCTGAAGGACCGGCCGGCCGGTTTCCGCACGCACATGCTGGTGGCCGGCACCGCGGCGCTGCTGCTGGGCCTGAGCCGGATGGTGCTGGAGGACGGCCGCTACGGCGGCGCCGGCCTGCAGATCGATCCGCTGCGCCTGGTGGAGGCGGTCGTGGCCGGTGTTTCCTTCATCGGCGCCGGCACCATCTTCGCCAGCCGCAGCGGCGAGAGCGTGCAAGGCATCACCACGGCCGCCTCGCTGCTGATGGTGGCGGCGATCGGGATCACCGTCGGCTTCCGCTACCACCTGCTGGCCCTGGCCATCACCGTGCTGGCCCTGGGGGTGCTGACGGTGCTGCGCTGGGTCGAACGGCGGGCCAGGTCCGGCGGGCCGGCGCGCGGCGACTAGCGCTTCCCGTCGGCGGGGCGCGGTGGCTCAGACCCGGTCCTCGATGCCCTCGACCCCGGCGTGCGCGGCGCAATGCGCGCAGCAGAAGAAGCGGCCGTCGTGTTCGGCGCCGTGGCCGATGATCCGGCAGCCGCAATGCTCGCAGGCCGGGGCGACGGCATGGATCGCGCATTCGAACGAGTCGTAGGTGCCGCGGGTGCCGTCGGCCTGGACGATCTCGAAGGCCTTGTCGTAGTCGTTACCGCAGACGTCGCAGCGTGCCATGGGGGTTCTCCGGGGGCGTCGGGGCGTGCCATTGCAGCGCCGCCGCCGTGAAATCAGGGCGACGGTCGCGCGAAGCCGCGGTCGAGCCCGGCCGCAGCGGTGCGCAGGTCGCTGAGCAGTTGCGCGCGGGCGGCCTCGCGGTCGGGTCCGCGCATGCGCAGGATCGCCGAGGGATGCCAGGTCGCCAATGCGTGTGTTTCCGGTCCCGGCACCTGCCAGCGTCCACGTTCGCGCAGCAGGCCGAACCGGTTGCCGAACAGCGTATGCGCGGCCATCGCGCCAAGCGCGACCGCCGCCGGCCGCAGCCGGTCCAGCTCGGCGGCCAGCCATGGCCGGCATGCGGCCTGTTCGGCGGCATTGGCGCGGCTGTGCAGGCGGCGCTTGCCGCGCATGCGGAACTTGAAGTGCTTGACGGTGTTGGTCAGGTAGACCTGCAGCGGATCGATCCCGGCCTCGGCCAGCAGCTCGCGCAGCAGGCGCCCCGCCGGCCCGACGAAGGGCTTGCCCGCCAGGTCCTCCTCGTTGCCCGGCTGTTCGCCGACCAGCATCAGCCGCGCGCGGCCAGGGCCGGCGCCGAACACGGTGCGGGTGGCATCGCGCCAGAGCGGGCAGCGTCGGCAGCCGGCCGCCTCGCGGCGCAAAGCCGCCAGGGAACCGTCCGGCACCTCGTCGACCGGCTTGGCCAGGCGGGGCGGCTCGGGTCTGCGGGCGCGTGGCGGGACCATCGCCGCAGGCTGGCGCCGGCGCCGTGGCGCGGCGGTGAACGGATGAACCCCCGCCCAGCAGCACGCAGGCCGAGCTTGAAGCGGGGCAGGGGCGTCCCTACACTGCAGGGTGTCTGGCGATACGCTCGCCCGAAGTTTCCGGGGGTGTCCTGGTTTCGACGGGGGTCGCGAAATCGACCGGCGCATGCCGAGGGGGCAGCTTTCCTCGTTAATCCAGCGGCAAAACTCATAGTTGCCAACGACGACAACTACGCTCTGGCCGCTTAAGGCCTAGCCCCGAACCCACTTGTGCCCGTGCTCGTGGATGTAGGGTCACTATCACGGGATCGCCAGCGGTGGCTGCCTGTCAGCCGGTGGTCAAAACAAAGCAGGCTGGTTCCGGGGCGCGCTTCGCACACCGTGCTGCAACGGAACGAGACCCAACGGTGAGCTAAGCATGTAGTGCCGGAGATGGAGTGCCTTCGGACGGCGGTTCGACTCCGCCCACCTCCACCAATAATGAAACCCCAACCGTTCTCGGTTGGGGTTTTTTCTTGCCTGATCGCGCCGGTTCCCGCGTGTTCTTGGGGGTTCCTGCGGAAGCCTGCGGACTTCGCCGGTCAGCCTCTCAGCCCGTTCCGGGCCACATTCCACTCTCTCCTGGCCATTCCTCGCTCCGACCTCGCTCCCTGGAAGTTGCCCGAAGTCCGCAAGGGCCACAACTCAGGCCCTTACAGATCAAAGAGTTACGCGCGGACGAATCAAGCGGTTGGATTGCGGCATCGGGTGGCGACGGAAACGCTGCGGGTGCGTTTCGTCGGTCGTTATCGAGCACTACCGACAGATTGCAACGCGGAAGTATGTGCCTGGATGGGGGCCAAGATAAGAAATGCCTTGTCAGGACAATGTCCGGACACCTACAATAGAGACATCCAAAATCCGTCCGGAGGGGCACCATGAGCACCCTGAATCTTTCCAAGACCGAACGCATTGACGTTCGTGCCAGCGCGCCAGTCAAGCAACTGCTGCAGGAAGCCGCACGCGCCTGCCACAAGAACGTCAGCGAGTTTCTGCTCGATGCAGGTGTAACGGCGGCCACGCAGACGCTGGCGGATCGTCGCCAGTTCCTACTGGACGAGGCGCAGTGGCAAGCCTTCCAGGAGGCACTGGACCGCCCGGTGCAAAGCAAGCCGCGTCTGAAAAAATTGCTGCGTGAGCCCGGGGTTCTGGATTGAGCAGTGCTTACTCCCCCGTTCGCAAGCTGCTTGCTACGGATCAGGTCGATGCGTTCGACTGCGGTGAGAATGCGCTGAACCAGTTCCTGCAGCGCTACGCGCTCGTCAACCAGAAGGCCAACAGCGCGCAGACCTACGTTTGCTGCCAGGGTGACGTGGTGGTCGGCTTCTACAGCCTGGCCGTTGGTAGCGTCGATCCGATCGCTGCACCGTCGAGAGTGATGAAGGGGCTGGCACGCCACCCGGCGCCGGTCATGATCCTGGCCCGGCTCGCCGTGGACAAGGAGCATCAGCGTAAAGGTCTGGGCCAGGCCTTGCTCAAGGATGCGCTCCTGCGTACCGCACAGGCCGCCGACATCGCCGGCATCCGCTGCCTGTTGGTCCATGCCAAGGACGATGCGGCGCGGCAGTGGTACGAATCGTGGGAATTCGAGCCCAGCCCGACCGATCCGTACCATCTGTTCCTGATGCTCAAGGATCTCAAGGGCATGTTGAGCTGAGGGAGTGTCTCCACCTCAGAGTCCGACTCTCTCCCGCTGCTCATCCCACAGCGCCGGCGGATCAACCGCCAGATCGAACAACGTAATGTGGTTCGGCAGTGCGTCGTCCAGGATGGCCGTCACGATGTCGGGCGCCAGCGTGGTCAGTTACCGGTTACCAACCACCGATGATGCAGATCATGGCCACGGGCGCGAACCTTGTCCGCGCACAGGTTTGCACCGGCGCAGTGGCAGCTGCGCGTATGCGGGCACTGACGCTGGATGGCGCGGGCTCAGGTGGGGCGGTGTGTGCGAACCGCAAACCCTGCAAACCTTGTTTTCTGGCCAGACGGTAGCGCAATGCTGCGCTCGCGCCCCCCGTATAGAGGAATGGCGGGGAAGGACCCATTTCACCTGTGGCCGTCACGAGCCCCGGCAAAACGGTGATCGACGCAAACGCACAAGGACGCGGGCTTGCGGCCGTTTCAACGCTGGATCGCGCTCAATCGGTTAGCGTGGCGCAGCCTCAGGCCGAAACGGCCGACGTGGGAACTCCAGTGCTGGCACGGGTTTGAGGGCGATCTGCCCCACAAACCCCTGAAATCGGCCACCGTGGGTGCAAGGGCCTCCAGAAACTGGACACCCTTGGCGGTAGATCACACCACCCTGTACACCCGTTCGCCGCTGTCGTTGTGCGCCAGCACCACGTTCAGGCCCAGCTTCTTGCGCAGCATCCCGGAAATTGCCCCGCGCACGGTGTGGGGCTGCCAGCCGGTGGCCAGCATCAGTTGCAGGCTGGTCGCGCCTTGCGGGCGGCGCAGCGACATCACCAGCGCGGCGAGCTTGCTGCCAGGGCGGATCGGGATGCCCTCCAGAAGTTGGAGGTCGTCGGTGGCGTCCATCGGCTGGACGTCATCCGGCGGCACGGATCGTTGCTGGCCGATGGCCGCATAGCCCGCGTCGGTCAGCATGTGGCCGCTGTCGGCAGGGTCGATCCACCCGCGCTGCAGCAGTGCGGTCAGCACCTTGACCCGTGCGCTACCGCGCAGGGTGTCCGGCGGAATCACGCGCCCATCGGCGCGGCGGGCGGCAGTGCGCAGCAGCAGGGCTTGGGCCGGGGAGAGTTTGGGCAGGGTGTCCATCGCTGCCGCCCTCACTTGGCCTGACCGTCGAAGATCGCCAGCAGCTCATCCAGCGCCTGGTCCACCCGCCCGAGGTCACCGACTGGCCCCAGTGGATGGCGTCCGGGGCGTGGCCGAAGTGGTCGTCGGCCAGTTGGCGCAGGGCCTCGATCTTGTCGAGAATCAGCGGCAGGCGCTGCAGGTCGGTGTCGAGGGCGGTGGGCTGGGTGGTCATGGCGGTCTCCGGGTTGATTGATGACGCCGCCATTCACGCGCTGAACCACAAGCAAGCCAAGCTAAAGATCATGCTCTGGGCATATGGCGCTCGCCGGCCACCCGCCAAACTGATAAATTACACCTTTTGCGATTTAAACCGACTTTATGCCGCCCGAACCGCTTTCGCCGGAGCATTGCCATGACCGCTGAACCATGGGTATCCGTGGACCAGATTGCCGAGCATCTGGGCGTCACACGCGACTCGATCTACCGCTGGATCGACCGCAAGCACCTGCCCGCGCACCGCGTGGGTCGGTTGTGGAAGTTCAAAGTGTCCGAGGTGGACGACTGGGTGCGTGCGGGCGGCGCGGATGAAGAACAACGCAGCGACGGCCAGACGCCATCGCGCAAAATTTGAGGGGATGGGCTGAATGCCAACATTGAACTGGATCGGCAAAGAAGCCGTCGTCAAACACCACAAGGATGTGCCGTTCCGCCTGCTGGAGCCGGTGCCGGAACTCTCCTGCGGTGATGCCAACAGCGGCAACCTCATCGTGCAGGGCGACAACCTGCACGCGCTCAAGGCGTTGTTGCCCCGCTATGCCGGGCAGGTGAAGTGCATCTACATCGACCCGCCGTACAACACCGGCAACGAGGGCTGGGTGTACAACGACAACGTGAACAGCCCGGAGATTCGTCGCTGGCTGGGCGAGGTGGTGGGCAAGGAAGGCGAGACGCTGGACCGCCACGACCGCTGGCTGTGCATGATGTACCCGCGGCTGGTGCTGTTGAAGCAATTCCTCCGTGAGGACGGGGCGATCTTTGTGTCCATCGACGACAACGAGGTCGGCAACCTGCAAGCCTTGATGCGCGAGGTCTTCGGCGCCACGAACGAGGTTGCCACCATCGTCTGGGAGAAGGGCAAGAAGGGCGACTCGAAGCTCGTATCGGTCACGCACGAGTACATCGTCGCCTTCGCGCGGAACAAGGCTCTGCTCAAGGAGCGCAAGGTCCGCTGGCGGCGCAAGAAACCGGGCGTTGACGCCGTGCTGGAGCACTATGAGAGCTTGCGCAAGAAGCACGGTGACGACCACACCTCGATTCGCAAGGAAATGATGGCTTGGTACCGCGCCTTGCCCAAGGGTGATCCGCGCAAGGGGCACAAGCACTACAACTGGTCTGACAAGCGCGGGCTTTACTTCGCGGCGGACTTTGCGGGACCTGATGACGGGCGCGAGAACCGCCCGCGCTATCCGATCCTGCATCCCGTCACCCAGCAGCCCTGCGCCATGCCCTCGACTGGCTGGCGGTGGGAAGAGGACACCACGAAAGCGGCGCTGGCTGAGGACCCGCCGCGTATTCACTTCGGCAAGGACCACACGACGATTCCAAACCGCAAGAGCTACCTCTTCGAGATCGACGAAGAGCCGATGATGAGCGTGTTCTACAAGGACGGGCGCGCGGCCACGCTGGAGGTCGAAGCGATCCTTGGCGCGGGGGCGTTTCCGTTTCCAAAGGATTCCGAGGTCATTGCCGACCTGGTGGGCATGGTGGTCGAGCCCGGTGACCTCGTGCTCGATAGCTTTGGCGGCTCCGGCACCACGGCGCACGCGGTGCTCAGGTTGAATCAGTACTTGAAGGAGCCCGTTCGCTTCATCCTTGTCGAACTTGACGACGATGTCGCACGGAACAAGACGCGCGAGCGTGTCCGAAAGGCCATCGAGGGCTACACGCCTCTCGTGGGGAAGAAGCGAGTCCCGATCGAAGGCCTCGGCGGCGGCTTCCAGTTCTGCCGCTTGTCCAAAGAACCCCTGTTCGACGCCGACGGCCAGATCCGCCGCGATGTGACCTTCGCGCAACTGGCCGAATTCGTCTGGTTTGCTGAAACCGGCACGGGCTTTATCGGCACCGCCGATTCACCGCTGCTGGGCATCCACGAGGGCCGCGCCATTTACCTGCTCTACAACGGCATCCTCAAGGACAAATCTGTGGGCGGCGGGAATGTACTCACCGGCCCGGTGTTCGATGTGTTGCCCAAGTTCCCAGGCCCCAAAGTGATCTACGCCGCCGCCAACCGCATGGGTGCCCGCGCCGCACGCGAGGGCATCACCTTCAAGCAAACCCCTTACGCGCTGGAGGTGTAAGCCCCATGAGTTCCCAAATTCGCGGATTCGCACCGAAAATCTATCAACAGCAAGTGCTCGACAGCGTGGAAGCCTATTTCAAGGCCTGCCACGAACTGCCGTCGCCCTCGATCGCCTTCACCGCCACCACCGAACGCCTGTGGGGGCGCGGCAACCCCTACAGCCCGCTGTCGGGCTTCCCGGCCGACATGCCGTACTTCTGCCTGCGCGTGCCCACCGGTGGCGGCAAGACCTGGCTGGCTGCCAAGAGCGTGGCCTTGGTCAACACGCATCTGCTGCGCTGCGAGCACAGCGTGATTCTGTGGCTGGTGCCCAGCAAACCGATCCGCGAGCAGACGCTCAAGGCGCTGAAGGATCGCAACCACCCCTACCACGCCGCGCTGCGCGAGGCGGGGCCGATCACGGTGCTGGATCTGGAAGAAGCCAAGAGCGTGACCCGCGCCACGCTGGACACCTCGACCACGGTGATCGTCGCCACCCGGCAGGCATTTCAGGTGGAAGAGGAGGAGTGCCGCAAGGTGTACCAGTCCAGTGGCGCACTGATGCACCACTTCGACAACCTGTCGCCCACACAGCGCGATGAATTGCTGACCGATGGCGAGGGCAGCGAGCGCACCACACCGTATTCGCTGGCCAACGTGCTGCGCCTGCGCCGCCCGTTCGTCGTTGTGGATGAGGCGCACAACAGCCGCACAGAACTGGCCTTCGACATGCTGGCGCGCTTTCGCCCCAGCGGGGTGATGGAGCTGACCGCCACGCCCGACCTGGAGCGCACGCCCAGCAACGTGCTGCACAGCGTTTCCGCCGCCGAGTTGAAGGCGGAAGAAATGATCAAGCTGCCGGTAGTGCTGGAAACGGAGCCCAACTGGCAGCAGTGCCTGGCCGATGCCATTGGCCGCCGCGATGCCTTGCAAAAGCTCGCAGACGAAGAACGCCGGGCCGGGGCGTCTTATCTGCGGCCCATCGTGCTGATTCAGTCCGAACCTCGCCGCGCCGGTATCGAGACGCTGGATTTCGAGAAGGTGAAAAACGAGCTGATCACCAACCACGGCATTCCCGCCAGCGAAATCGTGGTGGCTACTGGCGAGGAAAAAGGGCTGGAGCAGATCGATGCCGATTACAAGCTGGGCATTGCCGACCCGGCCTGCCCGGTGAAGTTCGTCATCACCCAGAAGGCGCTGGCCGAAGGCTGGGACTGCCCGTTTGCCTACATCCTGGTGAGCATGGCCTCGCTGTCATCGGCTACGGCGGTGGAGCAGTTGCTGGGGCGCGTGCTGCGGCAGCCCGGTGCCAGCCATCGGCAGGCCCGCGCATTGAATCAGTCTTATGCCTTCGTGGTATCCCGCAACTTTGCCGAGACAGCTGGCGCACTGCGCGACCGTCTGGTTGCCGGTGCCGGGTTCGAGCGGCGCGAAGTCACCGAGTTCGTTACCGCCGCCAAGGCCGAGCAGGCACGGCTGGACTTGGAGGGCCACGCCGGGCGCGTGGTCGTTCGGCCCGTGGCGATTACCTTGTCCGAAAAGCCCGACCTTAAAAGCGTGCCGAAGCCGGTGCGAGACAAGGTGAGCTGGGACGGCAAGCTCAACACGCTGACCATCAGCACGCCGCTCACGGAAGATGAAGCCGAAGTGCTCAAGGCATCGGTGACTTCGGAAACCGCCGCAGCGGCGATTGTGGAGGCCGCCGAAGTCAGCCGCACCACGGCGATTGAGTTCTTCCAGACGCCCGCCGAATTGGGTGAGCGTTTTCGGGTGCCACAGTTGGCCTTGCGCGTGCAGGGCGAGCTGGCGCTGTTTGATGATCCGGAGGTGCTGGAGTATCCGTGGGACCTCTCACCCTACGATGCGGCACCGACGGCCGATGAGCTGAAGGCGCTGGGCGCCGCGCTGAAGGTGTCGGAAGGTGGCGAAATCGACATCGACGAAGGCGGCCACGTGGTGTCGCGCTTCTTGCCCGAGTTGCAGCGCGATCTTGCCCTCGTCTATCAACCGGAAAACTGGGATGAGGTTCGTCTCGCCACCTGGCTGTGCCGCAACCTGCCCGAGCCGTCACTGACCCATGCCAGCAAACAGGCCTTTGTCGCGGCGTGGCTGACCGACTTGCTGCGCCGGGATGGTTTCACGCTGGCGCGGGCCAATTTGCAGAAGTTTCTGATTCGCAATCTGCTGGAGGCGCGCATTCGTGAGCTGCGCAAACAGGCCGTCGGCAGGGCATTCCAACAGACACTGTTCGGTGACGATGCGGCCACGCGGGTGGCGGTGACCGATCAATACGCCTTTGAGTTTCACGCCCAAGCCTATGCACCGAGCCGCGACTACGACGGGCGCTTTGGGCACTTCGATTTCCGCAAGCACTTCTATGGGCGGATGGGTGACTTCGACAGCAAGGAAGAATTCGAGTGTGCCTGCCAGTTGGATATGTGGGCGCAGCAGGGCCGCATCCAGTTCTGGGTGCGCAACCTCGTGCGGCGCGAAGGCAGTTCATTCTTCTTGCAGAAGGCCGATGGCCGCTTCTACCCAGACTTCCTCTGCCAGTTGCCAGGGACGGCAGGCCAGCCGGGGCCGGTTCTCGCGGTTGAGTACAAGGGCGCGGATCGATGGAACGAGGCTGAGGATGACCGCTTGATCGGTGGCCTGTGGGCCAATCTGTCGCAAAACCGTTGCCGGTTCGTGATGCTCAAGGACAAGCGGTGGGATTGGATTGAGGAGGCGCTGAAGTGAGCGACTTCCAAGAACAATACGCCCTGTGGGATGAGTTTCTGACCATCTGGCCCGCCTCGCGGCTGGCCACGATGACGCTGGATGAGTACACCCAGGCCGGCTCGAAGGAGAGCTTCACCTACTGGATCGAATCCCGCATGGATGAGATGGGCAGCATCTGGGGCGGCTCGGCGTTCAAATTCGGCGTGTTCTCTCGCAAGGACACCGAGGTGCGCGAGAGTGCGGAGAGCCGCAGCTATTCGGACACCCACGGCTGGTATTCCGCGCTAGGTGCCACGGCGGAAGAAGCCTTCGAAAAGGTGCGTGGCTACGTCGGGCAGATCGCAGCCTTGGCTGCGAATGGCGATCTGGACGGTATCGAGGCCTTCGATCATCTGGGCGAAGCCATCAAGTGGAAGATCGCCTTTCACTACCAGAACCGGCAGCAGCCGGTGATCGTGGACATCTTCAAGCGCGCGCCGCTGGCCGCGTTCACCGGCGGCGCGGCCAGCCAGAGCATGGCCGCCTTGCAGCAGGCCGCGCTGGCCCAGCGCCCTGAGGGCGTGGGCATTCTGGAATTCGGGCGGCAGGTGTGGGAGGCGTGGAGCCAGAAGAACCTGGCCATCTGGAAGCTTTCCCACGGCAACCCACCTAACTTCACCGACGCCGAGCGTCAGCAGTACCTCGATGGCCAGTGGGCGGTGATGCACCGCGACACCGGCAAGGAGCAGGGCAAGAAGTTCGCCGAAGCGCCGCTGGGCACGCTGTTCTTCCTGTGCCACGGCAACAGCCCTCAGCGCATCGGCCAGTTCACCTCAAACGCCATGCCCTGCGCCAAGGGCGACGGCTGGCTGCAGCGCAGCTACCGCGTGCTCAAGCCTGCCACGCGCACGGATCGCTACACCGCCAATTCCAAGTACTGGTCACCTCAGGGCAACACCACCTTCTGGCAGGTGGGCGCAGACGATCTGCCGGAATTCGAATCGACCTTGCTCAAGGAGTACTTCGGCACCGATCTGGCCGAGCTGGCCACCCTGGCGGGCGAGCCCATCGAGGCCGCCAGCATTGGCACCGGCCTTGCGCCGCCGCCCTCGGTGCCTGCACAGCCCGCCGCCAGCAAGCCAGTCGCCACCTGCATCAACCGCATCTACTACGGCCCGCCCGGCACCGGCAAAACCTACACGCTGATGCAACTGCTCAAGCGGGATTACGAGCAGGCGGCGGCCATGATCTCGCCGGAGGAGTGGCGCAACCAGATCATTGCCGAGAAGATCGCGGTGCTGAAATGGTGGGAGGGCGCGGCCGCCGCGCTGTACGACCTGGGCGGC
The DNA here is from genome assembly GCF_000513995.1 of Pseudoxanthomonas sp. J35. Lineage (GTDB taxonomy): Bacteria > Pseudomonadota > Gammaproteobacteria > Xanthomonadales > Xanthomonadaceae > Pseudoxanthomonas. Next base: position 47,783 of record NZ_AZVB01000014.1, read on the forward strand.
AAGGCGAAGGTGGCGGACATCGCCGAGCACCGTTTCATCCAGGCCATCACGGCGGCCAACGGCTCCAACCGCAACGTCCGGCAAACGCTGTGGCGCACCCTGCAGAACCACACGGTGGACGAATCCATCACCGTGAAGATGAAAAAGCGCCTGAGCCCCGCCGTGTTCGACAAGGCGGCCGATTCGGTGTGGCAGTTTGCCGGAGACTGGCGCGACGACTGCGCCGATCTGATTGCGTTGGTCGATCAGCTCAAGCGTGGCCAGCAGGACGCCGGTGCGGTGCAGCGCTACAGCTTTGTCACCTTCCACCAGTCCTACGGCTACGAGGAGTTCGTCGAAGGGCTGCGCCCCATACTGGCGGGCGATGCGGACGCGGGCGAAGTGGCCTACGAAATCCGCCCCGGCGCGTTCAAGGAGCTGTGCCGCAAGGCGCGGCAAGCTCCCGACCAGCGCTTTGCGATGGTGATCGACGAGATCAACCGGGGCAACATCAGCAAAATCTTCGGTGAGCTGATCACCCTGATCGAGGCCGACAAGCGCGACCCGTTGGACGGCAGCGCGCCGCCGGTGGAAGTGGTCTTGGCGTATTCCGGCGAGAAGTTCTCGGTGCCCGCCAACGTGGACATCATCGGTACGATGAATACGGCGGATCGCTCACTCGCATTGCTGGACACGGCGCTGCGCCGCCGCTTCGACTTCGTGCCGCTACTGCCTGACACCCGTGAAGAGAAAGATGCGGATGACCCGCACAGCGCGCCCTTGGCGGGCTTGGTGGTCACCACATCAATCGGCGCGATTGACGTGCGCCAGATGCTGGAGCGCATCAACGAGCGCATCGAAGCCCTGTACGACCGCGATCACTGCATCGGCCACGCCTATCTCACAACACTGGCGGATGTGGATGATGGCGAGGCCCGCTTTGAAAAATTGGCCGACATCTTCCGCGATCGCATCGTGCCTTTGCTGGAGGAGTACTTCTTTGAAGATTGGCGCAAGATTCGGCTGGTACTGGGCGACAACCAGAAGCCCCAAGCGGCCCAGTTCATCACCGAGAGCGATGCTCACGAACAGGACTTGAATGACTTGTTCGGCAACGACCACGGCCTGGACAGCTACGCCACCCAGCGGCGCTATCAATCGCAGCCGTCGGCATTTGCTAACCCCGCCGCGTACCGTGGCATCTACCTGTCCTTGGCTTGAGGGGTGGATCACAATGTCAGGCACCACGATCTACGAATTTGATGCGCTGGCCGCAGATGCCCCCGGCGTATCCGATGCCGTAGGCCTGCGCTCGGTGCCTCAGTCGGTGTTTGCCTGGCTGGAATCCCTGGCCCTGAGCCTAGCCGAAGCGGGCGAAACCGCGTGGCTGAAACTGTCTCAACGGCGAGGTCGACGGGCCGTGCAGGTGGCCAGTTTCGTGGGGGTGATTCGGGCACCGGATGGGTATCAGATCGAGGTACTACCCAAAGTCGCCAAGGCCATCGGCGGCGGGGATGATGAGGCGCGTGAGCTGCTGATCGAAATGCTTCGTTGCCTGGGCGGTTTTCGTCATATCCAGTCCGACAGTGCCAAGCTGGTGGCCACCCGCATGCCGTTGCTCGAGGTGTTCATCGGAGAGTTCCTGCGCGCCGTGGAGCATCTAGTCAAACGCGGCCTGCGCAGTGATTACAACCTGCAGCAAGACAACCTGTTTGCCTTGCGCGGCAAGTTGCAGATGGCAACGCACCTGCGACGCAACCTCTGTCGCCGTGATCGCTTCTTTGCGGAGTTCGACGAGTTTTCTCCTGACCGGCCAGAAAACCGTCTGTTGCACGCGGCATTGCGACGCGCGCTGGCTTGGACTGCCTCGCAGACCAATCAGCAACTGGCACGCGAGTTGTGCTTTGTGTTTGCTGAGATACCAGCATCACAGCATCCCGCAATGGACTTCCAGCGGGTTCGTCTGGATCGCGGCATGGCGCATTACGACGCGGCCCTTGCGTGGGCTCGCTTAATTCTGGAGGACGAATCACCACTCACTGGGGCCGGCGGCCATCGTGCGCCATCCCTGCTGTTCCCGATGGAGGCGGTGTTCGAAGCCTTCGTCGCCAAACACCTTGCCCGGCAACTTGGGCAGGGGTTCACTCTGCGCACTCAGGCGCACACCCTGTCGCTGGTCAGGCATCTTGAGAAGGATTGGTTCCGTCTCAAACCCGATTTGCTAGTGCAGGAATCGAAGGTGAATCGTTTGGTACTGGACACCAAATGGAAGCTGATCGACGGCCAGCAGGCCACGGGTTCGGAAAAGTACGGGTTGGATCAAGGGGACTTTTATCAGCTCCACGCCTACGGCCAAAACTATCTCGACGGCGTTGGTGATGTGGTGTTGATCTACCCGAAGACGGATGCTTTCAGCAAGGCACTGCCGGTGTTCGAATTTCCGAAATCGTCAGGACTGCGGGTGTGGGTGTTGCCGTTCTGCCTTAAGCAGAAGCGATTGCAGTTGCCGTCGTGCGGCAGTCTGAATGTGTTTTTCGTGGATGCGGAGACCGCCGATTCAGTTGTTCGAAAAGTTCGAATACCTGCCTCCGTGGACAGATTTCAAACAGTGACAAGCAGTAGTTGAAATGGCGACGAAGAAAACCACCAAGTCCACACCCAGCTGGAGCGACGTCAAATCCAAGCTGGCCGATTTCGACCGCGCGGGCCTGCTTGGCTTGGTGCAAGACCTGTACACAGCCAGCAAGGACAACAAGGCCTTTCTGCACGCCCGCTTTGGTCTGGGCGATGATCCGCTGGAACCCTACAAGGCCATCATCACGCAGTGGATCAATCCGTCCGACTATCGCAAGCCGCAATCGGTGGCCAAGGCAAAAAAAGCCATCAGCGATTACAAGAAGGCCCTGGGCCTGCCCGAGGGCCTGGCCGAACTCACCGTGTTCTATTGCGAAGAGGTGTTCGACTTCCTGGCCGGATGCGGCATGGACGACGAAAGCTTTTACGATGCGCTGGTGCGGATGTTCGAGCAGGCACTGAAATATGTGCTGGCCTTGCCCACCGCGCAGCAGGCCACATTCATTGCCAGGTTGGACCGGGTGCGCCAACTGGGGCAGGACGTCGGCTGGGGCGTGGGCGATGACTTCGACCATTTCTGGTCGGAAGAGGGTCTGGTGATGCATCGTGATCAATGAAAGACATCTTTAATTCTTGCTATTCAAATTAAAGAATGCTTTAATTTGATCGCGATCTACTAAAGACAGCTTTCAATGACACGCACCACCGGGACCTATTCAATTGCCACGACACTGGGTGAATCGGTGCGCGCATTCGTGCCCCACGCCTTGCCGCCGTCTGACCCTGCCCTCTCACCCGAGGTGTTCACTGACCTCAATCGGCTGGCAGAACTCGCGCTTGCACGTTTGGCGGGCGTGTCTGGCTTGGTGCCTTCGGTCGATTGGCTCTTGTACAGCGCCATCCGCAAGGAAGCCCTGCTCACATCGCAGATTGAGGGTACGCAGGCCACGCTGACCGATCTGTTCGACGAGGAAGCTGGCTTCAAGGTCAGCAACACCGACGACGTGGAAGAAGTGATCAACTACCTGCGCGCTTTCCGCTGGACGCAGGAGCAACTGCGCGATCCGAAAGGGCTGCCCATTAGCGTACGGCTGTTGTGCGAGGCACATCGACGCCTGCTGGATGGGGCTCGCGGCGCAGGCAAACAACCCGGGGAGTTGCGTCGGTCGCAAAACTGGATTGGTGGCACACGGCCCGGCAATGCGGTTTTCGTGCCACCGCCGCCGGAGCACGTTTCAACCCTGCTGGCCGACATGGAGCGCTTCATCCACGACGAAGCGACGGACCTGCCACCGATGGTCAAGGTGGCGCTCATCCACGCGCAGTTTGAAACCATCCATCCGTTTCTTGACGGCAACGGGCGCATTGGCCGCCTCCTGATCGCGGCGCTGTTTGAACACTGGGGGCTGCTGTCGGAGCCTTTGATGTACCTCAGCGGCTACCTCAAACAACACCAAGCTGAGTACTACCGTCGCCTGTCGGCCATCCGCACGGAGGGCGACTGGGAATCCTGGGTGACTTTCTTTCTGGAAGGTGTCGCCACCGCTGCGAGCGACGCCGAAAAAAACATTATCGAGGTCGCCAGTCTTGTGGCCACCGACCGCCGACGCCTTTTGCAATCTGCCAAAGCAGGCCCGGCCAGCTACCGGCTGTTCGAAATGCTACCTATGATGCCGCGCTTCACCATCGAACGCGTTCGCCAGCAACTCGATACCAGTTTCCCTACGGCGACGGCGGCGGTCAAGGTGCTGGAAGAGTTGGGCATCGTGACGGAAATGACCGGGCAGAAGAAAAACCGGAGTTACAGTTACCAGGCCTACATTGAACTGCTCTCTCGGCAATAAACACCCGCAAACCCGCAACACCCCGCGCCAGTGCTCATAAGCTCGGGAGGCCAGTCAGCACATGGTCAACCGTCCGCCACCAATGCCGCAACGACGAAAGGCCGGGAGCGATCCCGGCCTTTTTCGTGTGCGTGTTCCTGCGCCGATCACGGAAACGAGGCGACCAGCTCCAGTTCGCCGGCTTCGTTCTCGGCCTCGATCCGGGTCGGGATGTAGCGCAGGCCGGCGCGGGAATCGGCGATGACGCGGGCGATGGCCATGGCCTGCTCGCGTTCCAGGAACCAGAACGACGGCTTGCCGTTGTCGATCAGGCGCCAGCCGCCATGGGATACGACCAGTTGCAGGGTACTGCTGCTGTGCATCGGTGGCGACCTCCGTTGAAAGTTCCCCGGCCCGGCATCCTGCCGGCGACCTTGTCCGTTGCAGAGCGGTTCCATGTCAATCGTGCAAGCCGTTCTGCCGGGGCCCCGTTAGCTTGCTCGGCGGGAAGGTCAGGGGACAGTCGGCCAACGGCTCGGCCTGGCGTAGGAAAATTCCTACGCAGGCATGCGTGGCCGGAACCGCGAGCCGGGCGCGTTCGTGTACACGCGGGGCCTCCCCGCGGCGTGGCGCAGGCGTGGGATCGGCGGAAAGGGGCGATGCGCGGGGAAAGCGGAATCAGGCGTCCTTGTTGTGCCGGCGCATGGCGCGCTGCTTCTCGCGCTGCCAGTCGCGTTCCTTGGCGGTGTCGCGCTTGTCGTGTTCCTTCTTGCCCTTGGCCAGGGCGATCTCGACCTTGACCTTGTTGCCGCTCCAGTACATCGCGGTGGGCACCAGGGTGTAGCCGTCGCGCTGCACGCGGCCGATCAGCTTGTCGATCTCGTGACGGTGCAGCAGCAGCTTGCGCGTGCGCCGGTCGTTGGCGATGACATGGGTCGAGGCCTGGATCAGCGGGGTGATCTGCGCGCCGACCAGGTAGATCTCGCCGTCCTCGACGTAGGCGTAGCCGTCGGTGAGGTTGGCGCGTCCGGCACGGATCGCCTTCACCTCCCAGCCCTGCAGCGCCAGCCCGGCCTCGACCCGTTCGACCAGGTGGTACTCGTGCCGCGCGCGCTTGTTCAGGGCGATGGTGCGGTTGGCCGGCTCGCGCCGGGCCTTTGCCTTATCATTGGACGGCTTCTTGCTCATTCCGCCATTGTCGCCCAATCCGGGCTTCCGGACACGCTCCACCCCATGCCCAGCATCCACCGCAGCGCCCTCGTCGCGCACCCGTCATCGCGCATGTTCGACCTGGTGAACGACGTGGCGGCCTATCCGCGGCGCTTTTCCTGGTGCGAACAGGCGCAGGTCCTGGAGCAGGGCGAGGACCGCATGGTCGCGCGCCTGGATCTGGGTCTGGGCTCGCTGCGGACCTGGTTCACCACCGAGAACCGGCTGGTGCGGCCCACGCGGATCGACATGCAGCTGCGCGACGGGCCATTCCGCCGCCTGCACGGGGTGTGGGAGTTCCATGCGCTGGACGAGTCGGCGTGCAAGGTCTCGCTGACCCTGGACTTCGAGGCGAACTCGCGCCTGCTCGGGCCGGTGTTCGCGCTGGGCATGCAGGGGCTGGCCGACCGCATGGTCGACGACTTCGTGCGCGTGGCCGACCGCGAGGCCTGAGCGTGATCCGGGTGCAGGTCGTGCTCGCCTGGCCGCACCGGTTCCTGCAGCGCGAGGTGCTGCTGGAGGAGGGCGCCTGCGTGGCCGACGCGGTGCGCGCGGCGGCGCTGGGCCACGACGACGAGGTGGCCGGGCTGGCGGTGTTCGGTGCGGCGGCGGCGCCTTCGACGCCTCTGCGGGACGGGGACCGGGTGGAGCTGCTCAGGCCGCTGCAGCTGGACCCGAAGGAAGCGCGGCGCCGGCGCGCGCAGCGCCAGCGCGGCGGCTGAGGATCAGCGCCGGCGCTTGTCCTTTTCCTTGGCCAGGTTCGGGCCGAACTGCTTGTACGCCTTGCGCGACAGCTCCAGGTCCTGCTCCGGGAAGTAGTCGCCTTCCCAGCGCACCAGCGCGTCGTTTTCGAAGTACAGGGTCAGGGTCCTGCCTTCGACGGTGCCGCGGCGGTTGGTGCGCTCGGTGGCGGCGTAGTCCCAGCGCTGGGCGTGGAACGGGTCCCGGATCGACGGCGTGCCGAGCAGGCCGGCGACCTGCTGCTTGCTCAGGCCCGGGCGCAGCTGGTCCACGGCTTCCTTCTCCATCAGGTTGCCCTGGTAGATCGGCTGCTTGTAGAGGATGCCGCAACCGGTCACGGCGAGGGTCAGGGGAGCGATCAGCAGCAGGCGTCGGAAGCTTGGCATTGCAGGCACGCGGGACGGAAAGTCGGCCGATGATACACTCCCGGCGCACCCTGGGGCCGGCTGCGGGGGATTGGCGGTAAACCGGCAGTGAACGAGGAGGAGAAGATGGAATCGAACGACCTGCGCCGCGTCGGGCTGAAGGTGACCCACCCGCGCATGCGCATCCTCGAACTGCTGGAAGAAAAACAGCCGCAGCACCACCTGACCGCCGAGGACATCTACCGCCGCCTGCTGGAGAACGGCGACGAGATCGGCCTGGCCACGGTCTACCGGGTCCTGACCCAGTTCGAGGCCGCCGGGCTGGTGATCAAGCACAACTTCGAGGGCGGCCAGGCGATGTACGAGCTGGACCGCGGCGGCCACCACGACCACATGGTGGACGTGGACACCGGCAAGATCATCGAGTTCGAGAGCCCGGAGATCGAGCAGCTGCAGCGCGAGATCGCCGCCCGCCACGGCTACGAGCTGGAAGAGCACTCGCTGGTGCTCTACGTGCGCAAGAAGCGGCGCTGAGCCGCGCGGCCGCGGGGCGGCCGCTTCCCGACATCGGATGACCGCTCAGCGGGTGCCGGTACGGCGCTGGCGCCGGCCGGTGGCCGTGTCCGCCGCCGCGGCCTCGTCCGCGGCCACCGCCGCATCCAGCAGCCGGCGCGCCGCGGCATGGGCCTCGGCGCCGATCTCCACGCCGCCGAGCATGCGCGCCAGTTCCAGTTCGCGCCCGGGGTCGTCCAGCAGCTCCACCGCGCTGCGGGTGATGCCTTCCACCGGCGCCTTGCTGACCCGGTAGTGGGCATGGCCCTGCGCGGCCACCTGCGGCAGGTGGGTCACGCACAGCACCTGGCGGGCCCGGCCGAGCGCGCGCAGCTTGCGGCCGACGATCTCGGCCACGGCGCCACCGATGCCCGAATCGACCTCGTCGAAGACCATGGTCGGCACCGCGTCCGAGCCCAGCGCGGCGACCTCGATCGCCAGCGAGATGCGCGACAGTTCGCCGCCCGAAGCCACCTTGCGCAACGGCCGCGGCGGCTGGCCGGCGTTGGCCGCGACCAGGAACTCGACCCGCTCGGCGCCGTTGGGGTCGGGCCGGCGGGCCTCGACCGGCTCCAGCTCGACCAGGAAGCGGCCACCGCCCATGCCCAGCTCGTCGATGATCGCGGTGGTAGCGGCGGCCAGCGTCTCGCCGGCGGCGCGCCGGGTGACGCCGAGCGCGTCGGCGGCAGCCTGCCAGGCCGCGGCGGCGGCGGCGATCTCGCCGTCGAGCTGGTCCAGGCGCTCGCCGGCGCCGCGCAGCTTCTGCAGCTCGGCGGCGATGCCGTCGCGGTGCGCCGCCAGCCCGGTTACCGGCAGGCGGTGCTTGCGCGCCAGGTCGTGGATCCGGCCGAGGCGCCGTTCCAGCTCCTCGAAGCGGGCCGGGTCCAGCTCCAGGTCGTCGCGGATCCGGCCGACGAGGGCCAGGGCTTCCTCCAGCTGCACCGCCGCGCCCTCGAGCAGGGCGTCGGCCTCGCCCAGGCGCGGTTCGTGCCCGGCGGCGCGGGACAGGCCGGCGCGGGCCTGCTGCAGCTGCCGCGACAGCGAGGGGCCGTCGTCGCCGCCGAGGCGGGCAAGGGCGTCGTCGCAGGCGGCGATCAGGCCGGCGGCATTGGCCTGGCGGCGGTGGGCGGCGTCCAGCGCCTCCAGCGCGGCCGGGTCCAGGTCCTCCCGTTCCAGTTCGGCCAGCTGGTGTTCGAGCCAGCCGATCCGGTCGGAGACGTCGCCCTGCGCCTGCAACGCCTCGCGCTCGTCCAGCAGCGCCTGCCAGGCCGCAGCGGCGGCGCGCACCCGGGCGCGCTCGGCGTCGTTGCGGGCATGGGCATCGAGCAGGGCCAGCTGGCTGGCGCGGGAGAGCAGGGACTGGTGTTCGTGCTGGCCATGGATCTCGACCAGCAACCCGGCCAGTTCGGTGAGCTGGGCGAGGGTGACCGGGCGGCCGTTGATCCAGGCGCGCGAACCGCCGTCGGCGCGGATCACCCGGCGCAGCTGGCACTGGCCGTCCTCGTCCAGCTCGTTGCCGCGCAGCCACTCGCGCGCGGCCGGGTTGCCGGACAGGTCGAAGTCGGCGGACAGCTCGGCGCGCTCGCAGCCGTGGCGGACCACCCCGCTGTCGGCGCGCAGGCCGGAGAGGAAGCCGAGGGCGTCCACCAGCAGCGACTTGCCGGCGCCGGTTTCGCCGGAGATCACGGTCATGCCCGGCCCGAACTCCAGTTCGGTGGCGCGGACGACGGCAAAGTCCTTCAGGGCGAGATGGGTCAGCATGGCGGCATTGTAGGGGCGGCATGGGTGGGCGCGAACCGTCGCCCCGCGAGCATCGCCGGGCGCCGTCGCGCAGGCTGAGATGCGACCTCCGGCCGGCTTGCAAAGGTGCCGGGCGGCCGCTATCTATCGGCCATGATCGCCCAGCCGTCCCCGCCGATACCCCCGCTGGACCCGCGCGCGCGGCAGCTGCTGCGCACCCTGATCGAGCGCTACATCCGCGACGGCGAACCGGTCGGCTCGCAGACCCTGGCCAGGCTGTCGGGGCTGGACGTGAGCCCGGCCACGATCCGCAACATCCTCGCCGACCTGGAGGACAGCGGCCTGCTCAGCTCGCCGCACGCGTCGGCCGGGCGGGTGCCGACCGCGCAGGGCTACCGGGTGTTCGTCGACAGCCTGCTGCAGGTCAAGTCGCTGGGCGAGCGCGAGCTGGCCCGGCTGCGCGCCGAGCTGACCGCCGGCACGCCCGGCACCCAGGCCCTGCTGGGCAACACCTCCGAGCTGCTGTCGGCGATGACCCATTTCGTCGGCGTGGTCAGCGCGCCGCAGCGCGGCCAGTTCGCCTTCCGCCAGATCGACTTCGTGCCGCTGGGTGGGCGCCGGGTACTGGCCATCGTGGTGTTCGCCGATGGCGAGGTGCAGAACCGGGTGATCGAGCCGCAGCGGGTGTTCGAACCGGCCGAGCTGGAACGGGTCGCCAACTACCTCAACGCCCACTGCAGCGGCCGCCCGCTGGCGCAGATCCGGGCCATGCTGCTGGACGAGCTGCGCCAGGCCCGCGACGAGATGGAGCAGCTGCTGTCGCAGTCGGTGGAGCTGGCCGCGCAGGCGCTGGAACCACCGGACGAGGACATGGTCGTGGCCGGCCAGACGCGGCTGATGGGGCTGCAGGACCTGTCCGACCTGGAGCGGTTGCGCGAACTGTTCGAGGCCTTCGCCCGCAAGCGCGAGATCCTGCAGCTGCTCGAGCGCACCCAGCGCGCCCCCGGGGTGCGCATCTTCATCGGCGAGGAAACCGGCCTGGTCCCGCTGGAGGGCATCTCGGTGGTCGCCGCCCCGTACGCGGCCGGCGGCCAGGTGCTGGGCGTGCTGGGCGTGATCGGCCCGACCCGGATGGCCTACGACAAGGTGATCCCGGTGGTCCAGGCCACCGCCGACCTGCTCGGTTCGGCGTTGCAGGTTCCCGGCGAGGATCCCGAATCCCTGCCTTGAATCGTCCCGGCCCGGCCCCCATAGGGTCGGAATAGGCGGCCGGGAGCGCCGCCAGGGAGCCCAATCAGCATGACCGAAGACCAGAACACGCCCCCCGCCGACAACGCCGAGGCCAGCCTGGAAGCCCAGCTGCGCGACCAGATCGAGGCGCTGCGCGGGGAGCTGGAGCAGCTGCGCGCCGATTCCCTGCGCGAGCGCGCCGACCTGGAGAACCAGCGCAAGCGCGTGGCCCGCGACATCGAGATGGCCCGCCGCTTCGCCAACGAGAAGCTGCTGGCCGAGCTGCTGCCGGTGTTCGACAGCCTCGATGCCGGCCTGGCCGCCGCCGGCGACCAGCCCAGCCCGCTGCGCGACGGCCTCGAGCTGACCCTGCGCCAGCTGCTGAAGGTGGCCAACGACAACGGCCTGACCGTGGTCGATCCGCTGGGCCAGCCGTTCAATCCCGAGCACCACCAGGCCATCAGCCAGGCTGATCCGGGCGATGCCGCGCCGGGCAGCGTGCTGCAGGTGTTCCAGAAGGGCTACCTGCTGAACGAGCGCCTGCTGCGCCCGGCCCTGGTCGTGGTCGCGCGCCACGACTGACCGGTCCCCGCCGCCGCGACGCCTACTTGAACGGCGCCGGCGGGACCCTATCTAGCGAACAGGGCCGACGCAGACCGGCCGGAAAAATTTCCCCGAGGGAGCAAAGACACATGAGCAAGATCATCGGCATCGACCTGGGCACCACGAACTCGTGCGTGGCGATCATGGAGGGCGGCAAGGCCCGCGTGATCGAGAACGCCGAGGGCGACCGCACCACCCCGTCGATCGTCGCCTACACCAAGGACGGCGAGGTGCTGGTCGGCGCCCCGGCCAAGCGCCAGGCGGTCACCAACCCGAAGAACACCTTCTACGCGGTGAAGCGCCTGATCGGCCGCAAGTTCACCGACGCCGAGGTGCAGAAGGACATCGACCTGGTGCCGTATGCCATCGTCCAGCACGACAACGGCGACGCCTGGGTGGCCACCTCCGACGGCCGCAAGATGGCCCCGCAGGAGATCTCGGCCAAGGTCCTGGAGAAGATGAAGAAGACCGCTGAGGCCTTCCTGGGCGAGACGGTCACCGAGGCGGTGATCACCGTCCCGGCGTACTTCAACGACAGCCAGCGCCAGGCGACCAAGGACGCCGGCCGCATCGCCGGCCTGGACGTCAAGCGCATCATCAACGAGCCGACCGCGGCGGCCCTGGCCTACGGCCTGGACAAGGCCGGCGGCGACCGCAAGATCGTCGTCTACGACCTGGGCGGCGGCACCTTCGACGTGTCGATCATCGAGATCGCCGAAGTCGACGGCGAGAAGCAGTTCGAGGTGCTGGCCACCAACGGCGACACCTTCCTCGGCGGCGAGGACTTCGACAAGCGCGTCATCGACTACCTGGTCGAGGAGTTCCAGAAGGACCAGGGCATCGACCTGCGCAAGGACCCGCTGGCCCTGCAGCGCCTGAAGGACGCGGCCGAGCGCGCCAAGATCGAGCTGTCCAGCGCGCAGCAGACCGAGGTCAACCTGCCGTACATCACCGCCGACGCGACCGGTCCGAAGCACCTGACCATCAAGCTGACCCGGGCCAAGCTCGAGGCGCTGGTCGACGACCTGGTCCGCAAGACCATCGAGCCGTGCCGCACCGCGCTGAAGGACGCCGGCCTGCGCGCCAGCGACATCGGCGAGGTGATCCTGGTCGGCGGCCAGACCCGCATGCCGAAGGTGCAGCAGGCCGTGGCCGAGTTCTTCGGCAAGGAGCCGCGCAAGGACGTCAATCCGGACGAGGCCGTGGCGCTGGGCGCCGCGATCCAGGGCGGCGTGCTGGCCGGCGACGTCAAGGACGTGCTGCTGCTGGACGTGACCCCGCTGAGCCTGGGCATCGAGACCCTGGGCGGCGTGATGACCAAGATCATCGAGAAGAACACCACGATCCCGACCAAGGCCTCGCAGGTGTTCTCCACCGCCGAGGACAACCAGTCGGCGGTGACCGTGCACGTGCTGCAGGGCGAGCGCGAGCAGGCCCGCTACAACAAGTCGCTGGCCAAGTTCGACCTGACCGGCATCGAGCCGGCGCCGCGCGGCATGCCGCAGATCGAGGTGTCCTTCGACATCGACGCCAACGGCATCCTGCACGTGTCGGCCAAGGACAAGAAGACCGGCAAGGAGCAGAAGGTCGAGATCAAGGCCGGTTCGGGCCTGTCCGAGGAGGAGATCCAGCGGATGGTCGCCGACGCCGAGGCGCACCGCGAGGAGGACCGCAAGTTCCACGAGCTGGTGCAGGCGCGCAACCAGGCCGACAGCCTGGTCCATGCCACCCGCAGCGCCATCACCGAGCACGGCAGCAAGGTGCCCGGCGACGTGATCGGCCGGGTCGAGGCCGCCATCGCCGAGCTGGAGACCGCGCTCAAGGGCGACGACAAGGCCCAGATCGAGGCCAAGTCGAAGGCCCTGGAGGAGGCCGGCCAGTCGTTGTACGCCGCGGCCGCGGCCGCCGCGCAGGGCGCCGATGCCGGTGCCGCCGGCGCCGCTGGCAGCACCGGTGGCGCGCAGGACGACGTGGTCGACGCCGAGTTCACCGAAGTCAAGGACGACAAGAAGTCGTGATTGGTGATTGGTGATTCGTGATTGGAAGGAGCGGGGCCTGGCCCCGCTCTTTCCTCACGGATCGCCTTGGCCTGAAACCGCCTTTTCGAATCACCAGTAACGAATCACGAATCCCGGCCTCCAATGAAACGCGACTACTACGAAGTCCTCGGCGTGTCCCGCACCGCCAGCGACGAGGAGCTGAAGAAGGCTTACCGCCGCTGCGCGATGAAGCACCATCCGGACCGCAACCCGGGCGATGCCCAGGCCGAGGCCCTGTTCAAGGAGTGCAAGGAGGCCTACGAGGTCCTGTCGGACCCGGCCCGGCGCCGTGCCTACGACGCGCACGGCCACGTCGCGTTCGAACACGGCATGGGCGGTGGCGGCCCGGCCCCGGACATGGGCGACATCTTCGGCGACATCTTCGGGACCATCTTCGGCGGCGCCGGGCAGCGCGCCGCACGCCGCGGCGCCGACATCGGCTACGTGATGGAGCTGGACCTGGAGGAGGCCGTCGCCGGCATCGAGAAGCGCATCGAGATTCCGACGCTCGCCGAATGCCACCACTGCCGCGGCAGCGGTTCGGAGGACGGCAAGATCGACACCTGCGGCACCTGCCTCGGGCGCGGCCAGGTCCGCTTCCAGCGCGGCATCTTCACCATGCAGCAGACCTGCCCGGATTGTGGCGGCCGCGGCCAGTCGATCAGCAACCCGTGCAAGCACTGCCACGGCGCCGGCCGCATCGAGGACGAGAAGATCCTGTCGGTGAAGATCCCCGCCGGCGTGGACAGCGGCGACCGCATCCGCCTGCAGGGCGAGGGCGAGGCCGGCCCGCCGGGAACCCCGCCGGGCGATCTGTACGTGGAAGTGCGCGTGCGCGAGCACGCGATCTTCCGCCGCGACGGCGACGACCTGCACTGCGAGGTGCCGATCCGCATCTCCCAGGCGGCGCTGGGCGACGTGGTCAACGTGCCCACGCTCGACGGCGAGGCGGAGATCCGCATCCCCGCCGAGACCCAGACCGGCAAGGTCTTCCGCCTGCGCGGCAAGGGCGTCCGTTCGGTGCGCAGCCGCGCGCCGGGCGACCTGTACTGCCGCGTCGTGGTCGAGACCCCGGTCAACCTCACCGCCGAGCAGCGCGAGCTGCTGGAGAAGTTCGAGGCCACCTTCACCGGCGAGGAGGGCCGCCGGCATTCGCCGCGTTCGGCCACCTTCCTCGACGGGGTCAAGTCGTTCTGGGACCGGATGACCTCGTCCTGACATCCGCGCCGCGCGTTCCTGCGGGATTCCGCGGGAAATGCGCCGGAACCGGCATGGTTCCGTTGCACCTGAAACGCTGCGCGCCGCCCACCGGGCGGCGCGTTAGCATGTGGCGTTTCCCCGCAGCACCCACCGCATGAGCGACGCACTGGAAAGCCACCTGGTCCACGAACGCCGCAACCGCCCGCAGGGACCGCTGCCGGTGGACCTGGTCTCGGTGCAGTCGCAGCTGGCCTACGGCCATGCCGGCAACAGTTCGGCGGTGCCGGTGCTGCGCATGCTTGGCGTGCGCGTGGTCGAGGTGCCGACCACGCTGTTCAGCAACACGCCTTTCTACGCGACCCTGCGCGGCCGCGTGCTGCCCTCCGACTGGGTCGCCGACCTGCTGCGCGGCCTGGACGAGCGCGACGTCACCGCGCGCGTGCCGATGCTGCTGTCGGGCTATTTCGGCAGCGTCGCCAACGGCGAGGTCTTCGCCGGGTGGCTCGAACGCCACCACGCCGCCGGCGCCGCGCCGCGCTACCTGCTCGATCCGGTGATCGGCGACACCCACACCGGCCCCTATGTCGAACCGGGACTGGAGAAGGTGTTCGTCGAACGGCTGCTGCCGCTGGCGTGGATGGTCACGCCCAACGCCTTCGAACTCGGGCGCCTGGCCGGCATGCCCGCGCTGCACGAGCCGGATGCGCTGCGCGCGGCCCGCGCGCTGCTCGACCGCGGCCCGGAATGGGTGCTGGCGCACAGCGTCGCCGGCGAGGGCGACGGGCTGGTGACATTGCTGGTCGGCCGCGAAGGTGCGTGGCGCCTGCATTCGCCGCGCCTGGACGTGGACGTGGCCGGCACCGGCGACGTGCTCTCGGCGCTGATGGCCACCTTCCTGCTGCGCGGCGACTCTCCGGTGCGGGCCGCCGAACGGGCGCTCGCCGGCTGCCACGCCACCCTGGAATCGACCCTGGCCCACGGCTGGGAAGAACTGGACGTGCTGGCCGCGCCGGCCGCCGCGCTTGCGGACGGCGCACCGCGTTTCCCGGCGGAGGCGCTGTGAGCGCAACCCCGGTGCGGCCGCCGGGCGCGCCAGTTATCGGCGTGGTCGGCAGCGCCGGCGCCTATGGCGTCTGGCTGCGCCGCTTCTTCGAGGAATGCATGGGCCTGCGCGTGCTCGGCCACGATCCGGCCGATCCGCAAAGCGATCCGTCGGAGCGGCTGCTCGACGAGGCCGAGGTGCTGGTGTTCGCCGCGCCGATCCGTCACACCCCCGCATTGATCGCCGACTACGCGGCGCGTTCGGCCGGGCGCGAACGCGGCCGGCTGTGGCTGGACATCACCTCGCTCAAACAGGCGCCGGTGGAGGCGATGCTGGCCTCGCAGGCCGAGGTCGTCGGCCTGCACCCGATGACGGCGCCGCTGAAGACGCCGACCCTGAAGGGCAGGGTGGTGGTGGTCTGCGAGGCGCGCCTGGATGCGTGGCGGCCCTGGCTGCAGCACCTGCTGGACGCGCTGCAGGGCGAATACGTGCGCACCACGCCCGCCCACCACGACCGGGTCATGGCGGCGGTGCAGGCGATGGTGCATGCCGCGCACCTGGGCCAGGCCGGCGCGCTGCGGGGCCTGGCCGCGGAACTGGGCGGGCCGGCGGCGCTGATGCCGTTCCGTTCGGTGGCCTTCGAGATGGACGCGGCGGTGATCGCACGGATCCTGGCGCTGAACCCGGAGATCTACGAGGACATCCAGTTCGGCAACCCGCACGCCGGCGAGGCGCTGGCGCGGCTGGGCGAGGAGATCGAGCGCATGCGGGCGCTGGTGTCGCGTGGCGACGAAGGCGCCCGCGCCGAGTTCCGCCGCCACTTCCTCGACGCCAACCGCGAGGCCTGGGGCGAGACGGCAACCGCCGAGGGCAGCTACACCTTCGAGCGCGTCGGCTACCTGCTGGCCGACCTCACCGAGACCCGGCGCCTGAGCGTGCACCTGCCCGAGGACCGGGCCGGCTCGCTGCGCGCGCTGCTGGCCGTGTTCGAGGCGCGGGGGATCAGCCTGTCCTCGATCCATTCCTCGCGTACCCCGGCCGGCGAGGTGCATTTCCGCATCGGCTTCGACGCCGGCGCGGACGTGGCCCGCCTGCGCGCGGCCGCCGAGGAGATCGACCGCAGCGGGGTGGGGCGGGTGCTGGAACGCCCCTGAAGGCTCAGTCGGCGGTCAGCACCAGGGTGCCGTCGGCCACGGCGAAGCGGTTGTCCTTGCGCACCAGGCGCTGGCCGTCGGA
Organism: Pseudoxanthomonas sp. J35; assembly: GCF_000513995.1. Classification (GTDB taxonomy): domain Bacteria; phylum Pseudomonadota; class Gammaproteobacteria; order Xanthomonadales; family Xanthomonadaceae; genus Pseudoxanthomonas. The sequence continues at coordinate 64,116 of NZ_AZVB01000014.1, forward strand.
CAGCTCGTAGCGCAGCGCCGGCTTGCCGTCCGGACCGCCGTGCTCGTCGTGGAATTCCAGGATGATGTAGGCGTTGCCGTCGTTGCCGGTGGCGGGGAACTGGCGGAATGACATGGGGCCTCCTGTGAGGGGGCGCCCCTTGCGGGCGCAGGCTTCCATTATTCGGGCCGTTCCTTAAGCAGCGGTTGCCGGCCCGTGAAGGTTCCGTGCAGGGCGGCGCGGGCGGCTACAATGGAGCCATGACTACCCAATACACCCTGTCCCGTCGCGCCCAGGCGCTCACCAGCTCGGCCATCCGCGAGATCCTGAAGGTTACCGAGCGTCCCGAGGTCATCTCCTTCGCCGGCGGGCTGCCGTCCCCGGCCACCTTCCCGGTCGAGCGCATGCGCGAGGCGACGGAGAAGGTGCTGCGCGAGGCGCCGCAGGCGGCGCTGCAGTACGGCCCGACCGAGGGCTTTACCCCCTTGCGCGAGTGGATCGCCGAACGCCTCAGCCGCGGCGGCGCGCGGATCCCGGCCTCGCGGGTGCTGATCACCACCGGTTCGCAGCAGGGCCTGGACCTGCTGGGCAAGGTGCTGATCGACGAAGGCAGCAAGGTGCTGGTGGAAACCCCCAGCTACCTCGGCGCGCTGCAGGCGTTCTCGCTGTTCGCGCCGCAGTTCGCCTCGCTGCCCAGCGACGGGCAGGGCATCGTCACCGACGCGATCTCGCCGGAGCAGCTGGGCGGCGCGCGCTTCCTGTACTGCCTGCCGAACTTCCAGAATCCGACCGGCCGGCGCATGCCGCTGGAACGCCGCAAGGCCCTGGTCGAGCTGGCCGCGAGGGCCGGCGTGCCGGTGGTCGAGGACGATCCGTACGGCGAGCTGTCCTACGGTGGCGAGGCGCTGCCGAGCCTGCTGTCGATGAACCCGGACGGCGTGATCTACATGGGCTCGTTCTCCAAGGTGCTGGCCCCGGGCCTGCGCCTGGGCTATGTGGTCGCCCCGGAAGAGGTGCACGCGAAGATGGTCCAGGCCAAGCAGGCCGCCGACCTGCACACCCCGTCGTTCTCGCAGCGCATCGTCTACGAGGCGGTGCAGGACGGCTTCATCGACCAGCACATCCCGCAGATCCGCACCCTGTACGCGGCGCAGTGCCAGCGCATGCTGGAGGCGCTGCAGCGCGAGTTCCCGGCAGAAGTGACCTGGAACCGCCCGGAAGGCGGCATGTTCATCTGGGTCAACCTGCCCAGGGGCCTGGACAGCGGCAAGCTGCTGGCCAAGGCGATCGAGCGCAACGTGGCCTTCGTGCCGGGCGCGCCGTTCTACGCGGTGGATCCGCAGAGCAACACCCTGCGCCTGTCGTTCGTGACCGTGCCGGGCGAGAAGATCGACGCCGGCGTGAAGATCCTCGGCGAGCTGCTCAAGGCCGAGATCGCGGCGCTGCCAGCCGCGGCCTGACCGCTCGATGAGGGCGGCGCGACGCCAGGAAACCGGCGGGGCGCCGCCTGCCCGGGAGGCGCGGTGACCCCGCGCCCACTGGCCCGCATCGAGGCGGTGCTGGCTGGCCGGGCGGTGGATTACACCCGGCCCGGCAGCCGCAGTGCGATCGCCAAGCGACCCGTCGCCGGACCGGTAGCCGTCGGCCCCGAAGGCCTCGAGGGCGACGAGCAGGGCGACCGCCGCGTCCACGGCGGTCCCGACAAGGCCATCCACCATTACCCGCGCGACCACTACGCGAACTGGCGTGGCGAGATCGGCGCGCACCCGCTGCTCGAGGCGCCCGGTGCCTTTGGCGAGAACATCAGCACCACCGGCGTCACCGAAGCCGACCTGTGCCTGGGCGACCGCCTGCGCCTGGGCGCGGCCGTGGTCGAGGTCTCGCAGGGTCGCCAGCCGTGCTGGAAGCTGTCCGACCGTTTCGGCGTGCCGGACATGGCCCGGCGCGTCCAGGACAGCGGCCGCAGCGGCTGGTACTACCGCGTGCTTGGACCGGGTCTGGTGGCCGCGGGCGACGACCTGGTGCTGCTCGAGCGTCCGTTCCCGGAGTGGCCGCTGACCCGGCTGGGCGAGCTGCTGTACCGGCGCACGCTGGACCGGAGCGAGCTGGGAGCGGCGCTGCAGCTGCCGCTGGTGCCATCCTGGCGCAACGTATTCGCGCGCCGGCTGGAACGCGCCGAAACCGAGAGCTGGGACTCACGGCTCGGCGGCCCATCGCGCTGAACTGGGGTTCCCGGCCGGGCAGCGTGCACGCGAAAAGCAGCGGGGCAAGCCCCGCTCTACGAAGCGTTGCGCTCCCAAAGCCCTCAAGGGAGAGGGGAAGAAGAGAACGGAGCCGCGACCTCCAAGCGCCGAAAGACGCGGTAGTGCGGGGGGTATCCGGCAAGCAGGCCATGGATGGCCTGCGCTCGCGCGTTGGAGCCAGGGATGGCGGAACCGCGCGATGCGGGATACCCCCGCACTACCGCGGCTCCGTCCGAAGCCGATCACGCCATCAGGCGGCAGCGATCCAGGCACACAATTGGATCGTGCCGACGCGCCAGACCTTTCCAGCGTCCCGCTTCATTGCCAGCGCGGACGCGGAACCGCGCGATGCGCCATGCCCCTTGCGGCCGCGGCTCCGTGCGAGCCAATCACTCCAAGCATCCGGTCGCAGCGTTGCTCCAGCAAGCGGACGCTTCAAGCCACGCCCGCCTCAGCGCCGCTGCGCCATCCGCCTTGCCAGCTCGTCCGGGGGCAGGCCCGGGGCGAACAGGAAGCCCTGGCCGACCGGCACGCCCAGTTCGAGCAGGAAGCGCCGCTGCGCCTCCTGTTCCACGCCCTCGGCGACCAGACCCAGGCCCAGGCTGCGCGCGATCGCGCTGACCGCCTCGCACACCGCCACGTCCGAACGGTTCTCAGGCACGCCCTCGACGAACAGCTGGCTCAGCTTGAGCCCGTGGATCGGCAGCCGCCGCAGGTAGTTCAGCGCGCTGTAGCCCTCGCCGAAATCGTCGATGGTCAGAACCACGCCCATCCGCCGCAGCTCGGCGAAGATGCGCAGCGTCGCCGGCGCGTCCTCGATCAGCACCCGCTCGGTGAACTCCAGTTCCAGCGCCGAACCGGGCAGGTCGAACTCCTGCAGGGTCTCGCCGACCTTCACCGCCAGGTCCTCGCCGACGAACTGACGGTAGGACACGTTGATCGCCACCCGTACCACGCCCAGCCCCTGTTCCTGCCACTCGCGCGCCTGCCGGCAGGCCTCGCGCAACACCCAGTCGCCGATGCGGACGATGTCGCCGGTGGTCTCGGCATGGCCGATGAACAGGTCCGGACGCAGCTCGCCCAGCTGGTGGCTCTGCCAGCGGATCAGCGCCTCGCTGGCGACGATCCGGCCGTCGCGCAGGTTCACCTGCGGCTGGTAGACCAGGCGGAACTCGTTGTTGTCCAGCGCCCGGCGCAGCTGGGTCTCGATCTGCAGGCGATCCTGCTGCTTCTGCGCCAGGTCCGGGGTGAACACCTGCCAGCCGTTGCGCGCGCGCCGCTTGCAGTCGTACATCGCCGTGTCGGCGTTCTGGATCAGCTGCTGCGGCCGGCTGCCATGCTCGGGCGCGTAGGCGATGCCGATGCTGGCGCTGATCGTGAACTCGTCCTCGCCGAACAGGAACGGCACCGACAGCGCATGCAGGATCGCCTCGGCCAGGCGCGGCACCTGCTCGCGCTCGCTGCCGTCGCACAGCACCAGGAACTCGTCGCTGCCGAAGCGCGCCAGCAGGCCCTCGGTGCCGATGGCGTGGGCGATGCGCTGGCCGGTGCGCACCAGCAGGTCGTCGCCGGCGCCGTGGCCGAGCACGTCGTTGACCGTCTTGAAGCGGTCCAGGTCGATGTACAGCACCGCCACCTCGGCCTCGGACGGCTCGCGCAGGCGCGCGTCCAGTTCGCCGAGGATGGCGTCGCGGTTGAGGATGCCGGTCAGCGGGTCGGTGCGCGCCTGGATGCGCAGAGTTTCCTCGGCCTGCTTGCGCTCGGTGATGTCCTGCATGGTGCCGGTGATGCGCGGGGCGGCGTGGTTGCCAGGCTCGACCTCGCCGATCATGCGGATCCAGAACGCGTGGCCGTCGCCGCGCACGCCCTGCAGCTCCAGGTCGAAGCCGTCGCGGGTCAGGAACACCCGCTCCAGCGCCGCCTCCACCCGGTACCGGCCGCCGCCGCGCAGGCGCGCGAGCAGGTCGTCCATGGTGTGGCGCCCGGGTTCCAGGCCGACGATGCGCAGCGCCTCGTCGGTCAGGTACAGGCGCTGGCGGCCGCGGTCCCATTCCCAGCCGCCGATGTGGGCCAGCGACTGCGCGCGGTCGAACAGGGTGTTGTCGCGCTTGAGGTCGGTGATGTCGCTGAACAGCACGAACACGTGGTCGGCCTCGGCGCGCCCGGAGGAGAACACCGGCACCGTGGTCGCCGAGATCCAGACCATGCGGTCGCTGGGCAGGTGGTGCAGGCCGATGGTGGTGGAAGGCACGATCTGCCCGCTGCGCAGCGCGCGCTGCGGCGGCCATTCCGACTCCGGCAGCACCCGGCCGTGCTCGTCGAGGATGGCCCACTGCCGCGCGTTCGACGGCCCGTTGAGGTCGCTTTCGAGGTTGGCGCCGAGGATGCGGTGCGCGGCCGGGTTCGCCGACAGCAGGCGGAAGTTGCGGTCCAGCAGCAGCACGCCCTTGTCGATCGACTCCACCAGCAGGCGGTAGCGAGACTCGGCCTGCCAGCGCCCGGACAGGTCGCGCGCCACCGCGACGATGCAACGGCGCCCGCCATGCATGAACCCGGCCGAGTGCACCTCCACCGGGAAGCGGCTGCCGTCGCCGCGCATGTTGGTCACTTCGATGACGTAGGTCTCGCCGCGGTTGAGCGATTCCCATACCGGCTTGAGGTGGTCCGGTGGCAGGTCCGGGTTGAGCACCTCGATCGGCTGGCCGACGATTTCGCTGCGCGGCCGGCCGTAGGCGCGCACGCCGGCGCGGTTGAGGTCCAGCACGATGCCGGTCTCGCTGAGGATGCTGACCGGGTCGGGCACCGCGTCGAACAGGGCGTGGTAACGCAGGCGCGCCGATTCGCCTTCGGCCAGCGCGTCGTGCAGGGCGTCGCGGGCCTGCTGCAGCAGCTCGCGGATGTCGGGGGACAGGGTGCGGCCGGCCAGGGCCGCATCGAGCGCGGCCAAAACCGCCTCCGGCTCCGCGCGCTGCGCGGCCTCGGAAGCGGCCTGGCCGGCGGCGTTCATGCGCCTTCCAGGGCCCGCCCGACCTTGCTGCCGGTATGCCGCCCCAGCCGCGAGGCCAGCCAGCGGCCGGTGTCGGCCAGCGCATCCAGGTCGATGCCGGTGTCGATGCCCATGCCGTGCAGCATATACACCAGGTCCTCGCTGGCAACATTGCCGCTGGCACCGCGGGCGTAGGGACAGCCGCCGGTGCCGGCCACCGCCGAGTCGGCCACGCGCACGCCGGCCTCGACGCAGGCGGCGACGTTGGCCAGCGCCTGGCCGTAGGTGTCGTGGAAGTGCACGGCCAGCGCCTGCATCGGCACCTCCGCCGCCACCGCCTGCAGCATCGCCCGCGCCTTGCGCGGGGTGCCCACGCCGATGGTGTCGCCCAGCGAGATCTCGTAGCAGCCCAGCGCGTGCAGGCGGCGCGCGACGCGGACCACGTCGGCCAGCGGCACCTCGCCCTGGTAGGGGCAGCCGAGCACGGTGGAGACGTAGCCGCGCACGCGCACGCCGTCGGCGCGGGCGCGCGCCAGCACCGGCTCGAAGCGGGCGATCGATTCGTCGATCGAGGCGTTGGTGTTGCGCCGGTTGAACGACTCCGAGGCGGCGGTGAACACCGCCACTTCGTCGGCGCCGGCGGCGCGGGCGCGCTCGTAGCCCTGTTCGTTCGGCACCAGCACCGGATAGCTGACGCCGGGGCGGCGCTGGATCCCGGCCATCACCTCGGCCGCGTCGGCCAGCTGCGGCACCCACTTCGGGCTGACGAAGCTGGTGGCCTCGATGCTGCGCAGGCCGGTGGCGGACAGGCGGTCGACCAGCTCGATCTTGTCGGCGGTGGCGACCATCGCCGGTTCGTTCTGCAGCCCGTCGCGCGGGCCGACCTCGACGATGCGGACGAAGTCGGCCATCACGCCTCCGCCGCGGCCACGACCGCGAGCACCGCGTCGGCCTCGACGAAATCGCCCGCGGCCGCGCGCAGCTCGGCGATGACGCCGTCGCGCGGGGCACGCACCGTCAGCTCCATCTTCATCGCCTCCATCACCAGCAGTTCGGCGCCGGCTTCCACCGCCTGGTCCTGCTGCACCTTCACCAGCACCACCCGGCCCGGCATCGGCGCCAGTACGCGGCCGTCGCCGCCGCTGCCTGCGGCATCCCGGCCACGCTCGGCCGGCAGCCAGCGCAGCGACAGGCGGCGCTGGCCGTCGTGCAGTTCCACCGTGTCCCCGTCGAAGTGGCAGCCCCACTGGCGACCCTGTCCGTCCATACGCAATTGCAGGCGGTCGCCGGCCAGGCGGGCACCGGCCACCTCGTGGCCGGTCTCGCCAGCGCGGACCTGCCAGTCGCCGCCATGGCCGGTCGCCGCCAGCTCGTGCACTGCGCTGCCGGCCTGCAGCCGCAGGCGGCGCGGGGCGCGGCCGTGCAGGCGCCAGCCGTCGGCCAGGTGCCAGGGCGAGGTCGGGTCGCCGCTGGCGGCGGCGCGCTCGGTCTCCCGGCCCTGTTCGCGCAGGAGCAGGGCGACCGCACCGGCCGCCAGGGCTTCGCCGGGGACGGCCTGGTCGCCAGCGAGGAACTCGTCCACGTGGCGGTCCAGGTAGCCGGTGTCGATCCGGCCCTCGACCACCGCCGGATGCCGGGCCAGCGCCTCCAGGAAGGCGAGGTTGGTCTTCGGCCCGGCCACGTGGCACTGCGCCAGCGCTTCGCGCAACCGCGACAGCGCGCGCGGCCGGTCGGCGTCGTGGACGATGAGCTTGGCGATCATCGGGTCGTAGTGCACGGTCACCGTATCGCCGGCTTCCACGCCGGCGTCCAGGCGGACCTGCGGGGAGGCTTCCGGCAGCGCCAGCGCGCGCAGGGTGCCCGAAGCCGGCAGGAAGCCGGCGTCCGGATCCTCGGCGTACAGCCGCACCTCGATCGCGTGGCCATTGCGCGGGATCCCGTCCTGCTCCAGCGGCAGGGGCTCGCCGGCGGCCACGCGCAGCTGCCATTCGACCAGGTCCAGCCCGGTGACCATCTCGGTGACCGGGTGCTCGACCTGCAGGCGGCTGTTGATCTCCATGAAGTAGAACCCGCCGTCGCCATCGACGATGAACTCGACGGTGCCGGCGTTGACGTAGCCGATCGCGCGCGCCGCGGCGACCGCGGCCTCGCCCATGGCCGCGCGCAGCTGCGGGGTGACAAAGGGCGAGGGCGATTCCTCCAGCACCTTCTGGTAGCGGCGCTGCGCCGAGCATTCGCGCTCGTTGAGGTGGATCACGTTGCCGTGGCTGTCGCCGAACACCTGCACCTCGATGTGGCGCGGCGAGGTCACATAGCGTTCCAGCAGCACGCGGTCGTTGCCGAAGGCGTTACGCGCCTCGCGCTGGCAGCTCTCCAGCGCGGCCATGAAGTCGTCCAGGCGGTGGACCACGCGCATGCCCTTGCCGCCGCCGCCATGGGCGGCCTTGACCATCAGCGGGAAGCCGGTGCGCGCCGCCTCGGTGGCCAGCGTATCCGGCGCCTGGTCCTCGCCGGTGTAGCCGGGCACTACCGGCACGCCGGCGGCGGCCATCAGCTGCTTGGCCCCGGCCTTGCTGCCCAGCTTGCGCATGGCCGCGGCCGGCGGGCCGATGAACACCAGGCCCGCCGCGGCTACCGCCTCGGCGAAGCCGGCATTCTCGGAGAGGAAGCCGTAACCCGGATGGATGGCCTGGGCGCCGCTGCGCAGCGCCGCCTCGATCACCCGCTCGCCGCGCAGGTAGCTGTCGCCGGGCGCGGCGCCGCCGATGTAGTGGGCCTCGTCGGCCAGGCGCACGTGCAGGGCGCCGGCGTCGGCTTCGGAATACACGGCCACGGTGGCGATGCCCAGCCGGCGGCAGGTACGGATGACGCGGCAGGCGATCTCGCCGCGGTTTGCGATGAGGATGCGTTCGAACATGGAGTGGATCAGTCCTGTGCCCAGCGCGGTTCGCGCTTGTCGAGGAAGGCGCCGAGGCCTTCCTGGCCTTCCGGCGAGACGCGCAGGCGCGCGATCAGCGCGGCGTTGGCCTCGTCGAGGGTGGCGGTGTCGCCGGCGTGGTGCGCAACGCGGCGGACCAGTTCCTTGGCGCCGGCGGCGGCGAGCGGACCGGCGCGGCACAGCAGGGCGACCTGCCTGGCCACGGCTTCGTCCAGCGCCCCAGGCTCCACGACTTCGTGCAGCAGGCCCAGGCGCTGCGCGGTCTGCGCGTCGAAGGCCTCGGCGCTGGCGAACCAGCGCCGCGCCTGGCGCGCGCCGATGGCCGCGATCACGTACGGGGAGATCACTGCCGGCAGCAGGCCGAGCCGGCTCTCGGTCAGGCCGAAGCGGGCCTGCGGGGTACCGATGGCGATGTCGCAGCAGGCCACCAGGCCGACGCCGCCGCCGAAGGCCGGGCCGTGGACGCGGGCCAGGGTGGGGCGGGGCAGCTCGTCCAGGGTGCGCATCAGCCGGGCCAGGGCGAGGGCGTCCTCGCGGTTTTCCTGTTCGCTGGCGGCGGCCATGCCGCGCATCCACTGCAGGTCGGCGCCGGCGGAGAAGGAGGCGCCTTCGCCTTCCAGCACCACCACCCGCACCGCCTGGTCGCTGGCGGCCGCTTCCAGGGCCCGGGTGAGGCTGGCGATCAGCCCGGCGTCGAACGCGTTGTGCAGGTTCGGCCGGTTCATGCGCAGGCGCAGCACGGGCCCGGCGCGTTTGACCAGTAGCGGTTCCGCCATGGGGATTCCTGTCCGATTCCAGCGCCGGATGATAGCCGTGGCGCCCGTGGCGGCCATGACGCAGCGCGGCGCGGGGAGCGGCCACGGCGCGTGGTCGGTGCTAGAATTGAGAACAGTTCTTGATACCGGATCCATCGTGACGCTGTCCGAGCTGCCGCCACGCACCCCTGTCATCGTCGAGTCCGTGGAGGACCGCCAGCCCAACGATCCCGTCGCACGACGCCTGCGCGAGCTCGGCTTCGTCGCCGGCGAGCCGGTCCAGGTCGTGGCCCGCGGCCCGTTCGGCGCCGAGCCGCTGCTGGTGCAGGTCGGCAACACCCGCTTCGCGCTGCGCCGGATCGAGGCGGCGCGGGTGCGCGTGGTCCCCGCGACCGGGGAGGCGGCATGAGCGCCCAGGCCGAAACGCTGCGCCTGGCCCTGCTGGGCAACCCGAACTGCGGCAAGACCGCGCTGTTCAACCAGCTCACCGGCAGCCGGCAGAAGGTCGCCAACTACGCCGGCGTCACCGTCGAGCGCAAGGAAGGCCGCCTGGTCTCGCCGTCCGGCCGCAGCTACGCGGTGCTGGACCTGCCCGGGGCCTACAGCCTCAACCCGGCCAGCCTGGACGAGGCGATCACCCGCGACCTGTGCCGCGGCTTCTACCCGGGCGAGGCGGCCCCGGACGTGCTGGTCTGCGTGGTCGACGCCACCAACCTGCGCCTGCACCTGCGCTTCGTGCTCGAGGTGCGGCAGATGGGCAAGCCGATGATCGTCGCCCTGAACATGAGCGACGCGGCGGCCCGCCGCGGCATCGTGATCGACCGCGCCGGTCTGGAGCGCGAACTGGGCGTGCCGGTGGTGGAGACCGTGGCGGTGCGCCGCAACGGCGCCCGCGCCCTGCTGGAGCTGATCGACCGGGTGGCGGCCAATCCGCATCCGCCGGCCGTGCAGCTGCCCGCCGATGCCGACCTGCATGCCGAAACCCGCCGCCTGCTGGCCGCCACCGTGTCCATGCCGGCGCGCACCGCCAGGATCGACGACGCGCTGGACCGCTGGTTGCTGCATCCGTTCTTCGGCCTGCTGACCCTGGCCGTGGTGATGTTCCTGATCTTCCAGGCGGTGTACGCCTGGGCCACGCCGGTGATGGACCTGATCGACGCCGGCACCGCCGCGCTTGGCGAATGGGTCGGCAGCCGCATGGCCGAAGGTCCGCTGGCCAGCCTGCTGGTCGACGGCATCATCGCCGGCCTCGGCGGGGTGATCGTGTTCCTGCCGCAGATCCTGGTGCTGTTCGCCTTCATCCTGGCGCTGGAGGAATCCGGCTACCTGCCGCGCGCGGCGTTCCTGCTGGACCGGATGATGGCCGGCGCCGGCCTGTCCGGGCGCTCGTTCATCCCGCTGCTGTCGTCCTTCGCCTGCGCGATCCCCGGGATCATGGCCACGCGCAGCATCCAGGACCCGCGCGACCGCCTGGCCACGATCCTGGTGGCGCCGTTGATGACCTGCTCGGCGCGGCTGCCGGTGTACGCGCTGCTGATCGGCGCCTTCATCCCCTCGCGCGAGGTCTGGGGCGGGTTCAACCTGCAGGGCCTGGTGCTGTTCGGCCTGTACATGGCCGGCATCCTCAGTGCGCTGGCGGTGTCGTGGGTGATGAAGAAGTGGCGCCGCGACAAGGGCGAGCATCCGCTGATGCTGGAACTGCCCTCGTACCGCCTGCCGAACCCGCGCGACCTGCTGATCGGCCTGTGGGAACGCGCGCTGATCTTCCTCAAGCGCGTCGGCGGCATCATCTTCGCCCTGACCGTGCTGCTGTGGGTGCTGCTGACCTTCCCGGCGCCGCCGCCGGACGCGACCCTGCCGGCGATCGACTACAGCCTGGCCGGCCGCATCGGCCATGCGCTGACCGCGGTGTTCGCGCCGCTGGGCTTCAACTGGCAGATCTGCATCGCGCTGATCCCCGGCCTGGCCGCGCGCGAAGTGGCGGTGTCCTCGCTGGCCACCGTATACGCCCTGTCGGCCGCCGACGACGAGGCCGCCGCGCAGGCGCTGAGCCCGGTGATCTCCGACGGCTGGTCGCTGGCCACCGGCCTGGCCCTGCTCGTCTGGTTCATCTACGCGCCGCAGTGCATCGCCACCTGGGCGGCGATCAAGCGCGAGACCGGCTCGTGGAAGACCATGGCGGTCGCGGCCGGCTACCTGTTCGCGCTGGCCTACCTGGCCTCGATGCTGACCTACCAGGTCGCCGTGCGCCTGGGGGCGGGTTGAGGCCGCCATGACCCTCGACCTGCCCATCGCCCTGCAGTACGTGATCGTCGCGGCGGTGGTGCTGGTGGCGCTGTGGATCTTCGTCAAGAAGCAGCTGCCCGGGCCGCTGCGCAAGGCACGCATCGCCTTGGCCACGCCGCTGGTGCGCGACGGCCGTCCGGCGTGGATGCGCGCGCTGGCGCGGCGCATCGCGCCCCCCTCGAAGGGCGGGGCCGGCGGTTCCGCCTGCGGCGGCTGCGACAACAGCAGCCAGTGCGGGCCGGAGCCGAAGAAGCACTAGGCGCCTGGGCTTGACCGGCGGCGGCAGGACGATGCGCCGCGTGGCCGCACCGGCAGCGGGCCAGGGCCCGCGCTACAGGGAGGTGTCCTTCGGCAGCCAGGCGCGGAAGTCGCCGCTGCAGTGGAGCAGGGCCATCAGGTAGAGCATGCCGTCGTAGTACCGGTGCTGGCCGCTGGGAATCGGCCGCTCCCACAGCGCCCGCACGAAATCCAGCCGCTGCGGATGCCGGGAGGCCAGCGCGGCGACCGCATTGGTCGCCACCAGGCCGGTGGTCTGGCCGCCCCCGAGCGGCTTGCCGTCCAGCGTGTACAGGCTCTGGTACGCGTCCAGGCCCTGCGTGGCGAAGAACCCGTGCAGACGCGTGCCCAGCTCCACCTGGCGCGGATCGGCGGCCCACCACGACCAGTCGACCGACCAGTTCATCGCGCTGCGCCAGGCGTCGTAGCGGAAGTCCGCCGATTCGGGTCGCCACGACGCCGCCCAGGGCGTGCCGTCGAAGTTGCCGTAGTCCGGGGTCAGCCCGGTCTGCGGGTGCGCCGCTTTCGCGAAGTAATCGCGGCTGGTCTGCGCGGCCTCCTGCCAGAAGCCGCGGTCGCCCTCCGGGCCCAGCCGCGCCCAGACCTCGTAGAACGCCGGCAGGTGGTACGACGCGTCGGTATGCGCGGCGTTGCGCATGTCCGGGGTGAAGCGGACCATCTTCGCGTCGTGGTCGAACAGGTTGGTCGCGGTCATCTCCCCGTGCCGGGTGGCGCCGGTGATCTCCTGCCGGTGCAGCACGTCGGTCAGCAGGCGCCGGGCCTGGGCGGCGTAGTCGTAGCGGCCCTCGCCATTGCCCCAGCGCTCGGCGGCGAAGAGCAGGGCGGTGATGAAGTACTCCTCGCCGTCCGGTGCGGGCATCTCATCGTTGGGCTCGCCGCCGGTGGTCACCGACCAGGCGAAGTAGCCGTGCGACGGGTGCGCCGGATCGTCCCGGTACATGTGGGTCAGGGCCCAGTTCCAGATCGCGTCGAACTCGCGCTTCCGGTCCAGCTGGACCGCGATCATCATCCCGTAGGACATGCCTTCGGAGCGCACGTCGTCGCTGTTGACGTCATGGATGTAGGCCAGCGGGCCGTGCTCGTTGCGGCCGGTCTCGTAGTAGACCGCCTGCTCCTTCGCATCGCCATGGAACAGCTGCTCGAACGCGGCCTGGATCTTCGCCTCGGTCTCCGCACGCGGATAGCCGGCCTCGGCGAACAGGTCCGGATAACGGCCGCTGGCGACCGCGCCGACGGGGGCGGAGGCGGGCGACGCGGCAGGTTCCGGCGCCGCGGCGGAGGCGGGCGCCTCGGCCGGGCGGCAGGCAGTGGCCAGCACCAGCAGTGCGGCGACGAAGACGGGCAGGCGGAAGGCGGTCATGCGGTTCCCGGGTGCGTACCAAGGACGCCGACGCTAGCAGAGCCGCGCGCACCGTGCCCACCGGCACGGTCGGGTCAGCCGTCCGGGATCTCAGGCTCGACCAGGTCGGCCAGCTGGCGCAGCGATTCCTGCCAGCCCAGGTAGCACATCGATTCGGGGATCGCCTCGGGGATGCCTTCCCGGGCGATGCGCAGGTCGGTGCCGCCCGGTACCGCGGCCAGCTGCACGGTGACGTGCATCTCGCCGGGCAGGCCGGGATCGTCGAAGCGGTCGACGTAGCGGATCGTGCGGTTTTTCGACCAGTTCGAGGTACTCGCCGCCGAAGGAGTGGCCGTGGCCGGTGCCGAAATTGGTGAACGCCATGCGGAAGCGGCCGCCGACGCGCGCGTCGTACTCGTCGACGCGGGCGGCGAAGCCGCAGGGCGGCAACCACTTGGCCATCGCCGCCGGGTCGAGGAAGGCGCGATAGACGCGCTCGGGCGGACAACGCAGGACGCGGTGCAGGCGGACGGTGCCGGTAGGCATGGCAGTTTCCTCGAAGTTGGACGCATGCAGGCGACGCGCGAGCCGCTTGCGGATCGACATCGAGGTCGCGCGGCTCAGCGCATGCCCTTGTGCTGGCCGCCGTCGATCGGCACGCAGGCACCGGTCACCCACTGTGCGCGCGGCGAGGCGAGGAACACCGCCACGTCGGCCACTTCCTGCACCGTGCCCATCCGCCCCCAGGGGATGGTGGAGCGCACCGCCTCGTAGCGCGCCGGATCCTGGCGGTGCACCTGTGCCCACAGGCCGCCTTCGAACTCGATCGAGCCGGGGGCGATGGCGTTGGCGCGGATTCCATCGGGCGCGTGGAAGATCGACAGCTTCTTGGCATAGGCGATCAGCGCGGCCTTGGCCGAGGCGTAGCCGAAGTCCGGCCCGGGACTGGCTTCCAGGCCCGAGATCGAGGCCACCAGCACGATGCTGCCTCCGCCGGCCGCCTTCATCCACGGGATCACCTGCTCGCAGGCGCGCGCGGCAGCCAGCACGTCCAGCCGCAGGCTGGCTTCGAAGTCGGCCACCGATGGCCCCAGCGCCAGCGCCGAGGCGTTGTGGACAAGTACGTCGACGCCGCCGAAGGCCTGGCGCACGGCATCGAGGAAATCGGCCAGGGCCGCCGGATCGCCCAGGTCGCAGGGGCGCGCCAGCACGCGGTGGCCGTGGTCGTGCAACGCGGCTTCGGTATCGTCGAGCGCGTTGCGGCCGCGTGGATCGGCCGCGCGCGAGCACACCGCCACATCCGCGCCCTCGGCCGCCAGTCCCAGCGAGATCGCCCGGCCGATGCCGCGGCTGCCGCCGAGCACCACGCAACGCTTGCCTTGCAGTTGCAGGTCCATCGCTTCCTCCCCGTGCCGCGGCCGCATCCGGCGGGCGTGCCGGACACGGGTCTGCGGTTACATGCGGAACACGCCGAACCGCGCCGGCTCGATCGGCGCATTGAGCGCGGCCGACAGGCCCAGGCCCAGCACCCGGCGCGTGTCGGCCGGGTCGATGATACCGTCGTCCCACAGCCGCGCGGTGGCGTACCACGGACTGCCCTGATGCTCGTACTGCTCGCGCACCGGCGCCTTGAACGCTTCCTCCTCCGCGGCGCTCCAGCTGCCGCCGCCGGCCTCGATCGCGTCGCGGCGCACGGTGGCCAGGACGCTGGCGGCCTGCTCGCCACCCATCACGCTGATCCGCGCGTTCGGCCACATCCACAGGAAGCGGGCGCCGTAGGCGCGGCCGCACATGGCGTAGTTGCCGGCGCCGAAGCTGCCGCCGATCACCACGGTGAACTTGGGCACGGACGAGCAGGCCACGGCGGTGACCATCTTGGCCCCGTCCTTGGCGATGCCGGCGTTCTCGTACTTGCGGCCGACCATGAAGCCGGTGATGTTCTGCAGGAACACCAGCGGAATGCCGCGCTGGTTGCACAGTTCGATGAAGTGCGCGCCCTTGAGCGCGCTCTCGGAGAACAGGATTCCGTTGTTGGCGACGATGCCGACCGGGTAGCCGTGCAGGTGGGCGAAGCCGGTGACCAGGGTCTTGCCGTAGCGCGCCTTGAACTCCTCGAACTCGCTGCCGTCCACCAGGCGCGCGATGACCTCGCGGATGTCGAACGGGCGCCGGGTGTCGGCGGGAACGATGCCGTAAAGCTCCTCGGCGGGATACAGCGGCTCGCGCGGCTCGCGGGTGGCGAGGGCGATGTGCTTGCGCCGGTTGAAGTGGGAGACGATGCCGCGGGCGATCTGCAGCGCGTGCGCGTCGTCCTCGGCGTAATGGTCGGCCACGCCCGACACCGAGGTATGCACGTCGGCACCGCCGAGCGATTCGGCGTCGACGACTTCGCCGGTGGCCGCCTTCACCAGCGGCGGGCCGCCGAGGAAGATCGTGCCCTGCTCGCGCACGATCACCGACTCGTCGCACATGGCCGGCACGTAGGCGCCGCCGGCGGTGCAGCTGCCCATCACCACCGCCACCTGGGGGATGTTCTCCGCGCTCAGCCGCGCCTGGTTGTAGAAGATCCGGCCGAAGTGCTCCCGGTCGGGGAATACCTCGTCCTGCAGCGGAAGGAAGGCGCCGCCGGAATCGACCAGGTAGATGCACGGCAGGCGGTTCTCGCGCGCGATCTCCTGCGCGCGCAGGTGCTTCTTCACCGTCATCGGGAAATAGGTGCCGCCCTTGACCGTGGCGTCGTTGGCGACGATCACCACTTCCTGCCCGCAGACGGTGCCGATGCCGCAGACGATGCCGGCCGCCGGCGCGGCGCCGTCGTACATGTCCTCGGCGGCGAGCGGGGCGATCTCGAGGAAGGGCGAGCCGGGGTCGAGCAGGGCGTCGATGCGGTCGCGGGCCAGCAGCTTGCCGCGTTCGGTATGGCGCTGCCGGGCCTTCTCGCCGCCACCTTCGGCGGCACGCTGCAGGCGCCGCTTCAGTTCGGCGGCGAGCTGGCGATGATGGGCGGAGTGGGCGGCGAACTCGGGGGAGCGTGTATCGATCTGGCTGCGGATGGCGGGCATGGGCGTGGCGAAGACGGGATGCCCGAAGGATACGTCACGCCTCCGCATACGCCTTCTGGCGGCGCAGCACGCAGGCGCCCGCGGCGTGGGCCGCGGGCGCTGCCGGGGTCAGTCCTGGTTGGCCTTGCGCTCGGCCGCTTCGGCGGCGTCGCGTGCCTTGGCGGCGGCGGTTTCGGCCACGTCGGCGGTGGCATCGGCGGCGCGTGCGGTGGCGTCACGGGCGGCATCGCCGGCACGGTCGGCGGCTTCGCGGGCTTCGGCCGCGGCCTGCTCGGCGCGGACCTCGGCCGTGGCACTGGCTTCGCGCGCGGCATCGACGGCGTCGGCGGCGGCGTGTTCGGTGGCGGCGGCCGCATGATCGGCCGCGGCGGCGGCATGGTCGCCAGCCCGGTTGGCCTCGTCGCGGGCCGGCTGGTTGCACGCCGCCAGCACCACGGCCACGGCGGTGGCGGTCAACAGCGAAAGGGTGCGCTTCATTGGAAACTCCATCGTCGGGTGGGTCGGCGCGAGCATCGCCAAACCCGCCTCAGCATCCCGTGAATCCGGAATATCCCCGATGGATGGCGCATAAACGGAAAGGCCGCCGGTTACCCGGCGGCCTTCCAGTACAACTGAAGTGTTCGGCAGGTTACTGCGCGAATTACTTCTTGGCCTCTTCGGCGGCGTCCTTGGCCTGGTCGGCCACGTCGGCAGCAGCCTCGGCGGTGTCGGCAGCAGCGTCGGCAGCAGCGTCGGTGGCGGCGCCGGCGGTGGCGGCAGCAGCGTCGGCAGCGGTGTCGGCGGCAGCAGCGGCGGCGTCAGCAGCGCCCTGGGCAGCGTCGGCAGTCTCGGCGCCGGCAGCGGCGGCCTGGTCGGCGGCAGCCTGGGCCTCGGCGGCAGCCTGGTCGGCGGCAGCGGCGGCGTCCTGAGCCTGCTCCTGCTTCGAGCACGCGGCCAGGGCCAGACCCAGGGCCAGGGCGATCAGCAGCTTGTTGATGCTCATGATTGGATGTTCCTCGTCGTTAAGTTGGGCAACGCGCTAGGTTGCGCGCCGGCAACATGATGACAAGCCGGAATCCGCTGTCAAGCGGAATTCGGTCATATTCATAAAAGACCCGTGAAAAACGATTACAACATTTCGAGCGCGATAGCGGTAGCCTCGCCGCCGCCGATGCACAGCGTGGCCACGCCCCGCTTGAGGCCGCGCTTGCGCAGGGCGTTGACCAGGGTCACGACCAGGCGCGCGCCCGAGGCGCCGATGGGGTGGCCGAGCGCGCAGGCGCCGCCATTGACGTTTACCTTGGAGTGGGGAATCCCCAGCTCCTTGATCGGCGCCATGGCCACCACCGCGAAGGCCTCGTTGATTTCGAAAAGGTCGACGTCGGCGATTTTCCAGCCGACTTTGTCCAGCAGGGTGGAAATCGCACCGACCGGCGCGGTGGTAAACCATTCCGGCTGCTGCGAGAAAGTCGCGTGGCCGACGATCCGGGCCAGCGGCTGCACGCCGCGCTTCGCCGCCTCCTCGGCCGACATCAGCACGGTGGCCGCGGCGCCGTCGGAGATCGACGAGGAGCTGGCGGCGGTCACGGTGCCGTCCTTCTTGAACGCCGGCTTGAGGGTCGGGATCTTGTTGATGTCCGACTTGCCCGGCTGTTCGTCGGTGGCGTACTCGACCTCGCCCTTGCGGGTGGCGACCTTGACCGGGACGATCTCGTCCGCGAACGCGCCGGAGGCCTGCGCGGCCTGCGAGCGCTTCACCGACTCGATCGCGAACGCATCCTGCTCCTCGCGGGAGAAACCGTACTTTTCAACGGTCTTCTCGGCGAACACGCCCATCGCCTGGCCGTCATAGGGATTGGTCAGGCCGTCCCAGGCCATGTGGTCGACGGCCTGGAAGCCGCCGTAGCGGTTGCCGGTGCGCGAGTTGGGGATCATGTGCGGCGCATTGGTCATCGACTCCATGCCGCCGGCGACCACGATCGAGGCCGAGCCGGCCTTGATCAGGTCGTGGCCCAGCATGATCGCCTTCATGCCCGAGCCGCAGACCTTGTTGATGGTGGTGCAGCCGGTGCTGGCCGGCAGGCCGGCCGCCAGTGCCGCCTGGCGTGCGGGCGCCTGGCCGAGGTTGGCCGGCAGCACGCAGCCCATGATCACTTCGGACACGTCGGCGGCCGGTACGCCGGACTGCTCCAGCGCGGCGGAGATGGCGGCGGCGCCCAGGGTCGGGGTCGGCACGCCGGTGAACTGGCCGAGGAAGGAACCGATGGCGGTGCGCTTGGCGGCAGCAATGACGATGTCGGACATGGGGGAGGCAACCTCTCGCGGATGAGTCCTGATTATCGCGGTGGCCGCCGGCGCCCGCTACCGTCCCCCCGGACAGGCGACAGCGGGCCCCCGGTTGCGGTATAGACGGGGCGGGGGGGGCTGGTGGGCGACCCGCCGGCGAGAACATCGCGAGAGGTGAACTGATGCAGGTCTTCGGCAGTGCGGGCACGGGCAACGGGCTGGCGCGCTCGCTGCTGGCGATCGCGATCGCCAGCACGCTGGTATCCGGACTGGCCGCCTGTGGCGGTGGTGGTGGCGGCAACGTCCGTTCCGGTACGCCAAGCGCGCCATCGCCCCCGCCGCCGCCCCCGCCGACTTCGCCTCCGCCGCCGCCACCGCCTCCGCCGCTGATCCAGCCGGGCATCGACGCGCACCTGGCGCTGACACACGCCACCGCCGGCGAGCGCCAGGGCTATACTGGCGCCGGCTACCGGATCGGCGTGATCGATACCGGCGTCAACCGCAACCAGCCGGCGCTGGCCGGGCGGGTGGCCGCCAACCTCACCTACGTCAGTGCCAGCCGGAACGACCTCAGCGTCGACGACAAGGTCGGCCATGGCACCACCGTCGCCCAGCTGGCCGCGGGCCAGGCCTTCGGGCGCTGGCCCGGCGGCGTCGCCCCCGGCGCGACCATCCTGTCGGCCCGCATCATCAACGACGAGCGTCCGACCGACGACGGGTCGGGGCAGGGCAACGAGGTCACCGGCGCGATCGGGGTCAAGGCGATCCACCAGGACCTGGTCGCGCGCGGCATGCGCATCATGAACAACTCCTGGGGCGGGCTGTACTGGACCCGCGACACCGCCACCGCCGCGATCGCCGACGAGTACCGCTTCTTCATCCGCGACCACGACGGCCTGGTGGTGTTCGCCACCGGCAACGAAAGCCGTTCCGATCCCACCGACATGGCGGCACTGCCCAGCCAGCCGGGCCCCAACAGCACCTTGCCGGCGGCCGACCTCGAGCGCGGCTGGCTGGCGGTCGCGGCGCTGGACACCTCCCGGCCCGACCGGCTCATGTACTACTCCAACGCCTGCGGCCTGGCGAAGAACTACTGCCTGGTCGCGCCGGGCACGGCGATGTTCACCGGCACCAACGACACCGCCGGCAACCCTTCCTATTACTACGGCAGCGGCACGTCGTACGCCGCGCCGCTGGTGTCCGGCGCCGCGGCGGTGGTCTGGCAGAAATTCCCGTACTTCAACAACGACCTGGTCCGGCAGACCCTGCTGGGTACCGCCACCGACCTGGGCGACCCGGGCGTGGACGCGGTGTTCGGCTACGGCCTGCTCGATGTCGCCAAGGCGCTGGGCGGGCCGGCGAAGTTCGACTGGGGCGACGTTGCCGTCAACTTCAGCGGCGAGTCGACCTGGAGCAACGCCATCACCGGTAGCGGCGGCCTGCTCAAGCAGGGCAGCGGCACCCTGGTGCTCGGCGCCGGCGGAGTGGCGCTGGACTACGAGGGCGCCACCCGCGTGCAGGGCGGCACGCTGAAGATCCCCGGGCGGCTGAGCCGGTCGGATGTCTTCGTCGCGGCCGGCGCGCGCCTGGCCGGCGCCGGCTGGCTGGGCGGCAACCTGCAGAACACCGGCACCGTCCTCATCGACGGCGACCTGCCGGCCGGCGGGATGGAAGTGGCCGGCAACTACGTGCAGAAGCCCGGCGGCGTGCTGTCGCTGGTGGTGGGCTACGGGCCCTTGCAGGTGGGCGGCACGGCGACCCTGGAAGGCGGTGACGTCCATGTCGCCGGACTGCGCAGCGGCTACACCTGGCAGGCACGCGAGTACGTCTTGACCGCCGATGGCGGCCTGACCGGCCGGTTTGACCGCCTGACCGCCTCGTCCAGCCTGTTCCTCGATGCCACGCTTGGGTACGACGCCAACCGTGCATGGATGGACATCAGCCGCCTGGACGTGCAGGCCACCGCGGCCAGCCTGGCCGACATCACGCCCGCCGCGCTGTCGGCGGCGCAGCGGGTGGAGGCGGCGTTCGACACCATCGACGCGCAGCAGGGGGGCGAGGGCGCGGTGGCCGACGGCTTCATCCGCATCGCCGGCCAGTTCCAGAACATCGCCAGCGCTGGCGAGGCGGTGTCCACGTTGCGCAGCATGTCCGGCGAAGTGCATGCGGCCGCGGCGGCGGCGACCTTCGATGCCCTGGACCTGGGCCGGCGCGCGCTGGCCTCGCGTTTCGACGAAGTCGCCAATGGCCATGTCCGCGCCGGTGGCTGGATGCAGGCCCTGGATGCGGCCGGTGCTCCGGTGGCAGGGGCGGATGCCCGTGTTGGCGGGTGGATGGCCGGCCACGACGCGCGCCTGTCCGGCTCGCTGCTGGCCGGCATCGCGGTCAGCGAGGCGCGTGGCGACAGCCTGGTCCGCGGGGTGGCCGACCGCAGCCGCGAACGCCAGGCGGGCGCGCAGGCGTGGATCGGCCGCCAGTGGGACCAGGGCTATCTGATGGGGCAGTTCGGTGCCGGCCAGTGGCAGCGCCAGGTCGACCGGCAGTTGCTGCTCGGCGGCAGCACCTATGGCCTGCACGCGGATTATGGCGGCAGCTACACGCTGGCGGGTGCAGAGGCGGGCTACCGCTTCGGGGGCGCGGACTGGACGGTGTCGCCCTACGTGGCCGCCGAACACGTGCGCGTGGTCAGCGACGGCTTCGAGGAACAGGGCGCCGAAGGCTTCGGCCTGCGCAGCGACGGCCACGCGGCCTCGCGCACCCAGGCCATTGCCGGCCTGCGCGCAAGCCAGGACTGGGGTCGCTTCGGCCTCGACGGCTATGCCGAGTGGCAGCAGGCAGTGGCCAGCGACGGTCTGGAACGCCCGGCGAGCTTCGTCGGCGTGGAAGCCTGGTCGCCGCTGGCGGCCACCGATCCGGCGCTGTCCGGCGGCATGTTCGGGGTCTCGGCACGGGCCTGGCTGTCGCCGCGCTCGGTGCTGTCGCTGGGTTACGACCAGCGCTTCGGCCCGCGCGGCGATGCCAGCCTGGTCTCGCTGCGCTACGCCGTCGGCTTCTGATCCAGCCGTTATCCGGTGGGGGCATCCGGCCGCCGCGTCGGACCGCCATGCGCTGTCTGCGCACCGGTGTTTCCCCAGCTTCGTTGATTGCGTGACGAGCGCCTCAGGACAAAGCTCGCCAGCGTCCGGTGGAGTGCATGGAACTGGACCTACGCCACAGGACACCGGTGGAAGTCGTTGTTTCTGGATGGGATACGGGTTACAAATTGCCCCAATGCCTGGCGCGACCGTCGCGCCACTGCCATGGGGGAAAACACGGATGAAGAACACGCAAGGGCGCAATGCCTTGGCTTTGGCTGTCGTCGCGGTGCTGAGCCTGGGCCTGTCGGCCTGTGGCGGTGGCAACTCCAAGAGCGATGTCCCGCCGCTGGTCATCGGTGGCGGTGGTGGCGGCGGCTCCGGCGGTGGCGGTGGTGGTGGCGGCGGTGGCGGTGGTGGCAACGACGGCGGCGGTGGCGGTGGTACTCCACCTCCTCCGGCCAATGTGCAGCCGCCGCACGACGCGCACCTGACCCTGACCCACGCGACCGAAGCCGAGCGCGCCGGTTACACCGGCAAGGGCGTGGTCATCGGCCTGCTCGACACCGGCGTGAACAGCAACCATCCCGCGCTGACGGGCCGGGTGATCGAAAGCTTCGTGCACGTGGACCCGGCCGAGAACGACCTCAGCGTCGGCGACAAGGTCGGCCATGGCACCACGGTGGCGCAGCTGGCCGCCGGCAAGGCCGTCGGCAACTGGCCGGGCGGCGTCGCCCCGGGCGCGAGCATCGTGTCCTCGCGCATCATCTACGACGAATCGCCGGACGACGACGGTTCGGGCCAGGGCAACGAGGTCCGCGCCGGGCAGGGCTACGGCGATTACTTCCGTGCCCTCAACCTCGAGATCGCCGACGCCGCCGAAAGAGCTGGCGCCACGGGCGTGATCATCAACAATTCCTGGGGCGGCCTGTACTGGACCGACGACCGGGTCACCAACGAGTTCGTCAACGCGTACAGCGACCTGATCCTCAACCGCGATGGCCTGGTCGTGTTCGCCAACGGCAACGCCGGCCGCGACGAACGCTACCGTGCCAATCCGACCGACAACGCCGCGCTGCCCAGCAAGTCGCCCGCGGCGGCATTCCTGGAGCGCGGCTGGCTGGCCGTGGGCGCGCTGAACCCGACCGAGGCCGAGCCGACCCTGACCGACTACTCGCAGGCCTGCGGCGTCGCCAGGAACTACTGCCTGGTCGCCCCGGGCAACGCGGTGTTCACCGGCCACACCGACAGCGCCGGCAGCACCTCCTACAAGTGGGGCGGGGGCACCTCCTACGCGGCGCCGCTGGTGTCCGGCGCAGCCGCGCTGGTGTGGGAAGCCTTCCCGTACTTCAACAACGACCTGGTCCGCCAGACCATCCTCGGTACCGCCACCGACATCGGCGCCGAGGGCGTGGACGACATCTTCGGCTACGGCCTGCTCAACGTGGGCGCGGCGGTCAAGGGCCCGGGCAAGTTCGACTGGGGCGACGTGCTGGTCGAGTTCGACAACAAGCGCGTGGATCCGGCGCGCGGCATCGACGTCAGCTATTTCCGCAATCCGATCAGCGGCAGCGGCGGCCTGATCAAGGACGGCACCGGCACCCTGGTGCTGACCGAGCGCAGCTCGTACACCGGCGACACCGTGCTGCGGAAGGGCGGCCTGGAAGTGCGGCAGGGCCTCACCAGCTCCAACGTGAGCACGGAAGCGGGTACCCGCTTCAAGGGCGTGGGCAATTTCGGCGGCAGCGTCACCAATGCCGGCGACCTGATCGCCGGCGACGGCGTCAACGCGATGAACATCGCCGGCGACTTCGTCAACACCGACACCGGCACGTTGCACATCTGGCTGGGCAACCCGCTCGGCGTGGACGGCACGGCCAAGATCGCCGACAGCACGCTGTACATCGAAGGCATCCGCAACGGTTACGTCTTCGACCAGCGCGCCATGGTGCTGTACACCAAGGAAGGCCTGGACGGCGAGTTCGCCTTCGTCACCAGCGCGCCTAACGTGACCCTGGTGAACTACAGCCTCGAGTACGACCTGCTCAATGCCTACCTGCGCGCCACCCGCGTGGACGTGGCCGCGGCGTCGTCGATGTGGGGCCTGTCGGCGCTGTCGCAGGGCTCGGCCACCCGCGTGGAGAACATGCTCGGCGGCATCGACAACGGTATCAAGCTCGGTGGCGGCGTCGGCATCGACGCGCGCCTGCTCGATGCGGCTGCCGCGTTCCAGCAGGCCCAGGGCATCGCCGGCTTCGACTTGTCGCTGCGCAGCCTGTCGGGCCAGCTGCACGGCGCGTCCTCGGCGATGACCTACGACAGCATCGACGCCAACCGTCGCGCGGCCAACGCTCGTGTCGACCGCTTCCGCGACAGCATCCGCGGCACCGGCGCCTGGGCTTCGAGCCTGTCGCGCGATGGCGCCATGTCGCTGACCGGGTTCGACGCGGTGGACTTCGCCACCAGCGGCGACATGGTCGGCCACGACATCGCGCTGGGCGCCAATGCACTGGCCGGCGTGGCCTTCAGCCGCCAGCAGCAGCAGGGCTGGCTGCCGGCCATGGGCGACCGCGTGCGCGGCTACCAGTACGAGAGCCAACTCTACGCGGCCTGGCTGGATGACGGCTGGTACGCGCAGGGCCGCGTCGGCATGGGCCAGTTCGACCGGCAGATGCAGCGCAACGTGCTGCTGGGCATGAGCCTGGACGGCGTGTCCTCGCGGGTGTCGGGCAACTACTTCACCGCCAACGTGGAATCCGGTCATGGCTTCCGCCTGGCGGGCGCCACCCTGACCCCGTACGTCGGCGTGGATTACACCCGCCTGGAGAACGACGGCTTCAGCGAAGCCGGCGCCAGCGGCCTGGGCCTGCGTGCGGACGCCTGGGACAGCACCCGCACCCAGGGCTACGTGGGCCTGCGCGGCGAGCGCAGCTGGCGGATGGGCAACGGCCTGTCGCTGTCGCTGGACGCGCGTGGCGAGTACCAGGAGCGCCTGCAGTCCAGTGGCGAACTGTTCAATGCCAGCTTCGTCGGCTACGAGCAGTGGGAGCCGCTGTACGGCATCGGCCTGGCCGAGCACAGCAGCCTGTACCAGCTTGGCCTGAACGCCGCGTTCTCGCCTCGCAACCTGTTCCGCGTCGACCTGAGCCGTCGCCAGAGCGACCGTTACAGCGACCAGCAGGTGAACCTGCAGTACCGCCACGCGTTCTGAGCGCGGCGGTCGGTGGAAACAGGAACGCGCCCCTCGGGGCGCGTTCTTTTTTGGGAGGGCTGGAAGGCCATCGGGAGGGCGAGGTTTGCGTCCCGCCGCTCCCGATGCGGCGGACATCGGGCGTGGATGTAGAGCGGGGCTTGCCCCGCTGCTCTTCGCGTGCGCCGGCACATCCGGCGGGGGAGTCGGGCAAGCCCGACTCTACGGAGCAACGATGACGTCGCGGCCAGGTGCGGTGGTGCGGCTCAGCCGCGGCCTTCGAACAGTTCGCGGCCGATCAGCATGCGGCGGATCTCGTTGGTGCCGGCGCCGATCGCGTAGAGCTTGGCGTCGCGCAGGATGCGGCCGGTCGGGAACTCGTTGATGTAGCCGTTGCCGCCCAGCGACTGGATCGCTTCCAGCGCCACCTGCACCGCGGCCTCGGAGGCGTGCAGCAGGCACGAGGCGGCCAGGGCGCGCGAGGTATGGCCGGCGTCGAAATCGCGCGCGACCTGGTAGGCGAAGGCGCGGCTGGACTGCAGCGCGGTGTACATGTCGGCCAGCTTGCCCTGCATCAGGCCGAAGGTGCCGATCGCCGCGTCGAACTGTTTGCGCTCGCGCACGTAGGGCAGGGTGATGTCCAGCGCCGCCTGCATCAGGCCCAGCGGGCCGCCGGTCAGCACCAGGCGTTCCGTGTCCAGGCCGCGCATCAGCACGCGCACGCCCTGGTTCACCTCGCCCAGCACGTTCTCCTGCGGGATCGCACAGTTCTCGAACACCAGTTCGCAGGTGTTGGAGCCGCGCATGCCCAGCTTGTCGAGCTTCTGCGCGGTGGAGAAGCCGGGCATGCCGCGCTCGACGATGAAGGCGGTCATGCAGCGGCTGCCCGCGTCCTTGCCGGCGGTGCGCATGTAGACCACCAGCACGTCGGCCTCCGGGCCGTTGGTGATCCACATCTTGTTGCCGTTGGCGATCCACATGCCATCGCGCAGTTCGGCGCTGCAGCGCATCGAGCCGACCACGTCCGAGCCGGCGCCCGGCTCGCTCATCGCCAGCGCGCCCTTCCATTCGCCGCTGCACAGCTTCGGCAGGTACTTCTGGCGCTGCGCCTCGTTGCCGTTGAGGTAGAGGTTGGACACGCACAGGTTGGAGTGCGCGCCGTAGCTCAGGCCGACCGAGCCGGAGGCGCGGGAGATCTCCTCCATCGCCACCAGGTGGGCGAGGTAGCCCATGCCGCTGCCGCCGTATTCGGCCGGCACGGTCATGCCCAGCAGGCCCATCTCGCCCAGCTTGGGCCACAGGTCCTGGGGAAAGGCGTTGGCCTCGTCGATCTCCGCCGCCCGCGGTGCGATTTCCGAGTCCGCGAACCGGCGCACGGCCTCGCGCAGTGCGTCGATCTCCTCTCCCAGCTGGAACAGCCGCATTGCCTACCTCAATGGTTTCATTTGCGACCAGTGTAGTGCGCCGCCCCGGCGACCACACGTGCAGGTGCAGCATGCGTGGCTTTCGTAGAGTCGGGCTTGCCCGACTCCCACGCCCGGTGTGCCCGGCCCGCATGAAAGGCAGCGGGGCAAGCCCCGCTCTACAAAGGCGGCGTTGCGGTGCCTTTGTAGAGTCGGACTTGCCCGACTCCCACGCCGGGGCGGCTCAGTGCTCGCCGCGCAGGTGCCCCATCCGCGGGCGGGTGCGGCCCATCGGCAGCTTCAGCCGGCCGATCGCTTCCAGGCGCGCCTCGGCGATGCGGTCGGCCGCGTACTGCGGGCTGATCCCTTCGCGCTCGGACAGGTCGAAGATCTTCGTGACGTTGTGGTAGATGCTGCGGATCAGGCGCATCGCCCGTTCGCGGTTGTAGCCGTCGATCTCCAGCGACACGTTCATCACCCCGCCGGCGTTCACCGCGTAGTCCGGCGCGTAGAGGATGCCGCGGCGGTACAGCTCGTCGCCGATGGCGTGGCTGGCCAGCTGGTTGTTGGCCGAGCCGCAGACGATCTTCGCCTTCAGCCGCTCCAGGGTGCTGGCGTCGATCGAGCCTTCCATCGCGCAGGGCGCGAAGACGTCGGCCTGCACGTCGTAGATCTCTTCGGGCTTCACCGCTTCGGCGCCGTATTCGGACACCGCACGGTCGACCAGCTTCGGATCCAGGTCGGAAACGAACAGCTTGGCGCCGCGTTCCTTGAGCAGCTTCACCAGCTCCATGCCGATGTGGCCCAGGCCCTGCACCGCGATGCTGACCTTGCCCACTTCCTCGTGGCCGAACTTGCGCTGCAACGAGGCCATCAGGCCCTGCAGGGTGCCGTAGGCGGTGAACGGGGCCGGGTCGCCGGAGCCGCCATGGACCTGGTGCACGCCGGTGACGAACTCCGTCTCCAGGTAGATCAGCTCCATGTCGTTGACGTCGGTGCCGACATCCTCGGCGGTGATGTAGCGGCCGCCCAGCGCCTCGACCTGGCGGCCGAACGCGCGGAACAGCGCCTCGCTCTTGTCGGTCTTCGGGTCGCCGATGATCACCGCCTTGCCGCCGCCGATGTTCAGGCCGGCCAGGGCGTTCTTGTAGGTCATGGTACGGCTCAGGCGCAGCACGTCGCGCACCGCGTCGGCCTCGTCGGCGTAATGGCGCATGCGCACGCCGCCGACCGCCGGGCCCAGCACCGTGTTGTGCACGGCGATGATCGCCTTCAGGCCCGCCTGGGGGTTGTTGCAGAAGACGACCTGCTCGTGGCCGGAGGTGGCGAGGGTTTCCAGAAGCATCGGTTGGCTCCGCGTCAGGGCGCCGGGCTGCGGCGACCGTGACGGTATGGCTGTTGGTGGCTCGCGCCGGGTCCGCAAACAAAAAAGCGACTCGGCCGGGAAGGGGGCGTGCGTCGCAGGCGCGCATTGTACCCCCAGCCCGTGCAGGAAGCCTCACCGGGCTTGAATAAAACGAACGGTCGTGCTATTACGTCGATCATGAGCCCCGTCGCCGCCAGCCCGCCGCCCACCGCCAAGGGCGCCAGCACCCGAAGCATGCTGCTGGAGCGGGCCGCCGGCATGGCCGCGCACAGCGGCCTGGAAGGGCTGACCATCGGCGAGCTGGCCCAGGCTGCGGGTATGTCCAAGAGCGGCGTGTTCGCCCATTTCGGCTCGCGCGAGGATCTGGTGCGGCAGACCCTGGACTGGGTCGCGGGCCAGTTCGCCGGGCAGGTGATGGCGCCGTCGCTGACCCGCCCGCGCGGCCTGCCGCGGCTGCGCGCGATCATCGAGGCCTGGCTGGGCTGGCTGGCCGCGCATCCGGAAGGCTGCGTGTTCGCCGGCGCCACCCTCGAGTACGACGGCCGTCCCGGCCCCATGCGCGACCACGTCGCCCAGCTGATGGACAACTGGCGCCAGGCGCTGGAACGCGCGGTCGGCCTGGCGGTGGAGGAAGGGCATTTCCGTCCCGACACCGATCCGGCCTTGGTCGCCTTCCAGCTGCAGGCGCTGATGCACGGCCTGCACCACGCGCGCCTGCACAACCCGCAGGCCCAGGCACTGGCGCGCCGTGCGTTCGACGAGCTGTTCGCCCGCCTGCAATCCCAGCCGGCCACCCCGGCCGCCGCCCCCCGCCGCTGACTCCCCCACGGAGGATCGCCATGGCTACCGTTGCTCCCTTCGCTCCGCCACAAAAAAGCACGACCGTTCGAAATCCGGGTGTCCCGCGGCTGCTGCGCGCCGCCTTCGCCATCGGCGGCTGGGTGATGCCCGGCGCCACGGTGCGCCGGGCCGCGCGGCTGTTCGGCACGCCGCTGCCGTCCTCGCATGCGCGCGCCATGGCGGCGCCGGCCGACGATGCCGTGATCGGCCAGGTCGAAAGCGCCGTCGGCACGCTCACCACGTACACCTGGGGCGACCCCGCGGTCGAGCCCTACGTGCTGTTCTCGCACGGCTGGTCCAGCTTCGGCCTGCGCTGCCGGCCGTGGGTGGAACCGCTGCGCCAGGCCGGCTACGCGGTGGTCGCCTTCGACCATCCCGCGCACGGCCGCAACCGCGACGGCCGCGCGATCCTGCCGGCGTTCGCCGAAGCGCTGGCCACGGTGGCGCGCCAGCACGGCCCCGCCGCCGCCATCGTCGCGCACTCGATGGGCGGCGCCGCGGCGGCACTGGCCCTGCACGGGGGCGTGCAGGCAGGGCGCGCGGTGCTCATCGCGCCCGCCGCCGACCTGCGCGAGGCCGGCAACCGCTTCGGCCGCATGGTCGGGCTGGCGCCGCCGCTGGTGGACCGCATGTTCCAGCGCTTCGAGCGCGAGATCGGCGTGCCGGTCGACGCGTTCGGGATCCAGCATCACGTGCCCGCGCTGGGCGTGCCGGCGCTGGTCGTGCACGACCTCGAAGACGGCGACGTGCCGTGGGAAGAGGGCGAGCGCTACGCGCGGCTGTGGCCGGACGCGCGCCTGCTCAGTACCAGTGACCTGGGCCACCACCGCATCGCCGGCGAGCCGCGCGTGATCGAGGCCGCACTGCGCTTCCTGCATGGCGAGGATGTGGGCGAGCGCGTGGTCTCTTCGCCCAACCTGCCATTCGGCTTCGCCTGAGCCTGGGCCTGGGCAGACGAGGCCGGCCGCCGCGGCCTGCTGCCCGCAAGGCGGGCGACGGATGTGGCGCCTCCATGCCGGGCCATGGTTGGGCGTCGCCGGGTCCGGCCTGACCGGCGGGTGTTGCCCGCCGGTCGCAGGCTGGCACAATCGGCACGGGCCGCCTCCGCGGCCCGGGGAAGGGCGGTCGCGACGGGGTTCGCAGGCCGCCAGGTCGATGCGTAGCAGAACCGCTGTAACGCGGACGATCCGCGTGCCCGGGGACGCCTCCATGCCCATGGACGGCAGGGCCGCGGCGGACCGCACCATCCGTGCGTGGATGCGCGGATGCTCACGTCCAACGGGGGAAGCGCATGAAGAAGACCGCAGTACTCGCCGTGTCCGTCCTGCTGGCCAGCGGGATCGCCGAGGCCCAGGCCCAGTCCATCTCGCCTGCCTGGAATGCGTATCGGAAAGGGCAGAAGCCGGCCACCACGCAGCCGCAGGCCCAGCCCGCGCAGGGCAGTTCCACCGAGCCACCGTCACAGTACCCGCAATCGCAGGCGACCGGGCCTGCCCAGGCGACGTCGACGCCATCGGCACTGGGTGCGCCGGTGCCGTCCGTGCCGCCGCCGTCGCCTCACCAGGCGCGCCGCAAGAAGCCGCTGCAGGACGGGTTCTTCGCCGGCGTGCAGGCCGGGCAGGGCTGGGTCTACGAGGACGTGCGCCAGGATTTCGCGTCGGGCAACTTCGGTTACCGCTGGCTGGCAGGGGATGTGTCGCTGGTCGGTTTCGAGCTGGGCGGTGGCCGCCTCGACCAGCGGACCACGGAGAGCGGGCTGTTCCCGTCGATCCGCTACGCCAACATCGGTGCCAATGCCCGCTTCAACTTCGGCGAACGCAATCCCTGGTTCGCCATCGCCCGCCTGGGTTACTGGACCGCCGACGACGACGTGGACGTGGATGGCGCCTACGCCAGCTTCGGCATCGGCGTGGACGCGAACCGGCACTTCAGCGTCAGCCTGGTCTACACCAGGTACGCCTACGCCACGGATTACTACTACAACGGCGACTATTACGACACCGAGATCAACAGCGCCGATACGGTGACGCTGGGTATCGAAGGCCGGTTCTGAGGCCGGCGCCGGCCATCACGCACGGGAGCGGGGCAAGCCCCGCTCCAGAACGGCGGCCGCCGCACGCAGAACCGCCAACGCGCCCACGTAGAGTCGGGCTTGCCCGACTCCAGCGTATGGTTCCCGACATCACCGGGAGAAGCAGCGGGGCAAGCCCCGCTCTACGACGTCCTGCACGCCGCGTTCCCATCCCGGCCGCCAAAGTCACGCTGCAGCGCACCCTAAGGTTTCGGGTGAAAGCACTAGAATCGGGAACAAGCCATTGATTCCCGAAGACCAGCAGCGCGCATGAGCACCCCCGCAAGCCAGATCCCCGCCGCCCGTCCGGACACCACCCCGCTGCGGTTCGTCACCGCGGCCAGCCTGTTCGACGGCCACGACGCGGCGATCAACATCATGCGCCGCCTGATCCAGGCGCAGGGGGCCGAGGTCATCCACCTCGGCCACAACCGCAGCGTCGAGGACGTGGTACGCGCCGCGCTGCAGGAGGACGCCGACGCCATCGCCTTGTCCAGCTACCAGGGCGGCCACGTCGAGTACTTCAAGTACATGGTCGACATGCTCCGCGAGCGTGGCGCTTCGCACATCCGCCTGTTCGGCGGCGGTGGCGGCACCATCACCCCGGAAGAGATCCGCGAGCTGGAAGCCTACGGCGTCGAGCGCATCTACCACCCCAACGATGGCATGAAGATGGGGCTGGTGGAGATGATCGAGGACGTTGTTGCGCGTACGCGCAACAACCGTGATTCGGGATTGGTGATTGGGGATTCGAAAGGGCAGGACACGGCCGACGAGTTCGCGATCGCCCGCATGCTCTCGAAGATCGAGGACGGCGTTTTCTCCGAATCCGAGCTGGCCCTGATGCGCCGCGGTTGGGCCTCAGGCTCCAACGAATCACGAATCACGCCCGTGATCGGCATCACCGGCACCGGTGGCGCCGGCAAGTCCTCGGTCACCGACGAGCTGCTCAACCGCTTCCTGTCCTGCTTCCCGGCCATGCGCGTCGCCGTGGTCTCGGTCGACCCGACCCGTCGCCGCAGCGGCGGCGCACTGCTGGGTGACCGCATCCGCATGAACTCGCTGCGCAGCCACCGCGTGTTCATGCGCTCGATGGCCACCCGCCGGCAGAACGTGGCCACCAATGCGGTGCTCAAGGACTGCGTCGGCTACCTCAAGTCGCTCGACTTCGACCTGGTGATCGTGGAAACCGCCGGCATCGGCCAGTCCGACTCGGAGATCGTCGACCTGGTCGACTTCCCGATGTACGTGATGACCTCCGACTACGGCGCGGCCAGCCAGCTCGAGAAGATCGACATGCTCGACTTCGCCGAGCTGATCGTGCTGAACAAGTACGACCGCCGCGGCGCCGAGGATGCGCTGCGCGACGTGCGCAAGCAGTGGAAGCGCAACCGCACCGCATTCCAGGCGAAGGACGAGGACATCCCGGTCTATCCGACCATCGCCAGCCAGTTCAACGACCCGGGCGTGAGCTGGATGTTCGCCAACCTGTGCCGGCTGCTGCGCGAGAAGCTCGGCGTGGGCGAGGGTGGCCGTTGCGACTACCGGCCCGACATCGACACCTCGCTCAAGGAACCGCGCGCCACCGTGCTGATCCCGGGCAGCCGCGTGCGCTACCTGGCCGAGATCGCCGAGCAGGGCAGGGCGATCAACCGCCGCATCGAATGCGAGGCCGAGACCGCTGCCCGCGCCCAGCACTACTGGGAAGTCCTGCGCGAGCTGGGCGACCCGCTGCTGCCGCAGCCGCTGTCGCTGTACGACACGGCCGCCATGCACCCCTCTCCCGAGGGGCGAGGGGCGATGGCGCCCGAGGCCGACCGCACCCTGTTCAACCTGCGCCAGCGCTACAACGACGCCGTCCAGTCGCTCTCCAGCGAATCCCTGCGCCTGCTGCGCGAGTGGCCGCAGCGGCTGAAGTCGATCACCGACGAGGTCACCGAGTACCAGGTCCGCGGCAAGACCATCCGCGTGGAGAACTACCGCGAATCGCTCAGCCACCAGAAGGTGCCGAAGATCGCCGCGCCCACCTACCGCTCATGGGGCGAGCTGCTGACCTTCCTCGGCAAGGAGAACCTGCCCGGCAGCTATCCGTACACCGGCGGTGTCTACCCGTATCGCCGCACCGGCGAGGATCCGATCCGCATGTTCGCCGGCGAGGGCACGCCGGAACGCACCAACCGCCGCTTCCACTACCTGTCCGCCGGCCAGCCGGCCGCGCGCCTGTCCACCGCGTTCGACTCGGTCACCCTGTACGGCGAGGACCCGGCGCCGCGCCCGGACATCTACGGCAAGATCGGCAACTCCGGCGTCAACGTGCCCACGCTGGACGACATGAAGAAGCTGTACTCCGGCTTCGACCTGTGCGCGCCGACCACGAGCGTGTCGATGACCATCAACGGCCCGGCACCGATCATCCTGGCGATGTTCATGAACACCGCCATCGACCAGCAGGTGGAGAAGTACCTGAAGGCCGACCCGGATCGCTGGGCGGTGGCGCAGAAGAAGATCGACGCGTTCTTCGAAGGCCGGCAGCGCCCGCAGTACCACGGCGAGCTGCCGCCGGGCAACGACGGCCTCGGCCTGGGCCTGCTGGGCGTCACCGGCGACCAGCTGGTGGACGCGGAGACCTACGCGAAGATCAAGGCCGACACGCTCAAGACGGTGCGCGGCACCGTGCAGGCCGACATCCTCAAGGAAGACCAGGCCCAGAACACCTGCATCTTCAGCACCGAGTTCGCCCTGCGCATGATGGGCGACATCCAGCAGTACTTCGTCGAGCACCAGGTCCGCAATTTCTACTCGGTGTCCATCTCCGGCTACCACATCGCCGAGGCCGGGGCGAACCCGATCAGCCAGCTCGCCTTCACCCTGAGCAACGGCTTCACCATCGTCGAGTACTACCTCGCCCGGGGCATGCACATCGACGACTTCGCGCCCAACCTGAGCTTCTTCTTCAGCAACGGCATGGACCCGGAATACACCGTCATCGGCCGCGTCGCCCGCCGCATCTGGGCCCGCGCCATGCGCGAGCGCTACGGCGCCAACGAGCGCAGCCAGATGATGAAGTACCACATCCAGACGTCCGGCCGTTCGCTGCACGCGCAGGAGATCCAGTTCAACGACATCCGCACCACGCTGCAGGCCCTGTACGCGCTG
Organism: Pseudoxanthomonas sp. J35; assembly: GCF_000513995.1. Taxonomy (GTDB): domain Bacteria; phylum Pseudomonadota; class Gammaproteobacteria; order Xanthomonadales; family Xanthomonadaceae; genus Pseudoxanthomonas. The sequence continues at coordinate 97,366 of NZ_AZVB01000014.1, forward strand.
TTCGACAACTGCAACAGCCTGCACACCAACGCCTACGACGAGGCCATCACCACGCCGACCGAGGAAAGCGTGCGCCGCGCCGTGGCCATCCAGATGATCATCAACAAGGAGCTTGGCCTGAACTACTGCGAGAACCCCTGGCAGGGCAGCTTCGCGGTGGAGTACCTGACCGACCTGGTGGAAGAGGCGGTCTACAGGGAGTTCGAGGCCATCAGCGAGCGCGGCGGCGTGCTGGGCGCCATGGACACCATGTACCAGCGCGGCAAGATCCAGGAAGAGAGCCTGTACTACGAGCAGAAGAAGCACGACGGCAGCCTGCCGCTGGTGGGCGTCAACACCTTCCTGCCCAAGGAACACGCCGGCGAGGTGGCCACCGAGATCGAGCTGATCCGCTCCACCGAGGCCGAGAAGGCCCAGCAGATCGCCAACGTCCGCGCCTGGCAGGCCAACCGCAACCGCCTGGCCCCGGAAGGGGAGACAGTCACTGGCCACCTGGCCGGGGCCGACGAGGCCGGCAGCGGCCTGTCCGAGGCCGTGCACAATGGCCACGGTCTGGCCTACCTGCAGGATACCGCGCGCCGCCGCGGCAACGTCTTCGAGGCGCTGGTCGAGGCGGTCAAGACCCACAGCCTGGGCCAGATCAGCCACGCCCTGTACGACGTGGGCGGGGAGTATCGAAGGAATATGTAGGTCGCGAAAGGGGAGGCAATATGTGGGGATGTTTTAATCGTGCGCCGAAACTGGAGTCGTATCAGAATGGCCTAGCGCGAGCCAATTCGGTCGGATAATTTCCATCGATGATGAACTGATACCCCTCATCGAAGAACTGAAAAATTCTGGGTTTGCAGTCAATCACGATCAGTCAGGCCATGACTTTGAGCAACAAGTCGTGGGTCAGCTTTTTGACGTTGCGGTGATTGATTACTCCGGAGTCGGTAGGAAGTACGGATCCAAGCAGGGCGATGTGGCGTTAGTCAGCTGACAGCCGCGCCGAAGCTGGCGAAGAGGTCGCCTGGTAGCTCGTGTGCGAGCCGCCACGTGATCGCCATTGGCCGCTCGCCCTCATGGCTTACGTAGGCCGCGGGCCCTAGGAGCCAGAAGGCGCGATCTTCGACCGTTAGCCGCGCCATTGGCAGAACGACGCTGCCTTCGGCCTCGTGGTGTTGATATCGAAGGCCCGATGGACTGCTTTCTCGCGTGCCGGACTGGCTTTCCCAGTGGAGCAAGGAAGGGCTGATCGCGTAGTCGCGATAGCGAGTCGTGGGCGAGAAGTGCCCGCTCGTCTTATCCAGGGTAATGGCGAGCAAGTCGACCTGTTCGTCCTGGAGCCAGCAAGCGCCTTCTCGCCACTCGCGCAACTTGAGTTTGTTGCCGCTGGCGAACGCGGCTAATGCCTCTCGACGTGTATACCGGGCGTGGACGCTGAGGGGCACATCCGGGTGTGTTGCCAATGGCTGGTGCACGTGTTCGATCCGATCAGAGAGCACGTCGAGGAGTTGTACGAGCTCGGCCAATACCTGCGGATGAGACCAGATGAGCGCGGCCGCGTCGTCGAGCGTTTCGTCTCTGCTAAGGACAGACTCAGTGAGCATCGCAGCCAGCATGTGGAACAGCCTGCGGGTCCTCACATCCAACTGGGCAATGACCGGGGCATGCGGTTGCACGGCAAAGGCCCGGTACTGCTCGATACGCAAAGCGTCGTCCAGGTGCAATATGCGCCCCAGTGCCCGACGCAGGCTGGCCTCGTGCGACCCCGGCGGCAGGGTGGGCACGCCGCCTTCCTCGAGCAGGTCCGACCAGCTCTTGTTGTTGGCGTAGATGTCCTCCAGCTCGATGCCGCTTTGGAGGATGAAATTCTTGAGGGTGATCCGCGGGTCGGATTCGGCGACCCGGCGCACCTCCTGGGCTTTGCCGCGCCAGGTACGCGGAATACTCTGGCGGATGTTATCAAGCACCCGCTGGGCGGCTACCGCGTCCAGCTGCATGTGGCAACCACTCGGCAGGAATGGGAAGCCTTGTTCGATCTGTCGCTCGAGCTGCCTGCGGCCGCCGCCAAGCAGTGCCCCGTACCGCCTATGCATGCGGAATTCGTTGCGGTGATGGCCGACGAAGTCCAGGACGGTGCAGATGCTCTTGTTCGGTTCCCGGCGAAGGCCTCGGCCGAGCTGCTGCAGGAAAACGGTGGGGCTGTCGGTGGGTCTAAGCAGGAGCAGGGTGTCCACCGCCGGCACGTCGATCCCCTCGTTGAAAAGGTCCACGGAGAACACCGCGCGAAGCTGTCCGGCTGCCAATGCCTGCAGGGCTTGCGTCCGCTCGGCCTGGGGCGTGTCCGCCGACACGGCTACCGAAGGCAGGTTGGCGGCGTTGAACTGGTCCGCCATGAAGCGTGCATGTCCCACTGAGACGCAAAAGCCCAGCGCCCGCATGCTTTCGAAGTTGGGCACGGTGTCCCGAGCCTTGGAGATGATGCGCCGCGCCAGCACATCATTGCCGGTAACTAGGTTGCTCAACTCCTGAGGATCATAGCCACGGCCACGCCGCCAGGTGACATTGCGGTAATCGGTGTCGTCTGCAATGCCGTAATAGGCGAAGGGGACTAGACGATGCTGCTCGATGGCATCCCAGAGACGTAGCTCGGCGGCAATCCGGTCGCCGAACCAGTGCAGGATCGGTTCGTCATCGCCACGCTCCGGCGTTGCGGTCAGGCCTAGCAGCTCCCGAGGAAGCAAATGCTCCAGAAGCGTCTGATAGGTGGGCGCGGCGGCGTGGTGGAACTCATCGATGATGACGACATCGAAGTGATTGGGCGCCAGGTTCTCAAGTTTGCTTCCCCGTAGGCTCTGGATCGACGCGAATACATGTTCGAAGCGGTCGGGACGGTCGCCCCCGACCCATAGCTCGCCAAAGGCGGGGTCGCGGAGCGCATGCCGGAACGTCGCCAGACTCTGCTCGAGAATCTCCTTGCGATGGGCAACGAACAGCAGACGCGAGCGCGGCAGGCGGGTACGTAAACGTTGGTAATCCAAGGCCGCCATGACGGTCTTGCCCGTGCCGGTAGCCGAGACCAATAGGTTTCGATGGTGGCCTTGTAAGCGAGAGAGTTCAATCAGCTCTAGCAAGCGCGACTGGAAAGGTTCGGGACGTATCTCGACCGGGCTCAGGTAGACCACCGGGCCGTCGCTCCGGGTCTGGGTCAGCTCGCGGAACTCCTCGGCATCGAATGGCCGGAAGTCGGCATTATGCCAGTAGCTTTCGAAGACCGCCGAGAACTTGTCGATGACATCGGGGTTTCGCGCGCCGGAGACACGGACGTTCCACTCCAGCCCGGTCACATGCGCCGAATGGGTCAGGTTCGACGAACCAATGTACGCAGTCGAAAACCCCGAATGCCTATGGAAGAGCCAGGCCTTGGCATGGAGTCGGGTGCTGGTGGCGTCGTAGGAGACCTTGATCTCGGCGCCAAGCCCGCGCAGGACTTCCAGCGCGGCCAGCTCGGTCGAATTGGTATAAGTGGTGGTCATCAGGCGCAGCGGGCGGCCTTGGTCCACGTGCCGGCGCAACAGGTCCAGCATCGGCCGGATGCCGGTCCGGCGGACGAAGGCCATCAGTAGGTCGATGCGGTCGGCCGAACTGATCTCGGAATTGAGCTGGAAGCCGATATGCGGCTCGCCGGGCGCATTGGTTAGCAGGGTCGTGTCGAGGAGCGGCGTGGCCGGGAGGGTAACTGCTTCGGGCTGCCCGTCTGGACGCAATGCAGTGATGGCTCGGAGCACATCGCCGCTAGTTGCAAGCGAGTCGGCGTCATCGACGCCCTTGCTACCCGTAGCCAGCAGCTGGATGACTTCGTCGGCAAGCTTGAGGCCAACTTCTATGCGCTTGCCGGCGTCCAGGGCGGCTACGCTGCGGCGGACGAGGGCCGCCAGATGGAAGGCCAGCCGGTCCGCAGCCTCTTCCGGGTGCAAGGTTTCGCGTTGGGCGCGGTGTCGGGGATCCAGTGTGGCCAGTGCATCTTCCAGGCCCTTGGTTACGAGTTGCTCGTACAGTCCACGAGGTAATTCAGACATGGGTGTCCTAAGCCAACAGGTTGAAGTCGCTCGCAGCTGGTGAGACTACCGGTTCCTATGCTCGCCGCGGCCAGCTTGAGCACGGGAGTGCACCATGGACGGAGAGTTTACGGTGTTTGAGTACATCTACCGGGACGCAGGGAACTTTAAGACAGGCGGCCGCTTGCGGCTTGCCGGCCAGGACCCGACGGCCGAGGCAATCATCCGGGGCTGCCTGGAGTGGTCCGATCAATTCGTGGCCGAGCAGATTGGTGTCCCGGCGTTGTGCCGAGAGCATTGGGAATCGGTCGGCGAAGGACCGTCCGATCTGGACCATGCTTACCACGAGTTTGTACGTCTGCGTCCTGCGGAAGCGGACGACCTGCGGTTGCCGCTTTGGGGCACGCTGGCCACGATGCTGGCCCGGATGCGCGATGCAGCGGGTAGGTGGGACGTCACCTTGTCGCCGAACTGTGACTTATAGCCCCGAGAGGCGGGGGCCTGACTTTCCGTATTACGCCACCCCCAGCCTCCCACGCTCCCCTTCGCGCGGCGTCTCCCGTTCTTCCGGCGCCACCCGTTCCGCCAGGTCTGCCAGCTCCAGGAACGGCCGCAGCTCGATCTCGCTGGGGCCGGCGGCCAGCGGCGGGTAGCGCCGGGCCCAGGCTTCGGCCTCGTCCATGTCCTTGACCTCCCAGATCGAGAAGCTGGCGATCAGCTCGCGGGTTTCGGTGAACGGGCCGTCGGTGACCAGGCAGGCGCCGGCGTCGAAGACTACGCGTTTGGCGTGGCGCGAGGGCTTGAGGCCGGCGCCCGCGACCAGGACGCCGGCGCGGACCAGATCCTCGGTGAACCGGTCCATCGCTGCGAACGCTTCCGGCGAGGGCAGGGTGCCCTGTTCGCTTTCCGGGGTGGCCTTGACGATCACCATGACGCGTATTGCCATGCTCCGTGAAGCGGCCGGATGGCCTTTGTCACGTCGACGGGGGATGCCGCGGATTCTGACCGGATGGCAGCCTGACGCCGGGCTCCGCGCGGCAGCCCGCTCCCGCGCAGTGCTGCTGGGCGCCTTGGCCTGCGCTGCGCCGGCCGGCGCCACCGACCTGGCCATCGTCGGCGCACGCATCATTCCCGCGCCGGACGCGGCGCCGATCGGGAACGGCGTCATCCTGGTCGACGACGGCCGCATCGAGGCGGTCGGGAGCGCCGGCGAGGTCGCCGTGCCGGACGGCGTGCCGCGACTGGAGGTCGACGGCCAGGTGATCGTGGCCGGCTTCTGGAACAGCCACATGCACCTGCTCGGCGAGGCCTACAAGGATGTGGCCCGGCAGCCGGCCGGCAGGCTCGCCGCGGTGCTGCAGGAGCAGTACGGCCACTGGGGCTTCACCACGGTGTTCGACCTGGCCTCCTTCGGCGGCGACGCGCCGGCGCTGAAGCGGCGCATCGAGGCCGGGGAGGTGCGCGGCCCGCGCGTGCTCAGCGTAGGCATGCCGTTCTTCCCGCTGGATGGCACGCCGGTCTACACCCGCCAGCTGCTGGAAGAGGCCGGCGTGCCCAGCCCCGAGGTAGCCAGCGCCGAAGAAGGCCGCGCGCGAGCGATCCGCCAGCTGGACGAAGGCCTGGACGGAGTGAAGCTGTTCACCGGCGCCATCCTCGGCCGCGACGGGGTCAAGCTGATGGACGCGCCGGTGGCTGCGGCGGTCGGCAGGGTGGCGCGTGCGCCTGGCAAGCCCGTCTTCGCCCACCCGACCACCGTGCGCGGCATGGAGATCGCGATCGACGGCGGGGCGAACGTGCTGGCCCATACCACGCCGGCCGATGGGCCCTGGAGCGACGGGATCGTGGCGCGGCTGGTCCGCGACGACGTGGCCGTGGTCCCGACGCTGGCGATGTTCGAGATCGAGATCCGGCGCGAGCAGGCGCCGCCAGCGGTGGTGGAGCGCTTCGTCGGCAATGGCCAGCAGCAGGTGGCGGCGCTGGCCGCGGCCGGCGGCACGGTCCTGTTCGGCACCGATGCCGGTTACGTCGAGGCCTTCGACACCACCCGCGAGCTGCAGCTGCTGGCCGCCACCGGCCTGGACTGGCGGCAGATCCTGGCCAGCCTGACTACCGCCCCGGCCGGGTTCTTCGGCGAGGGCGCGCAGCGCGGACGGATCGAGCCGGGCGCGGTGGCCGACCTGGTCATCCTCGGCGCCTCGCCCGAACAGGACGCCACCGCCTTCGCCGACGTCGTCCACACCCTGCGTGGCGGCAAATCGATCTACAGCCGCGAAGCGGGCGCCGGACCGTCCAGGTGAGCCCGCGCACAGTCCGGTTGCCTGGTGCATCCGGGCGCGCAGCTGCGCCGCGGGAACGCGGGCTTGCTGAAGACCTGATGCCGGCCGCGGCCGCCACGCCGGGCCGCTGATCGCCTAAGCTTGGCCCGTAGGGGAACAGGGCTGCCGGATGGCCAGCAGGAATCGCATAACCGGATTACTGGTGTTGCTGGCGCTGGCCAGCGCCGGTCCTGTTGCCGTCGCCGCGACGGTCACGGACGACCCGGCAGCGGAGGACAGCGCGGCGCCCCTGCCACGCTCGGTGGTGCAGGCCACCGGAGAGGGCAGCAACGCGACCTACGCCTTCGAGTACGTCTACGAGCCGCCCACCGCGGACGACCTGCAGACGATCTACCGCCGCGTCCGCGAAGCCGACCTGCTACGCCGGCTGCCGGAAGTGCAGGCGATCGACGGCATGTTCGCGCTGCCGCGCCGGCTGCGCTTCGTCACCGCCGAGTGCGGCGAGTTCGGCGCCTTCTACCATCCGGACAGCGCCGAAGTCGTGCTCTGCTACGAGACCTTGCGCACGCTGTACGAGCATGGCCAGGCCCACCAGCAGGCCCTCGGCCTGGGGCCGGACCACCCGCTGCGCTACGTGCGCGCCAACGTGCGCTTCATCGTCCTGCACGAGGCCGGCCATGCCCTGGTCGAGCTGCTGGACCTGCCGGTGACCGGGCGCCAGGAAGACGCGGTTGATCAGCTGGCGGCGATCCTGATGTTGCGCTTCGCCGGGCTGGACGAATCGCCGGGCGAGGTCGCGGAGAACCTGGAACTGGCTGCGAACTGGCTGCTCTCGCGCAGCACCGGCGCCTACAACCTGGACGCCTACGCCGACGAGCATGCGCTGGGCGAGCAGCGCTACTTCAACCTGCAATGCCTGGTCTACGGCACCGATCCGGAAGGTTTCGCCGGGATGGTCGCGGCCGGCGACCTGACCGCCGCCCGCGCCGCCGGCTGTCCGCGCGAAACCCGACGCGCCAGCCGCGCCTGGGTGCGCCTGCTGCTGCCGCACCTGGCGCCCGGTTACGGGGCCTACGCGGCGGAAGCGGAGGCGTACCTGGAACGCAGCGGCGAAGACGCGACCGCCAGCAGCAAGTAGTGCCGTAGGGAGCGAGCGGGCCTTCGGGCAAACGGCCAGCCTCCCGGCGGCGTTCAGTACTCGTCCGCCCCATGCACCCACAGGAACGACTGCACGTCGATCATGTCGCGCGGCTGCAGGTCAGCGAGGTCGTGCCGCACCAGGGCGGCGAAGGTGAGCAGCCCCTGGTAGATCTCCCGGGAAGGGCGCGACCGGTAGGGCAGGTCGTACCCGTAGGCGCGCGCCGCGGCGCGCACCGTGTTGGGCTTCATGAACATGTGCGTGCGCGGCTGGGCGATGAAGCCGAACACGGTCGCCAGCGGCCAGGTCAGCACGCGGGTCTGCCGGCGCGGCAGGCGGTCGAGGACGGCGACCCAGCGGTCGAAGCGCGCCGGCAGCGCGCCGCGGCCGTGCAGGAAGTCGTACAGGCCATGGGCGAAGGCATGGGCGCCGTCCGGGTCGCGCAGGGCGTCGCGCAGGGCCATCTTCGAACGAGAACAGCATGCTGTGGCGTGAGCGCTGTTCCACCCGCACGGCACGCGCCGCCACCTCCGCTTCCTGGCCGCCGTTGAGCAGGGCGCGGAAGGTGGCGCGCGGCAGCGCTTCCCGCCAGCGGCGATGGCTCTCGACCTTGTAGTCGCGTTCCCAGTCCAGGTAGGTGGGATCCCGGAAGCCGGCCGGGAACTGGCGCAGGAACTTGCGCCAGCAGCGCAGCGCGCCGGGCAGGCCGGAGGGTGGGGCAGGGGAGCGGGCCATGAACCCGCTGTTAGCACCGATGCGCGGACGGCGGCGTCGGGGCAACGTGACGCGGCGGTGAGCGCCGGCCCGCCGGGGCGATCGGGGTGCGCGCGCAGGCGTTACCATGCCCGCCTGCTCCTCCACCGCTTCGTGGTTCCCGCATGAGGGCCCGCAGCTGCCACGCCCCCATGGCGGAATGAACGCGCCCAACCAGTCCCCACAGCCGGACCCGACGCCACGCAACGAACGCCTGCAGCGCTGGATCGCCGCGCTGCTGAGCGCGCTGCTGCACGTGCTGTTCCTGCTGCTGGTCCTGTACGCGGCGCGCCAGGAAGTGGTGACCACGCCGCAGGGCGCGGCCGGTGGCGGCCGGGTACGGGTGAACTTCCTCGGCGAGCCGGCCGAGTCGCCGGAAACGCAGGCGCCGCCCAGCCCGGCGCCGAGTGCGCCGCCGAAGCCCGCCACGCGCGAGGTCCGCAAGCCCGAGCCTCCGCGCAAACCCGTCGCGCAAGCCAAGTACATCCTTCGCGTGGAGGAGCCGCAGCCGGAAGCCAGCACCCGGCCGAGCGACACGGCGGGGAAGGACGCGGTGCGTCCACCGGCGTCCAGCCCCGCGCAGGCGCAGCGGCGCCCGCACGAATGGACCGGGCGCCCGCCAGGCATGCTGGAGGAGGAAACCGGTCCTGCGGTCAGCGGTCCCTCGCGCGGCCCGGCCAACAAGCCGGGGAGGGGGCACGACCTGGACGCGGCCGAGCCCAGCGTCGAGGTCGGCGGCTACCAGATCATCTACGACCTGCTGGCCGAGGAGCGCCTGCGTTCGTGGAAGGAGCAGGGCATGGAGGAGATCTCCTTCCCGCTGCCGGGCCTGCGTTCGCGGATGGTGTGCCCGCTGGAGATCGCGCTGCGCCGCGGCTCGGGCAAGTGCCGGCTGCTGGATCCTGCCGACCCGCAGATGCAGGGCATCGGCGACGCGCGCCAGGTCGTGGTGGTGGTCGCCGTCTACCACCTGGGCGAACTGGTCTGGCGCGGGCCCGGGCCTTACCGCTGATCGAGGCGGTGGCCGTACGCCGCGCCTGGCGACGCTGCGCGCCGATGCTCAGGCCGGTGGTCGCCGCACGCCGTTGGGCGCCTGCCGCGCCGGGAACGCATCGTCGATCGATTCGCCACGGCTCCAGCGCCGGGCCAGGTCGACCAGGTCCATCGAGCAGGACAGGCCGAGCTTGCGCTTGATGTTCTCGCGATGGGTCTCGATGGTCTTGATGCTCAGGCCCAGCCCTGGCCGATGGCAGTCGGGCCCTTGCCCCGGCTGATCAGGGCGAACACTTCCGACTCGCGGCGGGTCAGTACCGGCAGCGGCGCCGGCTTGAGCGACTTGCTCAGCGGGCAGGCCTGGCAGTCCCCGCGCTGGCCATGGGCGACCGTGCGGCCGGTGATGATTTCCAGGGCCTCGCAGACCCGCTCCAGGTCGCTGCGTTCGCTGACGAACCCGCAGGCGCTGCTGCCCGTCGCAGGCCGTGCATGCGGGTGCGGGGAAATGTGCAGCACGCGGATGCCGACGAGTGCGGCCGGCGGCACGGCTTCCGAAAGCAGGCCCGGATCCACGACGAGCACGTCCGGGCGCTGCTCGCGCAGGGTTGCGCGGCGTTCTTCGCCGCCGATCGCGTGCGACGAAAGCAACGCGCGAGAAAATTTTCGCGCGGAGGCTATGCGGATCGGTCCGGGCTCGCTACAATGCGCGCCCCGCCAACGAGGACGCGCTGAAAAGCGCACCGGTTCAGGCGGGAGGGAAGTGAAGAGATCGCATCGCGATGTTGACGTTTCCTGAAAGAGTCGCCAAAATGTGCGGCTCACCTCGACGGAAGCGGTTCGCTGCGGAAGTCGACGGAAGCTGAAGATATCGCTGACGCGGTGTTGACACTTCCGGAACGGGCTGCCAGAATGTGCGGCTCACCTCGACGGAA